>CADBAY010000016.1 GCA_902792815.1 uncultured Bacteroidia bacterium
CGCCACAAAAACGAATATGTAAAGTCGTGTCTTCATCATACAATGATTTATCACCGTGCCAAATACTAACACCCGCCGTGCCAAATGCGATAAAGCATTGATAATGAAGCAGAAATGATTCTGACAGGAAATGAAAAAAGTGTAAAGCTTTACATTACACTTTACACTTTCGGGCTTTACCTTTACAGATTTCTCCAACGGAGACTATCTAAAACGTAGTTCAAATACGGTCTGCTGGGCATCACTCCTCACCAGCTCAATGCTGCCGTTGTGATTCCGCATAATCTGCCGGGAAATCGAGAGGCCGATGCCGGAGCCCTCCTTTTTGGTGGTGTAGAACGGAATAAATATCTGCTCCTGGGCCGATACTGGAATAGGCTCGCCATCGTTGGTCACCTGAATAATCACATCGTCATCCCGGCCCATCTTTGCGGTAATGTCGATGTGCTTAGCACCAGCCTGCAGGGCGTTTTTGATGAGGTTAATGAGGATCTGGGAGATTTGCCCTTCATCGGCGTAAATCATCAAATCATCCTCCTCTGGCCGATACTTGCAGGTAGCACCACAGCTGGCGGCTAATTCGCTGTTCAAGCCGATGACACTATCCATCAGCTCCCGCAAATCCAGCGCCTTGCGGATGGGCTTCGCCACACCGGAGAGCTGGCGGTAAGTCTGCACGAAACCAATCAAATTCTTCGATGAGTCCGAAATTGTCTCCAGTCCGGCCTTGATGTCCAGCTCGCTGTGCCCGTTCTCATCCATCGATTTTGACAGTGCATCGGACAGCGATGCAATCGGCGACACCGTATTCATAATCTCGTGCGTGAGCACGCGGATGAGTTTTGTCCAGGAATCCTGCTCGTGGGCCTGCCGCTGTTTTTCAAAGATGGTCCGGATGCGGTTGAGCGTACGGTTGAACTTGTTTTTGTCCTGGAAGCGGAAATTCAGCTCCCCATCCTCCAGGGCGTCCATCATGTATGCTACCTTCTTGATGTCCTTCTGGCGTGTTCGGATAGTAGCAATCACCGCCACCACAATGGCAACGATAACAGCAACTCCGATGATATGCCAGAGGGTAAAAGTCATAGTCCGTACTTCTTCAGTTTTGCGTACAGCGTGGGCCGGCTCACACCCAGCATCTTGGCCGCAGCTGAAATATTGCCGTCCGTCCGGTCCATCGCCTGGCGGACTATCCTCTCCTCCTCGGCCTCACTCACGGCCTTGATGGTAGTTCCGACCGGTTTGGCCGCCTGCTCCAACTGGATGTCTTTCGCCGTCAGTTCATTGCCATCAGAAAGGATCACCGCTTTCTCGATGCAGTTCTGCAACTCGCGGATATTGCCGCTCCAGCGGCCCTCCGTCAGCATCGCAGCTGCATCCGGAGCAATCCCCGTCAAAGGCCGATGATATTTCTCGGCAAACCTTTCCAGGAACATCTGCGCCAGCGGTACGATATCTTCCTTCCGCTCCCTGAGCGGAGGCAGATTGATATGAACAGTGTTGATCCGGTAGTACAAATCCTCCCGGAACCGTCCCTCACGGACCAACTTCTCCAAATCCATATTTGTGGCGCAGATCAAACGGATATTGATGGGCTTGGCCTCATTGCCGCCCACCCGTACAATGCTCCGGTTCTGAATGGCTCGCAGCAGCTTTGCCTGCAGGTGCAGAGGAATATTGCCAATTTCATCCAGGAACAACGTCCCGCCATCGGCTTGCTCGAATTTGCCGATGTGGTCGGTGTGCGCATCCGTAAAAGCACCTTTCACATGGCCGAAGAGTTCGCTTTCGAAGAGTGTCTCCGTGATGGCTCCGGCATCCACCGCCACCATCGGCTTCTCACTCCGTAGACTGCGTGCGTGAATCTCCCGTGCCAGCACATCCTTGCCGGTACCGTTCTCCCCTGTTATCAGAACCGTGGCGTCCGTGGGTGCAATCTTGTCCAGCGTCTTCCGGATGGCCGCCATTGGCTTGGAGGAGCCCCAGAACAAAGATTCTTCGCTTCGCTCAGAATGACAGGATGGGCCGTATTCTGCCGTTCTGAGGCCTTTGGCCGAAGAATCTCTGCCCATCGCCTTGAGAGCCTTGTCCCTGGCTGCCTTGAGCACCTCAATCAGTTTATCATTGTCCCAAGGCTTCACGATAAAGTCGAAGGCTCCCCTCTTCATCCCTTCCACTGCCAAGGCGATGTCGGCGTATGCTGTAAACAATACCACTTCAACCTCCGGCACCATCTTCTTGAGTTCTCCCGCCCAGTAAAGGCCTTCGTTTCCGGTATTGATGCTTGTATAGAAGTTCATGTCCAAAAGCACCACGTCTGGCCGGAACTGCTCCAGCGTTGAAACGAGCGTGGACGGCGAAGGTATCGTCTTCACCTCTGCAAAGTGAAGTGGTAATAAAATCTCCAGTGCCCGGCGAATGCCCAGGTTGTCATCTACGACCAGTATTTTTCCAATCTTGGAAGCCATTCTCAAATCAGTCTTTTACGCACGCACATCAGTCAAAATCCGTTCCAAATAGCTCAACACTCATATAATCAGACACTTGCATTTAAACTAACTGGTGTAAAGTCGTAAAGCCTCCTTACAAAACTGTAAAGAGCCTTTACAAAGATACAACATTATTCGGAATCCCTGTTTCCACGCCGTCTGTCGCCCTAAAGAAGATGCAAGGATAATCCTAATTCTTCCCCTCACCGGCCTAAAATATTCCATCTGTTCTGCCGAACTTTGTCCTGTGAAAAACGTAGTATAAGAAATGAGTATTAATATAAACGGAATCATCATAGGCGCAGCCGTGTTCCTGAGCATCGGCATCTGCCATCCTCTTGTTATCAAGGCAGAATATTATTGGGGCAGGCAGAGCTGGTGGATATGGCTTGTAGCGGGTCTGGTGCTATGCGCAATATCTCTTTTCGTATCCAACGACATACTCTCAATTCTCCTCGGGGGCTTTGCCTTTTGCTGCCTCTGGGGCATCAACGAAATGTTCCTGCAAGAAAAACGCGTGCTGCGCGGCTGGTTCCCGGAGAATCCCAAACGGCACGACTACTATGCCGCCAAGCGAGCGGGTCCTTTAAAGGCCAGCCGAAGTCGCAGATATACGTGACCGTGCTGGGCGTGTAGCCGCTAGTGCGCATGAACCAGAAAGAATTGCCGCGATAGCATTTGACCGGTGAGCCTTGCTGCACGAAATAGCGGCGGCAGTCAGGAAGACTGCCGCCAAGCATGCACGGAAGAACCTGCGTGACAAAATTGTGCTATTTCTTGAACAACTTCTTGATCAGGTTCCAGACCCAGAGAAGGACCACGGCGCCAATGACGGCGCTGATGATCTGGCCATACCACTGGGACCAGAAGGAGCCATCAGCACCGATCAGACCAAGCAGCCAACCGCCGACGAAGCCGCCCAGAAGGCCGATGATGATGTTCCAGATGAGGCCGCCCTTGTCTTTTACCACAAAGAAACCGGCGAGCCAGCCGGCGACTGCGCCGAACAGCAGTGTGAGGAGGATATTAACAATGTTCATAGGTGGTTTGTTTAATTGTTCAGAACAAATATATAAATAATTCTTTAAGAATCAAAGCTTTGCCTGCCAGGTCAGCGGCCCGCGCAATGGCGGATTAATTACTAAATATCCGTAAATATGATAGATTCTTCAGTAAA
This sequence comes from uncultured Bacteroidia bacterium, assembly GCA_902792815.1. GTDB lineage: Bacteria > Bacteroidota > Bacteroidia > Bacteroidales > UBA932 > Cryptobacteroides. Next base: position 3,667 of record CADBAY010000016.1, read on the forward strand.
TTAGTTATATTAAAAAGAAAGAAAGTTACGACCTTTGCTTAAAGATTATTTCCATGAAACGATTATTGACAGGATTGATTCTGATGGCACTTTTTTCACAAGCAGTCAGGGCGCAGATTGACCTGCACTGCCACATGATACCGGCCTCCTATCTTGAGGCCGTGAAAGCGCATGGAATGGAGATGGACGAGCTCTTTCCTATCCCCGAGTGGAAGGCCACGGCGCATCTGGAGTTTGCCTCGCCGCTCACGGCTTGAATCCGGAAGATGTCCTGTCAAACAATGCAAAGTCACTTTTCAACATCCAATAAGATGAAGCACTTTAAGTTATTTACCGTTATCGCTTTACTCATCATGGCAATTCCCTGTAACGCACAACTCACCATCAACATCCGCTACACCGCTCCCAAGGGCGCCGCTAAAAAATATGTACAAGAAATGGAAAAGAGCGGCATTGCTGCCCGCATCCGCGCTGTGGAAGGCTGCATCCGCTACGACTATTTCTTCCCGGCCGATGATCCGGACGGCCTCCTGCTTATAGATGAATGGGCCGACCAGGCCGCCCTGGACCGCTACCACGCATCTCCTATGATGAATGAAGCCGCCGCACTGCGTGAGAAATACAAACTTGGCGGCCGTCAGATACGGATGTTCAATCCGCTGGCCCCAACAACTGTTCAACCCGAAAAGAAAACACAAACAATGAATACTACACTCACTCCCCGCCGGCAGGGGCTTGCCGTCATTGCTTCACTGGAAGCCAAAGGAGACCAGGCCGGACTGGAGTCCGCCCTCTCCGAGGCCTTGAAAAACGGACTCACCATAAGCGAAGCCAAGGAAGCGCTTTCGCAATTGTATGCCTATACCGGATTCCCGCGCTCGCTAAATGCACTTGGCACCTTGCAAAAGGTTTTGGCAAGGCGTGAGGCCGCAGGCATCAAGGACAATCCCGGCCAGGATGCCGATACGCTCCCCGCCGATTATGATGCCTTGAAACAAGGCACTGAAGTACAGACGCAGCTCACAGGCAAGCCGTTCAACTACGACTTCGTTCCCGCCACGGACTATTATCTTAAAGCCCATCTTTTTGGCGATATCTTTGCCCGTAACAACCTGAGTTTCTCCGACAGGGAGATTGTCACCGTAAGTGCCATTTCTGCCCTTCCCGGCTGTGAGCCCCAGCTTGTAGCTCACGTCTCCGGAGCCCGTAATATGGGCGTAACTGACGAAGAGCTCCGTGCCCTTCCCTCTTTATTGGAAGAAAAAGTGGGACTTGCCGAGGCCGAGCGCTTGCGCGGCGCCTTGGCAACCGTACTTGGTGATGCACACACCACTGTACAGACCGTTGATTTCTCCGTCTGGCCCAAGGGCGTCCTCAATCCGTACGGGCAATACTTCACCGGCAACAGTTACCTTACCCAGCTGGACGGCGGCCTTGCCAATGTGACATTTGAACCTGGCTGCCGCAATAACTGGCATATCCATCATGGAGCCGTGCAGGTACTCATCTGCGTAGCCGGACGAGGCTGGTACCAAGAATGGGGAAAGCCGGCCGTTCCCATGACTCCGGGCACCGTAATCGCGATACCCGCGGAAATCAAGCATTGGCATGGAGCTGCCGCAGACAGTTGGTTCCAGCACCTCACTTACCACACCGCCGTCCAGGAAGGCTCTTCCAACGAATGGCTCGAGCCCGTGACAGACGAACTATATCAAGCGGCAAAATAACTGCATAAATATCACCTCAAGTACCCGTGCCTCACTAGATCCTCCCTGCTCCTGACCGGATTTGTGTAGCCGTCCGCAATCACAAAAAGATTGTCGGCCACGGAGGAAATAGCTTCGTAGTTATGGTCGGTGACAATGATGCCGTGATCTTTGCTGCGCTCCCGGATGAGGGCTGTTACCGCTTCAATGCTTACGGGATCTATCTGCGCAAACGGTTCATCAAGAATGTAGAACGGAGCGTCGCTCATAAGCACCAGATACAATTCTGCCAACCGCGCTTCTCCGCCGGAGAGTTCACTGATGGTAGAATCGTAATGACGGGAATACTTGGGAACGCGATTCACGAAAGTCCAGTAATTCAGGCCGTAAAGCTCGAAAGCCCGGTGGAGTTGCATTCCATCCGGAATCAAGCGCCCCTGAGGCAGGTATTTGATATACTTGCCTATGATTCTGCGGTCCACGGCCTTTCCGTCGATGCTGACCATCACGTTTTCGACGCTCAAACCGCCCATGAGGGCGCGGAACATACAGGATTTACCTGCGCCGTTACGCCCAAGCAATCCTGTCACCATCCCGGTTTCCGAAGTGATGTAACCACCACTCAAAACCGTTTTACGTCCGAAACGGACCACCACGCTGTCTACTATGAGTTTGTGCTTATCCATTGAGCAGAAACATAATCCCCATAAGGATAGCGAGCGCCAGAAAGTCTATCAGAATAACGCTTACCAGCAACTTCCTGCGCGACAGGCCCAGATTGATGTAAAAGAAGATAGCATCCCTGTCACGGAATTGCATCACAAGGTAAACTGTTAAGGCTGTAATAACCGCCTTAATTATGAAGGAATCCACCAAAAAGGCGTATGAAAACCCGTCGGACTGGAATTTTGCGCACACCAAGTTAAACACGGCGCCGATAAGAAAAATACCTTTTCCATAACGCCATGTCAGAGATATGCGGTCCCGGAGGGTCATGCTGCACCTATTTCAGTCCGTCAACCCAGGTCTTGATATCATCTTTCGTTGCACCATTCAGAGTCTTGCCGGCCTTCCAGACAATCTTTGGATACTGCGCCTTGAAGTCCTGATTGGCCTTGTCGATGCTGCTGCCGCCGGAGGTTGCAAAGAAAACGACGGTCTTGCCCTCGAAGCCATAGGTCTCGATGAAAGTGTTGATAATCGTGGGAGCAGTATACCACCACACGGGGAAACCGATATAGACGACATCGAAACTGTCAGCATCCTTAAGGTCTTTAACTATGGCAGGGCGGGAATTCTTGTCCGCCATTTCTACGCTGCTGCGGGATTCTTTATTGCGCCAGTCGAGATCGGCGGCGGTGTATTTTACCTCAGGCTTGATTTCGTAGAGGGTGGCTCCCGTCACTTCAGCGAGGTCCTTTGCCACGGCCTCAGTCGTTCCCGTGGCAGAAAAATAGGCTACGAGTGCTTTCATTTCATTGCTCTTTTTGGTTTGCCCGCAGGCTGTCAGCATCAGGGCTGCCATAAAGGCTGACAAAAAAACTGTTCTCATGATATTTTTGAATACTTGTTTCATAATCGCATATATTTATCTTCCGAAATGATTGCCAACTTATTACAGGGATAAAGATACGGAAATATTTCCATTTCCGGCCTGAAGGAAGGATTTAAGTTCTTCAAGAGTCCCATATTGTATCTTTCCTATACGGGTATAGCTCCATGAGTTGCTGCCATAGAACAGCACTATCTGGTCGCTGTTGTATAGGATAACATCGCCGGGGCTGGTCGTAATTTGCGAATCGTTGGAAGGAAGCGTCCTTCCGATTCCGCCGACTTTCTCGAAACCGCCGTAATCGTGCGCCTCATATGTAATGGGAGCTTCCCGCAGGGCGGCCACAAGCGCTTTGGTAGCCACATTATCTTCTATCTTCACCGGAAGAGACTTCCCGGAAACGGTAATCTTGATTTCGCTTGTCATAGTTTCTTCTTTTTTATTTAATCCATTCCACCACTCTTTTACGAGTTCGACGCTCCTGCTGCGGTTGCTGTTGTTGATCCAAAGTGCTTCACCCATCCATTGGACGTCAGGCACCAGGCGCTTGGCATCGGCGACAACTGAAGATATCCCGCTGGAAGCGCTGGAGACAATGAGCCCGACCTTCTTGCCTTTCATCTTCGAGCCCTCATTGAACAGATAACTCTGCATGATGGCAGCCATATTGCTCCACCAGAGCGGCGTCACGATAACTATAGTCTCATAATCGGCAGCATTGCGGCTGACCGGCTTGATGGCCGGATAGCTGCTAGCGTCGTTCGGTTTTTCACGTATCGCAGCAATCAGGCGGCTGCCGATCGCATAGTTGTTTGCGTCATATTTCAGCCCCTCTTCGGCAGGCTCAATCTCCTGCACGTCGGCTTCGGCATATCCAGCCAGCGCCGCCGCCAGGGTTTTGCAATTGCCAGTGTAACTGTAAAACAAGACGAGAGTTTTGCCGGAGGGCGTTTCGCCGCCAGGTTCTTCGCCGCCGGGTTCTTCGCTGCCGGGTTCTTCGCTGCCGCCGTTATTATCGCCGGGTTTCTCACTTGGCTCCTCCTGAGGAGACTCCGGAAGCTCCGGGGCCGGCAATTCAGTGCAAGAGAGAAGCGCAGTAAGCGTTAGTGCGGAAAGGATTGTACGGAAATTGACTAACATATTGTGTTTGATTGCATTATTATCATTGCAAAGATAGGTGCTTTTTGCTGCCCGACAGATAGATATATCGACTGAATATATACCAATTTTGCGGAAAATCATTATATTTACCAAAAATAAAGACCAGAAATGAGAAAGATTCTCAAGGTTGACAATCCAAACGTCTATGTCCGCTATGTGGGAGCAGAGCAGTTGCATCCTCTCCTCGGCATGGTCCATTACGACGAACTGCCCACGTTCAGGAGCAGCCTGAACAACTACGGTGTATGGGGACTTTTCATCCAGAGGGAATTTCCGAGGTCGCTCTCTTATGGAATGAAGACCTTGGACGTGAGCGATTCATCCATCATCGCAGTCGCTCCCGGTCAGTTGGGTGGGAAGGAGGACGACGGGACAGTTCTGTCTTTATCAGGCTGGGCCATTTTGTGGTCACCGGAGCTTCTGCACGGAACGGATCTGGAGAAACGGATGCCCGAGTATCCTTTCTTTTCCTATTATGCCACGGAAGCAATGCAGATGAATCCGGCAGAATGGCTGAGGATCACGCAACTCCTAACCCAGCTCCGGCTGGAAATCATTGAAAACAAAGACAGTGTCGACCTCCGCCGTATCATGGTCTCATACATCCGCGTCATCCTGGACTACTGCAAGCGTATCTACAACCGGCAGCAAGAGAACGAGAACCAGGACACATCGGACCTGCTAAAACGGTTCCAGGGTCTGCTGACTGAATATTACGACAAAGGCCTGCAACACGAAATGGGCCTCCCCACCGTCACCTGGTTTGCTTCCCGTATGGCCTATTCGCCGCACTATTTCGGAGATCTTGTCCATAAGGCCACCGGAGGAACGGCCATAGGTTATATTCACACGTTTATTATCGACAGGGCAAAAAGCCTGCTGATGCACGGCTACAATATCAACGAGACGGCACGTCTGATGGGTTTCGAGTACCCAAATCATTTTACACGTCTCTTCAAGAAAGAAACCGGCATCACCCCTTCGGAGTTCCTGGGATGACACAAGGATTTGCCAGACAATGAAAACTATTATAAAACTACGTATTCTCCTCCCTTTATTACTCTTGCTGGGCTGCCAACCATCTTCCAGGAAGGATGCCATTTCTCGCCAGCTGCAAGACTATCCCGAATCACGCGTGCAGGACATTTACAAAAGTTTCTGCCAAGATAACCTTGGTCCCGGGCACCTTATCCCCGACGCGGATGCGGCACGGAACTATCTGAACGCAGAACTTGCATCTTTCCGTAACGAACTGGACAGCCTCGGGTACACATCACCGGCTAAGGCTTACTGTCCCGTGGGAGACCTGGGGAACTACGTTCGGGTCGACCTGTCTGTCGTCTTGGACAGCCTGGTCAGCGAGGAGCTGCTGCTGCATGCGTTCATAAGGAGCGCGAACGAGGGAAAAAAGATCACGCCGGAGGAATGGGCGGCCAAGTGGAGGGGCATCGCCGAGATAATCCGCAAAGATTTCGGGACTATACCCGGAGCAGAAGAAGACCTGGAGCGGCTCGATTCTCTAATCGAGGAAGGCCACTACATTGTACACCACAGCCGGGAGTATAATGCGGCGTATCACCCACATTACCGGATTGTATCAAAAGACATCTTCGACACTGAGCTAAAGCCCCTGATCGACCGTAATTAACCCAGCACCAAGTCAAGCACCATCATAAGGGCAAAACCAAGCGCAAAGCCTATGGTGCCCAAGTTAGAATGCTTGCCCTGGGAATAGTCGGGGACCAATTCTTCAACCACGACATATAACATTGCTCCTGCTGCAAACGCCAGCATGAACGGCATGATACCGAGTATTGAAGTGGCAAGAATCAGGACAAGCGCACCGCCTATGGGTTCCACAATGCCGCTTAGCGCACCGATGCCGAAAGACTTCCAGCGCGAGTTACCTTCTGCTCTAATGGGCATCGAAATAATAGCTCCTTCAGGCACGTTCTGAATTGCGATACCAAGCGACAGGGCAAATGCTCCGGCCATGTTGAAGTCGGCCGTGAGAGCGCCGGCTATGGCCACACCCACCGCCATTCCTTCCGGGAAATTGTGGATGGTGACCGCCAGTGCGAGCTTAGCGGTACGGGAAAGACGGCTCTGCGGGCCTTCATTGCTGCCGGACGGATGTATGTGAGGCGTTATGTAGTCAATGAGCAGCAGGAAGGCAAAACCCGCCAGCAGCCCCACGGTAGGCAGAACAATTGACGAAGTCCCCTGCCCCATATTTATGGCTGGAATAATCAGCGACCACACCGATGCCGCAACCATCACTCCCGAAGCGAATCCCAACAGGATTTTCTGCAGCAACTGCGGCATATCCCGCTTCATAAAAAACACGAAAGCCGAACCGAGGGCTGTCCCCAGGAACGGAATAAGCAAAGCTATGATTACAGGGTTCATTTGATTATCCTTGCATCTTTTTACGGAAGGCGGACGGAGTCATGCCGGTCTCCTTCTTGAAAAGCCTCGAAAAATAAGATTGATCTTCAATACCCACATTGGCGGCGACATCTATGACAGGGAGCTTTGTCTCCGAGAGCATGCGCTTGGCTCTCTGGATGCGTGTCAGAAGCAGGTCTAGTCCTTTTTCCACAAACACCCTGTCGCCTTTTTCGAAGGACAGGGCAAGCATATTGAACAGCTCGCTCACGAAGGCCCCCTCATCGAACCAGAAGCCTTGATGGAGCGGCCCGGCCAGAAATCGCAGAGCATTGGCGTCGGGAAGTATCGAAAGAGAAAAACCTCCGGAATACCCCACGACATTCTTGTAGTAGCGTATCGCGAACGGGATCAATTGAGGAATAAGCAAAATCTGCCCGCTCTGGCAAAGGAACGGAGCCCCGTCAGCCTCAACAAGCACTTCGCCGGATGCAACATAGTGGGTGTATTGCCGGCACATCCGGCTAAAAGGACAGATCCGAGAATGGAAGTCATAAGCTTACTGATTGTCTTCATTTTTATTGCACTTTAATTGATTGATAATGCCGTCCAGCATCCCGAAAAGGCCGGGGACGCTTGAAGGGGTAACGCTGTCACACAGGACGGATTTCCCCACGGTTTCCGGCACATCGGAAAGCTTTTCCTGAAGGCCCCTCCCCTTGCTTGTGAGGTTAACGATAATCTGGCGCGCGTCCTTTGTGCCTTGCGTGCGCGTGATTATACCTTCAGCCTCCATGCGTTTAAGGAGAGGTGTAACAGTATTGGTTTCCAGCAACAGACGCTTGGCTATATCATTAACCGGCTGGGCATCCTTCTCCCACAGTACCAGGAGAACCAGGTACTGCGGGTATGTAAGGCCGTAAACACTAAGCAGCGGATGATAGGTCTGAGTGATCAGACGGGACGCCGTGTAGAGACGGAAACAGAGTTGATTGTCCAGATTGAACCTTCCGTCCATTAGAGCATCTCCTGAATGTCCTTTTCCATCTTGGCGGGCGTGACTGTAGGGGCGAAACGCTTGATGACAGTGCCGTCGCGGTTGATGAGGAATTTGGTGAAGTTCCACTTGATGGCATTACCGAAAGTGCCCTTGGCCACCGACTTCAAATACTTATAAATAGGATGTGCATTGTCGCCGTTTACCTCGATCTTGGCCATAAGCGGGAAGGTTACGCCGTGGTTGATGCGGCAGAATTCGGCAATCTCCTCGTTGCTGCCCGGCTCCTGGTGAGCAAACTGGTCGCAAGGGAAACCGACAATAACCAGACCACGGTCCTTATAACTCTGATAAAGAGCCTCCAGACCATCATACTGAGGAGTAAAGCCACACTTGGATGCGGTGTTGACAATCATCAGAACTTTGCCTTCGAACTGCGCGAAGTCCACTTCTGCGCCCTTATTGCTCAGGGCCTTGAAATCGTAAATCTTTGCCATATCTTTATAATTTATATCGTTCACGATGCAAATATAGGAATAAATATTTATATCGCAAACGACATTTACAAAAATCTGCAAAAAAACTGGTGCGCAATCACAGCCCCAGCTGGGAAAGAAAGTGACGGAAAATATCCGGACGGCATACCAGCGGGAACACCAATCCATACACCGCACCCCAGAAATGCGCGGTGTGGCCAATATTATCTGCATTCCTTTTGGCCATGTACCAGCAATAGAGTAAGTATAGGGGCGCAAAAATATAGCCCGGAACCGGGATAGGGATCAGATAGATATAGATCCCCATCTTGGGCTCGAAGAGTATGGACGCAAACAGAATGGCCGATACTGCCCCGGACGCGCCTACTGCACTGTAGTTATAGTCATTCCTGTACTTTACAAGGTCCCAGACAGTGGACACAGCTATGGCGCTTACATAGAGAACCACATACAGGATAACGCCGTTGACATCCCCGAATCCGGAACAGAAATAACGCTCCACAACAGTCCCGAAAAAATAGAGCGTAAGCATGTTGAAGATCAAGTGGCCCCAGCCACCGTGGACAAAGCCGTAGCTGAGCATGCGATACCACTGCCCCCGGTGCACTATATCGTATGCATTGAACTTCAGGGCATTTATATTAAGGGTGCGGGTAAAGCACAGGATGCTCACCGCGGCTGTCAACAGTATTATTATCAGAGTTACCATACTGTATGCAAAGATACTCTGCACGCAGCACTTATACAAGGGTGCTAAGATTTCCGGTGTTACTTTTTATTATATTTGCACCGGCAATATAGACTTCCCGCGCAATGAATCCGATAGCTATCCGTCTCTTGAATCAGCAGCTCATCTGCCAGCAGTTCGCTACTCCAGCACAAGTAGTGGACCACATGGGTGCCATCCAGGCTCAAGAGTACCGCATGATGCGCTGGGCCGTGGAAATGCGCACCGTCAACCCGTCACGAGAGGCATTCAAGAAAGCGTTCGACAGCGGGCAGATAGTCCGCCTTCACCTTATGAGAGGCACCTGGCAGCTGGTTTCTGCAGCTGACTACTATCCCCTGCTGAAGCTCTGCGGCTCCAAAGCTCTTTCGGTCATCAAGGGGTGGATGAGCAGCAATAGAATCTCAATCCCTGACCATGAAGTAGCAAAGATACGCCCCATCCTGGTCCGTGCAGCCGAAAAGTCGGGAAGCGCCACTAAAGAAGACTTCGTGCAGGCTCTGTCCGAAAAAGACATCAGTATAGACGAGCACCGGCTCTCGTACCACATCCGCCTTGCGGAGCTCGACGGTGTCCTCTGCAGCGGAGAACTGCTCCCGATGAAAGCCAGTTATACTTTAAGCGAGAGCAAGATACCGTTCGATCCCGGGCTAAGCCGCGAGGAGGCGCTGCTACTGATTACCAGGAAGTATTTTCGCAGCAGGCAACCCGCTACGCTCGAAGATTTTGTGTGGTGGTCCGGGCTTAATCTGAACGACTGCCGAAAAGGCATACAAATGGCCGGAGACTACCTTCACGCCGAGCAATGGGCCGGCCGCACCTTTTACCTTACCGACGACGTGCGGACCAGAGGCTTCCGCAAAGGAAACTATTTGCTGATACCCCCTTACGACGAATACCTGATTGCATATAAAAGCCGGGATGTGGTACTGCCGGATGACTTTAGCCACAAGGCTCACAACAACATGGGCACATTCAAACCCATAATAGCCTTGGACGGACAGATTTGCGGCAATTGGAGCCCTTTCAGCAACAACCACCAGGCCAGCTTCTTCAAAGGCGAGCACGATGCCGGTGTTCAGACGGAGTGGGCAAGATATCAGAGATTCTTAGCCAGGTAGTTCTGTCAGCCTGCTATCCAGCGTCCGGCCTTAGGTATTTTCTGAATAAGCACGCAGGCAATACCGGTAATGGCAAAGCTCAATATAGCGGTAGAGAAGATCTGCACCGGAGTGGTCCAGATGCCAAGTACGCCTTCCATACCTGTGCCAAGTGAGCTGCGAAGCCACCCGGAGATAAGGCCAAGCACAATCATATGGCCAAGATACATTCCGTATCCCGCCTTGGAGAGAGGCTTTATGACAGCCTTATAGAATCCATCCTCGCCGGTTATCTTTCTGAATATCAATATCCAGCTCAAGGTCATCAGAGCCACTCCGGCAGTGTCGTTCAGCCAGGGGCCCTCCCAAAGAGCGGCAAGTCCCACAGGACCTTCAATGGGGAAAACCCCGTCGCAGTCAGCCCACACCCTGCTCAGGAAGCCACCGCAGCAGATACCGAATCCTGCAAGGAAAACCGGTACGGCTATACCAAGGGTACGCCCCCAGCCAAGCTCCCCGACGAAGCGCCTGAAATAAAGCCCGAGAAGCATATAGCCGACGAAACCGCTCAGATAATAGAACACTCCGTAAGTGTTCCAGCTGGCCTCGCCCCACAGAGGGTACTTTGCCGCGTTGGGGATACCTGACGGGCCGTAAATCACGGGAGCAGCGCCGCCGACCCATTGCCGGATAAGGGGAATAACGGTAGTAAAAAAGCAAATCCCTATGTACACCAGCAGCTCTTTCTTCCCCACTTTCTCAGCCCAGGGTGACAGAAGCGGCATTATAAGGTACAGCCCCACAAGCATATACACAAACCACATATGCCCGGCGGCGTAATTGAAATTAAGCAGCAAATCTTTGAAATTCTGGACCGGGTTGCCCCAGGCCAAAGCATATACCACCGACCAGAAAGCGAAAGGAATCAGTATGCGTACCGCCCGGCGGCGGAAAAACTCTCCTGTCGGATAATGGAGCGGGAACTGAAGATAAGAAGATGCGAACACGAACAGCGCGACGCACGCCCGTGGCAGCACATTCAGCACACTTACCCACAAAGCATCGGAACGGGTGAGAATAAGGGATCCCTCTCCGCCCAGGTAAAAAGGCTCGCAGCTATGGGTCATCATCACCAAAAAGCAGGCAGTGACCCTGAGCCAGTCTATCCAAATCTCTCTTTTATCGGTCATTTTGCGTTATATGCGTCAATACCCGACTGGAGGAAAGACAGGAAGGCATCGATATCAAGATTATAGCCCCTGATAGGGACCAGCAGGTTGCCCTCGCTGTCGAGCAAGGCATAATTAGGCTGGGCGTTGACTCCGAAGCGTTCCCTTACCAAATATGAGTTTACCCGCCCCAAGTCTTTGAGCACACGGCCGTTGTCCATGGTAACCCAGTCCTGCTTGTCAAGTTTGGTTTTGTCGTCGGTATAAAGAGCCACAATCACAAACTCGTCACGAAGCTTCTGAAGCACCTGCGGATCGCTCCACACGCGGCTTTCCATCTCACGGCAGTTTACACATCCGTGACCGGTTATATCCACAAACAAGGGCTTGCCCTGTTCCCTTGAGGCTTCGAGTCCCTCTTCAAGCGTAAAATAGCCATCAAGTCCAAGGGGCATCTTGAGGTCATATTTTGCTCCGGTGCGCCGGGCGGGCTGAGAGGCCGGAGCAGCACCGTCAGCATGATTCCAAACCACAAAATCCTGGGTTTCAATTGGCGGAAGATAACCCGACAAGGCTTTAAGCGGAGCGCCCCACATGCCGGGAATCATATAAACCACGAACGAGAAAACTGCTATTACAAGCGTCAGGCGGAATACGCCAAGCGGCTTCTGCTCAGGATCATCGTGAGGGAACTTGATCTTGCCCAGCAGATAAAGGCCGAGCAGAGAGAAAACCACTATCCAGATAGCCAGGTACACTTCCCTGTCAAGCAAACCCCAGTGATAAGTCTGGTCGGCTACGCTCAGGAACTTGAAGCCCAGCGCCACCTCTATAAAGCCGAGCACCACCTTGACGCTGTTCAGCCAGGAGCCGCTCTTGCCCTTGAGTTTCTTCAGCAACGATGGGAAAAGGGCAAGTACAGTAAAAGGCAGGGCAAACGCCACCGAGAAAGCAAGCATGGTGACCATCGGAGCCCAGAACTCACCCGAGGTCGAACGGATCAGCACCGAACCCACTATCGGGCCGGTACACGAGAACGACACCAGCACCAGGGTGAGAGCCATGAAGAATATGCCGGCAAGGCCGCCCTTCTCGGAGTTCTTGTCGCTCTTGTTGACAAGCGACGAAGGGAGCACGATTTCGAACGCACCGAAGAAAGAGGCGGCAAAAACCATGAACACCACGAAGAAGATCAAATTAGGAAGCCAGTGGGTAGAGAGCCAGTTGAAGATATCGGCCGTTACCGCATCGCCGCCTACAATCCTGGTAATCAGTATTATCACACTGATTGGCACAGTGTAGAGCAGCACGATGAAAAGCCCGTACATGAATGCCTTGAAGCGCCCGGCTGCAGCACTTCCCGAGCCCTTCATAAAGAACGATACCGTCATGGGGACCATAGGGAAAACGCAGGGAGTAAGCAACATGGCAAAGCCCCAAAGTATGGCCTCAAGTATAAGTGCCCAGATAGAGCCTTTGGATGATGATTCCGATGCAGGATCGCCGATGCTGCTGCTATGTGACGGGGCGTCGCTGAGCGGCAGGTCGAACTCCCAGTCCTGAGGAGGAGTGCAGGCTCCATCGGTGCAGGCTATGTAGCTCAGGTATCCTCCCACGGACGGGGCCGGACCGGTGGCAATCACTTTCTGACCCAACTTGAAACTGCCCCCGAATACCGGATCGCCATCTTTAACCTCAGGCGTGGAAATATCGTAAAGAGAGCCCTCAAGGGTACAGTCGCCGAGCTTTTCAACCGTCAGGTAAGGGGCGGAATACTCGCTGCCTGTTCCGTATGTGTGCCAGCCTTCAGCAGCCTTTCCTGTAAACACCAGTTCGTACATATCAGCCTCAAGCTGCCGTGCCTCCACAGTCCAACTCACAGAAGAACCGGGAGCTTGCGCCAGGGCCGGAAAACCGAGGCAGATAACAAAAAGCAATATCGGGAGTATCTTCTTCATATCCTTTTTTTAAGTCTGCAAATTTAAGTAAATTCTCATTATATTTGCAATAATGAATCTAAAATACGGTCTGAGTCCCTTGGCTGTGATACTCACGATGCTCGGATGGTTTGTCCTCATCTTTGGAGTATCCCTGCTTGCTTCGCGAGGCGTGCGCAATTCCGGCGACTTTTTCAACGGCGGGCGCAAGGCTCCATGGTGGGTCGTAGCCATAGCCATGATCGGGGCGCCCATGTCCGGGGTCACATACGTATCGGTGCCCGGAATGGTAGGAACCGACGGCGCTGCAATGAGTTACATGCAGATGGTGGCCGGATTTCTGGTGGGATACATAATAATAGCTTTCGTACTCATACCTGTCTTCTACCGCAAGAACATGGTGTCCATATACCAGTATCTGGAAGACCGGTTCGGAAGCGCCCCTCACAAAACCGGAGCATGGTTTTTCTTTATTTCCAAGCTCCTGGGAGCATCGGTCAGGTTGTTCGTGGTGTGCATTACCCTCCAGCTCATGGTATTCGGCCCTCTCGGGCTGCCGTTCATCGTCAACGCGCTGGTATGTATGGTGATAGTGCTTGCTTACACTTTCAGGGGCGGCATGAAGTCGGTACTCTGGACCGACACCCTCAAGACTGTTTGCATGACAGTAACCATTGTACTCACCATAGTCCTGATTGCCAAAGACCTCGGTCTCGACGCCTCCGGCACGGTGGAGACCATCAAGGGAAGCGGCATGTCGAGGATCTTTTTCTTCGACGACCCCAATCATCCGCGCTTCTTCTGGAAACAGTTTCTCTCCGGAGTGTTTACCGTAATTGCAATGACAGGCCTCGACCAGGACCTCATGCAGCGCACGCTCAGCAGCCGCAACGCCTCGGAATCGCGTAAGAACATGATAATCGGAGGAGTCATGCAGGTACCAGTGGTATTCATGTTCTGGGAGTGTTGCTCTACACCTACGCTGCGCAGCGTGGCATATCGGAGAGCGGCGATCTGATATTCCCGGCTGTCGCCACCGGAGGTTCACTCCCCTCCTTCGTCGGCGTGCTGTTCGTGCTGGGACTTGTGTCCTGCGCTTTTTCAGCCGGAGGATCAGCGCTCACCGCACTCACTACCTCATTCACCGCCGACATAATAGGCACCGACGGAAAGAGCGAAGAAACAATAACAAGCATACGCAAGAAGGTGCATCTGGTTATAGCCGCACTCATGGTCCTTTGCATCTGGGCGTTTTACCTTCTGAACACCAAGAGCGCAATCGATGCGGTTTACAAATTGGCCAGCTACACTTACGGCCCCATTCTGGGTATGTTCGCATTCGGCCTTTGCTGCAAGCGCAAGGTCCGCGAAAAGTGGGTCCCCCTTGTTGCCGTACTCGCCCCTATATTGAGCTTTGTACTTCAGGCCCACTCCGAGCAATGGTTCGGAGGCTACCGCTTCAGTTACGAGTTGATTCTGGTCAACGCCCTGCTGACCGTTGCAGGCATGTGCCTGCTGATACGAAAGAAATAACAACCACCATATTATGGCAGACGATACACTTAAAACACTATTCGAGTCTTATACCGGCCAGCAGCTGACGGAGCGTACGGAGCTCCCTACATCGGGCAGCCACAGACGCTACTTCAGGCTTAAAGGAGGAAATATATCGATAGTCGGAGTGATAGGCACCAGCCTGGAGGAGAACCGCGCCTTCGTGGCCATCTCCAAGCACTTCAAAGAAAAGGGGCTCAACGTTCCCACCGTACTTGCCGTTTCGGAAGACGGGATGTCGTACATCCAGGAAGACCTGGGCGAAAAGATGCTCTTCGACCTCATTGCCCAGGGGCGCGACAGCGGCTTTTACAATTCGTATGAGAGCAACCTGCTCTGCCGCACCATAGAGCAACTGCCCAAAATACAGTTCAAGGGCGCTGAAGGGCTGGACTGGAACGTTTGCTATCCCCAGAAGGAATTCGATGCCAGGATGGTGGATTTCGACCTAAACTACTTCAAATACTGCTTCCTTAAAGCCACCGGGCTCGAATTCAACGAAGGCCGCCTGCAGGACGACTTCGAGCGCCTCAAGGCCGAACTGCTGAAAGACAGCGACAATACCTTCCTGTACCGCGATTTCCAGGCGCGAAACGTAATAATACGCGACGGAGAACCCTATTTCATCGACTATCAGGGCGGACGCAGGGGGCCTATATACTACGACGTTGCTTCATTCATCTGGCAGGCACGTGCACGCTACCCCGATGAGCTCAAAGAAGAGCTGATCCGTACTTATCTGCGTTCGCTCCGCAGTTTCTTGCCCGTGGATGAAGATCATTTCCGCGAGCGCCTCCGCCTGTTCGTGCTGTTCCGCACCCTGCAGGTCCTCGGCGCATACGGATTCAGGGGGTACTTCGAAAAGAAGCCGCACTTCCTTGCCAGCGTGCCTTTTGCGCTCGATAACTTGCGCAGTCTCCTCAGGATCCCGTTCAGCGACTATCCTTACCTGAACTCCATCCTCACCGAACTCACCAACATGCCGCAGTTCTATGAGATAGCGGTTGACAAGAGGCTGGAAGTACATATCTACAGTTTTGCATACAAAAAAGGCATCCCTGCCGACAATACCGGCAACGGCGGCGGCTATGTATTCGACTGCCGTTCCGTCAACAACCCAGGCAAATACGAGCACTACCGCCAGTTCAACGGCAACGACCCGGAAGTGATAAAGTTCCTTGAAGATGACGGCGAGGTACTGGTCTTCCTGGAGAGCGTTTACAAGCTTGTGGACGCTCACGTCCAGCGCTTTATCGAGCGCAAGTTCACCCACCTTCAAGTTTGCTTCGGTTGCACCGGAGGACAGCACCGCTCAGTTTTCTGTGCCGAAAGGCTGGCCGCCCACCTTGCCGGCCGCTACAACGTAAAGGTCAAGCTCACGCACAGGGAGCTTAATATCGAAAAAGTATTATGAAAGCGATGATCTTCGCCGCCGGGCTCGGCACACGCCTCAGGCCCCTCACCGACACCATGCCCAAAGCGCTGGTGTCGGTCTGCGGCAAACCCCTGCTCGCCCATGTGCTCGAAAAACTGGCGGCTTCGGGGTACGACGACATTGTAGTTAACGTGCATCACTTTTCGGGGCAGATAAAGGATTACCTGGCCTCACATGACTTCGGAGTAAAGATTTCCATTTCCGACGAGTCTTCCCTGCTGCTCGAAACCGGAGGCGCAATCGCCCACGCCCGTCCCTTGCTGGAAGCAAGTAGTCAGCCTTTTCTGGTTCATAACGTGGATATCATCTCCGACCTCGACCTGGAGTGGTTCAGGAGAGAGTGGCGCCCCGGCGCCATTGCTACATTGCTGGTCAGCGAGCGGCAGACCAAACGCTACTTTCTGTTTGACGATGATATGCGCCTGGTGGGATGGACCAACCTGGAAACCGGTGAGGTAAAGACGCCATACGAAGGGTTGGACGCACAAAAATGCCGGCGTCTTGCGTTCGCCGGCATTCATAACATTTCGACAAAAGTTTTTTCAGTGTTTGACTCGTACGGCTTCTCCGGGCGCTTCCCCATCGTAGATTTTTACCTCAGAGTTTGCAAGGACCACCCCATCTACGGCGTCGTACCCTCCCAACTCAAGATGATAGATGTGGGCAAGCTTGACAGCCTCCACGATGCCGAGGTGCTGTGCAGCACGTTGCTGGCTACACGATAGCTGTTCCCGCTGAGAATAGACAGGCCAGAACCAGTATGACAAGGGCTATCAAAGCCACCAGCCAGATTACAAAAATCCAAAGACCGGGGTGCCAGGAAGGCGATTTGAAGCGGAAAAGGAGCAGGACCGAAGCATACAGCATGCCTATGAAAGGCAGGGCGTAAACGGCAATGGCCAGAATCTGCACCCAGCGCATACTGATTATGCCCGGGAACTGAGGATATTCTTCAGTTATCGATGTAATAGCCTCGGATATTTGCCCGCTCAGGCCCAGCCATTCCCAACCGAATGCCGCCAGAGCGCCGGCAAACAGACCCGAAACCGCGGTGATGAACAGAATCAGACCTACACATACTTCCAGAATCCTGCCTATAGTGCCCCAGGCCGGTGAATTGCCCACATCGCGAATAGCATCGCCTACCCGTCCGCGTCCTTCGACATTGCGCCGTATGCTTTCCGCTGAACCATCTTCACCGCGCAGTTCCCATCTCTGGCGAGCAGTGCGGGCTGCAGGCATAGCTATCCAAAGCAGCAGATAGATAAAAGGACCTGTCAACGTAAGCGATAATCCATTGCCGCTAATACTCAGTCCGCCAAACAATCCTACAATAGTCAATACAAGGAAGCAGAGACGGAATATAGCCACATCGACATTAAAGTAGCTGGACAGTCCGCTGCAAACACCAGCCACCTTGGCCCTTTCCATATCACGGTACAGCTTTTTACGAGGCTTGTCTTTGGAAGGAGGGACATCTTCTTTCTTGGGCTCTTCGGCCTCGATCCTCTCCGGACGGCCCAGGATCTCGATTATGCCGTTGACGGTTGCAAGATCCACGACACCTTCAGAAGGTGTTTTCTCAAGCAACAGCTCCGCCATTCTCTCTTCTATTCCTTCCATCACTTCGGAGCTCTTGTAATAATCACCGAGTTGCTCCAGATAGATTCGGGCAGCTTGCGCGGCCTCCGATTCCATCGTGAAGGCATAACCTCCGATGCTGACTTTATCTACTTGTTTCATTGCTTGAGGGTATCTATAGCTCTAACCATTTCCTGCCATGCATTATCCATTTCGGAAAGCTGGCTGCGGCCTTTGTCGGTGATGCAGTAGTATTTACGGGGAGGGCCCTGCGTGGATTCCTCCCACCGGTAAGTCAGAAGGCCTTGGTTTTTCTGCCTGATGAGCAGCGGGTAAAGGGTACCTTCTACAACAATAAGATTTGCGCTTTTGAGTTCCTCGATAATGGCCGAGGCATAAGCTTCCCGCTTGGCCAGGATGCAGAGGATGCAATATTCCAGCACCCCTTTCCGCATCTGGGAGCGGACATTGTCGGCATTAGTCTCCATAGCTTTACTATTTAGAGTTTGAGTACTTGGCCAGGTTTTCGGCGGTAGGGGCAAGGCCGCGCAGCTCACACTGCTCAGCCGCGGTTGTTGCCTTGGGCACCGCTATCCAAAGGATAACATAGAGCCAGAATCCGATACTGCCTGCCACCAGGGCTACCAGCATAATGATACGTACCAGAACGACGTCCACCTCAAAATATGCCGCGAGTCCGGCACAGACACCGGCAATCCTGCGGTCGGATACGTCACGGTAGAGCTTACGCGCCCTCTTTTCGGTATTGTCAGCAGGTTCCGACCCGGGCACCGGACTTCCGTCGGGCATACCCAGCTGGGAAATTACCCTCTCTACAATGTCGAGGTTAACCACCCTCTGCCCTGCTCCAACCTCCGCAGCAAAAAGTTCGGCGATTCTCGACTCAAGGTCGGACATCACCTCATCAGAGCTCTCAGAGCTTAAACGGCTCTTGAACAAAACCAGATAGCTGTCAAGACGGGCGTATGCATCTTCGTCGACAGTAAAACTTCTTCCGCCGATTCCGGCATTAATTACTTTTTTCATATCCAAAAATATTTGACACCGCAAAGATATAAAAACTTTTTGGTACTTTGCAATACATAGTACAAAAAATTTATCAGTACTGTCAAAAATTTAGTATTTGGCAGAAAAAAGATTAATTATTCGCCTTCAGACGGCCCACTGCGTGCTCCAGCCCGACCGTAGGCTCGATGATATTATAATCCTTCCAGAAATCGGGATCATTATACTCCGCCGAAACATCGGCAAGTGAAGTCCGGTCGTTCAGGGCTTCCTTGCGTGGAATCTTCAACGCCTGCTCACCGGTATAACGCTTTGTCATAACCGTTTCGGCTACAACCGTATAATCGGTCGCGAACAAACGCTTACGCCAGTCGCATCCAAAACGGAATACTGTCTTGAGATAACTCAGGCGGCTCTTCCCTCCCTCGGTCTTGTAGTTCAGCTGAAGCGACATTTCTTTGGGACGGAAACGCAGCCCGGCGGGGCTCCTTACAAGCATTGCCTTGGTGGCTTTGATCTGGTCGGTGACGTCCAGCGAGAGCTCGATGCGGGTAAAGGCCATGGTCTCACGGTCGATATAAACCACACCGTTATGAAGGGCATAATCATATTCTACTGCCGGAGTAAGACTGATGACGAACTGCATCCGGCCGTCGATAGCCGCAGGAGGGAGCAATTTGAGCTTGTAATATTGTAACTGTGACTCGTCTATGATAATCCCCCGCGTCTTTACCAAATCGAGATTGACTGCCATAGAGGGGCCGCCAATGACCTTAACTCCCAGAGTATCTGAAACTCTCGGGCTGGTAAGCAGGCGGCTCTTTACCAGAGCGGCCCTGTCGGGAGTGAAATAATCACGGAAAGAAGCTTTATATATCTTGGTCACCGCTTCAGATACATATATGAAACGCTGGCGTTTGCGCACCGTCTCGCGGTAGAAGCAGTCAAAAAGCTCCGACTCTGCAGGATAATTATCATGAATCTTGACAAGGGCAAGACGCATGATTTCGGCCGGGTCACCTGACACCACAAGCGAAGGGTCAAGCGTAAAGTCGCGAGGCTTGAGACGCACCCTCATCACTTCTTCCCCGCCCTCCGGCGCCTGCTGGGTGAGATTCTCGTAACCAATAAGAGAGAAAGACAAGCTGCCGATAGGGCTGTGGGATTTTATTATGAATGTTCCGTCAGCATTGGTTACCGTTGCGTAACTGGTTCCGGGGACATACACGCCAACCTCGGGGAGAATACGGCCGGACGAGGAGTCCCTGACGACTCCCCTCACGCTGAAACGCAAGCTATCCGTCTGCCCCCAAAGCATATTCGGGAGCAGTAAGAGAATCATTATGAACAATTTGCGTAAAAGACTCATAGCAAACGCAAATATAATAAATAGTTATTATCTTTGCTCCATGAAAAAGATAATAGTTGTATTGGCTGCCCTTACTTTAGCCATAGCTCCGGCAGCTGCCCAAAAGATTGATTATGACGGACTCGCACTCAGGTCCGGGAAAGGTGTTGATTCCAATCTTCGCGTTGCGTTCCCTATGTTCTTCGGCTTCTCCATGCCCCTTGGAGCCGATTCTGCAACGTTCCCGCAGAACAAGTTTTTCCAGAGTTTCTACTATGGACTCGAAATGGCGTCGATCCGCTTTGCTTCGCCTAATTCTCCCATAGAATTCAGCCTCGGATTGAGGTGGACTTTTATGGACATTGCTTTTGAAGACACTTCCGTCACTTACCGCCCTTCGTCTGAGGGTGGCTACAAGACAGTGCCTATCATCGAAGAGAGCGCCACTTATGACGGCACAAAGTCAAAAGTGCATACAAACTACCTCGGTATCCCTGCCAGGCTCTATTTTACTGCAGGAAAAGCCAAGTTGTATGCCGGGGCCAGTGCCGACTATATGATCAAAGGCTGGACAAAGTACAGGAATCCCGGTTACCGCGAGTATTGCAACGATCTGTTCAACCGCTTCCGCGCTAGCGCAGAGGCCGGTGCCTCTTACGGCATAATAGGCATTTTCGCCAACTACTCTTTCACTCCGTTCTTTACCGAGAGCATCAGTAAGTCGGGAGTGATATCATTCGGACTGACACTCGGAATGTAAAACACCACAACCTCGGATCTCCGGGGTTTTATTTTTATAAACAATGAGAAAACTTTTCATCCTGCTGCTTCTTGCCTGCTCGTGTACCCAGCCGGCAGTCCGTTCCGAAGTAATCGACTATGTCCCCCCTTATGCGGTGATGGCCCACCGCGGTTCAACTTACTGGGCGCCGGAAGAAACCGAGAGCGCCTGGCGCTGGGCGAGGGAAACCGGTGCGGACTACCTCGAATCGGACCTACAATGCACCAAGGACGGGGTCATCCTGGCCAATCATGACATAAACCTGACCCGGACCACCAACATCGCCGAGGTCTTCGGGGAGGGCGTTCCTTCCGGCCGCGAGGGGTTTTACATCTCGCTGGGTTTCAGCCCCGAGGATGCCAAGGCCCAGTGCGCGCGCGACAGTGAGTCCTTCAAGCCATACCATGCATCGTCGTATTATTACGCCGAGCTACTTACGCTGGATGCCGGCAGCTGGTTCAATAAAGCAAGGCCCGCACAGGCGCGCCCCGCATTTGAAGGGAGCCAGTACGTATCCGCCCTCCAGGACCAGATAGCATACGCGGAGGGCAAGCGCCTTAGGAGAGATGCCGCAGGAGACCGCATTCTCCCCTTCAAGCTCAAAGAAGACTGCGCAGGCCTTACCCTTGAAGAGCTGGCAGCGCAGGGCAAGGAAGGGGGTAAATACATGGAAATCATAGACTACGATTTCTCTCAAGCCTACGAGGACGACCCAGCCGACACCGGCAACAGGCCGGGAATATACATCGAATTCAAGGAGCCTGAAGTGAATCCCGAAGACATGGAGCAAAGGGTTTACGACATACTCGACGCCGCAGGGTGGAACATACTCACAAAGCCCGCCGCCGAAAGCGATTTCTACAGAGACGGCAAAGTCAGGGTGGGACTGACCAGCGGCAAGGTGATTCTCCAGACCTTCTCGCGGCAGTCGCTTTGCAGGGCAAATGCCGTTTTCAAGGGTAAAGTACCGATGTGCTTCCTTTTATGGCGCAGCGACTGGAACGGCGAACTTGATACGCCGTCAAGCTACACGGATATTATCAAGTGGGCCAAAGACAACGGAGCACAGATTATCGGTCCGTCCATTTCCGGCGCGCCGAACGACTACGACGAACTGGACGCCGCCTGGCAGGCCGAACTGGTGCACAAGGCGGAGATGCTCAACCACCCATATTCTTTCGACACCCTCGAACAGATGGAAGAGCACGCCCTCCGCTCCGACGGATTCTTTACCAACCGCTCCGAACTTACCTTGCAATACTTGATAGACAAGGGCTTGCGCAAAGCCGACGCCCCTGTCCCCGACCCTGTTGAGTCATTGGTCCGACTGGGATACTGACAAACAAAAAACTGCCGGCCTTGACGGTCGGCAGTTTTGGTAGGGACGGTCGGATTCGAACCGACGACCTCTTCAATGTGACTGAAGCGCTCTAAACCAGCTGAGCTACGCCCCTGTTTCCCGAAACGGGAATGCAAAGATGAGACTTTTTCCGCAATTATGCAAAATAATCGGCGGAAAAATTCTCTAACCTCTCTAAGGCTCTATATATGCCGTATTTGCTTTTATACTCGTTCCGTTATACAGGGCGAACACAGGGGTGCTGGAGGTCGATGCAGAAGACAGTACATAGCACTTTCCGCTCTGGCAAGTCTTTGCTGAGAGCGTACCCTTGAGGATATTGCCGCTGATGGATACGGGAGTGCCTGTGCCTGGCTCGAAGGTTACCGAAGAGGACGAAGACTTGACAATCACGGCAGAGCCGGCAGGGATTACGCTTCCTGCGGGGATCTGCTTGAGCGAGGCATATCCGTTAACAAATTCGGTTACATAGTAAACCTGGGCTCCGGCAGGCACCTTAACCTTGAAATCGACATACATAGTCGCCCAGCCTTGTGAAGGAATGGATAGACGGCAATAGCGATTGTATATCATCTCTATGTCGTCTATGAACATCTCGTCATTCTTCTTGCCGCCGCCGGGATAGGAATTGGTGGCGATATTAATGAGGATAAAGCTGGGATTTGTACTGTAGTCGTACTTGAAAGGAAGGGCAAATCTCTTCCACGCTCCGTTGGTTTTGGTGATATTGTTGATGGAAGCTTCGCCTATATGATGCGTACCGCCTGTGCAGTCGGATGCGTTATAGCCACTTTTATAATCGACATTATCGTGCAGAATAGCCTCTACTTTTGAGTAAGGATGATTTGAATCCGTTCCTTCGGGCTGATTGAACTTGACCCACACAACCAGCGAGTCAGGCCGGCCGGTGAAATTCATATGGAAAGGATTGGCCTTATTATTAATGGTTATCGAACCATCCTGATCCGTATAGTTGTAGTTACCGGTGCCGGCAGCGCTTGTATTGCTGGCATAAACTCTTCCGGTGGTGAGGTTGCCCTGTGCTGTAGCTATACTGGCAATAGACCGTGACCAAATCCGGCAGGAATACGATCCTGACGTACCCGGGCGCTTGTCCGTTGACTTTGCCACCTGGCGGTTTTTGCTGTCATACCCTAATTTTAAAGTAAGTTGTTCAAACCAGCTTCCGCCAATTTCGAAAGTCTGGAAAGAATTCCAATTGTTGGGAAGATTGGTGCCATCAATCGTCCAGGTCTCGAAATCGCCGTTGGTTATCTGGGGTGTGCTTTCAGGCAATACGGTAAGCGTCTGGCTCATCTGGCTGGTGACGGGATTCCCCACTTGAGCGGCATCGAAGAACTCCAGGGAGGCGGGAACTGTCCCGATGTTCTTGATAACGCCGGCGGCAAATGGCTTACCGGTACCGAAGTCTTTGTTCACAAGTGCGATTTTGCCATCGCCGCGGGTAAATGCCATCTGGAGCCTCTTGCCGGTGCCCGGGACAACTGCCAACACATATTCGCCGGACAATGCAGAAGAAGAGCTCAGCACAACGCTCTTGTCGCTGCTGCTCGAAGGAGAACCTGCGCTCACGGCAAAGCTGTTGGTATTTACCGAGAAAGAACCGCTCAGAAGGCCGTCGCTCAGTATTTCCACCTTCCGTACATTCAAAGAAGAAGGTACCGAGAACTTGACCAGGCAGCAGACATTGTGGAATACAAAACCGCCTTCCTGGCTGCCGGCAGCAACCATTATGGCATCCGCCGCGCTGCCCGACTGCTCATGAGGAAGAGTCAGTGTAATCGATCCGCCGCTGACAGAGGCGCCGGAATCATATGGATAGAATGCAGTCGTGAGCACTGAGCCAGAGGGCTTCTGCCCCGAGAAAGTGGTGCTGGACGCGCCTCCCTCTCCGGCAGTAAAAGCAGGGCAAAGCTGCCCGTCAGAAGTAAAGATGCCTATCCGGTCTCCTGCGTTCCACACCGGAGTCTTGCCGTCAAGAGACACTTTGGACTCAAGCAAAGTTGCCTCTACCGTAGCATCAACGTAAAGAATATCATTATCAGCGGGAGTCTCCTTCCCCGCTTCTTTCCGGCAGCCGATCATTGATGTCAGAGCGGCCAAAACAAATACTAAAGCTACTCTTTTCATCATCCAAAAATGTTTTCGAAGTCCTCCCCGTAGTCGGATGTGGAGCCGCCGGCTCCATCGACAGGGCTCTGGCAAATAAGGGCGCCGGGAACGATGTCCAAAAGCTCAGAATCGGGCTTAATATATTGATTCTTCATGATTTAATAATTCCTGTTCAAAAACAAAGCCCCAAAGGTACAAAAAAATACTTAGATTTGTAGTATGAAACACATTGCAATCGTTCTTCTTGCCTTTTGGGCTTTTTGTACGCTTAGCGCTCAGGAACATGAGTTTAGTGCGCAAAGTTGTACCAGCATAATGGTCGGGCGCCTGGCCAGCACCGACGGTTCGGTTATCACCTCCCATACCTGTGACGGGCGCTACCGTACCTGGGCATGGATCGAGCCTGCAGCAGACCACCCTAAAGGTGCAATGCACGAAGTATTGCGCGGGACCATGAAAACCGCCTTCAGAGGAGATACTACCGGAGTCAAGCTAATGGGCACGATTCCCGAGGCCAGGCACACATACGCCTACCTCAACACCGCATATCCCGCTTTGAACGAAAAGCAGCTTGCCATAGGTGAGACGACATTCGGAGGGCCCGATACCCTTGTCAATCCAAAGGGGCTCTTCACGATAGAAGAACTTGAAAGAGTGGCCCTGCAACGCTGCACCACTGCCCGCGAAGCCATTAAACTCATGGGAGCTCTGGCGCAGAAGTACGGTTACGGCGACTCAGGAGAGTGCCTGACTCTCGCCGACCCCAAGGAAGTCTGGCAGTTTGAAATACTCGGCTGTGGCAAGGACGAAATAGGAGCCGTGTGGGCAGCCCGCCGCATTCCCGACGACCACGTGGGAGTGTCGGCCAATATCCCGCGTATCGGGAGCATCAACCGAAAGGACAAAAACTATTGCATGGCCTCCGACAACGTCGAAGCGGTAGCGCGCAAGTTCGGCCTCTGGGACGGCAAGGGCGAGTTTGTGTTCTGGCGTGCATATAACTGCGATTACGCCAAAGGACGCAACTTCCACGACCGCGAGTTCTTCATTCTTAATGCCCTGGCGCCCTCGCTGGGACTCACTTACGACATGGACGAACTCCCCTTCTCCGTCAAGCCCGACGATAAAGTAGATGTCAGGGAGGTGATGGAACTCTTCCGCGCCACATATGAGGGCTGCGATTTCGATATGTGCAAGAACGTAATCATCGAACGTCCCGCCAAAGGTGAAGAGCCGGCCCGCAAAGAGATCAGCCCGGTGGCCAATCCCTGGCTCACCACCACCATGCGCAACACCCTCAACACCATCGCCCCCGGCACTGTGGAGTTCCGCCGCACGGTTGCGGTGGCCTGGTGCGCATATTCACACGTCACGCAGCTGCGCTCGTGGCTTCCCGACGCCGTGGGCGGAATATGCTGGCTGAGCGTGGACAATCCTGCACAGAGCCCCCGCATACCGGTTTTCTGCGGCACAAGCAAGCTTCCCGATGCATTCCTCAAATGCGGACAGAATAAATGGGATGAAGATGCCGTTGTATGGAAATTCCGTCCCGCCAATAAACTCGCCACACTCGCCTGGCAAAGCACCAAGAAGGGTTTTATGGAAAACGTACTTGCCATAGAAGACACGGCCTTCGAGGGACTGCCGGACCTTGAATCGGCCCCCGCCACCGCCCTCGACGGCTATACAGCCGCCATTTTCAACCAGGCCGCCGCCCTCTGGAAAGATATGGAACACGCTTATTGGGTCAAATTCGGAACCGGTTTTTAGTACGGCCCGATATTTTTTATTACATTTGCAATATTGTTGTTAACCAATACATAGCATGAAAAAATTAACTCTGTTCATTGCTGCTGCTCTGTGCATCGCAGCATTCCAGCCTGCTCAGGCGCAAGGCGTTCTGGGCTCACTGAAAAACAAGGTTACCGGTGCTGCCCAGAACGAAGTTCGCAAAGCCGCCCAGAAAGGCGTTGAAAACGCCAAGCAAAATGCCAGGGACAAGGCCGAGACCGAAAAGTGGGCTTCAAAGGCCGGCCCTGGGAAAACACTCTATGTAAGTGTTTCCACCGGTTCCGCCCGTGCAGACGGACTTACTCCCCAGACTCCCATGAAAGACCTTCAGAAGGCCGTCAACACCGCAGAAGACAACGATGTGATCTATGTTGCCGAGGGTAACTATCTTGGCAATCTTGACCGTGGATACATCGAAATAGGCAAGTTCGGTGATTCATCTCACGAACTTGGAAAGTTTATCAGTCTCTATGGAGGCTGGTCAACGGACTTCAGCGAGAGGGACGTTATTAAACACGTGACCAAGTTCCAGCCCAGCGACCATACTTTCATCGCTCCCCTCTTCAATTTTAATGCAAGAAGGCCCTATGGGTACAAAGGTCCCCTCGGCGATGTGGTCGTGGACGGCTTCGTCTTCGACTTCGGCGAGAATAACCGCTACTGCGTAGCAAACGTCGATGACGAAAGGACAGGCACTCCCAACAAGGGTGTACTCACTGGACGCATCCTTTGCGATGATGAATCTCCCGCTGTTCCCAAGGAGGGATATATGAGCGGCGACGAATATGCCCTTCATATGGATGTTGAAGGCAATGTCCGCGTTTCAAACTGCATCTTTGTGAACTGCCGCGACTATGGTCTCAATGCCCTTATGGGCAAGGGCCACATGGAAGTATGCAACAATATCTTCATTTCCTGTAAGTATGCAGCCTGCCAGATCAAGGGTAATGTGAGGGATGACGACATCGACAAGGTCTCACTTGACTTCCACCACAACACAGTTCTCTTTACCTGGACCCGTAACAAGACCTACGAGGATATGGGACAGGGCTTCCGCTTTATGAACGGTATCCGCACCATCGACGTTCACAACAATATCTTCGGGTGCAATTCCAACTGCGCTGTAGAAAGGGTGTACTATGAATCCAACAAGCAGATGGAGGCACTTAAAGAGAGCAACCTGTATGACAACTATTTCTTTGCCAACAGGCGTGACCTTGAACTCGCTTCCATGGGCAAGGCTACTATTTCCGTTTTCGCTTCCCAGATCGAAGAAGTGGACGAGAGCCTCATCGGTCCCAAGTTCGAGGGCAATATGGAACTGCCCAGCGGCAACGATGCTTTCATAAACGCAATCGACAAGTCTTATCTTCAGGGATATATGAGCCTGGAGGTTTCAAAGACCCAGAGTTACAATGCCAATTCGGCCGCAAATCAAATTAACCGTCTCTTCGGCATGAACCAGCAAGGTTCAGAGATTGTGCGTCCGAACATGTTCGGCAACAAGTACCCTTGGCAAAAGGCCAAGGATCTCTTCGGCAAGGTTCCCGGATACGGAGCACAGATGCCCGAATAATCCTTCTTTGATGACAAAAGCCGCCGGCCTCATTCCAGGCCGGCGGCTTTGCTTTATCATAAAACCCCGCTACTCCAGTTCCACTCCGAAGCCGTAATTGCCGGAGCCCATAGTGCGCACCTGCCCGTCGGGGCAACGCACCGTGGCGGTCGTACCCACAGGGATTGTGAATTCGATGGCGCGGATCTTGTCGGCATCCGCTTCCCATTTGACACGTATCTTCCCATATGGGGTACGGGTATACGCCTCCATGAACTTGAATCCTCCGCCAGGGTGGGGATCTATGACGAATGTCTTGTATCCGGGGCTGGTTTCCCTTATTCCGGCAGCATAGCGGTAGAGCCAGTCGCCTATGGAGCCATATGAATAATGGTTGAACGAATTCATTCCGCCCACTATGGTTCCGTCGGGCTTGATGCTGTTCCAACGCTCCCAAATAGTGGTAGCGCCAAGTTTTACAGGATAAATCCAGCTGGGGCAGGTTTCCTGCAGCAAGAGCTTGTAGGCCACGTCGGAATAGCCCCATTCAGAGAGCACCTCGCAGATATGAGGCGTCCCGAGGAAACCGGTGGTAATGTGATAACCGTAGTCCTTCACGTTGGCGGCAAGCCTGTCTGCCGCCTGCTGGCGCAAGCGTTCGGGAAGCATGTCAAAGTACAGGGCAAGCACGTAGGCCGTCTGGGTATCAGAACTCACAAGGCCCCCGGGAGTAACATACTCATTGAGGAATGCGTCCTTGACTTTCTGAAGCTCGGCGCGGTAGTAAGAAGCGTCAGCATCTTTGCCGAGCAGCTGTGCAGTTTTGGCCACGATATCGATCGAACCTGCCATAAAGCACTGTGCGGCAAGGGCGGGAGAAGTAACCGCCGAACGGCCGGAGCGGTCGTTATCCTGGCTCCAGAACAGCCAGTCGCCGTATGGCTGTTTGAGAGTATTGAGCAGATAGTCGTTGCAGGAGCGGAGCTGGAAATCCACCCAGGCTTTCATAGAGGGATATTGCTCTTTGAGAACAGTAATATCTCCGTAGGCACGGTAATGCTGCCAAGGAATGATGGTGGCGCAGTCGGCCCATCCGCATGCATAGTCGCCCAGGCGGCCGAAGAAAATATCCGGAATTACTGCAGGTATACCGCCGCGCTCCGTCTGGTCGTCACGCAAGGAGCGCAACCATTTACGGAAGAAATTATCAACCTTTCCGTTAAACGTTGCAGTGCGGAAGAAGAACTCGGCGTCTCCTGTCCAGCCAAGCCGCTCGTCTCTTTGCGGACAATCGGTGGGGATATCGACAAAATTGCCCTTGAAACCCCAGTAAATATTGGACTGAAGTTGGTTGACAAGAGGATTTGAGCTGCTGAACCCGCCCACGGTATCAAAGCCGGAGTCGGCTACCACTGCGCAATAATCGGCAGGATCAAGGTCTCCTTCGACGCCCTCGACGCGGATGTACCGGAATCCGTAAAAAGTGTGACAGGGCTCGAGCACATCCACTCCGCCGCTAAGCACGAATGTGCTCAGCACTTTTGCGGCGCGCATATTGGCAGTGTAGAAGTTACCTTCTTTGTCAAGCACCTCTGCGTGGCTGACTTTGACAACCTGCCCTTTGCGTCCTTTGATGCGGATGCGCTCCCAGCCCACAAGGTTCTGGCCGAAATCGATAACCTTCTCCCCTTTGGGCGTAACCAGATAACGCGCGCCGCTCCGCACTTCCCTTACTCGCACAGGTTCGGAAATGCATGCAACAAGCTCCGAAGAGGGTGAGGGCAGCACGTTTGCGCTCTCCCAGGCATATGAGGCCGTAAGGTCTACAGTTTCACCGTCGTAAAACGTAGCATCTTTGACCGGGCCTTTGCGGGACATTTCCCAATCGGGACCGGAGACTATGGTCTGGCGCCGGCCGCCTGAGTACTCGATTTCAAGCTGGAGAAGCAAGCCAAGGTCGCTTCCGTAGCGAAGGCGGCTCTTCGGCTCTCCCCAACCCATTCCTGAAGCGTACCAGCCGGGGCAAACCAGCGCGGTTATCTCAGCAGGCCCCTTCTTGATGGCCTCCGTCACATCGTAGGCCTGATACTGAAGGGTTTTCTGGTAAGAAGTCCACCCGGGAGTAAGATAATCCTCCCCTACCTTGGCTCCGTTAATTTTAAGTTCGTAGATGCCGTGGCTCGTAACATAAGCGACTGCCCTTTTAACCCCGCCCCCGGCGCGCACCCTCTTACGGAAATAGACAGGCGACGGGCAGATGCTCTTATCGCCCGTGTCGATACCTATCCAGCTTGCTTTCCACTCGCCGGGAGCAAGACCGGTCGAAAAGGATGCTGTTGCCGGTTTGGATACCTCGCCGTGATTGTCCCACACCTTTACGCTCCAACTGTACGCCGTGCCGCTCTGAAGGGTGCATCCCAGAGGCACGCGTACCGAATTGTCCGACTCCACCCTGCCGGAGCGCCAAACCGTGCGGCTGCCCGATTTGAGCGTGATTTCATATGCCGTCTGGAAGGTTGCAAGCTTGGAACTTTCGAGTATCCAGCTCACGTTGACCACGCCCTCTGGGCTGATCCCTGAAGGATTCTCAAGACCCGCTGTACGAAGAGTTGAAACTTTAAGTTGGGCGCTTGCCGGAAGGGTGCAAGCAAGAAGACACAAAAGCAGAATAAAACGTTTCATATTATTCCCAAATGTAAACAAAAAGGCGTATATTTGCAATAACACCTTATGATAACGCAAATGGAAACCAATCTTTTCTCCCCCGTCGCTCTGCCCTACGCCCAGGATGCACTTGCTCCCGTAATCAGCGCGCAAACTGTCGCTTTCCACTACGGAAAGCATCTTCAGGCTTACATCAACAATCTTAACGCGGCCCTTCCCGGAAGCGGTTTCGAGGGCAAAAGCATAGAAGAAATAGTTGTTTCTGCCGAGGGCGGCATATTCAACAACGCCGGCCAGGTTCTGAATCACACTATGTACTTTACCCAGTTCAAGCCCGCCGGTGCCGAATCAGCCCCCAAGGGAGCGCTGGCCGATGCCATAGTACGTGATTTCGGCAGCTTTGAGGCTTTCAAAGCAGAGTTCCAGAAAAAGGGCGCCGGACTCTTCGGCTCCGGCTGGGTATGGCTTGCCGCCGACAAAGAAGGACACCTGCAGATTACCCAGGAGACAAACGCCGGCAATCCGCTCCGCCGCTCTCTAAAGCCTCTTCTGACTTTCGACGTGTGGGAACACGCCTACTACCTCGACTACCAGAACCGCCGCCCCGACCATCTGGCCGCACTGTGGCAGATAGTCGATTGGGACGTTATTGCAGCCCGCTACGAGGCGGAATAGCCGAAGCAGCCTCCAATCAAGACTTGATGTGAATGTCCATCTGAGGGAACGGGAAATGGAACCCAGCCTCAGGTAACTGCTTGTAAATAGCGTCGTTGACGGCAAAGAACACCGGCCAGTAGTCGGCGCTCTTTACCCATGCACGCAGCACGAACTCCACCGAACTGTCGCCCAAAGACGACACAGCAGCAAAAGGATCCTGCGCACCCTTCTCCGAGGAGTCCACCACCCTGGGATCAGCCACGGCGATCTCCAAAAGCTTGGCCTTGCAGGCCTCGGCATCGACTCCGTACTCCAGACTAACCTTCCACTCCAAGCGCCTGACAGGGTTCTTGGAGTAGTTGTTTATATTGCCGTTGGCCAGCGTCCCGTGAGGGATAATGACACTGCGGTTGTCGGGAAGAGTGAGACGGGTACTTATAATGGACATCTCGGTTACAGTACCGGCATATCCTTGAGCCTCTATGAAATCGCCCACTTTAAAAGGCTTGAAAGCCAGGATGAGCAATCCGCCCGAGAAATTCTGGAGAGTGCCGCTCAATGCCATACCGAGCGCCACGCCGCCGCCGGCCAGTAGCGCGGCAAGAGAAGTGGTGTTAACTCCTAATGTGCTTATGGTCAGAACTATAAGTGCAATGGTAAGGATAACCGAGGTAAAACTCGACACAAACGACGACACGGTCTTGTCGGTCTTGCGCTTCTCAAACATGCGGGTCATGGCACGCTTGACAAGCCGGATAATCCAGGCGCCGACTATGTATATAACTATAGCGAGCAGCAACTTGAGGCCGAAATGTATTGCCTCGACCCCGAGCTGATGCAAGGCCTCGGACGGATTGGAAACAAGAGCCTCGGCAAAATCGCGAGCCGCTATCTTGGCCGTATCCACTTTTGAAGTTATATCCTCACTGGGGACAAAAGGATTCGTTTGAAGTATCATAGTTGCAAATATACCCATTTATCGCTAATTCAGCAACATTCCTGCTCACCGCAGGTATGTCCCTCCCTCTCGGTTTCCAGTGTAGCGTGCGATATCCCGCAGTGTCTCAAATGCTTTTTCACTTCCGGGACCACCGCTTCCGGCTCTGCGCCTTCCGAGAGAACGACATGGGCGGTCAGAGCCGTCTCGGTGGTGCTGATGGGCCAAATATGAAGGTGATGCACATCACTGACACCCTGAACTTCGCGCATCTCGGCAATCACCTCGGAAGGCTTTACACTTTCGGGCACGGCATCGATGCTCATACGCATGCTCTCGGAAAGCAACTGCCAAGTACTCACAAGTATAACCACGGCAATGATAATACTGACGATAGGGTCTATAACGGTCCACCCCGTCAGCGAGATAACAATACCCGATATAACCACGCCCACAGAAACGAGAGTATCGGCAGCCATGTGCAGGAAAGCGCCACGGGTGTTTATGTCGTTCTTCTGGTGACGCATAAGCAAGTAAGCCGTAAAGCCGTTGACCACGATACCTGCCGCAGCCGTCCAGGCGATTGCAGAGCCGTCAACCGGCGAGGGATTAGCAAACTTGTGAATACTTTCCAGCAGAATAGCGCCCACCGCCACAAGCAGGATAATAGCGTTCAGAAGAGATATCAGCACAGAGCCCTTGCGGTAACCGTATGTAAATCTTTCATTGGGTTTGGTGGCCGACAGTTTGAAAGCAATCAGGGCGAGAAGCAGCGAAAACACGTCACCCAGATTATGTCCTGCATCGGACAAGAGCCCAAGAGATCCTTTCCAAAGGCCGATTCCCGCCTCTACAAATACAAAAGAAAGGTTAAGTACAATAGAAATAATGTATACACCCTTTAACGCTCCGGCCTCTTTAAGGTCAGGAGCATGGTGATGATGGTGGTGGTGATGTTCGTTTGCCATAATTCAATTTTTCTGCAAAGTAAAGCCATGGCCGACATATCCGCAATACCAAATTATTATGAAATAAACTCTACAATAACTCTATATACGACATCTACACTAATGGCATCTACAATTGATTATCAAATACTTATAATTCTACATCAATACTTTTTAATAACTCTACATTCATTTGCTTTTCTCGTAATAATACCCTATATTTACACCAACCACATAAAAACGCAGCTAATATGGGCTTGTTAGATATTTTTTCAAACAAGAACGTCGACAGACTTATAGAGAGCATTAACAAACTCCTGGGCATCGTTGACAATTCCGTCCTGATCTTCAGGGAAGGGGTCAAGAATTACATCTACAGCGACGAGAGTGGCTTTTCGGACAATCTTTCCAGCATGGCATCGCTCGAGGCCGAGGCCGGAGCACTTTTCCACGAGATAGAAAGCACGCTTTACACCCGCGGCTACCTTATCCGCTCCAGAGGTGACATAATGCGCCTGCTCGAACGTTTCGAGCATATTGTATCCATAATAAGCGCCGACTTGATACAATTTGAAATCGAGTCTCCCACCATCCCCGCCGAGCTAAAAAAAGAGTTTATAAAACTGGCGGAACTCGCCACTCTGTCGGTAGAAGCTTCAGTCCCAGGGGCAAAAGCTTACTTTTCGGCGCCCGGAGACGTAGCCGAAACCACCAACCGCGTCTATTTCTACGAAAAAGAAGCCGTCAAGCTGTCACAGTCCATCAAGAGAACGGTGTTCCACGACATGGACGGCCTGAAACTCAGCGAGAAATTCCACTTGCGATATTTTGCGCTTCACATAGAAGATATTGCCAAAGCCGCCGTAAAAGTAGCCGAACAGCTATCAGTTATGACAATCAAGCGTGCGCTCTAACGAATGCTCCCGATCCTTTACATAGTCATCACCGCTTTACTTTCTGTCCTGTTCCTCAGCATGAGGGACTATCCGGTGGTGAGGGGCAGCATTCTCGCGTCCGGAGCAGGAGAGAAGCTCTACATGAAGATTCTCGCGCCGCTTCTGACAGCAGGCATCATCGTTTACTGCAGCCTGCGCCCGACGCCAAGCGTAGCATCGGTGTCGGAGGCGCTCTCCCTTCCGTCTGTTAAGCTCCTGCTGCCCATTGGCATCGCCACCTTGGCAAGCGCCGTCCTGACTATCCGCATAAGCCGTTTCCCGGCAGTCCAGTTTGCTTTCATCGGTGCCATAGCAGGCTTACAACGCGCATACGGAAGCGGCTGGGGATGGAATGTTGCGTCGGCATACCTCATTTCGTGGATCATTGCTCCCCTGCTTTGCGGAGTCCTGGCCGCCCTGATTTATAAATATGTAAGCATCGCCTCCCGCAAAAAAACTCATCTAATCAAACGGGAGTCACGGCTCCTTACCTTCTCCGGCATGGCGTCCCTGCTTCTGGTATGCGCCTACGCCTTCAACAATGCGGTCCTGTTCTGCTGCATGCCCATTTCTGAATACGGCACGGGGCTGCGCGGAGCAGCTTTTTCGGTGCTTATAGCTATAATTGCCACCGTTATCACCTTAAAGTCTGCCGGGGTTGAAAGAGACACCATCGCCGACTCCGACCTGGATATTACTTCCGAATCGACCTTCTCCGTCATTCTGTCAATGGCAGTCGTGCTGGGACTCTTTTCGGCAGGCTTCCTTAGGGCGGCCGGTCTTACCGCCACTCCCCTCCCCGCAGGGTTGCTGTTCGTCGCGGCACTCACCGGAATCAGCCTCGCCAGGGGCGGAGCCTTCATCGACGGAGACAGCATAGTTAAATGCATCTTTGCTGCCGTTCTCTCGCCGATGCTGGGTGCTTTGACCTGCTATAGCCTCTGCCGCATAATAGACGGAGACATTGTAAATACGCTCATAATCCTCGGGCTTGCAGGACTGGTGGCCGGAGTGGTTCTTTACCTCCAATGGCAAGCCCGCAACAATCTCCGAAAGCAGATAGTCAGGAACCGCGAGCAGCAGGTCTACAATACGCGCAAATCGCTCTCGGCGCTGGAAGTCAAAGCAGAAATGACCGAAAAAGACCTGCTCGGAAAATTGGAAATCAAGCGCAAGGAGCTGGTAGATTTTGCGGTGGGAGTAAGCGACCAGAAGCGTTTCATGGAAAAATTCTATGATGACCTGAGGGCCATACGCGCCCTTCCCGAAGGGCCTGAGCGCAATGCCGGCCTTGACCGCCTCCTGTCCACCCTGCGCGAGCGCATGTACTTCTCCAGGGAGATGAACGACTTCTACGCCAGGACCGAAGTCCTGCACAAAGATTTCAACATGAGGCTTGCAGAGGCCTACCCCAAGCTCACCGAAAACGAACGCCGTCTGGCGAACCTGCTCCGGCAGGGATTCTCCAGCAAATATATTGCTTCCCTTATGAACATCACGCCCAAGAGTGCCGAGATCAACCGCTACCGCCTCAGGGCAAAGCTTGGGCTCAAACGCGAAGACAATTTAGTACAATTCATAAAATCCATTTAATAACCAATTTATTATGCGTAAAATTCTATTCTCTCTTGCAGTCCTGCTGATGGCGGCATCGGCAGCCAACGCACAAGCTGTCAAGTATAATCAGTACGGCGTAGCCGTAGAGTCAGACGTACTTGACGCAGAGTCCCAGGATGGATTCCTGGTAATCGAATCGCCCAAGTCGGATTACAAGATCTGGTTCGACAACCGTATCCAGTTCGACGCCGGCGCTTTCTTCGGCGCCCCCGAGTGGGCCGATCCTATCGGCAACGGAATCAGCATCCGCAGGGCCCGTTTCGCCATCAAGGCCCAGGTCGACAAAAACTGGTACGGCGAATTTGACATGGACCTTGCCAACGGCCTCGTCGAGCTGAAGGACGCCATCGTACGCTATACCGGCATCCCGAACCTCGAACTGCAGGCAGGTAACTTCAAGGAGAATTTCTCCATCCAGCGCAACTCTTCTTCACGTTACCTCATGTTTATGGAGCGTCCTATGGTATGCTCCGCTCTGGCTCCTTCGCGTCACCTCGGTATCAACGCCAAGTATGACAATCCTTGGGTCTGGCTTTCCGCCGGCTTCTTCGGACAGGAAGGCGCAGGTTCGGAGGAATGGACCAATGTAGCCGACAACAACAAAGACTTCGGCCGCGGCATCAGCTTCAAGAACAACACCGGTTACGCAGCGACCGTCAAGGCTGTATTCCGTCCTCTCTGCAAACTGGATAACGCCAGCCTGCATATCGGTGCAGCATATTCCTACCGTACCACTTTGGCCAGCATGGCCACCGGCGAATGGGGCACCTATCGCGCCAGCGCCCGCAACTCCACCAGCATCAACCGCAAGAAGTATCTTGACACCAACAACCTCAAAGGCTACGACCACAACAATCTCTGGACTGCCGAGCTCGCCGGCCACTGGGGAGGCTTCCGTTTCGAGGGTGCCTACATCGGCGACAATGTCCTGCTGAAGGACAGCAGCGATCCTGCCAGCATCACCGCCATCAACCTCGGTGGATGGTATGTTCAGGCCGGCTATCTGCTCTTCGGCGGCAAGCAGCGTTACGACTCCAAGGGAGCCAAGTACACCCGCGCCGAACGCGGCCAGAAGTGGGGCGACCTTGAACTCTGCGCCCGCTACGAATTCTGCGACCTCAACGCTCCCGCCCAGAATGTATTCGGAGGCAGCGCCGAGGCCTACACCGTCGGCCTTAACTGGTGGGTCACCAACAACGTGCGCATGCAGCTCAACTATCAGTACAACAACAACGACCGCTACGCCAACGGCAAGAACAAACTCTTTGTCGGTCTTGACGATGCAGGCAAGCCTACCAAGGATTATGCAAAGGTCGTCGCCCCTGCAGGAAAAGCAGGCGTAGACTACAGCATGGTTTCCCTCCGTTTCGAAGTTGACTTCTAAAAATCAGACAGTTATGAAAAAGATATTACTTTTAGCTCCAGTGATTCTTCTGGCTCTGGCAGGCTGTGTTAAGGATGAGCCTTTCACTCCTTCCACACCCGACACCCCTTCTACGCCCGACACCCCGACAGTAACCAAAACCCTTTTCGTTAACGAAGTGAACTGCGGCACCAAGGAGTTCGAAATCTACAATGCCTCCGACAAAGAAGCCGACATCTCCGGTTACTGCTTCACCAAAGACGATAAAGATCCTTGGGTGGTACCCGCCGGGAAGGGCAAGATTCCCGCAAAGGGTTTCCTGGTGTTCACAGCCAAGAACAGCGACCCGAACGAGGGTCCCGCTTTCGGCCTCAGCGGGACCAAAGGCTTCAAGCTTTGCATGTACAAAAGCGATGATACTTCCGCCGGGAACCTTGTAGATATGATGGACAACAGCGCCACCGTGGAAGGCTTCCTGACCGTAGAGGACGGCTGGACCATAGGCCGTGAAACCGACGGCGCCGATAAACTCGTACTCTTTGAAGGCGGTACCATCGGCAAGTCCAACGGGGCAAGCCCCGAGCCTGCCGGCAGGGTCTGCATCAACGAGGTCAACTGCGGCACGAAGGAGTTCGAGATTTACAACGGAACAAGCAAAGCTGTCGACATCGCCGGCTACACCTTTACCAAAGACGGTAAAGATGCTTGGACAGTTCCTGCAGGCAAGGGCAACATCCCGGCCAAGGGATATCTGGTATTCGTAGCCAAGAACAGCGACCCGAACGTGGGACCCGCATTCGGCCTGAGCGGCACCAAGGGCTTCATTCTCTGTATGTACAAGAGCGATGACACTTCGGACGCCAACCTGGTGGACAAAATCGACAACAGCGCTACCGCCGAGACCTTCAAGACCGTCGAAGACGGAAAATCCCTCGGACGCAAGACAGACGGAGCTGACGAATGGGTTATTTTCGACACCCCCACCCTCGGATCTGCTAACAAATAGAATAACAAACACTTAAATACATTTAGCAAAATGGCAGAACTTAAAATCGGCGAGCAAAGTAAGCCCCGCTTCGAATTCCGCAGCTTCGGTCAGTGCTTCTGCGAAGCTCACAAACGTATGGCACGTCTTTCCGTCCCCGTCCCCGAGAAGGTGTGGGAGCGCAAGAGCGATGAGATCTACATCATCAGCGCCAAGAACGATATCAACAATACCAAAATCCGTGACGGCAAGATGGATATCAAGACCTATGTACAGACCGTCGACGGTTTCGAGCAGTGGAACCCTCTTATGAAAGGCGAGTTCCCCATCAGCCGCGAGGTGCTCGAAAAGGAAGTATTCCCCGCTTTCATGGTTGAGATGCCCAAGCTGGACAAAGACACCTATACCTTCGAGGAATTCATCGCCATGGTCAAAGCCAATCCCGACCTGGCCGCCGTGCGCGTCCACAAACAGCGCTTCGGATACATGGTCAACAATACCATCTGCGAGGTGGGCAATGTGCTCATCAACGGAGCCAAGGTCGTGACTATCAACTCCGAATCAACTGAAATCGAAGACATTAAGAAGACCGTCGCCGACTGCGGGCTCGAGGGAGTAGAGAACATCAACTACCTCCAGGCCATCAAGCGAGTCATCGGTATGATTGACAAACCTCTTGCAAACGAATAGCACTATGGCACAGGAAATAGAGAAAAAATTCTTGGTCAAGGGCGACTTCAAGCCCGAGGCCTTCAAAGCTACCCGCATCACCCAGGGATATCTGAGCAGCGTTCCCGAGCGCACCGTCCGCATACGCGTCAAAGGTGACAAGGGATTCATCACCGTAAAGGGCATTGGCAACGCATCCGGTGCAGCACGTTTCGAATGGGAGAAAGAAATCCCCGTCGAGGATGTCCGCGCCCTGCTGGACCTTGCCGAACCCGGCGTAATCGACAAGACCCGTTATCTTGTCAAGAACACCGACGGTGTACACACATGGGAAGTTGACGAGTTCTACGGCGACAACGACGGCCTTACGGTGGCCGAAGTGGAACTCGCCGACGAGAACGAGCCCTTCGACAAGCCCGCTTGGCTTGGCGAAGAGGTCACCGGCGACCCCAAGTATTTCAATTCTATGTTAATGAAGAATCCTTACAAGAATTGGAAATAGTTTCTTTCAAATTTATCCTTTGCATTCTCGCGGCAGCATCTATGAACTCATGTGTCAAAGATGCTGCCTACGGGGTGCCGGAGAACCCTTCAACGCCTCAGCCCGAGCTCTATAAGCTCGGCACGCCGAAGGCCTATGAAACAGGGGTCACCGGACTCTCCGCCATTTGCCTCAACGAGAATGAAGACGGCTTTTATGCGGCATACGACAAAGGTCTTTTATACGAAATCGGTCTCGACGGGAAGGTTAAAGGCACCGTCCCGTTCGAGACTTCCCACGACTGGGAAGGCGTCACCGTAGACCGCAGCTACGGTACTGTCTATCTCTGCGAAGAGAGGGAATGGGCAGTTTACAAGCTCAACAAGGACAAGAAAGGCGTCACCCTGGTAGCGCAGGTACCTGTCGAAGGCGGCACAAACAACCGCGGATACGAAGGTATAGCCTCGGGGCCCGGAGTATTGTACCTTGCAAACCAAGACGCTCCCAAGCGCATTTACGTTTATTCGCTGAGCCAGGGCAAGGTGACATCCACCCTCGACATCAGTTTCGCGAAGTACCTGTCGGACGTTTTTTACGATCCCACGAGTGCAACTCTATGGATAACCGACAGTAAATCGCAAGCACTCACCAACATCAAGATGGACGGTACCGTCATAGGCACATATGACATATCCTTCGTCACAAAGCCCGAGGGATTCTGCATCGATGCCAAACGCAAAATGTTTTGGTTCACTTGTGACCAGACCGGAAGACTACACAGCATCAGTTACGAATAATGGCAACAGACACTAACACCAAGGCGGAGCAAACTTTCGATCCGCTGGACATGAACAATTACAAGATTGAGAAACTGCCCAAGATGCAGAAATCCAAGTTCGAGGTTTGGATGGCGCGCCTTGGAGGTCCGCTGGCTATCATAGCCTTCGTGTGGATCTGTTGGTTCTGCCATATAGGCTTCATTGACAACCTGGACACGGGCACCCTGGCCGCCACAGCCCAGAAACGCCTTGGCGTACTCGGCCCTGAAGGCTTCATCCGGGCCAACTACGCTATGCTTGCCATATTCGTAGCCAGCCTCATCCTGTGGATGACGGAAGCCATACCGAACTATCTGACTTCCCTGCTGCTCATCCTGGGCACGGTGCTGCTCGGCGTAACCACACAGAAAGAAGCACTGGCGCAGCTCGGACACCCCGTCATGTGGCTGAACATCCTGAGCTTCGTGCTGGCATCCATGCTGGTCAAAACCCAGTTCGCCAAACGCCTTGCCCTGGCATTCGTCATCAAATTCGGCAAGAGCGCCAAAGGGGTACTGTGGAGTTTCCTGGTCATAAACCTGGTGTTGTCGGCATTCATATCCGCCACCACCGTCAAAGCCACCATCATGCTCCCCATCTTCATGGTTATCTGCGCCATCTACGGAGCATCCAACGGCCACCGCAACAACTTCGGCCGCAACCTGGTAATCCAGAATCTCTTCCAGGTCAACATCGGCGCAAATGCCTTCTATACCGGCAGCGGCGCCCACCTGCTGGCCATTTCGCTCATCGCCGGATTCATAGGATCGTGCGATTTCGGATACGCCGACTGGCTGGTCGCCGTCGGCCCTATGAGCGTAATCATCCTTGTAGTTGGCCTGCTGCTTGGAATGTATGTTTTCTTCCCTATGAAGAAAGAGGAGCAGAAGCCCCAGATCGAAGGAGGCATCGAGCGCCTCAAGACCGAACTTGACGCTATGGGCAAAATGAGCGCCCAGGAATGGAGGGCAGTGGGCATCTTCCTGGTGGTGCTCTTCCTGTGGGTCACCAAAGGCACGTTCCACAATATCGACGAGACTATCGTAGCGCTGATAGGCGCCTGCCTCGCCCTCATTCCGGGAATAGGAGTGGTCAAGTGGAACGACGTAGATATTCCCTGGCACCTCATGCTCTTCAGCGCCGGTGCATACGTCCTGGGCAGCGGCCTCAACGCCACCGACCTGCCCAACACCATGGTCAATGCCGCTTTCGACTCCCTGGGAATTGGCTCCGGCACGCCGTTCTGGGTGCTGTACGTCATCCTGACATTCCTGATGATGTATTCGGGCCTTGTATTCCAAAGCAAGACTATCCGCACCATGGTCTTCGTGCCCATCGCGCTGGGTGTAGAGGCACGCTTCGGCTTTATGCCGATGAGTCTCGCGCTGCCCGTGTCGATGCTTATCGAGCACTGTTACGTTCTGCCGTTCAACAGCAAGCCAGCAGCGCTCCTTTACAATACCAACCAATACAGCCAGACCGATGCCTTCAAATTCGGCATCACCATGATGACTTTCTCGTGGTTCCTGATTCTGCTATTCGGACAGACTTTGCTCAAGTGGTTGCACATAACACCGGGATTGTTTTAATTGTATCTTTGCCATATGGAAATAGAGTGGAATTTTATACTGCGGCTGTTCATAGCCGGCATACTCGGAGGCCTGATAGGCTTCGAGCGCGAATTCAGGGCCAAGGAAGCAGGTCTGAGAACGCATTTCATTGTGGCCCTTGGCAGCGCCCTTTTCATGCTCATCTCACAGTATGCCTTCACCGGCCGCTTTGATGCTGCCCGTGTAGCAGCGCAAGTGGTTTCAGGCATCGGTTTCATAGGCGCCGGCGTAATCATATTCCAAAAGAACGTAGTCAGAGGTGTCACCACCGCTGCCGGTCTTTGGGTCGCCGCAGCTATTGGTCTGGCCTGCGGGGCGGGTATGTATGTAGTGGCGATCGCGGCTACTCTGTTTACCATTATGTGCCTGGAAACCATGCATATAATCACCCGGCGCTACGGCGAGAAGAGCGTGATGGTCACCATCTCCCCTGTCACCGGGGAGCAACTGACCGGCATACTGGACCAGATCCGCAAGTCGAGTTTCGAGATTGATTCCTTCAGCCTCACCGATGACTCGGCGTCAATTACGCTGCACATGCGCCAGCCCAATTACCAGAAGACCATCGGGAAGCTTCTGGAAATCACCAAAGGCTACAAAGTAGAGATATCATAGAATGACTGAAGCCGGAAGAGTTTTCCGATTCGTGCTGCTATCGGCCAGCGCAGGGCTCATAGAAATGGGGAGCTTCTCGCTGCTCAACGAGTTCAGCGGCCTGCGTTACTGGCCTTGCTACCTCATAGCGCTCACCTTATCGGTCCTTTGGAACTTTACCCTAAACCGCAAGTTCACCTTCAGGAGCACTGCCAACGTACCCAAGGCAATGCTGCTGGTGGCGCTTTACTACTGTGTCTTCACCCCCTTGTCCACATGGGGAGGTGATTACCTGGCCGAGACCGCCGGCTGGAACGAGTACCTGGTAACGGCGCTCAACATGATCCTTAACCTTATCACCGAATTCCTTTATCAACGATACGTAGTTTACGGAAAAACGGTCGACTCGGCCGTCAAACAGCCGTAGCGGATGCAGGCCCGAGCCCCATAAAACCTGGATAAAAGGGGCTCGGGGCCTGCATCCGCTACGGCATAGAACACGACAGAATGAAACGATTGATTATTTGCTTGTTTGCCACCTGCTGCTTCGTTAACGCAATCGCGCAGCAAAAAGACTCCTTCCTCTCCCACATGTACCTCCCGGTCGATGCCGGAGCTTCCTTCAGCACCATGGAGGGAGTAGGCGGCGCTTTTTATATGAGAGCCAGCCTTGAGTACCGCTTCAACATCCACAAGGGGCTGTTCATCGTCGGCGAACTTGACACCCGCACCCATCCTTATACCAATAAAGCCATCACCACCGGCAATGTAGTCGCTGGCGACGCTGCCTTCACAGACATTCTGATCGGTCCCGGATACAGGGCGATGCTCTCCGACAGTTTTAAACTGGCCTTCGCTCTCCAGGGCGGGGTGACAAATATGGCATACAAAGAAGTCAAGCCTGCTGTGGGAGCCACGGTTAGTGCGCTGGACGCCCGGTACGAACTTCTGCCCCGCGAGCAATGGACGGCTTGCGCCAAAGCAAGCTTGATGGCGGAGTATTACCTCAACCCCTCCTTCGACATCTTCCTCAACGTCGGACTCCCCGCCACCATCGTCCCGCACGAAATAGCCAGCGCAGCTTACAGTGCGTTTGTGCTCTTCCCCACCGTCAGCATCGGCTTCAGCATGGCGCTGGAATAATCAATACAAGAACTTTAAAACCTCCGGTGCTTTGGTGTAATCGGTAATCCAGATGTAATCCATGCCCTTGATGCGCACATGGGAGTCCCCGCCGCCGTCGGCAAAGTCATCGCCGATAAACAGAACCTGGTCAAGGGTGTAGCCATGCTCCTGTGCGTAGCGCAGTGCTGCGTCGTACTTGTTGTACTGTTTTGCTGAAAAGTCAAACGAAGATGAACCGCCGATATAAACGCTGTAGTCTTTGAAAATCTCGCACACTTCAGGATACATCACCCTGCGCTTGGCGCGGTCGGGGTCAAATTTGTGCTTAAGTTCCACCGGTGCCTCGGTGCCGAGGAGCGCCATGGTGACCATTCCGGTAGCATGGAACTCAAGCGGTTCTCCGTAAATGACCTTATCATATCCATATTTGGCACGTAAGTAGTCGTTCTGCTCGCGGAAGAATGCAGTGTCAGCCGGGAATACATCTTCACGGACGATCTTGAATTCGCCGTTCTCGACAGTGCTTTCCTGCATGCCGTAATTGCCAAGTATGTCGATGGGATACTCACCCATTTGCTTGTACACCCGGGGACAGTTGCCTGCGCAAACCATCACCAGAGAGTATTTCTGCTTCAAAGTGTCAAGCAGTGCCCTGTTGGCAGGCTCCAGCGGACAGCGGT
Organism: uncultured Bacteroidia bacterium; assembly: GCA_902792815.1. Lineage (GTDB taxonomy): Bacteria > Bacteroidota > Bacteroidia > Bacteroidales > UBA932 > Cryptobacteroides. Next base: position 47,547 of record CADBAY010000016.1, read on the forward strand.
GGTCGGTAAGCGTGGCGTCAAGATCGAAGCAGATAAGCTTCTTCTGCTCAGCCCACTCTCCGTAGCGGAGCGTCATAGCCTGCTCGACCTTCATGATGGCCTGAGGCTGGTCAAGCGTGGCGCTCAGCACTATGTGCTTTCCATTCTCGTCGGGAGTAAACCAGGTATAGCCCTCGTCATCGACGGTGACAGTGCCGGCGACGCTGTGGGTGAAAAGATCGGGATGGATGGCGTAGAGTACGCTGAGTATATCCCAGCTGGGGCGGTCGTAAGGCATCTGCTGGTAGAGCTTGTAGGCCTCGACCACAGGATTAGGCTCATAGAACCCAAGGTTCTGCTCGATGAGCGCACCGGGATACATGGTCTGTTTACCTATCTCGAACGGGTTCTGCCAGATGGCCGTAGGCCACTGTGCGAACACCTTCTGCATTGCCGGTATATCGTTGCGGACATTATACTCCGAACGCTTTTTCTCGCCGTAGCTGCCCGCCATGACGGAAAGCCCCTTGGTCTTCTGCGCCACAAGGTCAACTCCGTTCAACGGAGAATAATCGTCAGGGGCGCTCTCGAGCAACTGGGCGAGCGTAGTTCCGAAGCCCAAGCTCACAAAAGTCACCGAATTGTCGGGCTGGGAGGCAAGAATCTTGCGGTACAGCGCCACTGGCTCCGGATACTCAGCAGCGGTTTTTGCGAAATCTTTCTCGCAAGCGGTATAATCCACATAATCGGTAAATTCTTGCACCGGAGTAAGGCTCATCGCCACAGGCACTTCCGGATGCCCGTAAAAAGTGCATACCGCATCGGTATATGCAGCTGCCGTAGTGCAATTCTTGTGGCAGCCTACGGCAAGTAATTCAACCTGCCCGTTATCGACGGCACGAAGCGCGAGAGCGAGCGCCAGGGCATCGTCGATATCGTTACCCATGTCGGTTTCGATAATCATTTTGACAGGTATTTGCGCCTCCTGCTGCACTTTAGCGCAACCGGCAACAGCAAAAACAGCAAGAATCAATAGAGCTTTTTTATTCATTTATTCGTTTATTAATTGCCTACTATTATAAACTCTCAATTTCGTTTGCGTAAGGAGCGGATGTCTGGGCTCCCATGCGGGTAACGGCAATGGATGAAGCCAGGGTTGCAATGCGGGCCGCCTCGATAAGGCTCTTGCCCTGCGAGAGAGCGGCTACCAAAGCGCCGTTGTACACATCTCCCGCACCTGTGGTATCAATCGCTTTAACTTTGCGGGAAGGCACGAACTCACGGCCTTCCTGCGTACAGACTAACGAGCCTTTGCTTCCCATGGTAACGATGACATTTTTAACGCCTTTGGCAAACAGCACCTCAGCTGCCCTGGCGGCATCGTCTTCAGATTCTACATGAACCCCGGTGAGCTGCTCCGCTTCGGTCTGGTTGGGCGTAATGAGCCAGATGCGGCTGAAAAGCTCTTCAGGCACAGGGTTCATGGGCGCAGGATTCATGATGGTCTTAATCCCCAGAGAATGGGCAAGCTCTACTGCGCGGACCACCGTGGGCATTGGAATCACCAGCTGAACCAGCAGATAGGAAGCTCCCTCCATGGTGGAGCGGGCGGCGTCGATATCGGCAGGCAGAAGATCGTTGTTGGAACCGGGGGCCACAGCTATGCAGTTCTCGGCATTGTCGTCAACGAAAATCAGTGCCGTCCCGGTAGGCGTGGCTGAAAGTTTGATACATGAGGTATCAATGCCGTCAGCGGCAAACTGGGCGGAGAGCATCCCCCCGCTGGCGTCGTTGCCAAGACATGTGATGAACACTACATCAGCCCCCAAACGTGCTGCGGCGACAGCCTGATTTGCGCCCTTGCCACCATTAGTCCTAAGTAATGTTGCCCCTCTAATGGTTTCGCCGGGCAGTGGCAGCCTCCTGACGCGGACCGTAAGGTCAACGTTAGAGCTCCCCACAACAATAATCTTTTTCATATGTAGATATGATGGTTATTAGTTATTGCAAAAGCATTTGAACATTTCTTCAAATTTATGCAAAATATTATGCAATAAAAACTTTTTGTTCCCTTGCATCGTCATAATCGGACAGTCCGCCGGCAGCTATATAAAAAAGCTCCCGGGGGTTCCGGGAGCTTTTAGACAATCAAGCGACAAGCTACAAATCCAACACTGCATTGCCGTCTGCATCGGCTTTCCACTTACTGAGAGTGTAGTCGCTGTAAGAGAAAGCATTGAGCTTGGCGGGCACGGTGCTGCCATCCTTATAAACGGCCGCGGCAAATGCCTCGTTGTCGGAAACGACCACGCTCTCGCCTGCCTCGCCGATGGGCAAAGAGTCAATGTAGTAGTTGTTGGAAACGGTTATTGCCCTGTCGGGAAGTATTCCATATAGGGCGCCGAACTGAGTCGAAGAGCTACCAACGGCAGAGCCTCCCACAAGCAGCCTGTCTGCAGTAAGATTTGCTGTGCAGTTGGAGACCAGGCCGGTTCCGGCAGCGCTCAAAGAAACATATCCGAGCAAACCGCCTGCGGAAGGATGAGCCATGGCAAGATCACAGACTATCTTTGCATGGGAATAGCAGTTTACAATCTTGAAGGTACTGCCGCTGTCGCTGCAGCGGGCCCAACCCACAATACCGCCGATCATGCTGTCACCCTTTTCCGGATCGCCGCCAGTGTCGCACGCTGTGGCGCGGACAGTAACAGAAGACGCTACACCGCTGTTGTAAATATCAACGGGGCCATTGGCATCAGGATACTCATAGCCCACGATTCCACCTACGCTGTATTTTCCGGAAATTTCCGATCCGCCGTCAATCAAGCACCCGTCAATAAGGTTGGAAGTGCCGCCTTTGGCGATAGCACGTCCTACTACACCACCGACACCATCACCGGAGGCCGTGACTGTGGATTCTTTAGTCACCTTACAATACTTGATCGAACCGGTGTCAAGCCAACCTACTATACCACCCACATTCAGTGTGCCGCTTATTTCAGAATCGCTCACCTCACAGGATGATATATCAAGATTTGTTTTGCCCATAGCATAGCCAACGATTCCACCTGTCCTCTGCGCACCAATCACCTTGGAGCCATCAACCACTTTACAGTCAATGATATGAGGAGCATTTTCAGTCAGGCCGGCAATGCCGCCAACGTTGTATGCTTTGGTTGCAGTAACGACAGCACCCTCGGCTACACAACTCTTGAGAGTAGCATTCTCAAGGTAACCGGCTATACCGCCGGTAGTAACCCTCCAGGTATCACACTCCGCTGAATTAGAAACTACGCAGCCATAGGCATAGCAGCCGCTCATAGTACCCTTGATGATATAGCCGACGACTCCACCTACACCTCCGAAAGCATTAACCCTGAATTTTGACGCATAAACATTGCCAAAATTGATGCAATCCTTGATGGTATTGTCCACCCCGGCAGTGCAGCCGACGATTCCGCCCATAAAACTGGTCTGGTCGTTTTCGTTTACAAGCGAACCATAATTATTGCAGGAGTCAATCTCTCCGGTACCGTCGGCCTGGCCGGCTATACCGCCTATAACGTTCTTAGCTCCAGCCGAAGCTGCCTCGTTGCGCACGTTTCCGCGGTTGAAACAGCTATACATACTTCCGGTAGAAGCCCAGTTACCTACTATACCGCCAATCATGGTCTTTGACCCGGCGTCAGCGGCAACTTTAACCAGACAGTGATTAAACACATATTTAATGCTGGTTGCTCCGTTGGCTTTACCTACTACACCTGCATACATCCAGTTGCTGTCGTCGGTGCTTCCGGAATGTACAATAGCGCTCTCTCCATCCCAGTGCTCGCCATCATCGGTACCAAGATATATATTCTTTATGAGAGGCGTGCCGGTATCGGCAGTGGATGCAAACAGGGCCGCATCATTATCGGAAGTGATGCTCAGATTGTAGATATAGTGATTCTGGCCGTCGAATGTTCCGGCAAAACCCTTTACGGGGCTCATAGGATACCCGGCAAGGTCGATATCGGCACCCACGAACACCACATCGTCCGATGCCACCTCAGCCTTGTTCCATACATCCATATCATACGCATCCTGAATATAGTAGCAGCGATTTGCAATACCTGCCACCGCCACCGAGCCGAACGACTTACCCGCGTTGCGGTTAAAGTTGACGGAAGAAGATGCGGAGCGGTAGTAGGCTTTAGTCTCGCCCTGCCGCTTGCAGATCATCTTCATACCTTTCAGGAAAACACTAGGCACGACTGCCATCGTGTAGGTTCCGGGGGCCATGGTCGGAGTCTCGGAGCAGATGGTGACTGCAGTAGTACGGTTACCGTCTGCAGGTATTGCAGTAACGCCTGAGGCGTTTATAGTGACCGCGCCACCAATGACCGGCGAGATAGATTCATAACTGAGGATATTACCGTCAAGGACCACATATTCAATGTCGGGATCGGTGATGGTAAACTGCAGCACGCTGAAAGAGTTGCGCAACTGTACTCCACCCTCGAGGGCGGCCTTGTCGGCTGCTGTACCGACGGCCACAAATGCGGCCGGATCGGAGAAAGAACCTGCAGGACAAGTCTGAAGCGCAGGGATTTCAGTTGCAATCGAACTGCCGGAAATGCTTAAACTGCTGCTGTAAGGAGATACCACATAGAAAGGGCCGGTAGCGGCAGCATCGATGACACCGTTGAAGGTGTTGGTAGAGGGATCGTAGGTAAAAGGAGTAACAGTACTGCCATAGCAGAGGGCAATCTGGTCTCCCTCGTCCCATACGAAGGACAAGCCATCCAGATGCGACTTGGTAAGCTCCCTGGATGCAGGGAAAGAGAAAGGAACAAGCTCCCCGGAAACAGCCGAAGGATCATTGATATCGACCGGGTTGTCGATGAGAGCTTCCTTATTGCAGGAACTCAGAACCGCAACACTGGCGGCAAGGACAATAAACAATAACTTTTTCATAACTCTTCCTCCTTGTTTAATTGTCCCACCCGTCGAAGGGGTCGATTTGATCAATGTCCTCGTTGGTCACGGAGACACATAACAAGTCCTCACTTTCCATGAGGACACTCTCACTCTCCGGAGCACAATACTCCGGGAATCTTTGCATAATTTTTGTTTTAATCATAAGTATGTGGTTTTTGATCACTAGATATCTGCTCTGCGGTCTTCCAGCCAGCGCTCAAGTATCTTGAAAAAGTCAGCCCTCTGACCGGGTGAAAGCTTATCAACACCGTATTCAGGAGTAGTGAAACCCCAGCCATGGCCGCCGCTGGTAAAGATATGCAGCTCGCCGGGGACCTTGCATTTGATCATTTTGAAATAATACCTCAGGCTGTTCTCGGGAGGGACGGTTTTATCGTCCTGGCAGAGCAGCAGAAGCGTCTGGGGAGTAGAAGCATTAACCTGATTCTCAAGGGAATAGTACTCCACAAGGTCAATCTTGTTGTCGGTCAGGTTGGAGCGCGTCCCCTTGTGGGTAACATCCTGCTCGAGAGTGATCACCGGATAAACAAGCACACTGAAGTCGGGCCTGGTCACGGCGTCGACCCAAAGCGTAGAAGCGCTGGCGGCCAGATGCCCGCCTGCCGAGAAGCCTATGATTCCCAACTGCTTTATCCCCCACTCTTTCTGGTGGGCGCGGCAGTAACGGAACGCATTCTGCACATCCGTCAGAGGCACCTTGCAATGATGGTTGGGCATACGGTAAAGTACCACGCAGCAGGCTATTCCGTGCTTGAGGCACCAAGCGGCCACGCGCGTGCCCTCGTTATAAGAGGAGCAGTACTTATACCCACCGCCGGGGCAGCAGACAAGCATCTGCCCGTTACCCTTCTTGGGAAGATAAATGTCGATGTAAGGATCGTTGATATTGCCAAGGTTACCGTCACCGGTCAACTCATGGGCTCCGCGGAGCTCATTGTCGTCGCAGGGGCCGAGAGTCACGCTCACTCCGTTCTCAACTATACCTTTATCGACGGTCTGTCCTTCGGGATAAAGCTTGAGGGAAATGGAAGGTTTTATATTCTGGGCAGAGCCTACAAAAGCAAAAAGGGCCGCAAGGGCCCCTAAAACAAGTTTACGCATATTATTCTCCCGGAGCAATTGCGCCCATCGGGCAAGCGTCGGCACAAGTGCCGCAATCTATACAAACATCGGGATCGATGGTGTAAACATCTCCTTCTTTGATAGCGCCGGTAGGGCATTCGCCCTGGCAGGTGCCGCAAGCTACGCAGGTGTCTGCAGAAATTTTGTAAGCCATAATCTTAATTTTTATTAGTTACGCAAATTTAGGTATTGTATTTGAATTATCAAGTACCAAAGAATATATTTTTTAACTTTGCAGCTATGAGAAAGAACATCATTATCCTGACTCTCTCGCTTCTGTGCGCTCTTCCTGCAGCGGCGCAGAAAGATTTCGGCGGGATTGCCCGCTTCGGGAGCACCGTGCACGACTTTGGCAAAATTGATACCAGAGACGGTGCGGTCAGCTGCACATTTGAAGTAACCAACATCAGTTCGGCTCCTATGAACATCTTTGCCGTAATCACAACTTGCGGCTGCACCTCTGTCAAATGGACCCGGACCGATATCGCCCCCGGCGAAAAAGGCACCATAGAGGTGACATATAAAAACGACGAAGGGCCTTATCCTTTCGACAAGACCCTTACTGTCTATTTGTCCGGCATTGACAAGCCGGTCATCCTTCATGTTAAAGGCGTAGCCTATAAAGGTAAAAAATAGCCTTTTTTATTCTCTCTCGGCAGTTTTGTCAGGCCCCATAACAACCTCGATCTCGTTGCCGGAAGCGAGCACGGAAGCCACTGCATTGCGTATGCCTTCTGCAGAAAGGGCTTTCACGGCAGCCTCGTACTCGGCGTCGTAGTCCATACCGTTGTAGTTATAGTAGCAGCTGATTTCGTCCATCCAGTGGCTGTTCTGGATACGGCTCTCAGGTATGTTCTTCTTGAAGTTCTCGGTGACACGGGTCATCTGCTCTTCGGTAGGTCCTTCCTGGGCAAGCTTCTTAAGGCCGTCAAGGGCAAGCTTGCGCAGTTTGTCGGAAGAAGAAGGATTGGTATCGAAGTACACCTGAATGAGTGCCTGGTCGACAGGATACTTCTGGATGCTGGTGCTGACGGATGCTCCGTAGGTGCCGCCTTCAGACTCACGGAGAGTCTCGGTATAGATCATATCGAGGATGAATTTGGCAGCATCGAGATTGACCTCCTCGGCCACGCTGTACTTAACCCCGTAGTTGTTGTAAACCTGGAGAACGGTACTCTTGGGAGTCTGCATATCCACCTTGAAGTCGTTGACCACTACGCCCTGGGCGAAGCGCTCGCCGGTGTCTTTCCACTTGAGAGCCTTGCAGCCCTTGGGAAGTGAACCTATATACTTCTCTACCAGAGGCTTAAGGGTCTCGGGATCGACATTGCCCACGATGAACACCTTGGCGCCTGCAGCATTCTTGAAGAGCTTGCGGTAGTTACGCTCGGCCACCGTCACATCTGCCTTTGCAAGCACGTCTTCATCGATGACGATGTTACGGGGATTGCCGCCGTAGAGAGTCTTCATGAACTCCTGCTGGAACTTGAAGTTAGGAGTATTGAGCAAGTTGGGCAGGACTGCCGCGATCTGCTGCTTGCCAACGTTGTACTCATCGGCATCGAAGCGGGGATCGACAAAGTTGAGATAGAGCAGCTGCAGAGCAGTTTCGAGGTCCTTGGGCTGGCAGCTTCCGGAGATGCCGTGGCGGATGGAGCTGATGTAAGGAGATATATTAACCTGCTTGCCGGAAAGCATCTTGCTGGTGGTGGAAGAATTGAACTTAGAAACACCGGTATTGCTCTGGAACAGGCTCCAGACATTGCTCTCGAAGGAAGGCAGGTCGGCGGTAGAGATGAGAGACTGGCCACCGTCCATCACGAGACGGATAAGAACCTGGTCTTTCTTGTACTCGGTGGGGAGGAATGCAACCTTGACGCCGTTCGAGAGGGTCCACTCGGTGATGCCCTTGACGAGCTGGGCAGTCTTCTTGACCTTGCCGCCCTTGAGGCTTGCAGGATTTACGAATTCGGTCTCGATCTTCTCTTCTGCATTTGCAGCAATCTCAGATGCTTTGACAGCGCTGATAATGCCAAGGAGCTGCTCCTCGGTAGGATCGGCAAGACCTTCTTTCTTGGGGCCGTTGTAGAGCACCACCATGTTCTCGTCGGTGATGAGCTGGCCGACAACCTGGTTGATAGCGGCTGCGGGAACCATCTGCATAATGGACTTGGCGAGCTGGTACTCGGTAGCGGGCTCCATATAAGGAGTATTGTTGAAGAAGTTGCTGATGAGAGGCTGTATGAATTCGGAATTCTTACGGCTGTCGGCAGCGCTTGCCCTGCGCTCATAGCGGCTCAGGATATCATCCTTTGCCCTCTGGACTTCTGCGTCGCTGAAGCCGTAGCGCTTCATCTTCTCGACCTCGGTATAGAAAGCCTTTAGAGCGGGCTCTACCTGGCCTTCCTTGAAAGCTACGTCGCCGAGGACCACATCGCAAGTCTCGCAGATCCGGCTGCACATCAGGGCGCCGTTAAGGAAAGGAGCATCGCTCTTGGAAGTAATCTCCTGGAAACGCTCGTTCATCACGCCGCCCACGATGTCCTTAATCATTTCGGTAAGGAATGCTACGTCGGTATTGTTGAATTCCCTGGGCAGAGGCTCGCTCTTCCAAAGGATAGTTACCTCAGAATTAGGGCTTTCGGGATCGGTGACCACACCCACTATAGGCTCTGCATTATCGGGAATCTTGATGACGTCCTTGGCCTTGGGGTTAACCGGAGCGGGAATGTCGGCAAAGAGTTTCTGGATCTTGGTCAGGATCTGGTCGGGATCGATGTCTCCTACTACTATAAGTGCCTGATTGTCAGGACGATACCAAGTCTCATAGAAGTTCACGAGGCTCTCCCTCTTGAAGGTCTCAAGGTTCTCCTGGCTGCCGATAAGAGAGCAGTCGGCAAACTTGGAGCCCTTGTACATATACTGCTTGTTCTGCTCGTACATACGCCAGGAAGCATTGCGGCGGGTACGGCGCTCTTCGATGATAACTCCCCTCTCGTTGTCGATTTCTTCCTGCTCGTTGAGAACGAAGTGGGAATAGTCGTGCATCACCAGAAGGCAGGTATCGATGATACCTTCACGGGTGACAGGGATGTTGTTGAGCATGTACTGGGTCGACTCCACGCCCGTAGAAGCGTTGATGTTGCGGCCGAACTCGGCGCCGATGCCCTGGAGATACTCCAGCATTTGCTTGCCGGGGAGATTCTTAAGGCCGTTGAAGCACATGTGCTCGAGGAAGTGGGCCAGACCGTCCTGGTCGGGAGTTTCCTGGATTGCACCCACGTGGGTAGCAAGATAGAACTCTGCCCTCTGGGCCGGCTTGTCGTTGTGACGGATGTAATAAGTCATTCCGTTGTCGAGTTTGCCAACCTTAACGGCAGGATCGTTGGGAAGAGCGTTCTGGGCGCTTCCGAGAACAGACGCCATAAACATGGCAGCAATGAAAATCAAAACTTTTCTCATATTGTTTTTCGTTAAAGTTTTTGCAAATATAGTAAATATTTATTGTTTTACAATATTTTCATATATTTTTTAACGCTTGTTCAAAGCATTTTGAAAAGCCTTGGCATTACGGTTATGGGCCTCGAGGGTTTTGGCAAACACGTGAGTGCCGTCTAGGTTTTTGCTGGCACAGAAATAAAGGTTGCCGCCACCGTAGTCGGGGTTGATCACTGCCTCCAGGAACTCCTTGTCCGGCACACATATAGGCCCGGGAGGAAGCCCCGGATACTTATATGTATTATACGGAGAATCAAACTCCAGGTGTCTGAACAGAATTCTCTTCAACTGATAATCATAGCAATAGGCAACAGTAGGATCGGCCTGCAGAAGCATGTTGCGGGCAATGCGGTTAAGGTAAACGCCGGCAATCTTGGAGAGCTCCGGCTTATATTTCGATTCCGACTTGACTATCGATGCAAGGATGACTGCCTCGCGGCGGGTAAGTCCCGCCTTGGCCGCCTTAACCAGATTGTCGTCGGTCCAAAAAGCATCGGACGCCTTGCGGCAGCGGTCAAGCACATCTGAAAGCGACGCTGTCCAGTAAAGATCGTAAGTAGCAGGGAAAAAGGCCTCGAAAAAAGTCTCCGGCGTGGTGTCGTAAGATGCCAGGAAGGCAGAATCTTCCAGCGCGGCATAAACCTCGGCTGAATCGAGCTGAAGCTGCCTGGAAATCTTGCGCACGATCTCCGCCTTGGTCCTCAGCGATCCGGCAAGAGTAAAACTAACGGGACTCTGCCAGCCGTTGTTCAGCATCCTGGCCACGTACACGCTCGAATTCGAGCTGCTCACGCGATAGTGCCCAGGCTTAATGTAGTCGGCAACTTTCTTCTCGGCGAAGACTTTGCGCAGCCTCCTTTCGCTCAGCACCTTGAGCTGGCTCTTAAGGGATTTTATTACATCGTCGGGAGTGGTCTCGGAAGTCACATAAAGGTCCGCCTTTCCGTAGAAATTGGACATTTTATTATCTCTCAACCAGTTGTAGCAGAATAATATGGCGACGGCGCCAATGAGAAGCGCAAGAATCTTTATTATGGTTTTCATCAACGCAAGCGTATTGTATCGCCCTCCAGAGGCACGTACTCTTCAGTTAAATGGTTCATACGCTTTATCGCCGAAAGCCTTACGCCGAAACGCTGGGCAATATCACGCAGGTTTTCGCCGCCCTCGCCGGCAATGTACTTGTCCATGCCGCGGGCAGCTCTCTGCCTCTTGGCCTGGAGGTACACGATGTCACCGGCATTAAGGGCATCGCCCGCAGAAGCATCGTTGTAACGAAGAATCTCGCCGGCGAACAAGCTGTTGGATGCGGCTATAGACTCATAGGTATCCCCCGCCACCGCATACACGCAGGGCACTCCGTTGACCTGATACACCTTGCGCGCAAGCGAGAAACGGTATTCTTCGCGTGCCGTAACGGCGGCTACTTCGACGGGAGCTTCTATCTGGCTGGGCGGTTCGGGTAACTCTCCCGCCTCGCTGTCAAAGCGGTAAAGCTCGTAATCTTCAATAACTTTGATAAGTTTGTCGGCATAAAGCCTGTCCGTAGCGTAACCGGCCTTCTTGAGGCCCTTTGCCCAGCCCTTGTAGTCGGTAGGGTCGAGGTCGAAGAGGAACTTGTAACGGTCCTGGTAACGAAGGAAATCAGAATGGTCTTTAAAAGAGGCGGCGGCATTGGAATATACCCTGAAGCATTCGTTAGCCTTGTCGTCGTCTCTGTATGTTTTCTTGCCCTTCCAGTCGGAGTGGCATTTGATACCGAAATGATTGTTGGCCTTGGTGGCAAGCGTCGACTGCCCGGCGGCAGACTCAACAAGCCCCTGGGCCAGGGAAATGGATGCCGGTACACCCGAGCGGTGCATCTCCGAGACGGCCACGGAAGAGTACTTTTCGATGTACTTTTCATATGGGCCTGGAGTCGCCGCCACGAAAAGCGCAAGCGCGCTGAATAATACTATTGCTCTTTTCACAAAATTCGAATATACGAACAATGCGAGATATATGCAAAAATAATTCCAGTTATATATCAAAGGTGTCACAGTCGAATGCGGCCACCGTATCGGGGAAAATCGCCCGGCATTCTTCTACCAGGGCGTCGATATCGGTGATGCGCGAAGAGTAGTGACCTATTATCAGGCGCCCCACCCCTGCCTCGAGGGCGCAGCGTGCCGCCTGTTCCGATGTGGAATGGAAACGGTGCTCCGCCTTGTCCGCCATTTCCTTGGGATAAGTGGCCTCGTGATACAGGCAACTGACGCCCTTCACCCACTGGGCAAGTTCGGGGAAAGGTGCGGTATCGGAGCAATACGCATAAGACTTTGCCCGGTACGCCGGATTGGCCTCGCGATGCCGCTGGGTAACCGTTTCGTCAAAACGGAATCCGTAGCATTCAATCTTGTGATTGAGAGGGAAAGCGGTGACCGTCAGCTGTTTGGACGTATGGATAAGTTCCGGCCCCTTGCCATCAAGCTTATGGAAACGCAGTTCGAATAGATCTTCAGAGCCGAAGAAAGAAGTGTAGAAGTTGAGCACGGAGCCGAGTGCCGGAGGCCCGTAGATGTCAAGCGGAGCCACCCTCCCGTACATAGCCATCGAATTCAGCAGCCCGAAAAGTCCGAAAAGATGGTCTCCGTGGATATGGGATATAAAAATGGCTTCGATCTTCACGAAGCCGAAATGGCAGCGCCGCATCTGCTGCTGCGTGCCTTCTCCGCAATCAATAAGAAACAAGCGCCCGCCAGCGGAGAGCATTTGGGCGCTTGGATTCCTATCGGAAATGGGCATAGCCGAAGCTGTGCCCATTGTCGTTACGGAAAATATCATTACTCGCCTTTCTCGAGTTTTTCCTTGAGGGCTGCAAGAGCGTCGATGTCACCGAGAGTGGTCTTCTCAACGTTGGCATTGACCTTCTTGACGGCCTTCTTGGTGGTCTCGGCCTCAGTAGCGGCTGCCTTCTCCTTAACCTCCTGGTAAGTGCGGACGTGGCTGAGGATGATGCGGCGTGTGCTGCGGCGGAGCTCGACTACTTTGAAGGGCAGAGTCTCACCGGCGACGGCCTGCTTGCCGTCTTCCTTGACGATCTCGCGGTTGAAAGCGAAGCCTTCAGCGTCGGAATCGAGGGTGATCATTGCGCCCTTGTCGGTCACGGAAGCGATGGTGCCCTCCACTACAGAACCCACGGGGAACTTGGCCTCGACCTCATCCCAAGGGTTGGTGGTAAGCTGCTTGTGACCAAGGCTGAGCTTATGGTTGGTCTCGTCGAAGTCGAGAATCTGCACTTCGATAGTGTCGCCGGAGTTCACAACCTCTGAAGGATGCTTGATCTTGTTCCAGCTCAGGTCGCTGATGTGGACAAGACCCTCTACGCCGTCCTCAAGCTCGGCAAATACGCCGAAGTTGGTAACATTGCGTACGGTAGCGGTGTGACGGCTGCCGACGGGATATTTCTCGCGGATGTTCTCCCAAGGGTTGGGAGTGAGCTGCTTGAGACCGAGGGAAATCTTGCGGGCCTCGCGGTCGATGCTCAGGACCTGAGCCTCAACTTCCTCGCCCTGCTTGAGGAATTCCTGTGCGCTGTGAAGCCTGGGGCTCCAGGACATCTCGCTCACGTGTACAAGACCTTCCACGCCGGGCTCGATCTCGATGAATGCGCCGTAGTCGGCAAGCAGGATAACCTTACCCTTGACCTTGTCGCCAACCTTGAGGTTAGGATCGAGGTTGTCCCAAGGATGAGGAGTAAGCTGCTTGAGACCCAGAGCGATACGCTTCTGCTGCTCATTGAAGTCGAGCACGACCACCTTGATCTTCTCGTCCAGGGAGACGATCTCTTCGGGATGGTTGACCCTGCCCCAGCTGAGGTCAGTAATATGTATAAGACCGTCTACACCGCCGAGGTCGACGAACACACCGTAGTTGGTGATGTTCTTGACCACACCTTCGAGGACCTGGCCCTTCTCGAGCTTGCCGATGAGTTCCGCCCTCTTGGCCTCCTGCTCAGCCTCGAGCAGTGCCTTGTGGGAAACGACCACGTTGCGGTACTCGTTGTTGATCTTGACGATCTTGAAGTCGATGGTCTGGTTGACGAACTGGTCGTAGTCACGGATGGGCTTGATGTCGATCTGGCTGCCGGGCAGGAAAGCCTCGATGCCAAATACATCCACTATCATACCACCCTTGGTGCGGGTCTTCACGAAACCCTTGACGACCTCGTCGTTCTCGAATGCCTCGTTGACCCTGTCCCAAGACTTGAGAGCCCTTGCCTTCTTGTGGGAAAGCACGATCTGGCCCTTCTTGTCCTCGGGAGACTCAACCAGAACCTCCACCTTGTCACCGACCTTAAGGTCAGGATTGTAGCGGAATTCAGTTGCCTGGATAACGCCCTCGCTCTTGCCGCCCACGGAGACGACAACCTCACGCTTGTTGATGGCTGTCACCTCGCCTTCCTTGGTCTCGTTGGCGTCGATCCTTGCAAGGGTCTTGTCATAAGCGGCATCAATCTCCGCTTTTTCGGCTGTTCCGTAAACCTCGGAACCGCTTTCGAAGGCATCCCAATCGAACTCTTCAGGTGCGATAGATGCGTTCAGTCTTTTTTCTTCTTCCATTTGTTACAATAATTGTTTTTAACTAGTAATTGGACTTTATGTTCTGTGCCCGCGGGAGTTAGCTCCTTAAAAGGCGCGCAAATTTAGACAAATTATTTGATTTATGAAAACTTAATCATTATTTTTGCGTTATGAATATACTTTTCTTCGAAGAAGCCCTGCAATGGCTTTCGTCCAACAGTTCCTGGATCCAGATTATCTCCCTTGTATGCGGCGTTACGTATATGATCCTCCAGATATTCCAGCATAAATGGATGTGGTACTTCAGCATAATGGTTTCATCCACCGCCCTGCTCATCTCGGTCTCCAACCACGAGGGCGGCGCCTGGGCTCCCCTGTGGGCGCAGGTGGCGCTGAACATCTACCTCATAGCCATTGCCGTCATAGGTATTTTCAAGTGGCGCAAGCTGGAGGGCGAAAGCGGCGGAAAGCTGCACATCGTTCCGCTCACCCGCAAGCGTCTGCTCATAGTGGCAGCCATACTTGCCGTCGGTATTCCCCTGCTGAGCATTGTCCTCGGACGGTTCACAAGCGATCCCGCACCCTGGATTGACGGTCCCTCGCTCGTCCTCAGCCTTGTGGCCGCCTGGCTGCTGTCGCAGTCGCACATCGAGCAGTATCTGTTCTGGATTGTCGCCAACATCCTGATAATCACCGTATATGCCAGCCAGGCCAAGTGGCTTATGGCCGTTATGTACACCTTCTATATCGTGTTCTGCATAATCGGCTACATCAACTGGAAAAAGAATGGAGTAGTGGTCGAATAACAATGCTTCAACCCGACAATTACCCTTCCCAGGCCCTTCGCGAGGCTGTAGAGGCCATCAACTCCCTGCCGGGAGTGGGCAAGCGCAGCGCCCTGCGCCTCGCCCTGCACCTGCTCAAGCAGCCCTCCGACAAGATTCACCGCTTCGCTTCAGCCATCGACAAACTAGCCGAAGGCGTCCATTACTGCAATACCTGCATGATGGTATCGGACGGCGAGCGATGCTCCATTTGCGCCGACCCTAAGCGCGACCACAATACAATTTGCGTGGTCGAGAGCGTGCGGGACGTCATGAGCATAGAGTCTACCGGGCAGTACAAAGGCGTGTACCACGTCCTGGGCGGCATCATCTCCCCCATCGCGGGCATAGGTCCGTCGGACCTCACCATCAAGGAACTGACTGCCAGGGTAACCCCCGATACCGAAGTCATCCTGGCCCTCTCAGGAGACGTCGAAGGCGAAACGACCTCTTTTTACATCTACCGGCAGATAGCTCCCAGCGGCTGCAAGGTCACTACCCTTGCGCGCGGGCTCGGCTTCGGAGACGACCTGGAATATGCCGACGCCCTTACCCTGGGCCGCTCCATAGCAAACCGTCAGGAATTCAAACCGTAGCGCATGAGCATCCTGGAAGCCATACTGATTGCAGTTTCGTTGTGCGCCGACTGCTTTGCCGTAAGCCTTTGTTCCAGCGTCACGCTAAAGAGCCTGAAATGGACAAGCGTCTTGAAGGTAGCGCTTAGCTTCGCCTTCATCCAGGCCGGTCTGCTATGGGCCGGCTGGGCATTCGGAAGTCTGCTGGCATCGT
>CADBAY010000017.1:0-44072 GCA_902792815.1 uncultured Bacteroidia bacterium
GCTCCTGTCCATTATCATCGCCCTGCTGGGGCTGGTGGCCATGAGCACGTATTATGCCGATGAGAAATCCCGCGACATCGCCGTCCGGAAGGTCTTCGGCGGCACGGTTGACTCCGAAGCCAGGAGAACAATCCGGGACTACATGGTGCTCGTTGGCATCGCCTGTATTATCGGCATCCCGATAGCCGTATATGCGGCCCAGGAATACCTGAAAGACTATATTTACCGGTTGGAAGGCTATTGGTGGATCTTTGTGGTGGCTGTGCTCCTTTCCGGAGCCATTGCCTTTGCCTCCGTTATCTGGCAGGTGCTCAAGGCCGCGAGGACGAATCCGGCGGTAGAGTTAAAGAAGGAGTAGATTATGATACTAAAGAATCTCAAAAGCCTGATACGTCGATATCCCGCGGCGGTGATACTGAACTTCACGGGCCTGGTGGCCGCATTCGTGGCGTTTGCACTGATCTTCCTGCAGGCCGATTATGAACTGTCTTTCGACAAATGTCATCCCACGGCGGACCGGGTGTTCCGGGCTGACAAAAAGGGCGACGAATCCCTCTTCCGGAACATCCTCCCGAGGGGTTTTGCCGATGATATTATCAGTTCATCGGCCCACATCGAAGCGGGATGCACGGTGATGCCTTTTATGGGAGAAATCTATTTCTCCGTGGCAAAGGATGGCAGCATTCCTGCGGGCTACAAGCGTGAACTTCTCTTCGTGTCGGAAGGGTTCATCGATGTCTTCGGCATCAAAATGGTTGAGGGTGATTCCCACGCATTGGAGGGGCCCAATTCCGTGATTATTCCCAAATCCCTGGCGGAGAATCTGTTCCCCGGGGAGCCAGCGCTGGGTAAACTGCTGAAGACGGATGCCAAGTATATGGAACTGCCACGGGAAGTCACCGTGACGGGTGTTTACGAGGACTTCCCGTCCAATACGCAATTGGGAAATGATCTGTATCTGACGGTTGGGGATATCCAGAAGGGTTCATACGGTGGAGCCAATTTCATCTGCTATCTGCTGCTGGACGATGCCGGCAGCGCAAAGGCCGTAGCGGAAGAATTCAACAGCCACTTCGACTTTGCTCCGCACGGGGACTGGCTTACGCCCATCGAACTGGTACCGCTGACAAGCATCTATTTCCGGAACGAGGGGAACGTCTATAAAAGCGGCAGCCGATCGCAGTTGCTTCTGCTGATTGCCATTGCCATCCTGATCCTGGCCATCGGACTCATCAATTTCACGAACTTCTATGTGGCGCTGACTCCGCTGCGCATCCGGAATATCAATCTGCAGAAGATTCTGGGCTCCTCCACGGCACGCTTGCGGGCACTGGTGGTAGCCGAAGCCGTCATCTGGTGCATCTGCGCCTTTGCGGTGGCCACCCTGCTGCTGGGACCGGTATCGGAAGCGCTGGCCACGCAGGGTGTGCTGATGCAAGCCTTTACGCTCAGGACGCAGTGGGGGCTTCTGGTGTTCGTCGGAACAGTGGCGCTGGCCACGGGCATCATTGCCGGTATCTGGCCAGGCATCTATTCGACCTCCGGGCAACCGGCACTTATCCTCCGCGGAAACTATGGGCTGTCACAGTCCGGGAAGACGTTGCGCTCGGTGCTGGTGGGCGTGCAGTTTGTGGTCTCCATCGCCCTGCTTGTGTTCGTATTCTTCGTGCAGCGGCAGAGCCGCTTCATGAAGGAATATCCCTGCGGATACGACAAAAATAACCTGGCGGTGGTGAATATCGGCGGAGAGAACGGCCGCGAAAAGGCAGACTGGCTGCGGGAAAGGCTGTGTTCGCTTCCGGAGGTGAAGGATGTGGCCTATGCGAACGATTTGATTGGCGGCTCAGATTCCTATTCCACCGAGGGCGCCGATTTCGGTGATGGACAGGTGTCGATGAGTATGATTTACTGCAGTTGGAACCTGCCGAAAGTACTTGGGCTGGAGCTGCTGGAAGGCCGTGATTTCAATGAAGGCGAGTTCGGCCCGATCCTGTTCACCCAGGACTTGAAGGCCCACGGTGCGGAACTGCGGGTTTATGCCGATGAATTTGGCGACGGAGCGCCTATTGTCGGCTTCATCAATAATGTGAATATCACCTCGATGCGAAAGGCTGATTCTCCGGTAGCCTTCCAGGTACACACCCGGAAGGCGCGCTCGATGCCGTTTGCCTATATCCGGCTGACGGAAGGCGCCGACCGCTTTGCGGCTGTTGACAAGATTCAGACCGTCCTGACGGAGATGGACCCGACGATGCCTTACGAGGTGCAGTTCTATGATGCTATCGGCAAAAACCTCTACAGTGGTGAAGAGCGACTGAGGTTAGCCGTGTGGCTGTTCTCGCTGCTGGCGGTGCTGCTTTCGCTGGTGGGTATCTGGGGTCAAGTGCTGATGGATGTCCAATACAAACGGACGGAGATTTCCATCAAGCGGGTGATGGGTGCAGAGATTCCCCAGATTACTTCGGAGGGCCTGTGGATTTACCTGCGGACAGTGGCCATCTGTTATGTGATAGCAGCGCCGATCGGCTGGCTGATTGTGCGGTACTACCTGCAGCAGTTCTCGCACCGGGTGGGCTTCTCGCTGGGTGTGTTTGCCCTGACGCTCATCATTGTGGTGGCTCTATGCGCCCTGGTTGTGCTGTCGCATTATCTGCGGGCAGCCAGGATGAATCCGGCCGAGGTGCTGAAGAAAGATTGAGTTGGCTTCATAAGCACAGTTAAACATAAATACTTTCTATCCGGATGCCAGGCGGGGCCTGGGAAGGTCCTGCCTGGTGGAAGGAGAAAAAAAGGTTATCTTTGCAAGCAGTATTTCGGCCTTGTGTGTGTTTAATAAGAAAAAGAAAACGAAAGCAATGAAGGTTCTGAAAACAATGATTATTGCAGTTCTGCTGGTGGCAGGGCTGTGCAGCTGTGAGAAACTTGATATGAGCAAACTGGAGGGTACCTGGTCTGAGCAGTATGATCCCGCGGTCTTTGCGATGGACGGCTCCGTGGAATACACCTTCGACGGGAACAATAATTACCAGCTCCACACTTATGATGCGCTGAGCGGCGAATCGCACGATTACAGCGGCAGGTATGCCATCGATCTGATCAATAAAGGAACCATAACAATCAATCCGCAGATGTCGGACTACAGCAACGTCACTTATACCCTCGTCAAATTGACCTCAAAGGAGATGGTTTGGCAAAAGGAAGGAACGACGTATTCCGTGGGGACGTGGGGGTCGGACTATAGGCACTTTGTGAGGGTTAAGTAGAATTCGGAAGATTATACGGAGAATGAAAACTGCCGTCATCCTGAATTGGGGTGGCGGCAGTGATTTGTTCAGATCTGAAGGTATTGTAGTATTCCATCGACGTGAAGGTTGACGATGGCCTGTTGGCCTTCTTCGCTGAGGAGGAAGGTGCAGTCGGGGTGGGAGTCCATGAAGAAGTTTTCGGTGAGGACGGCGGGGGCCGTGGTATGGCGTAGGATGTAAAAATCTGCTTCCATGTCCGGATCGCCGTCGGTGTAGTCGGTGCGGAGGCGCTTGCCGGGGAGGGTGGCCTGGGCGGCCTGGTAGAGGCAGGTGGCGAGGGCATCGGCCCGGGTGTTGCCACGGGAGGTGTAGGCGCACCAGCCGGTGACGTCGTACCAGCGGTCGCCGTGGCCGGCGGCGTTGGCATGGATGGAGATGACGATGACGTTGTCCTTGCCGAGCCGGCGGCACCAGGCATTCACGCGGCGGCAGCGTTCGGGCAGGGAGATGTCCCTTTCCTCCGGGACAAGGAGTTCGGCGTCGAGGCCGAGGGAGAGGAGACGGTCCACGATGCGGGCGGCGATGAGGCGGTTCCAGGCGTATTCCCGGAGCACTCCGTCGGGAGAGCGCTTGCCCGGCGTCTCGATGCCGTGGCCGTTGTCGATGAGGATTTTCATGGCTGGTTTTTCGTTTAGGTTTCTGATTGTAAGTTACGAAAAATCAGCGAGAAAAGCAATGGGTATGGCGAGGGAGCAAACTTCGTTTTACCCCGTTAAATCCTATTGGACGGTACTGCCGAAAAGTTTTTTTAACTTTGTATTTGGAAGTCCCCAAAATCATGGCCGATCGATTGACAACAGAGGAGAGATCCGAATTGATGTCGCATATCCGCTCCGTGAATACGAAGCCAGAGATAGCGCTGCGGCGTGCCCTCTGGAGGCGTGGATTCCGGTACCGTGTGAACGTCAAAGGCCTGCCAGGCTCCCCGGATATTGTACTGCCGAAGCACCGGACCGTGGTGTTCGTGCATGGGTGTTTTTGGCATGCACACAAGGGGTGCAAGATTTATCACTTACCGCAGACCAATACTGATTTCTGGCTGACGAAAGTGACACGGAACCAGGAACGTGACCAAGAAGTTTGGCGGCAGCTGGAAGCCAAGGGTTGGTCCGTGGTTATCGTTTGGGAGTGCGAGTTGGTGAAGGCCAAGTTTGAAGGCACCGTGGAAAGGGTGGCCAGTGAAATCCTCGAAGATGGAAACCAATATAGGATACGTCAGCAAGAGCGCCGTACGGCGCGGGAGCAAAGGAGGCAGGAAAGGAAAGAGGCCGAAGCCCGGAGACTGGCGTTAATGGAGGAAATATCCTTACTCTGAAAAATAGTCCTCTGATTTCTTCTTCAGAATGTCAAATATTCCAGTATTGGCATCGGAGTCGTTGTCGACACCCTTGGCAGCGGAGAGCAACTTAGAGGCATTCCTGAGGTCAACATGAAGGGCGTCTCCTAATACCCTAAACACTTCCAACTTGGTTGCCTTATTTGCGCCAACTTCATCAACGAAGAACCCTGCTTCATACATTGCGTTGAACACGCGAAGCAAATCTGTATTTGAGAAAGAGCGCTTGTTAAAGAAGAGCCTGCTGTCAGAAACATAGCGAGGACTCATCTCTTCCTCTTGAGGCTCCTCCTCATCAGATTCAAGCTTAATAGGCCGAGAGGGCAAGCTTTCGCCTGGACGATGGATAAGTTTGTTAATCCTATAGGAATTGGGCTCAAAAATCCAGTTACCGGATTTGAAGATCTCTTTGGCCGGGTTCTGGATGATAACCGGTTCATAGCCTTCCTTACTGATGCAGTCATCATCAACTAGATACAAGAAGTAAGAGTCTCCCATCACTTCTGCTTTGTCGATCTCATTGTCTGACCAGATAAAATGTTCTGCCCCCTTGTAAGTCTTGACTTCGATAAACCGGTCTGGCCTTTCGGACTCAACACTGTTTATGGAAATAATGTCAAATCCTGCAGATACGTCGATAGTGGAAATGCGCTGTATGAGAGATTGCTTTGTTGGCTCTGCAATACGTTTCTTTTCGTATTCCAAGACAAACAATTCGCCCCGTTCACCTTGTTCACGTTCGGCTTCAAGTTTGGCCAGAAGTTGCTTCTCAGTAATTTTCTTATGACGTTCAGGGATCTTGATTGCCCTGTCCAAAGCGCTGTTTACGAGATAGCGCGAATCCGCAAGCAAGGTGATGACGCCATATTCTGTAAGGATATTTCTATAACAAGCATGCTTTGCCGGCTTAATCGTCGTTGAAGACATGATAAAGGCGTTCTCTGCAATGCTATATGAAATGGTGTCGATGTCAATTATTTCCTCATCGAGGGCAAATTCCACGAAACGTTCGATAAACCATTCATCGAATGCATCTATGCCCCTGCGGTATTTTTCACCCAGTTGGTCATGCCCCTCGATGTAGTCGTCATGGACGATTTTCAAAAGGCCCATGGACTGGAAAAGCCACAAAATAGGCTCCACCTCTGAAGCATTTATGCCAACAGAACTCTGGGCCAATTGCTTCAGGGATTCGACCGATGTAGTGTTGTCTGAAAGCCAGCGCGCTACAAAGGCGATACCTTTCCTGGTACCTATTTTAGCGTACTTTTCGAGCCTTTCGTCTAACATAATCGTTCAAAATCGCTTTAATATCGGCGTCTCCCTCATCTGTCGTATTCAGGAAGAGAGGGATAGGGGTATTCTCAATGATATCCATCATCCGGCGTTCTTTCTCACGTAAACGTGTATCGATGGTCTCATCAACTGAGTCTTCCGACAGGATGTAATAATAATTCGTGTCGGTGCCTTGGGGAAGGCCATAACGGTGGATTCTGTCTTTTGACTGAAGAAAATGAGCACAGTTGAAAGAACGCTCCAGGTAAATCGCATTATGGCAGGCCTTGTGCAGGGAAATGGATTCAGCAACCGCAAAAGGATTGGCAATGACTACCTTGAAAGAACTGTCCGCGCTATTAAACTCATTCACAATACCTTCACGGGTGTTGACAAGTTCTTCCTCAGACATGTCCTCACTGGCCACAGGTGTGGCACCATATAGGACCTTGCATGCAATACCATTTTCTTTCAGGTACTCTTCAAGGCGTTCAATATTCTTGATAAATATTACCCAAATAATTACTTTTTCCCCCGTGTCAATAATCCTCTGGACGAGTTTCAGGCACTCCTCATACTTGGCAGGGACATGTTCGTCATAGAAACGCATGATGTCTTGCATAATGGCAGCGTCATCAGCCTCTATTGACGACAAGTCTTCACCCACTTCCTCGGAAAAAGAAGAAAGCGGCTCATTAAGAAGGGCAGGGTTAGTTGCGACCTGCTGCAAGCGTATCATTTTGGCGCGGACCAGAATGCTGTGTAAGGCGCTTTCTTTTGTCTCTTTATTAGCCTCCTCGATAAACCTTTCCTCGATAAAATCGTATATGCGACGTTGCGAGTCCTTCATCGGAACAATAATCGGAGCATTTTCCGTGGCCGGTGGAAGATTAAGGTCGCTCTTCCTGATACGGATAAAATAAGGGAAAATGTTGTCCATTAGTTTAGGCACCCTTGAATCATTATATGCCTTGGTCATTTCCCGTAACTGTCCGACATTGTATTTTATAACGTCATATTGAGGCCAGATAAAATGGAACAGGTTGTACAAATCCTCATACCCGTTGGGTGCCGGCGTACCGGTAAGGATTACCCTTGAACTGCACCAGCGGGACAAATCCATCACGATACTTGCGATAACACCGCCATTCGTGCTCTTCACTTTGTGGGCCTCATCAAGGACGACCATCACCTTGTTATTGCGAAGGAAAAACTCCAATTCATCCTTCAAGGTAATGACTGACTGGTACGAAAGCAAAGTTAACTCTGAAGTCTCCCCGTAGAAATACTGTTTTTTCTGATCGGGGTTCATCTTTCCATTAATCCTCTGGCTGTCTACCTTGACACCAAAACACTCAAGGTATTCGTTTTCCCAGGGGCCAAAAGAACTAAGTGGGCCAATAATGAGAATCTTTTTGACCTGCTTCTCTGGATCATTGCAATACTTCAAATACGTGTATGCGCCGTAAACAATACTCGTTTTACCGGCACCGGGTACTGAAAAATTGCACCCATTTTGTGAAAAGGCAAGATGATAGGCGGACAGGAGCTGAAGCGGATACAAATGACGGGCAGGCATATGCTCATCAAGAACTTCTGTGAACTCCTTGAATTCATCAGGGTTGCAATGATTCTCTTTGATATCTTTTGCCTCTTGGGAAAAGCGGGCAAAATTTTCCTCGCGAGTTTTAAAATCAGCAATGTCGGAACTTGTCTTTGCATCATATACAATTGTGGCCCCGATATACTCTGAAACGATTTTCAGTATCTCAGCCACCTGCTCAATCCCTTCTTCGTTCTCTACGACAAGAGTGTCGCCCTCTTGTTGGTACGGAAGGTAGGAACGCAACATCATTTTTGAACGCTTGTTAGAGAGGAGTTCACTTACAGCGCCCGAAATACGATATTTGTTACCCTCGATGAACGATATGATTAGTTCCGCCATGCTAATTAATCCTTAATCGCATTCAAAACCTCCTTAAACACTGAATCCAATTCTCCCAGGTAATGGCGGATGGTATCCTTATCATTACTGGTGGCCAGTTTTGATTGGTCGATCTGGGAAAGAGCGCTAATGGCCCTCTTGATCAAAACGGAAGGTTTCTCCTTTTCTTTTTTATTCTCAATGGTAGTCTTTGCTTCAGCAAAGCCCTCGAGAAGTTTCTCTTGTACTTTCTCGCGCCAAAGCTGGTCTCGATTCTCCAGGAGGCGTTCTGAGTCGCCTGAACTGCGGGAATTGGCAAGGACCTCGTCTATAGATTGCTCCTCAACTCCAGTAGTGGCATCTTGCCAGTCAGTTACGAACTTGCTCCAGACATCCTCGGAAAGCAAGAAGTTGTTTCCATTCGTAGATGCAATCAAACGATAATCAAAACCTTCTTGGGTCTTGGCATTAAGGCGGATAAAGTCAAAGCAAATGCATTTCAAGTCAACAATGACGGGCTTGACACGGTCTCCGGTAATCCAATTGATTTTGCCTCCTTTAACTCTATTGATGGCCTGATAGAGTTTTAGCATATCATCTTCGAATCCACGGGGCAGGCGAGTATAAATACCCGTGTATTCGTAGTTGTCGAGATACTCATCTATGAGCTTCATCACTTCGAGCAGCTCTGTAACCTTGGCGGTTGATCCGAGGCCCATGTACTCCGCAATATCATCTGGGGCAAAGCCCTTGTTAATCATATCACGTGCATGAAGGTACTTCTCGATAGGATTGTAGCCAACCTTCTCGTCAGCACCCATCTGATAAGTGGTCTCCAGTCGAAGGATCTCCTTTTCGTTTGCGTCTTCAGGCAGTACGACACAACGGAATTTATTACAACGGGCACGCTGCTCAGGAGTATACTTTGCTGTATCCTTGCGGATAGCCAACATCAAAGATGCACGGCGGTTACCATCCACGATAACGCCATCGCTTGTAATAATGCCAGTTTCGAGTTGACCATTATCAGCAATGCTCTTCTTAGTCTTCTCATTTGCCTGTTCATTAGAATCAAACAAGAATTGAGCAATCTGCTGTGCATCGTTTGGGCGCTCCGGGTCAAGTGAACTACGCTCTCTCTCGAACGATTTGACCATACTGGCTATGCGGCCGTTCTCCACGTTGAACACGAGGAGTTCGATAGGAATTTCATACTCAATGAAAGTCTTTACCTCGCCACAATAGCGGAGCCTCTTGCCTTTGCCGTCCGGACTATAAATGTCCCCCTTTGTTATTTCGGCAATTTTCTTTTTGCGTTCTTCTGCCTGCATGTATCTCAGATGTTATAGAATTCTGTAATAATGTCTTCAAGTTGATCCAGGGTTTTAAGCGTCAGGAAATAATCGCTACAACCATAGACACGATCCCAATCCGCGCCTCTAACCAACCATCCGGCGCCATCAAGGAGTGAGAGCATTTTTATGTCCTCATTACCTTGGACCATCCTGCGGATTTCGGTGATTTTGTCGGCATGGTCCGACTGGCCTTTTCCTGTTGTCACGCTGTATTGGTAATTCACGACGATATATTTTTCGGTGTCATGAATCAAGTCAAACAGCTCTTTGTTGCCACCGGGAATCTGCCTTTTCTCATAATGAAGGTGATATTTGTCCGTTATGGAGCGTATCTTCTCATTTACTCGGTTAGCGTATGCCTGGGTGATTTCCTTGTTGTACTTGGTCGAACAAGTTGATTTGATTTGGCGGCCAAGTACATCATCGCTGCATATACGGGCAATAACCTCAGAATCGATGTGGAAATAATTGAGGATAAATGCCGGTATAATTGCCTGATACTTGGGAAGATTTCTTCCATTCAGGAGCAATTCGCAAAACTCATCCATCAAAGGTTGATTCTCAATCAAGAGCTTGCGGAGTGCTGTGTCTGACCATTCAGTGGTAAATACATACCCCTTGTTAAAGCGGATAAGAGAAATCACCCTCTTAAATCGCTCGCCCGAAAGGCCAAGTATGGTGGTAAGGCGCTCAATGGCATTCTCATCCGAACGGATGTATTTCTCCAAACCTTCTTTAGTGGAGATGCCAAGCATTGAATTCTGGTATGAGGCAAGTTCGGAAGAAACTTTCTTCTTATACTTGTTCTCTGTTTTTTCGTCGATGAGGAACATTGTGATAGCTTTCAGCGCATCGTCCTTATTAAGCTTACCTGTACTCATATGCTTCTACTTTACATCGATTACATCCAATAAACGTCCAGCAACGGCCTTGATGACAGGGACGCAAACAGAGTTTCCAATCAAGTCATAACCCAATTCTGTGGCCTTGGGGCCATCCTCAAATGGAGCCAAGGAGTAAGACTCTGGATAACCGAACAGACGTAATCCCTCCCTCAAGGTAAGATGTCTTATACCATCGCCATCCACAACACCAATTGAGGTCATATCAGTTGCGACGAGAGTGTGGGAAATCCTTTCGGTATCCAAGAAAGCGCTGAATTCAAAGGAAAGCTTTCCGGTAATGATATTGTAGCCCATCGGCAAGGACTCAACAGCCTTCCGTTCTGTCCATGTTGTTCCGTCCTCCTCATGGTGGACAACTAAGTTTTTGGGGTATTCCAGTCGCAAATACTTCTTTGCGCAGAGATCATCCAGCATTTCCTGAAGATTGGGAACATCATGGAAAGTTCGAATCTGTTCCGTAGTCAAGGGCATGCCATCTTTCCAGACAATCCCAATAATGTCTGCCCATGCTTTTTTACGACGCTCTCGGAGAATTGCATTAAGTAAATCCCTCTCTTCTGGGGTAGCAGCACCACGGGCATCAATATCCCAACTATGGAAGTTCCTGGCACCGCCACGTTTGTCATTGAGTGATTTGCCCACCATATCTTTTGCATCGTAGACGGAAAGCAGCCTTTTGGAGAACTCGCTTTCGAGAGTAGGCTTTCCGTGCTCAAGGATCTCGCCAACCATTACCCGCGGCAGAGGAGTGAAATTGAGGTCAATTTTACCGAAACGCTTCTTGCAACCAACGATATAAACACGCTTGCGTCTTTGGGGAACTCCGAAATCTGCTGCATCGAGAACTACATATTCAGCATTAAATTTCAGTTTGTCCCTTAAAACTTTCATGATGATCTTGATGGTTCGCCCCTCCTTGTCTTGGGTTGAAGCCCTGTCGTGCAGTACAAGACCTTCAACATTCTCCAGGAGGAACCCGTCAACACCACGAAGTTTGTCAGTAAGGATTCTCTCGACCTCAAAGAAGAGAGTTCCGCGAGTGTCGGCAAAGCCTTTCCTGGCACCGGCAGAGCTAAAAGCCTGACAGGGGAAGCCGCCGAGCAAGACCTTGAAGTTAGGGATGTCTTCACTCTTTACAGACGTGATGTCCGTAGGGCGGATGTCCTCACCCGGGAAGTTATGGTTGAGAGCTGTGATTGCCGCTGCTTTGATTTCAGAAGTGAAAACGCAGCGGCCTTTTAGGCCACGTTCTGCAAGCGCCTGTTGGAATCCTAAACGAATACCGCCCAGGCCGGCAAACAAGTCAATGAAATCGTATGTTTTCTTGGTCTTAGCCATTGTACACTGTGTTATTCATACAAGCCGTACAATGCCCTCGCAGGGCATAATTTGCCCCTTCGTGCGCCCAATTCTCCCAGTAATGGGAGAGTCATCATTTGGAATGCTTGATATGTACTGCTTGTATATTGACTACAAATTTAACTTTTTTCCGTTGATTTTAATAATCTTTAGTTTGTTAGAGTAAGAAAAGGCCCCGTTATCTCCCGGATAACGAGGCCGTTGGTTGTGCTAACCTGTAGTTTTCTTTTTCCTCTTTTCTTCCTTCCTACGCCTCTCCTCCAGGCCTTTTTTGATAGACGGGCAGCGCCTCAGGGTTTTCCCGAAATCGTCATCGGGTTTTTCGGCAATATCCAAAAGAATATCCCGAATGCTTCTCGGCTCTTTCATCGCTTACCTCCTTTTATCATCCATTTGTCTATTTCGGGCCGAAAGAACCCAAACAATTTGCCGCACCGGTGGAAAGGGATTGTTCCACTGTGAATCCATTCGTACACAGTGCATTTCGCAGGATGCCCTGGGAGATACTCGCAGAGTTCAGTGATGTCCATCCACGGCGAAAAACCGCCGTAGGTCGTGTTGGTCTCTATCAGGGAACGTAGTTCTCTGACTTCGGAGAGGAGTGTGGCAACCGCCTGGGGGAGGTTGTCGAATGTAATGGCTTTTTCTGTTTTGTCCATTGCTTTCACTTGTTAAGTTTGACAATGGCTTCTTGTTTTGTGGCCACAGAAAAAGAAACCAGATCTCCGTCGTGGAAATCTGGCTCCAAGGTAGTGATTATTACATGGTCCGACTTGGAGTCCAATTGGAGTCTAACCTGTTTTTTCTTCCGTTTCCTCCTCAATCTTCTCCACCCCCACAAACTCCAGATCCAGGTCGTGGATGAGCGCCCGTATCTCTTCGTGGATCTCCGGAGAGAAGTACTGTGCTACATCGGCGAAGGTGGCTTCGGCGCGGGGATTGGGTGTCCGGTGCCAGCGGATGAGCCAGTCGGCTATGTCGATGTGGTCGATCCGGTCCTGCTCGGTGCCGTGCTTCTGGAGGAGGTCGGCCACCTTGATGCCCAGCTCCGGGAATTCCGCGGCTTTCTGGCACCAGGTCTCGTAGCCGTCAATGTCCGGGAAGGCGGTGATGGAACGGCCCTTTAGGACGTTCAGCCGGGCATTGAGCTGGGACTTGCCGCCGGTGGCGAGCCAGAGGAACTTGGGGATGAGTCCGGCGCAGATGACGGCCGTCTTCTCAGATTCGACGAGGGCCACGGGCTTCTCGGGGAAGAGGGGCAGGAGGTGTTCGCCGAAGAGGCACTGGCTGAGCTGCCATTCCTGGGGAAGCTGGCCGGAGTATTTCATCAGGGAGTGTACCCAGGTGATGCGGCCTTTGGTGTTCTCGTCTTTGATGCGGTGGCCGGTCTCGGGGTCGTATTTCATCACCTTGCCGGTGCGTACGCGGCCCTGGATGTCAATCTGGTAGAAGATGACGGCACGGTCACGGGTGACGCCGAGGCGGTATTCATCGACCAGGCCTTCGAGGATGATGGGGTCGAAGATGGTGGCGAGGAAGCGGGTGAAGTCGCTGTGGACGGAGGGGCGCAGGCTCTTTGCCACGATCTCGGCCGGTATGGTGTCCACCTTGTCCACTTGTCCACAGGGGTGTACGGGTGGACATGGGTGGACGCTGCGCTGGAGCCACTCCGGGGCTTTGCGCCAGTCTTCGCCCGACGGACGGGCCTCCGGATGGTCCCGGAAGTATTCCCGGGGCGTGTAGTGGTAGTTGCAGGAGGATTCGTGGTCGCATCGGCCAACGGTCTCGTGCAGGAATTCTCCTTTGGCGTCGACGTATCGGGTGAAGGAGTGCTTTGCGCCGCAGTTTGGGCAGGTGTAGCGGCTTGCAGGGCCGGTGTAGCGCTGCAGGGAGTAGTTGTATTCGTTTGCATTGCTCATTGGTTACTCGTTTTCTGGGGTGAAGAGGTTGTTGTCCGGGGTGTCCACCTTGTCCACCGTGTCCACTCCGTCCACCGGGTTTCCGGCGGTGGACGCTTCGTTCTGCTTGATGATCTTGGCGACCATGGACTTGCTGAGGCCGACTTCCTGGGCGATTTCCCGGTAGGATTTGCCCTGGCGGGAGAGCTGGATGATGTTCTCCACGCGGTTCAGGGTTTCGGTCTCTTTCTGTTCGCGGAGGTGCTCCCGCTCGGTGGAGTATTCCTTGAATTCAAAGTGGGTGAATCCGTCGGTCTTCTCGATCTCGTAGACGATGACGTTGTCGGCATCGTAGCGGAAGGCACCGGCGCGGACTTTGAGCTGCTTGACGTAGCGCAGGCGCTCGTCTTTGGCCGATTTGCCGATGGCGAAGACGCTGTCGAAGAAGTTGTAGAGTTTCTTGGAGCCAGCGAGGTCGTTCTGGGTGATGGGGCTGGAGAGGGAGCGCTTGGGGGTGTGTGCGATGATGAGGATGGACCAGCCGTGCTTCTTCTTGAGCTGCATGAGTTTCATCATGAATAGGCCGGCATCTACGCCTTTGTCGCTGCTGTTGCAGAGGTAGGTGAGGTTGTCGATGATGATGATGGTGCAGTGGAACTGGAGTGCTGCGGCTTCGATGTTCTGGAGGATGCGGTCTTCGTAGTCTTTCAGGTCCAGGTGCATGTTGTCGATTTCGGCCCGGTACATCCTTTCCGGGAACTGGTGCAGGAGGCCGGTGATTTCGTCGGTGTAGCGGAGCTGGAACTGCTTTTCGGAGAGCTCGCAATCGAGGTAGAGGATGCTGTGGTTTTTAGCGATGATTTCGGCAATCTGGACGGCGTAGAGGGACTTGCCCAGGTTGGAGTCCGAGAAGAGGCAGGAGACCTCGCCTTGGTACCACAGCTCGAGGAAGAGGGGCACCGGGTTGGGCATCTTGGAGGCGTCTTGAAGGGAGTCGTTGACCTTCTTGATGGCCAGCATGCCGACGGTGTTGGTGTGTGCGTTTCCTTCCACTGTCGCGGTGATGGCGTCAATGGGATTGAGGGAATCAGTTGTCTCCATCCTTATGGGTCTTGAAGAGTTCAACTGCCTGCTCTACGTCAATGACGATCTTGCGGCCTTGCTGCATGACAGCGGGCTGGAGGAAGGTGTCCTTGTAGCGCTGCGCGGTGAGGTGGGAGCAGTGGAACAGGGACTGGATGCCCTTGAGTCCGTAGACGTACCGCTTGCCGTTTCCGGTGGCGGGCCTGGGGGTTGCAGGGCCGTGGTTGATGTTGAGCTCCAGGAGGAGTTCTTTGAGGTCGCCAACTGTGATGGCGGCCAGGGGTGTTGTGTTTTCAATAATCATTTTTTTGATGATTAAGAGTTAAACAAAACACAACCGGTTGTGTCGGAATTATCCGTAGCGCTGGAACAAAGGTAAATTGATTTTTCTTTGTTCGCAACGGCTTGATATAGTGGAGTTTACACATTTCAAATTAGAGTTTACTTTAATATGGGTAAGTATCTTCAAACCGCTTTTATTAGCACTTGGACTTGACAAAATTTTTGGATTCTGTAAAGTCGGTGTGCAGGTTTAGTTCGTTTTAGTATGGTTTAGTAATATTTGTGGTTTTGGGTGTCAAATAGTTGTCCAGCAGGAAGTAAGGGGGATTGACTGGCGTTTGGGCTTTAAGTAAATTTGAATCAGAGATTTACGAATAAAAGGCTTAAACTATGATAGTGCTTCCTTCCATTGCTTTCGGGGGCTTTTCTGGGTCGGCAAAGGGTGTTACGGCTCGCCAGGTGGGCGGCCGTAGCATCCTTTCGCTGAAATGCTATCCGACAGGGGTTGCCACAGGGGCACAACTTGTGCGCCGGGCATCCCTGAAAAAGATTTCCAAGAGTTGGGTAACGCTGACCAACGAGCAGCGCCAGGAGTGGGACCGGCTGGCAGAACACGCCACTGGTGCCTCTTCGCTGGGCCAGAAGGCCGAGCTCTCCGGTCTGAACTTGTATGTGCGCCTGAATGCGAATCGCGTGATGGCCGGGGAGGCAATCATGGCCAATGCTCCTGCAGGGCAGGTGGCTGTGCCGAATGTGGAGTACAGTACCGTGGGAGTGACGCCGCAGCTGGTTGTGTTCGGTGGCATCAAGCATGAGTCTGCGCCTTACAAGATGGTTGTGAAGATGTCGGGCTCCCAGAGTTCCGGTATTTCCAACGGCTGGAGCAAGACGGTGATTATCTCTTCCGAGGTCGAGGATGACTGGGGAGAGGCGGATATCACCAGACTGTATCTCAAGACCATTGGCGTGGAGCCTACGCCGGGCCAGAAGGTGTTTATCGAAGCCTACTGGCTGGACACTTCGACTGGCTTTGCCGGGCAGGTGTATAAGGATTCTGTCATCGTGACTGGCGAATCCTCTTACACTCCGCGCAAGAGGGTCACAATGGATCGTCTGCTGCCGGATCATGAGCAGCACGTTTCCTCCATTGACGTGGACTTTTCTTCCGGAGCGCCGGTTATCCAGTTTGACGTGATGTGCGAAGGACACAGCAACGTGGCCAGCTCCGAGGCCTACCTGGATCAGGATCTTCCGGAGGAACTCCGTGGCACTTCCTGGGCTCTTGGTCGTGGCAACGGCGCGGATGGCAAGCTGGTCGCTCAGTCCTACGTAATGTGGCTGTATGGCGCCCGCTACGGCGATCCTGCATACATCACTTTCGCTCATCGCGGCGGTTACTATGTCAAACCCACCGAGGTCTTCGGGCCTGGTATAATCTACTAATATGGCTACGCTTTTCAACTCTACAGGTAATAATTTCGGGGCTGGCCAGATAGCCTTTAAGTCCCATCAGGAGGAGAACTTCGTAGTCCTCAATGCGAAGTTCAAGTATGACCCCACGAATGCTGCTTACCAGGCAGCAGACGTGCTGGAAATCTACGTCCCGGACCTCTCGATTGACCGCAGCGCCATCGCGGGTGTGATTATGCGATTCAGCGATGTACGCGACAGCTACGGCTATACCTGGGACAACAGCGGCGGCACCGTCCTGAAATCCTGGGTCAAGGACAAGAACACCCTCTGCATCGAGAAGCTGACCAACTTCGACGAGAAGGGCGAGATTACCATCTACATCCTTGCCCTGTACACAATGCTTGCCCGTGGCGGGAATCCCATCAAGGGCACCAAGGTCAGGCTGACGACCAGTCAGGAGACACAGTACCTCCGATGGAGCTCTGACACCTTCTTTGTCGAGTTCGAGCACTGGATCTTCCTGCACATGCAGTTCGGCAGCTGCACCTATGCATACAGGGACTCTCCTTGGGAGTGCAATCTGGACAACCTGCCCTCCGGCATTACTGCAGACCTTCCGTTCTGCGGTGGCGGCAACCAGTACAATCCTTCCGTGGATGGCATCAGCGAGGCCCATATCGAGAATGGTGTTTTCACTTGCCAGACCAGGACCGCAGGATTCGAAGATACCGGCCACGATCCGTTCATCTTTGCTTTCCTTGTCCGTGACAATTAATGCCTTATGAATGAGAAGAAACGCATAGAACTGACCAGGCTCCAGGGTGGCATAGCCATAGCCAGCTTTTCCGCTGGTGTTGCCATCGCCGCCGTTTGCTTGTTCTTCGTTCCGCCGCCTGGGGAAATCACGAATTCCGCCATCAGCATCGTGAGCGAGCTTCTGGTCCTTTGTGGGGCAATTCTCGGGGTAAAGGCCAGCTTTGATGCGAAACTGAACAAGATGGAAGCTGAACTCCATCAGAAACTTGATAAGAACGAATAATACCTATGAAATACTGTCTGCCACTGCTTTTCCTCGCGCTCGCTTCTGCCTGCAGTACTGTCCGCCAGCTTCCTACGACGGACAGTACCATGGTGGAAGTGCGGACGGAGACGGTCATCGAGAAGGATACCGTCTACGTTGAGCTGCCGCGTGTTGTGGAGCGGGTGGCAGTCCAGGACACCACTTCACATCTGGAGAATGAATTCGCGCTTTCGGATGCTCACATTTCCGGCGGAGTGCTGAAGCATTCACTGGAGACGAAGCCGGTGAAGATGCCGGCGGTTGTTGACAAACAGATTGTTTACCGGGATTCGATTGTATTCCGCGAACGGGTGCAGACCCAGACCGTTGAAGTGGAAAAGAAACTGACCGGCTGGCAGCAGGCTAAGCTCCGCGTGGGCGGATTCTGCTTCTTTGCCGTGATCCTGATCGGACTCTATTTTATCATCACTTTTTTACTTAACCTCAAACGTTTTTAGCCATGAAGTACATTCCTTCCATCGCCTTCGAGGAGATGAGCGGCAGCGCCAAGGGCGTGACCGCTGCAAAAATGAAGAGCCGTAAGTACATCCGCAATCGCGGGTATGGTGGCTCCGTCCGTACCGCTGACCAGGCCAAGGTCAAAGGTATCTTCAAGCAGCTCACCACCATGTGGAAGAGCCTCACCAACGAGCAGATCCTTGCCTGGAACAAGCTCGCGCTCTCTCAGGAGGGTCGTTCCGTCCTTGGCACCAAGGCCAAGATTTCCGGCGCCAACCTGTTCACCCGCCTGAACTACTGGATCGTAGCATGCGGCGGTACCGCCTCCGTCACCCCTCCCACGCTCGTGGGTGTAGAGAATCCCTCCAGCGCCACCATCGTGTGCCAGGGTGATACCTTCACCTTCAAGCTGGACCAGGACCTGACCGACAACGGTGGCATCTACCTGGTCATCGAGGCCTCCGAGGGTCAGTCGAATGGTGTGGCCCGCGCTCACGGCAAGGCCGTTGCCATCAAACTCGTCGAAGAGCCTGACGACACCGCCATCAACATCCGCGCTGACTACGTGGCCAAGCACGGTGCTCCGAGCGCAGCTGCGCCGAAGATCTTCTTCCGCTACTACTTCGTGAACTCCAGCACCGGCGAGAAGTCCGGTACCATGCTGGCCGAAGTCAAGTGGACCGCCGGCGCATAGCCTTTGGCCTCCGGGCCTGAAACCTGAACCGGTCATCCCCGTGGGAAAAATTCCTGCGGGGATGATTCTTTTTTTCTCCAGGGTAGTGGAAAAGATCTTCTATTGATAGACTGAAATAGCTCCTGAAGGCAGACGTATGCCGTGGAAATTTCGTGGCTCGTACCGGGTTAGCACCCCGGTTCGGGCTATTATAGTATAGGGTTGTTCATATAAAGAAATTACGCACAACCTTCGCTTTCTTATGCGTAAAATTGTGCGTAAGTTCCGTAACTTGCTGATTTTCAGCGTGTTAAGTGGTGCTGGGAAGAATCGAACTGCCGACACAAGGATTTTCAGTCCTTTGCTCTACCATCTGAGCTACAGCACCAGAATTCAAGTGGATTGCAAAGGTAGAAATATTTTGAGACTTTACAAATTATTTTTGATATTTTTGTATTCCGATGCTAGAGGCGTGCTATATACAGGTGCTGGTTCCGCTCAGGCTTGAGTGGGTGCCGGTGTATCGTTGCCGGCAGCCTCTTCAGGCAGGCGCCTGGGTGACCGTTCCTCTGGGCCACGCGCGCTACAAGGGCGTGGTGTATAAGACAGGCGTGAAGCCCCAGGTTGATGATGCGCGTATTCAGGACGTGCTTGAAGTCAACGAGGGCTTGCCCGCCGTAAGCGAGGCGGAATTGAAGTTCTGGGAGTTCCTCTCCGACTATTATCTCTGCACTCCGGGGGAGGTGTTCAAGGCGGCAAGGCCCTCCGGCAAGATCAAGGGCGAGCAAAAGGCCGTAAACATTATGGAGCGCCTTCGGCAGCGCCTCGCCGTACGCGAAGAATCTCTTACCCGTAAGCACAAAGATTCAGTGCGCGAGCGCCTCGAAGCCGAGAGGGACACTATTCTTGCTCAGATTGCCGCCCTGACCCGTATTCCCTCCGACACTCCGGCGCCTCTTAATGCCGGCAAACCGACGCTGCTTTGCGGCCCCGACCGTACCTCGGAGTATATAAGGCTCTGCCGCGACGTGCTTGAAAAGGGCTACAACGCCCTGGTGCTCATTCCCGAGATTGCGGCAGGGGAGCAGCTCCAGGAGCTGTTTGAGCAAGAATTCAGCGGCCAGGTGCACTGCGTCAATTCGCACCTTACCGATGTGCGGAGACGCAAAATAGCCGAGGATGTGCGCACTTATGGCTCGCAGATAGTTATAGGCACACGTAGCTCACTCTTTCTGCCATACAGCCGCCTGGGGCTTATAATAGTTGAGAATGAGCAAGATATGCTATACAAGCAAACCGAGCCCTCGCCCCGCTACAATGCACGTGACGCCGCAGTTATGCTTGGACGCATCCACGGTGCCAAGGTGGTGCTCGGCAGCCCGTGGCCGTCGCTGGAGTCGCTTTACAACGCAGTGACCGGCAAGTACTTGCAAAAGAACACGCCGGCGCAACCGGCGCCTATGACACTGGTGGACATAAGCGCCGAGCGGCGCAAAGGCGGAATGGTGGGAAGAATCTCGCGCAAACTCCTCGAGGCCGCTTCCCGCACCCATGGCCCTGTGGCCCTTATCCGCGGATGGGAGAAGCCCGACGAACTCCAGCAGGAAGTAAGCACTCTGATGCCCGACCGGCAGGTTGATATCCTTACCCTCCAGCAGGCTCGCCTCTCCGACCTGAGGCCCTACGCAATGGTGGCGGTGCTCCAGGCCGATGCGCTGTTCCCCGAGGGTGACTTCAGGGCCGACGAGCGCGCAGTGCAGGCTCTGGCGATGCTTGAAGAGCAGTGCCGGGGGACATTCCTCGTGCAGACCGCCAAGGCCGACCATCCGGTGTTCAGCGCCCCCGGAACCATTGTAGAAAAACTGCTGCAGGAGCGTAAACAGTTCAGTCTGCCGCCCTATACCAGGCTGATAGATACCGACTTCGGCGGGCATAAAGAGCGCCTTAGCCTCCAGCCCGACCGGAGCCTTGCCAAACGGAAACAAGAATTGTGGGCCCGCGCCCTTGCCTTCGAAAAGAAGACCGGAGGCCGAGCCCGCGTAATAATAGACGTAGATCCAATAGTATGAAAATCATCATCATCGGCGCCGGCCCCGGCGGTTACGAAACAGCGGCTCTCGCTGCATCACGCGGAATTGAAGTTGTGCTTATTAACGACGGTCCCTTGGGCGGTACCTGCCTTAACGAAGGGTGCATTCCTACCAAGGCGCTTTGCGCTATGGACGCTCCCAACCAGGAGCGCAAGAGGGAAGTGATCGGGCAGCTTCAGGCCGGAGTTGCCCAGCTAATGCGCAATAAACTGATCACCTTGGTTCAGGGTAAGGCATCTCTTAAGGGAGGCTGCAGCGTTGAGGTAGGCGGAGAGACTTTCACCGGCGATGCTCTGATTATCGCCACCGGCTCAGTGAGCGCCAGCTTGCCTATTCCCGGTGCCGGGAGCGCATTGGATTCTGCGGCTATGCTTAACCTCGACAGCGTGCCTGCGCGCCTCTGCGTCATAGGCGGCGGGGTGATAGGGCTCGAGTTTGCCTCAATCTACCGTAAATTCGGCTCTGAGGTAACAGTGCTGGAGTTCTGCCCCAATATACTGCCGCGCTTCGACGTGGACCTTGCCAAACGCCTTAAGGCAGCCTTGTCCAAGAGGGGAATTGCCATTGAGACCTCAGCCCGCGTGACTGCCATCGAGGGCGGCTCGGTGAAGTGGACCAAAAACGATAAGGACTTTGTGACCGAGGCCGACTGCGTGCTGATGGCGGTAGGGCGACGTCCCAATCTTGCCTCGCTCAACCTGGACGAGGCGGGGATAGAATACACTCCCCGCGGCATCAAGGTCGATGAGAATATGCAGACCAATATCCCCGGAGTCTATGCTATAGGCGATGTGACCGGCGGAATGATGCTCGCCCACGTGGCAACCGCCCACGGCAAGAGGGCCCTTAACCATATTTGCGGGCTGCAGGACGGCATCGATTTCTCGGTGGTGCCTGCCGCTGTGTTTACGGTGCCAGAGGTGGCCTGCGTCGGCAAGACCGAAGAGGAGTGCGCCGGCACCGAGATAGTTGCCGGCAAGGCCAATTACCGCGCCAACGGCAAGGCCGTGGCCTCCGGCGAGGCGGACGGTTGGTGCAAAGTGCTCTCCGACAAGGCCACGGGCCGTATCTTGGGAGTGCATATGATGGGTGCGCATTCGTCCGACATCATCCACGAGGCGGCAGTACTGGTGGCTCTGGGCGTTACAACAAAGAATGCGCGTGACATAATTCACGCGCATCCTACTCTGAGCGAAGTTCTCGCAGCGGCTATTGCAGCCTCTTGAGAATCTCTTCGGTCTGTGCCTCGAAGCCCGGCTTGCGCAGCAGGGCGAACATATTCTTCTTGTAAGCTTCTACACCCGGCTGGTTGAAAGGATTGACTCCCAGCAGGTAGGCGCTTATGCCGCAGGCCGCCTCGAAGAAATAGAAGAGCTCGCCGATGCAGAACTCGTCAACCTTCTCGACGCTGATTTCAATCTGCGGCAC
The DNA here is from genome assembly GCA_902792815.1 of uncultured Bacteroidia bacterium. Lineage (GTDB taxonomy): Bacteria > Bacteroidota > Bacteroidia > Bacteroidales > UBA932 > Cryptobacteroides. Next base: position 21,846 of record CADBAY010000017.1, read on the forward strand.
ACCGCCGTCGATGTGGGCCAGTTTGGTGCCCAGGGCAGCCATGGCGTTGCAATGCTCCACGTGCTGGCCGGCTAGGTAGTTGAGCTGGTCGAGGTTCTGAGGGTCGGAGCCGATGATCACACTGCGGTTGGACTTCTCGATGCTGACTACGGTCTCGAACATGCAGCGGTCGCCGTCCTGGATGAACTGACCGATTGAGTGCAGGTCGGTGGTGAAGTTGGCCGATGCGGGATAGATACCCTTGCCGTCCTTGCCTTCCGACTCGCCGAAGAGCTGTTTCCACCACTCTCCAAGGAACATAAGGCGGGGGTTGTAGGTGACCAGTACCTCTACCTTCTTGCCAAGCTCGAAATACTGCAGATTACGCATTGCAGCGTACTGTACGGCAGGATTGTCCTCGCTGCGTACGCTCACCTGGGCCTTGGCAGCGGCGGCGCCGCGAAGCATTGCCCTGATGTCGTATCCTGCGCAGCAGATGGGCAGCAGGCCGACGGGGGAGAGAACCGAGAAACGGCCGCCCACATTGTCGGGAACGATGAAGCTGCGGTAGCCCTCCTGGGTGGAGAGAGTCTTGAGTGCACCCTTGACGGCGTCGGTGACTGCCACAATGCGCTCAGCAGCCTCTTTCTTGCCGTAGCGCTCTTCGATGTGCTCCTTGACTACCCTGAAAGCGACTGCGGGCTCGGTGGTGGTACCAGACTTGGAAATGACTATGCAGGCAGTGTTGCTTACCTGTGCAAGGTCCATCATCTCGGCCAGATACTCTTCGGAGAGATTGTTGCCGGCGAATACAACCCTGGGGCTGTCTTTCTTGGGCAGGAACTGGTGGTTGAGGGCCTCTACGGCGCAGCGGGCTCCGAGGTAAGATCCGCCGATGCCGATTACGATCACGAGATCCACTCCCAGTTCGTTCCAGTCGTCACGAACCGCTTCGAATGCTTTGATAAGCTCCTCGGGAGTGCCGTCGGGCAGGGTTTTCCATCCGAGGAAGTCGTTGCCTGCGCCGGTCTCTTTGTCGAGAACGTCATAAGCGGCGAGGGCCTTTTGAACATATTTCTGATAATCGGCGTCCTTTACGAAGGATGCGCATCCATTTAAGTTAACTCTTAACATAGGGTCTATTTTTTTTTATATTCAATGCTCAGGAGATCCCTGACAAGCAGGGGTTCGTTGGTGGTGATGGCGTCAACTCCGACTTCGATCATCTTTTTGATGTCTTCTTCTTTGTTGACGGTCCAGGCGTTGACTGACATTCCCAGCGAATGAGCCTTCCGGACCCACTCGGGATGCGCCTTGAACATCTTGTAGTGGTAATCTACACCGTTGATGCCCTTGGCTGCATAGATGGCGGGATCTTCGTCGAGGATGGGGTCGGCCGAGAGGAACTGGTTGACGAACTGGGGATGCTCGGCGGCAATCTTCTCGCAGATGAATTTGCTGAAGCTGATGAAAAGCACGCGCTCCGGAGTGTAGAGATTGTGCTCCTTGAGCTGGGCTATGGTCTTGTCGACCAAAAGGGCCTCGCGCTCGGGGGAAGCTTGCTTCTTGAACTCGATTACCAGCTTGGTGGTGGTGCACTTTTCGGTCTGGGTGAGGTACTCGTCGAGGGTGGGCCGGCGCTCTCCGTTGGGGAGAAGGTCGTTGGCAAAGTCGGCGAAATTGTGTGTCCTGATGAGCTTGCCCTCGATGTCGTTGTTGTGATTGACTATGACCACATCGTCGGCGGTCAGGTGAACGTCACATTCGCTGCCCCAGAGCCCTGCATCCTGCGCCGCCTTGAGCGATGCTATGGAGTTCTCGCTGAATCCGCCCGCTTCCGAATTCCAGAAACCGCGGTGCGCCACGATGGCGATACGGCCGCCCTGGTCGACTGACGGGAATGCGGGATTGGCGGAAGAAAGCTTTTTTGCAGGTGAACAAGATGCTGCCGTAAACAGAATTGCAGCTATTGCAGAAAATCTTAGGAAATGGTTCATTGCATTTGGTGCTTTAGTCCTACAAAAATACCAAAAAAGAATTATATTTGCGAAAGACAATTATGAAAAAGTATATTCTTGCACTCGATCAGGGAACAAGTAGTTCCCGTGCCATCATTTTTGATCACGACGGCACTCCCGTAGCCGTAAGCCAAAAGGAGTTTACCCAGCATTTCCCCCGTCCCGGTTGGGTGGAGCATGACCCCGAAGAAATTTGGGAAAGCGAGTCCGGCGTTATGCTGGACGTCGTGTCCAAATGCGGCATCGATCCATCCGAAATTGCGGCCATAGGCATTACCAACCAGCGTGAGACCACCATTGTGTGGGACGCCCAGACCGGCAAGCCTGTGTACAATGCCATAGTGTGGCAGGACCGCCGTACCTCGGAGTACTGTGATTCGCTCAAGGCCCTTGGCCTGACGGAAAAGATCCAGGACAAGACCGGCCTTCTCATCGACGCGTATTTCAGCGGCACCAAAATCCGCTGGATCCTTGAGAATGTGGAGGATGCCCGTGACCTTGCCCGCCAGGGCCGCCTTCGCTTCGGTACCGTTGACAGCTGGCTCATCTGGAAGCTTACCGGAGGCACCGTGCATTGCACCGATGTGACCAACGCATCGCGTACGATGCTCTTTAATATCCATACCCTCCGTTGGGACGAGGAACTGCTCGACCTTCTGGGTATTCCCGCTTCGATGATGCCTCAGGTGCGCTCCTGCAGCGAGGTTTACGGCAGCTGCGAGCTGCTTGGCGGAGTGCCTGTAGCGGGCGCCGCCGGTGACCAGCAGTCGGCGCTCTTCGGCCAGATGTGCACCGAGCCGGGCGATATCAAGAACACCTACGGCACCGGTTGCTTCCTGCTGATGAACAGCGGCTCCAAGGCCATCAAGTCGCAGAACAAGCTCCTCACCACCATAGCCTGGAAGATAGGTGACAGGGTCGATTATGCCCTGGAGGGCAGCGTGTTCGTGGCCGGATCGATAGTGCAGTGGCTGCGCGACGGGCTTGGGATTGTCAAGCAGTCGTCTGAAATAGAGGCCCTTGCCAGCCAGGTGCCGGACAATGGCGGAGTGTATCTCGTGCCCGCCCTTACCGGGCTCGGAGCTCCTTACTGGGATCCGTACGCCAAGGGTACCATAACCGGTATCACCCGCGGCACCACCGCCGCCCACATCGCCCGTGCCGCACTTGAGGGCATTGCCTTCGAGACTATGGACGTGGTGGATGCGATGCGCAAAGACGCCGGCATATCCATTCGTTCCCTTAAAGTTGACGGCGGAGCGTCGCGCAACAATCTTATGATGCAGTTCCAGGCCGACATCCTGGGCACCGACGTGGTACGTCCCGTGGTTACCGAGACCACAGCCCTGGGAGCCGCTTATCTGGCGGGTCTGGCAGTCGGATTCTGGACATCGCTCGATTCGCTCAAGGCTCAGTGGAAGGCTGAGCGCTGCTTCGCGCCTGCGGCCGAACCGGGAGCCGTGGCCGATGCCGTGGCCGGGTGGAAAGATGCTGTAAACAGAACACTAGTCAAATAATTAATATGGAACTACTGACCAAATGTCTTTTTGAACTTGTCGGCACATTTGTGCTGATCCTTTTGGGCGACGGAGTCGTCGCCTGTACAACTCTGAATAAATCCAAAGGCTTTGGCGGCGGATGGGTCGTTATAACTCTCGGCTGGGGCCTCGCCGTCATGTGCGGCGTGTTCATCGCCGGGCCTTATTCAGGCGCTCACCTCAATCCGGCAGTGACCCTGGGCCTTGCAGCAGCAGGGAAGTTCGCCTGGAGCGGAGTGCTGCCTTACATAGTTGCCCAAATGCTTGGCGGCTTCCTCGGCGCCGTTGCCGTGTATCTGTTCTACAAAGACCATTTCGATGCCACCGAGGGCGGTGATACCAAGCTTGGCGTGTTCTGCACCATGCCTGCAGTGCGTCACGAGGGCCGCAACTTCTTCTGCGAGGCTCTTGCCACCTGGCTGCTTGTGTTCGTGATCCTGGTCTTCTCTACCGCCGAGAACACTCCCGTGGTGGGAATGGGTAGCCTTGGTGCTATTCCTGTGACTTGCTTGATTATGGCTATAGGTATGTCGCTGGGCGGCGCTACCGGTTACGCCATCAACCCCGCCAGGGACCTTGCTCCCCGTATCGCTCACGCAATCCTTCCTATAAAAGGAAAGAGAGACAGCGGCTGGGGCTACAGCTGGGTACCCGTGCTGGGACCCATGCTTGGCGGCGCAGTCGCTGCACTTTGCTTTGTGCTTATGTATTAAGCAGTTAGAATTGAAGTTTTACACCTGCGCTCGGGTACACGTGGAATCCACGGCACCCGAGCCAGTTGTATGATAGGGCTACCTCGCCGCCAATACTCAGCTTGCCGGCGCCGAAAAACTGCCCGACGGCATACCACAGCTGAGGCTGTGCCGCAATGCAGAAGTATTGTTTGCCGCCCTCCAGCGGGTTGGGATCTCCCCACCAGTAATTGATGTTCTCGCCCCATCCCTTGAGGGTGCCGCGGAATACCAGGCCCTGAATGCTGAACAAGTCGTAAAGACGCCAGAGCACGGTAAGCTGCGCGGGAACGGAACTCCTTGCATTGCCGCTGAAGGTCTTGTAAAGCACGGAGAAGCGGAGGACGTCGTCTCCTTTGAGCGGCAGGGTATAGGACAGGCCGAAAAGGGCGTTGAAATTGTCCATGTTGACCCGGCCGTTGAATTCTGCCTGGAGGCTGAAGTCTTTGAGCACGGGCACTTGATGCCAGAAATTGAAATTCCTTGCATACTCGAGCCAGGCGCCGCCCAGGCTCACCGGCTTGGCCTTGAGACCGAAACCGGCAGAAAGATAGTTGTCGCCCCAGTTGTCAACGGACCAGCTTTCCACCACCGCCGTGGCCACTTGGCTGTTGGGCGCGAAGTTGTATTCGGCACGTATATCAGTCTGTGCCAAGGCGGCGGAGCCGGTTGCAAATACCAGCAGGAGAGCAAAAATACCTTTCAGGGCTTTATTCCCACTCGATAGTCGCTGAGGGTTTAGAGGAAATGTCATACACTACTCGGTTGACACCCTTTACGCGGGTGATGATTTCGTTCTGGACTTTGTCCAGCAGTTCCCAGGGGAGATGCACGATCTGCGCGGTAACGGCGTCGATGCTGTTGACGGCACGCAGGGCGATAACGTTCTCGTAGGTGCGGCAGCCGTCTTTAACGCCGGTGGTCTTGACGGGAACGAAGATGGCTGCAGCCTGCCATACTTTGTCGTAGAGGCCTGCCTCACGCAGGGCGTCGATCCATATTTTGTCGGCTTCCTGGAGGATGGCTATCTTCTCGGGGGTCAGTTCGCCAAGGCACCTTACGCCCAGTCCGGGACCGGGGAAAGGATGGCGGCCGAGGATGTAAGAATCGAGGCCGAGTTCGGCGCCTACTTCGCGGACTTCATATTTGTACAGATACTTCAGAGGCTCTACCAGACCGAATTTCAGGTCGTCGGGCAGACCGCCCACATTGTGGTGGCTCTTGATGGTGCCCTTGTCGGAGTGAGACTCGGCAATGTCGGGCCAGATTGTGCCCTGTGCCAGCCATTTGGCATCGGATACTTTGCGGGCCTCCTCGGCAAACACGTCGATGAAAGTCTTGCCGATGGCCTTGCGCTTTAGCTCGGGATCGGTGATGCCGGCACAGGCTGCAAAGAACCTGTCGGCTGCGCGTACTCCCTTGACATTCAGACCTTTGTCTTTGTAGTACTCGAGCACGTCTTCGAATTCATTCTTGCGCAGAAGACCGTGGTCTACAAAAATGCACTGAAGTTTATCGCCGATGGCACGGTGGATAAGCATCGCGGTAACAGTGGAATCAACACCTCCGGAGAGGCCGAGAATCACTACATCTTCTCCGACCTGCTCCTTGATTTCTTTGATCTGGGCTTCAACAAAAGCCTTGGGATCGATTTTTTGTCCGTTGTACATATTTTTATTCTCCTCTAGAGTAATTAGGCGTCTCTTTGGTAATGGTTACGTCGTGAGGATGGCTTTCGGTCATTCCGCTTGCAGTTACGCGGGTGAAGCGTGCGTTCTTGAGCGCAGCAAGGTCTTTGGCCCCGCAGTAACCCATACCGGAGCGCAGGCCGCCGATAAGCTGGTAAACGGTTTCTTCGAGTGTTCCCTTGTAAGGTACACGTCCCACGATTCCTTCCGGTACGAGCTTTTTGGTCTCGGTTTCTTTGTCTTGGAAGTAGCGGTCTTTGGAGCCGGCGTTCATGGCGTCGATGCTGCCCATTCCGCGGTATGACTTGAACTTACGTCCGTTGTAGATTATGGTCTCGCCGGGAGCCTCTTCAGTGCCTGCGAACATCGATCCGCACATCACGCAGTCGCCGCCCGCGGCAAGTGCCTTGACAATGTCGCCCGAGTAGCGCAGGCCGCCGTCGGCAATTACGGGAATGCCGCTTCCCTTGACGGCGTTGGCCACCTCCCAGATGGCCGATAGCTGAGGCACACCCACGCCGGCCACGATACGGGTGGTGCAGATGGAGCCGGGGCCTATTCCCACTTTGATGCCGTCCGCTCCGGCTTGGGCAAGGGCCTTGCCGGCATCGGCCGTGGCAATATTGCCTACCACCACGTCGAGCCCGGGGAATGCGGCTTTGATGCGGCGGAGCTGGTCGATGACTCCTTTGCTGTGACCGTGGGCCGAATCGATGACCACGGCGTCAACCCCTTCCGATACGAGGGCTGCGGTGCGGTCGAGGGCATCGGGAGTGACTCCCACGCCGGCAGCCACCCGCAGGCGTCCCAGAGAGTCCTTGCAGGCATTGGGGTGGAGTTTTTCGGTGAGTATGTCTTTGTAGGTGATAAGCCCTACTATGCGTCCTTCTTTGTCAACCACCGGCAGTTTTTCGACCTTATGCTTCTGGAGAACTTCCTTGACGTGCGCCCTGTCGGTGTGGCCTTCGAGCAGCGTGACGAGGTTCTTGGATGTCATAACCTCCTTTACAAGCACGTCCATGTCTTCCTGGAAGCGGACGTCACGGTTGGTGACTATTCCGGTCAGGCGGCCGTCTTCGCCTACTACCGGGATGCCGCCGATGTGGTTGGTGTGCATCATTCTCAGGGCCTCGCCCACAGTCTGGTCTTCGTGGATGGTGAGCGGGTCGCAGATCATTCCGCTCTCGGCCCTCTTGACCTTGCGCACCTCGGCTGCCTGGTCGGCGGCGGACATATTCTTGTGAATGACACCGATGCCGCCTTCGCGGGCAAGGGCTATGGCCATTGTTGCTTCCGTTACGGTGTCCATTGCTGCGGACACTATGGGGATGTTGAGAGTGATGTTCCTTGAGAACCTCGTGTGTAGATCTACCTCGCGTGGCAGTACTTCAGAGTATGCGGGGACCAGCAGCACATCGTCGAACGTTAGTCCTTCAAGTGCGATTTTTTCATCTGTAAATGACATAGCGGTATAGGGTTATCGGATCAATCCGGTTGTTTGGTTCCAGGAGAGGGTCTTGTAGTAATTGTTGAGCACCGTGTTACCGGGGATGGGGAAGTAAACGCTCAGCCCGCACACCGACTCCAGCTTCAGGTCGAAGAACTTCTCGGTGGCGGCTTTGTAGGTGATGCAGTCGCTGAGCGCCTTGTCGAGCCTTTGCAGTTCGGCGTCAGTGGCTCCGGCTTCATAGAGCAGGTCCCTCAGGTCGAAGAACCAATGGTATTCGTTGTAAAAGTATGCCTGTACCTGCGAGCGGGGTGCCTCGTCGAGATCGTCGCGGTGCTCTGAAACGATATCGCGGAAACAGCTGGCAAGGGCATCGAGCTTGCGGCAATCCACGACCGTCACGGTGGCCGAGCGGAACATTCCGCTTTGGGCTTCGTACATCTCGTAAAAATCACGTGCAATGCCCACCAGGTCGGGCTCCGGAGTATTCAGGAGCTTGGGTGGCATAGTGGTGTAGGGGAAGCCGGCCGAAAGGATTTCGGTGGGGGAGAACAGCAGGAAGTCACATTTGTCCTTGAGCTCGTAGGCCACTTCCACGCATCCCATAAGGCAGGCGTCCATGATGAAGAAATCGAGATGCATGGGGATGGCGCCGGGCAGGTCCTTGATGTCTATTCCGGAACCTTCGACGTTTTCGGTGCCGAGTTCACGGGTGAGCGGGTATTCTTTGCGGGGAGCGCCTGTGCTCCAGATGGTGTTGTTCTTTTCGGCGTATCCCGGTGGTACCCAGCCCTTGGCGTGGGAAGAGAAAAGCAGCCCGTAACTGCTGGCGGGGAAGTTGTCTCTGACGTCGGTGAGCACTTTGCGCAGCACGTCGGCGGAGGAGCTGACGTCGGAGTCGGGATATACGATAAGGGTGTCGCGGCGTACGGCCCCGTCGGGACCTCTGTATGCCCTGAACAGCACCGGATGCGTAGGAGTATATTTGCCGTAGCGCTCGGGCATGTGGGCATATACCAGGAACACGTCGCTGTTGCCGACGTAAGGCAGCCCGCTGGCGCAGAAGTCGTCGATATTGGTGTTGATGGACGCCGAAAGATTGTTGAAAGCCGCCGCGTAGAACAGCACCACCCGACGATTTGGCAGGTGGTCTGCCTCCTGCTTGGAGCAGGATAGGAGCAATGCTGCGCAGATCAGTGCGCACAGAATTCTAACCGGCGACTTAATCATATAATTGGCAAATATAATAAAAAAATGTTAATTTTGTATGTGGACCGTTTTTCGTATCATTTGGCCGTCGAGAGGCAGCTTTCGCCCAATACAGTAGCGTCTTATGGCGCAGAGGCCGCTTATTTGCTGGACTTTCTGGATGGCGCTTCCCCTGCCGCATGCACTTCCGACGATGTGGCCGCTTATCTGCAAAAGCGCTCTCAAGGGCTCTCCAAGCGCAGCCAGGCCCACGTTCTGAGCGCCCTGCGCTCTTTTTTCGATTACCTTATTCTGGAGGGAGAACGCAAAGACAATCCCTGCGACAAGCTGGATGCTCCCAAGCTCGGCAGGTATCTTCCGCAAGTGCTTTCGGTAGATGAAGTTACCGCAATCCTTGATGCCGTGCCCCTCTCCAAAGCCTCCGACATACGCGATAAGGCTATACTCGAAGTGCTCTACGGCTGCGGCTTGCGGGTGTCGGAGGTGTGCGGCCTGCGCATCTCCCACATCTATGCCGACAAATCGTTTATCAGGGTTATAGGCAAGGGCGACAAAGAGAGGCTCGTGCCCATAGGGGAGATGGCTCTTGGAGCCATATCTGCGTGGCTGGAAGTGCGTCCCGAGCCTTCAAGCCCGGAGGCCGCGGACTTACTGTTCCTTAATATGAGGGGTGGGCCGCTGAGCCGCGTGGCGGTGTTCAATATGGTCAAGCAGCGGGCGATGCTGGCAGGAGTGCGTAAAGACATCTCGCCCCATACCTTCCGTCATTCGTTTGCCACGCACCTGGTGGAGAACGGCGCCGACCTCAGGATAGTGCAGGAAATGCTTGGCCACGAGAGTATCCTGACCACCGAAATATATACCCATATTGACTCACAGACCTGGCAGAAGGCCGTGCTGGACCACCACCCGAGGCGCTAGGCCTTGGCCGCCTCTTCTGCCATAGCTTTGTTGTAGCACTCCCGGCAGAGGGGTTCGTAGATGTCTTTTTCGCCCAGGACCACAAGGTCTTTGCTCTTGCTCAGACGGTGCGAGTGGTTGGCGAGGTTGCCGCATTTGACGCAGATGGCGTGGACCTTCTGTACATCTTCGGCTACTGCCATAAGCATGGGCATAGGTCCGAAAGGCTTGCCCATGTAGTCGGTGTCAAGCCCCGCCACGATTACCCTTACTCCGCGCTCGGCCAGGGTCTGGCACACCTCGACGAGGTTGGCACCGAAGAACTGTGCCTCGTCAACTCCTACGACCTCTACGTCGGGAGCTATTTTGAGCATTTCAGCCGCATCGGAAATGGGCTTCGACGATATCTTGTGGAAGTCATGCGACACCACTTCCACGTCGGAGTAGCGGTTGTCGATGGCTGGTTTGAAGATGGCTATTTTTTGGTTGGCAAACTGGGCGCGGCGCAGGCGCCTGATGAGTTCTTCGGTCTTGCCGGAGAACATCGAACCGCAAACTACTTCAATGCAGCCCGATTTTTTGTGGTTCTCTGAAAACATTTACGTAACTTTGTGCAGACAAATATAATAAAAACTTGCGATATGCCGAGCGGAATTTTATACATTGTGCCGACTCCCGTCGGAAACCTGGAAGACATCACCCTGAGGGCGCTTTCGGTGCTCAAGGAGGCTGATATCATCCTGGCGGAGGATACCCGCACCAGCGGCGTACTGCTGCAGCATTACGGCATTAAAGGCAAGTTGATGGCACATCACAAATTCAACGAGCACCAGACTGCCGGATTGGTTAAAGAGAAGCTCCTGCAGGGCCTGAAAGTGGCCCTGGTGAGCGACGCCGGCACTCCCGGTATCTCCGACCCGGGCTTCCTGCTCGCCCGTGAGTGCGCAAGGGAGGGCATCGAAGTGCAGACTCTGCCCGGCCCTACTGCTTGCATCCCCGCCATAGTGAGCTCAGGCCTTCCTTGCGACAGGTTCTGCTTCGAAGGCTTCCTGCCGCTCAAGAAAGGGCGCAAGACATTACTCGAAACACTTACCAAAGAAACTAGAACTATGATATTTTACGAATCGCCAAGGCGTCTTGTGGGGACGCTGGAGCAGTTTGAGCAGGTCTTCGGGCCGGGGCGTGAGTGCTCCGTAGCCCGCGAGATTTCAAAACTGCACGAAGAGCACTGCCGGGGGAGCATCTCGGAGGTGCTGGAGCATTTCAGGGCCGCGGAGCCCAAAGGAGAAATAGTGATTGTGGTGGCAGGCCTGCCGCAGGAGCAGCATCGGGAACATCGTAACAAGTACAGGATGGAGGGGAAGGACGATGGAGAAGAAGCGCTCGGAAGGTAACCCGCCTGGATCGGTGTTCAAAGTGGGCGGAATCGCCCTTGCTTTCCTTATTATCGGTTATCAGTCAGCTCTTTTTATGCATAGGGCTGTGACGCTTCGGGTGGCATCGCGCAGGGACGCCCCCGACACGGTGTATGTAGTTGACCCTGCCCTGGCTGCCCGTCTGGTCGCGGGGCAGGATCTTGAAGTGCTCCGGGAGGGCCCTGTAACTGTGCGCCGCAACGCTTCGCACGCCCCGGCCGTGCAGCAGGCAAGGCGCAGCGGCAGGCGTGTCGAGAACTTCCGCTTTAATCCGAATACCGTAAGCGGCGAAGACCTTGAGCGTCTGGGCTTTACCGAAAAGCAGGCACAGGCTATCTTGAATTACAGGGCCAAGGGAGGGCGGTTCCGCAGGAAGTCCGACTTTGCCAAGTCGTTCGTGGTGTCGGACTCGGTGTACAAGCGGCTGGAGCCGTACATACACATTCCCCGGGTGGATATTAACCGCGCCGACTCTGCCGCTTTTGACGATCTGCCCGGGATAGGGCCCTACTTTGCAGCCAAAATGGTAGAATACCGTAGCCGCCTGGGAGGGTATTCTTACAAGGAGCAGTTGATGGATATCCACAATTTCGACTCGCTGCGCTTCAAGGGCCTCTCTGACCTTATCGTGTGTTCGCCTCCTGCCAGGCCGTTCCGGCTATGGAGCCTTCCGGAAGACAGCCTGAGGCTGCATCCGTACATCAGGAGCCGCCAGGCGGCGCATTCGATAGTGCTGTACCGTAACAGTACGCCGCGCGGGGAATGGTCGGTGCAGGCCATTGCCGGTGCTTACATCCTGCCTCCTGAAGACGCTGCCCGCCTTGCGCGCTGTATTATTGCTGACCCATAGGAGTTTATGAAAAAATATGTATCTTTGGCAGTATGAATGGTCATATCAAGCGCTTTTTAAAGTCTCTGGTCAGCCTGTCCGATTATGTCGATCTGGACGGGGCCAACGCATCGATACGCAAGAATATCTATTTCCGAGGCCCTACTGTTTTCATTCTTGCCTGCGCTATTATCATAGCGTCCGTGGGCCTGAATGTCAATTCCATTCCGGTCATTATCGGCGCCATGTTGATCTCGCCGGTCATGGGTCCCATCCTGGGCTTCGGTTTCAGCCTGGGCGTGCAGGATTTCCATCTTCTGAGAGATTCGCTGCGGAATTTTGCCGTGATGGTGGTTATCAGCATTATGGCGTCGGCTCTGTACTATCTGCTCAGCCCGCTCAATATGGAGCATCCCACGGAGCTGCTTGCCAGGACTAACCCTACCATCTATGACGTGCTTATAGCCCTGTTCGGCGGCTTTGCCGGAATACTCGAAATATCGCGGAGCGAGAAAGGCACGGTGCTGTCGGGAGTGGCCATCGCCACCGCCCTCATGCCGCCGCTCTGTACGGTGGGTTACGGCCTTTCGATACTTAACTGGAGCTACGTGCTCGGAGCTCTCTATCTGTTCCTGATCAACAGTATATTCATCGCGCTTGCCACCTTCGTGATGGTTAAGTACCTCAAGTTCCCGGTGCTTAAGGATTCGCAGGATACGCACAAACGTCTGTCCGGCTGGGCGGTGGCTGTGATTCTGCTTATTATCATTGTGCCCAGCGTGTTCTCGGCGGTACGTATGGTCAAGGAGAGCAACCTCAGGCGCTATGCCTCCGAACTGGTGTCGTCCAACAAGACCCTGGGGCGCGGTTTCATATACGACTACAATGTGGATATGAGTTCTTCGCCTGCCAGCATAGAGTTGTTCATGGCGGGAGAGAAGCTGAACGATTCCGACAAAGAGAGGCTCTATTCCGACGCCGAACGTTACGGAATCACCCGCAGCCAGATTGTTTTCCGTGAAGATGCTGTGACGGTGCGTGAAGATGATTCACAGAAGGAACTGATACAGAGCATCCTCGATCATTCCGACCGGCGCCAGGAGAAGATGAGCGCTACCATCAAGGCGCTTCAAGACTCTATTGCCGTGCTTAACCGCGAGCTGGACAAATTGCGCAAGGCCGCTACAGAAGAGCCCCAAGAGTAAATTCCAAGTAATCGGCCCGGTTGAATTTGTGGGCCCTGAGTGCAATACCCGCGAAGCAAGACGGCAGGAAGGGCGGGTAGTACCTGAGGTGTACCTTCTGGTAGAAAGGACCCCTGTTCTCGTGTATGCCCACTTGGCGGTACAGATATACCCCGAAGCCGCCACCGAGGGCCCAGGAACCGAAATACACATCCTGAACGAAACCTACCCCCGGCGACAGGGGAGAGTACCCGGCCTCTTTGGCTTTCGCCCCGTACATAGCTGCGTCGCTGCGGCGCAGGGCATCCATATTGCCCAGGTAATGCAGCTCTAACTGCAGTCCGCTTGAAGTGCGCCGGCAATAACGCCATATGACTTCCGCTCCCACGCTGCCTTTGAACCAGGGCGTGTAATAGTCGGGCCGCTCCTGAGGCGTAAGAAGCTGGTCGGCTTCCCATTCTGCCATGCACTTGTGTATGCCCCCGGAGGCAAACAGGCCGAAGCGGAGTTTGCGGTTCAGAGGGGAGTTCTCTTTTATCTGCAGCCCCGGTTTGAGGGTTTTGTTGCCGAAGGAGTAAGTGCTTGTGAATGAGTAGCAAACAGCATTCACCCCACGGTTGGGGATGATGAGCCTGCAGGCCGAATTGTGCTTGAAGGCCACTTCGGCTCCAAGCGACCAGCGCGGGGTTATATCGCCCACTACATATATCCCGGCTTTGATATGAAAGGTGAACGGGCCGCCGTACAGCACGTTGAGCGGATTGTCTGTCTTGTGGTAGGGCTTTGTCATTAGCGCCCCTCCGAATTGCAGGTCGTAACCAGTGCGTACGGGGCCTAAGGTAATGACATCGCGCACGAATGTGCCGTACAGCGCGAACGAATCGCCGATACTGCTGCCCTCCACGCAGTCAAGAGCGCCGAGGTTGGTGTACGAAAAGCCCAGGCCTATGCGGGGGTTGTTGTACATGCCGGCCGCAGCGGTGCCGGAGGCCTTCCAAAGTATGCCTGCGTCGAAAGAGTTGCAGCCGCGCGAGCCGTCCACCAGGCTGGTGACGTACTTGGTATTGGTGAGTACATTGCGCCCGGCGCTGAAAAACACCTCCTGCGCTCCAGCAGACAGGGGCGCGAGCATCATAACCAGGGCGGCTGACAGAAGTAACGTTCTTTTCATCGGCGCGTAAAAATAGCAATAAAAGCGAAACAAATAGCCGATTTGGAGGGCCCTTTTTGTGCTAAAGCCGGAAAAAAATTATATTTGCATTATGGTTCAGACAAATACATCGATATCCGACCCCCATTCAGAAAATCTGTTAAACCAGTATCATTCGCTTCTTCCGGTGTTTATGAAGACGAGCAGCGTGGCTACGTCTTTGCTGAAGTCTAATTTTGACTCTTCCGGACTGATAGTCGCGGCCTTGGAGCATAGAGTCAAGACGGAAGAATCGCTCCGTGGAAAGCTTGCCCTTAAGGGGAATAAGTATAACAGTATCTACGACATAACCGACATCGTGGGCTTGCGCGTGATTACTTTCTATATCGACGATGTAGATAAAGTAGCGTCTTTGCTCGAGCGGTATTTCGACATCGACTGGGAGAATTCGGTAGATAAGCGCAAGCTGCACGAGATAGACAGCTTCGGCTATCTTTCGCTGCATTGTATCTGCCGTATCCCCGAACACCTGTATTGCGACCCTTCCTTCCCGGAGATAAACAAGATTCGTTTCGAGGTGCAGATGCGCACCGTCCTCCAGCACGCCTGGGCGAATATGAACCACGATACAGGTTATAAGAGCGGGGTGGAGATTCCCAAAGTTTACCTCCGTAACCTTAGCCGCCTTGCCGGTATGCTTGAGCTGGTGGACGACGAGTTCAGCCGCATCCGCCGCGAGCTGGCCGACTACCGCCGCCGGGTTCAGAACCTGGTTGCTTCCGGCAATCTCGACGAGGTGCAGCTGGACGGCGATTCGTTCCGCAGCTACTTGGCTATCAAGCCTTTCGATGCTCTTATGCGTCGCATAGCATCGCTTAACCAGGCCGAGATCCACGAGGTTGACCTGTCGTGTTTCCTGCCGCTTTTCCTGGGCATGGGCTTCAAGACCTTGGGGCAGCTTGACACTATGGTGCGCGACTATTCCGAGGCGGCGTACCAGATTGCCTGCTTCCAGTTGGGCTTGACCGATATAGACATCGTATCTTCTTCGCTCGCTCCCCAGAACCTTTGCACCGCTTATATCGTCAAGGTGGGCGGCGGCTGGGCAGGCCTGAAATATATGCTTGACATTATCAACGGTCCCATAGAGGGCAACGAGGAGATGGCGCGCTTCCTGGAGGCGCAGACCAAGGATCTTCCATTTATGAATCAGTAACTTATGGCAAACCATCCCATAGACACGCAGCTGCTCGACCGCGCCATAGTTTTTGCGGTCCGCGCCCACGCGGGTACGGAGCGCCGGGGCAAGGGCTTCCCCTATATCGTCCATCCAATGGAGGCTGTGGCAATAGTAGCCACTATGACTTCCGACCAGGAGCTTCTGGCCGCTGCCGCACTGCACGATACGGTTGAAGATACCGATGTAACAATCGATCAAATCCGGCAGGAGTTCGGAGAGAGGGTAGCTTCGATCGTTGAGGACGAGAGTGACCGGTTCATACCGGGAGTGCCCGAAGAGCAGAGCTGGCATTCACGTAAGCAGGCTGCCATCGACCGCCTCAGCCACGCTTCAAGAGAGGCCAAAATGGTGGCTCTCGGTGACAAGCTTTCCAATATGAGGGCCATTGCCCGCGACTATTCGCTGCAGGGAGATGAGTTCTGGAGTTTGTTCCACGTGACCGAACGCAGCGAGCACGAATGGCACTACAGAGGCCTTGCCGATGCTCTTCGCGAGCTGGAAGGGACCTTTGCATTCAGCGAATTCGAACAGCTTATCAATCAAGTTTTTGCATAATGGAACCCGTCCCTGTTTCACTATCCGATTACGTCCTCTCCGGCGGTGGTGCCAACGGTGAGAGCTACGATCACCGCACCGACCCCGAGGTGATGCTCAAGCTTTATTTCCCCGGCAAGATCCAGCAGCCTCTCGACGAAATGATGCTTGCCCGCAAGGTTTACGACCTGGGAATACCTACGCCTGAACCCGGCGATTACGTGGTGACGGAAGACGGACGCTTCGGAATCCGCTTCAGGCGTATTCTGGGCAAGAAGTCTTATTCACGGGCGACGGGTGACGATCCCGCCAATGTGGAGAAGTACGCTACGGAGTTTGCGCATATGTGCCTCAAACTGCATTCCGTGCACGTTGATACGAATGTGTTCGAAAATGTAAAGGACCGTTACTACAGGCTCCTTGAGGCCAATCCTTTCTTTACCGCTGCGGAAAAAGACAAGTTAGGCCGCTTCATCGCCGATACTCCCGATGAAGATACAGCCATACACGGTGACTTGCAATACAGCAATGCCATCTTTGCCGGCGACAAGCGTTATTTTATAGACCTCGGCGATTTTTGCTACGGCAACCATCTTTTCGATGTGGGTATGGTTTACCTGTGTTGCAACCTTACTCCGGCGCCTTTCATCGAGGAGTCGTTCCATATGCCCAAAAGCCTTGCCATGGAGTTCTGGCGCTATTTCGCTCCGGTGTATTTCGGCAGCGGCATTCCGCTCAGTGACATCAATGAGCAGATACGCCCTTTTGCAGGTCTTAAAACATTGATAATCGAAAGGGACACAGGGGAGCCTATGCCTGTCTTCCGTGAAGCGCTCAGTTCTATTCTATGAGTTTAAAGGAATCAATACAGAAACTTATACAGAACCGCTCCACCAGGGCGGGTCTGATGCTTGTGCTTGTGGCGGCTCTGACCATCGAGGCAAGTTCGTTGATGCAGTTGTACTTCTCCAGAAGAACTTTGGCTAATTCTGCTTCCAAGCAGGCGGAAGTCCAGCTTCAGGCCATGCGCAACAGTATTATGGACGTGGTGAACCAGACAGAGATTGTGCTGCAAAACAATACCTGGGTTACGCGCTGGTGCCTTGACCATCGCGACAGCCTCTACCGGGTCAGCGCCCGCATTGTGCAGGATAATCCAGGGATCATCGGCTCCGCCGTGGCTTTGGTGCCGGGCGTGGACTGTGATTCGCCATTCTGCCCTTACGTGTGTGAAACGGAAGATAGCCTGTCGTATTTGTCTCTTGCCACGGAGGAGTATAATTACCCTTCTAAAGAGTGGTATCTCAAGCCCTTGCAGTTGAATTCCGGCTATTGGTCCGAGCCCTATATCGATGTGGGCGGAGGGGAGGTCATGATGACGACATTCTCTCTTCCGATCCAGAACACAGCGGGCATTACTGCCGCAGTGCTCACCGCCGATATCTCGATTGAGTGGCTTGGCAAACTGGTTGAGGAGAACAAGGCTTATCCGAATGCCAGCGGTATGATACTCAGCCGTACGGGACGTTTCTTGTTTAATGCTTCGCCGGAGCTTATAATGAAGCAGACGGTGCACGAACTGGCCGGCCGTATGCGTGACAGCGTGCATTTCCGCAAGCTCAACAAGGCGATGCTCGGCGGCGAATCGGGCAAGATGTCGGTCAATTTCAAAGGGCAAAGAAGCTATGTCTATTACGCTCCTGTCGAGCGTACCGGCTGGTCGATGTGCTTCATTGTTCCGTACAGCGACATTTTCAGCGATGTAAGGCACACCGACTTTCTGGTCCATCTGCTCCAGCTGCTCGGATTCGTGATGCTTCTGCTTATTCTGAATTCGCTTATCAAGAGCCAGGTCAAGTTCAAGGAGGCCAACGAGACCAAAGAGCGTCTCGAAGGCGACCTGCGCATCGCGAGCAGCATCCAGATGTCCATGGTTCCCACCGTGTTCCCTTCCCGTAAGGACCTAGATATGTCGGCCTCGATCGTGCCGGCCAGGGAGGTAGGCGGCGACTTGTACGACTTCTACATCCGTGACGAAAAACTGTACTTCTGCGTAGGCGACGTTAGCGGAAAGGGCGTTCCTGCCGCGTTGGTCATGGCCGTTACGCGTAGCGCTTTCCGTACCGTATCGGCTCACGAAGACAGTGCCGAGCGTATCGTGACCACAATGAACAACGGTCTGACGGATACGAACGACAGCGATATGTTCGTAACGTTCTTCTGCGGAGTGCTGGACCTTACAAACGGTCATCTTAACTACTGCAACGCCGGCCACAATCCTCCCGTCATTCTCACCGACTCCATACAGGCGTTGCCTGTCGAGCCCAATCTTCCGCTCGGCATAGTGACCGGCGTGGATTTCAAGGGTCAGGAGATAGATCTCGCTTACGACGATGCCCTGTTCTTATATACCGACGGAGTTACGGAGGCTGAGAACGAAGACCAGGAGCAGTTCGGCGAGGAGAGGATGATAGATGCGCTGCACGGCCGTAAGGGCTCGATAGAGCATCTGAACAATATCCAAAAAGAAGTGGCGGCATTTGTGGGCAGCGCCCCTCAGAGCGACGACCTCACAATGCTCTTTATCCACTATCTGGGCAACAGCCACGAGAATCGCATTACCATCGACAATGACGTCAAGCAGATTTCGCGTCTGGAGGGATTTGTTAACGGAATAGCGTCCCGTCACGGCCTGTCGGCTACCGATGCGTCCGCCATCAACCTCGCGCTGGAGGAAGCGGTCACCAACGTTGTGCTGTATGCTTATCCCAAAGGGCAGAGAGGGCGCATCGACCTGGACTCGACGTTTGTGGACGGGCATCTTGAGTTCGCCCTGTCCGACAGCGGGGTAGAGTTCGATCCTACAAAGGCTCCTGATATCAATGTGGACGCATCGGTTGAAGAGCGCCCGATAGGCGGCCTTGGCATCCATCTTGTTAGGACAATCATGGATTCCGTCCGTTATGAGCGGAAAGGCGGAAAGAATATTCTAAGAATGACAAAAAATATTTAACAATATGGAGATCAAAGTTTCAAAAGAAAAAGGCGAAATAACGGTTTTCCTGAAGGGACGTCTGGATACTCCCGCCGCTCAGGATGCAGCTGCTGAGCTTGAGCCCCTCAAGGCCGAGGCCGACAAGACTATCGTTATGGACTGCAAGGAGTTAAGCTATATTTCCAGCTCCGGTCTCAGAATATTCCTGTCGTTCCGTAAGGCAGCCGCCGAGAAGGGAGGAAAAATAATAGTCCGGAATATCACCAACGACATCCGGACTGTGTTTATGATGACTGGTTTCCTGAACCTGTTCGAGATTCAATAAGCCTTCTGGTGCGAGAGGAAGCAAGCGATTGTATTCTTCATCAGCATTGCTATCGTCATCGGGCCCACGCCCCCGGGGACAGGAGTAATCCATGAACTCACGGGCTCGGCTGATGCGTAATCGACGTCTCCGCAGAGTTTCCCTTCGGCGTTGCGGTTCATTCCCACGTCTATCACTACGGCGCCGGGCTTGATCATATCTCCTGTTACAAGTCCTGCCTTGCCGACGGCAACTACCAGCACGTCTGCGCTGCGGCACACCTCTCCCAGGTCTCCCGTGCGGGAATGGGCGATGGTGACGGTGGCGTTGCGGTCAAGCAGAAGCTTGGCAACGGGCTTGCCGACGATATTGCTGCGGCCCACTACGACAGCATTCTTTCCTTTTAGTTCTACGCCTATACTGTCGAGCATACGCATAATGCCGGCAGGAGTGCAGGGCACTATACAATCTTTCCCCAGCCACAGGCCGGCCACGTTGAGCGGATGGAAGCCGTCGACGTCTTTCTCGCGGGCAATGGCGTCTATGACCTTCTCCTCGTCGATGTGCCCGGGCAGGGGCAGCTGGACCAGGATTCCGTCTGTAAGAGGGTCGTCGTTCAGAATTGCAATCTGCTGCAGCAGAGCCTCTTCGCTTATGTCGGAGGGGAGCTCAAAAAGACGCGACTCCATGCCGGTGTAGGCGGCTGCCTTAACTTTGTTGCGAACATACACCTGACTGGCGGGATTCTCTCCCACAATAATCACAGCAAGGCAAGGCTTGCGCCCGTATTTGGCTTCAAGGGCCGGCACTTCGGCTTTTACCTCATCCTTAACTACCTGGCTAAGGGCTTTTCCGTCAATTATTTGTCCCATAACAATCCTATATGCGCGATGTCGTTCCTGTAGAACAGATTATCGCATTCAATCTTTCTGACTTGTTCGTAAACTTTCTTGCTGGCCTGCGCAAGGCCGGGCCCGGAGCCGACCACCATAAGCACGCGGCCACCGTTGGTCAAGTAGCGGCCCTCGCTGAGGGCGGTACCCATATGGTACACCTGGGCGTCCACTTTGTCAAGTCCTTCTATGCTGAAGCCTTTTTGGTAGTGCCCGGGATAGCCCTTTGAGGCAAGCACCACGCCCATCGTGACTTCATCTTTCCATTCGGGGGTGGCTACGGGAGTGCCGGTCGCCACACCCTCGAAGATGCTGTATATGTCGCTCTCCAGCAGAGGGAGGACCACTTCCGTTTCAGGGTCGCCGAAGCGTGCATTGAATTCTATCACCTTTATGCCCTGAGGGGTCTTCATCAGGCCTCCGTACAGGACGCCGGAGAGGGGCAGCCCCTCGGCTGCCATTGCCGATGCCGCCTTGCACATTATTTGAGTGTAGGCAAACAGGCGGTCCTGGTCGGTAATGAAGGGGAGTCCGGTGTAGGCGCCCATGCCACCAGTATTGGGACCCTTGTCGCCGTCGAATGCGCGTTTGTGGTCCTGAGAGAGTGGCATAGGGTAAACCCTATCTCCGTCCACGAAGCAGAGGAAGGAGAATTCGGGGCCGGTAAGATAGTCTTCGATCACCACTTTGCCCGCTCCGAAGGAATGGTCGAGCAGCATATCGGAGAGTGCCTGCCTGGCTTCTTCGAGGTCGGCGGCAATCACTACTCCCTTGCCGGCGGCAAGACCGTCGTATTTGAGAACGGCAGGGAAGGGCCTGCAGGATACATAGTCAAGTGCCTCTTCGAAGCTGGTGAAACTGCGGTAGGCTGCAGTGGGAATGCCATATTTGTCCATGAGCTTCTTTGCAAACTCCTTGGAGCTCTCTATGGCGGTGGCGGCCTGAGTATGGCCGAATATCCTCAGCCCGGCGGCGCGGAAAGAATCCACGATGCCTGCGGCCAGCGCCGCCTCGGGACCTACAACGGTAAGATCTACTTTATTGTCCAGCGCAAACGCTTTAAGCCCTTCTACGTCAGTGTCTTTCAGGGGTACATTGCTTGCCTGCGCCCCTATGCCGGCATTGCCTGGGGCGCAATAAATCTTGCCCACCTGCGGGCTGCGGCTCAGGGCATCCACTATGGCATGCTCCCTGCCTCCTCCTCCGATGACAAGTACGGTTTTGCTCATGTCGGGATCAGTGTTTGAAGTGGCGTACGCCGGTAAACATCATGGTAATGCCCAGTTCGTCGGCCTTCTTGACGGCATCTTCGTCGCGAATGCTGCCGCCGGGCTGGACGATGGCGGTAACACCGTACTGCGCTGCAAGCGCTACAGTGTCGTCGAAGGGCAGGAAGCCGTCGGACGCAAGTACCAGGCCCTCGGTGAAGCCAGCGTTCCTGGCCTCTTCGAGCGCTATCTGGGCGGAGCCTACGCGGTTGGTCTGCCCGGCGCCTATGCCTATCGTGTGGCCGTCGCGGACTACTGCTATGGCATTGGATTTCACGTGCTTGACTATCTTCCAGCCGAAGTTGGCGTCGGCAAGCTGCTCGCGGGTGGGCTTGACGGCGGTTACGCACATCTGAGGTACCACGGTCTCGACCTGGGTGTCGAGATGCTGCGAGAGGAGCCCTCCGTTGACGCTGATATATTGCTGTACGGGATCCTCGGAGCGGGTCATGTCAACCTGCAGGACGCGAAGATTCTTCTTGGCGGACAGTATTTCAAGGGCCTCGGGCGAGAAGGACGGCGCGATTACGATTTCGAGGAAGATGGGCTTCATGCCAAGGGCTATCTCGGCTGTCAGCTCACGGTTCACTCCCACTATGCCGCCGTAGATGCTCACTTTGTCGGCTTCGTATGCTGCTTGCCAGGCTTCTTCAATGGTGCTGCCGATGGCTGCACCGCAGGGATTCATGTGCTTGAGGGCCACGCAGAACGGCTC
The DNA here is from genome assembly GCA_902792815.1 of uncultured Bacteroidia bacterium. Lineage (GTDB taxonomy): Bacteria > Bacteroidota > Bacteroidia > Bacteroidales > UBA932 > Cryptobacteroides. Next base: position 43,883 of record CADBAY010000017.1, read on the forward strand.
CTCGAAGTCGCGCAGCACGTTAAGGGCTGCGTTGGCGTCCTGAATGTTATTGTACGACAGTTCTTTACCTTGTATCTGGGTAGCAAATGCAAGGGAGAATGGAGCGGGCTCGAGCGCGGCGTAGAAATTGGCGCTCTGGTGGGGGTTCTCGCCGTAGCGCAGGCCTTGCTTGAGGTCGTATTCGAGGAAG
>CADBAY010000017.1:44082-85162 GCA_902792815.1 uncultured Bacteroidia bacterium
TTTTTCGTTCAGGCCGGCAGCCTTGCGCATATAAGTGGCGATGCACATATCGTACTCGGCGGTATGGGTGTAGGCCTTGGCGGACAGTTTGAGCCTGGTCTGGGGTGACGTGCTTCCGTTGGCGCGGATATCTGCGAGCACGCCGCCGTAGTCGGCGGGGTCGCAGACGATGGTTACGTCTTTCCAGTTCTTTGCGGCGCTGCGTACCATGGAAGGACCGCCTATGTCGATATTCTCGATAGCGTCTTCAAGGGTTACGCCTTCCTTGGCTATGGTCTGGCGGAAGGGGTAGAGGTTAACGCACACAAGTTCAATGGTTTGTATGCCGTTCTCCTTGAGAGTCTCCATGTGCTCGGGGACGTCCCTTCGGGCCAGAATGCCTCCGTGGACCTTGGGGTGCAGGGTCTTTACGCGTCCGTCGCAAATCTCGGGGAAGCCCGTGACTTCGCTGATGCCTATTGTTTTTACTCCCTCTGATTCAAGCAGCTTCCGGGTGCCGCCCGTGGCGATTATTTCCCATCCAAGATCAACCAGTCCTTTGACGAAAGGCACCAGGCCTGTTTTGTCGCTTACACTAACTAACGCTCGCATAAAAGTTCTTTTATAGTTTGTACATATAATTCGTGCTCGATCTTCTGGCCTATGCGGTGCACTTCGGCGGGGTCGGAGCCCTCGTAGGGGAAAGCCCGCTGGGCTATGATTTTCCCGCCGTCCAGCTGGTCGTTTACCCAGTGGATGGTAATGCCGTACACTTTGACTCCGTAGGCGACCGCATCTTCAACTGCGTGCGCTCCCTTGAAGGCGGGCAGAAGTGAAGGGTGAATATTTATAATCTTGCCCTCGTAGGCGCGCAGCAGGGTTCCGCCCACTATCCTCATGTAGCCGGCAAGGCACACAAGGTCGATCTTCTTCTCGTCAAGCAGCTTGACAATTACTGCCTCGAAGTCGGCTTTGGTGAGATAGTCTTTGGGGGAGAATACAAAGCTCTCTATTCCCATTTCGGCAGCCCTGTCGATTACGGGCGCTCCAGGACAGTCGCATACCATCAGGGCCACCCGGGCGTCCAACTGTCCGCTCTGGCAGGCCTTGGCTATGGCTACGAAGTTGGTGCCCGTTCCGCTGGCAAAAACCGCTAAGTGTTTCATTGCATTACGATATTTACGCCCTCTGTACCGGTGACTTTTCCAATGACGGAAGCCTTTTCGCCGAACGATTCGAGGATCGATATTGCCTTGGGAGCCTCGGCAGCATCCATTACCGCAATCATTCCTATTCCCATATTGAAGATGTTGAACATCTCGCGGTGCGGCACGCCGCCCCACTTCTCAAGCATCTTGAACACGGGCAGGATATCCCAGCTGCCTTCGTAGATTTCCAGACCCTGGCCGGGCTGCAGGACCCGGGGGATATTCTCGTCAAAGCCGCCGCCGGTGATGTGGCAAATGCCGTGGACGTCGCACTCGGCTATTACCTTGAGCATCTGCTTGACATATATCTTTGTGGGGGTAAGGAGCACTTCTCCGAGCTTGCGGCCGCCAAATTCAGGTATGGGGTCCTGGTATGAGAGGCCTGAGTCGGCAACGATCTTCCGGACAAGGCTGAAACCGTTGGAATGCACTCCGCTGGAGGCAACACCCACGAGTACATCTCCCACCTTGACCTTGCTTCCGTCGATGAGCTTTGATTTCTCCACCACTCCGGTGGTGTAACCGGCGATATCGTATTCGTCGCCCTCGTACATTCCCGGCATCTCGGCCGTTTCGCCACCCACCAGGGCGCATCCGGCCTGGCGGCAGCCTTCGGCCACTCCGGCCACTATGGCTTCAACTTTTGCGGGTACGTTGTGCCCCAGCGCAACGTAGTCGAGGAAGAACAAAGGTTCGGCGCCCTGGGCCAGAACATCGTTGACGCACATCGCCACGGCATCGATGCCTATGGTGTCGTGCTTGTCCAGGGCGAAGGCTATCTTGAGCTTGGTGCCCACTCCGTCGGTTCCGCTCACCAGTACAGGCTCCTTGATGTTGAGGGCGGAGAGGTCGAACATGCCGCCGAACGAGCCGATATTGCCCATCGAACCCTTGCGGGATGTGGAGGCAACGTGCTGTTTGATGCGGCGTACTACTTCGTAGCCGGCTTCGAGGTTTACACCGGATTGTTCGTATGATTTTGCCATTTTAGTCTTCGTTATTTACATCGTCGTAAAGGAGTGTCGGATATTCGCCCGTGAAGCATGCCTGGCAGGGATCGGCACAGCCGAAGCACGAATCCCTGGTCGATTCGGGGCTGAGGTAGCCAAGCGAGTCGGCTCCGATTGCGGCGCAGGCTTCTTGGAGCGAACGGTGCGAGCACAGGAGCTCTTCGAGGGTGGACGTGTCCACTCCGTAGTGGCAGGGGAAGCGCATCATGGGGCTGGCGATGCGGACGTGCACCTCGGCGGCACCTGCGTCACGCAGCAGTTTCACTATCTTCAGCGAGGTGGTGCCGCGTACTATCGAATCGTCCACCAGCACTATCCTTTTGCCCCTTACAATGCTCTGGACAGGCGAGAGCTTCATTTTTACTCCCAGTTCGCGCATCGACTGAGTGGGCTCTATGAAAGTACGACCTACGTATTTGTGCTTCACGAGGCCCATCTCGTAGGGTATGCCGCTCTCCTCGCTATATCCCATAGCGGCGCTCAATCCCGATTCGGGTACGCCGACCACTATATCGGCCTCCACGGGGCACTCGCGGGCGAGGCGGCGTCCCGCTTCCTTGCGGTACGTGTGAACATTGCAGCCGTCGATGTCGCTGTCGGGGCGGGCGAAGTAGATGTACTCCATTGCGCACATGTGATGGCGGGAGTAGTGGGAATAGGTGGTGCTGCGTATGCCGTGGCGGTCAAGCGATACTATCTCGCCCGGGTTAACGTCGCGCAGGAACTTGGCGCCCATTATGTCGAAGGCGCAGGACTCGCTGCTCACTACGTATCCTCCGTCGAGTTCTCCAAGGCACAGCGGCTTGATCCCGTGCTTGTCGCGGCAGGCGTAGATGCGGCTTGGGGTCATGATTACAAAGGCGAATCCGCCTTCCATCATGTTGAGGGCCTTGACTATGTTGACGATACGGTCTTCGCCGGCGTTTTTCTTGATGAGGTGCGCCAGCAGCTCGCTGTGGATGTTGGTCTGGAAGATAGTCCCGCGTTTCTCGAGGTAGCCGGCAATCTGGGCGGCGTTGATGACATTGCCGTCGGCGGCCACCGCAAAGTCGCCGCTGCGGTGGTGGAAAAACAGCGGCTCCACATTGTCCAGGCCCCCCTTGGAGTCGTTCGCATACTTTACGCTGCCTATGCCGAGCGATCCTTTGAGATGAGAAATCTCCCCGTTGGTGAAGATTTCGCTCAGAAGGCCAAGGCCACGGTAGCGGTAATACTTTCCATCCTCGTCGAAGGTGGATATTCCACCGCCTTCCTGTCCGCGGTGCTGAAGGTTGTGCAGACCATAATAGATCCGTGTCGCGGCGTTCTTGACGCCGAATACTGCCAAAACTCCCATTAGATAGATTCCAGTCTTTCGAGTACTAAATTGTATGCAGGGATAATGTCTCCGAGGTCAAGCCGGAAACGGTCTTTGTCAAAGCGCTCCCCGGTCTGCTCGTCCCACAGGCGGCAGGTGTCGGGGCTGATCTCGTCGGATATGATGATTTGGCCGCTGTCGGATGCGCGGCCGAACTCTATTTTTGCATCTACCAGTTCGATACCGGCCTTGTGGAAGAGCTCCGAGAGCAGCTTGCCGGCGCGTTTGGCAATGGAGAACATGACTTCCAGCTCGTCGTAGCTGGCAAGAGACAGGGCTACGGCCTGGTCGCTGTTTACCAGAGGGTCTCCCAGTTCGTCGTTATTGTAGCAAAGATCGACTATGGTGTTGGAAGGCTTGAAGCCGTCCTCCACTCCCAGTTTGGCGGCAAGGGTGCCCGCCATGCGGTTGTGAAACACCACCTCCAGCGGGATGATTTCGATCTTGCGGCAGAGCTGCTCCCTCTCGTCGATACGCTTGATGAAGTGCGTGGGTATGCCGCAGTCGTTCAGATATCCCAGCAAGAAAGCCGATATCTTGTTGGTTACTACACCTTTGCCTGTCAGGCGAGCACGCTTGACATTGTTGTATGCGACCATCACGTCTTTGAAATGGAATATCACCTGGTCGGGATTCTCGGTGGCATAGACGCGCTTTTCGTTGCCTTCAAAAATAAGCTCTTTTTTCATCGGTCTTTTCTGAAATAGTGAACGGCGTTTTCAAATATCGGCTGGCGGCAGTTTCCGCTAACATTCTTGTAGAGAGCGTCTTCGTAGCGCTCGGAGTGGCCCATCTTGCCCAGGATATGGCCGTCGGGGCTAAGGATGCCTTCTATGTCATAGTCGGAGCCGTTGGGATTGTCGAGGTAACGGAACGCTACCTGCCCTCGGGCAAACAGTTCCCTGGCCGCCTCCTGTCCCACTACGAACTTGCCCTCGCCGTGGCTGAAAGCAATGCTGTGCACATCGCCAAGAGACATTCCGTCGAGCCAAGGTGAGTTGACGGAGGCAACTTGGGTTCGTGCTATGAGGGATATGTGGCGGTTGATGTCGTTGCGGAACAGGGTGGGGGAGAGCGGGGTTACGCAGCCGGTTTTGCCGTAGGGGAGCAAGCCGCTCTTGATAAGAGCCTGGAATCCGTTGCAGATGCCCAGGATAAGCCCTCCGCGCTTGATGAGAGCATCGATGGAGGCGCTTATCTTGTCGTTGCCTATTACGCTGGCAATGAATTTGCCGCTGCCGTCGGGCTCGTCGCCGGATGAGAATCCGCCGCAGAAAGCCAGGATATGGCAGCTGTCAATCCGGCCGGAGAGCTCTTCGATGGAGCGGAGCACATCGTCGGCGCAGAGGTTGCGGAACACGAAGGGGCGGACTTCGGCGCCGGCCACGCGGAAAGCCTTGGCGGTGTCGTAGTCGCAGTTGGTGCCGGGGAATACAGGCATGCACACCACGGGGTGCTCTACGGGTGCGCCCGGGTAAATGAGGTTTGACGCCTTTGAAGATGGCTGTGCGCCGCCGGCGGTAAAGTCTTCGGCTGCTTTGGCGCTATCCTCCATCCGTGGAGGATAAAGCTTGAAGTAGCGGCCTTCGTAAGCCTTCTCCAGAGCTTTGAGCGACATGCAGCATCCGTTGATGCAGATGCCGCTGCCGGTAACTTCTCCGAGCAATTGCGCGCCTTCAAGGGCGCAAGCCGATTCCACTACCACCGATCCGTATCCCAGCTGGAAAAGTTCGCTCTCGGGAATGCTGACATTGACTCCGAGGCCGTTGCCGAGCGACATTTTGACCAGCGCTTCGGCAACGCCGCCGTAGCTCAGCGACCAAGCCGAAACTACCTTGCCGTCTTTTATCCACTCGCGCAGGTCGTTCCAGTTTTTCTTGAGCTGGTCGGTGTCGGGCATATAATCCGCGAGCGGAGTATGCTTGAGGAGATATATCTTGTGCCCTGCCTTCTTGAATTCGGGAGAGATGATTTCGCGGGCGTCGGCCGTGGTGATTCCGAAGGCCACCAGGGTGGGAGGCACGTGAATATGCTCGAACGTGCCGCTCATTGAGTCTTTTCCGCCGATTGACGGAAGGCCGAGGGCGGCTTGCATCTTGAGCGCTCCCAGCAGTGCGCTGAAAGGTTTTCCCCAGGTGTGGGGGTCGGAGGTCATGCGCTCGAAATACTCCTGGAACGAAAAGCGCATTCCGCTCCAGCCGGCTCCCGAGCAGGCCACTTTGGTGCAGGCTTCCACAACTGCATATGCGGCGCTGTGGTACGGGCTCCAGAGGGCTAAGTCGGGGTTGTAACCGAACGCCATTACGCTGGCGGTGTTGGTGTATCCGTCAACCGGCAGCTTCTGGGCCGATACCTGGGTTTCGGTAGCGTTGCGGCTGCCGCCATAAGGCATTAGTACCGTCGAGCGTCCGATGGTAGAGTCGAACATCTCCACCAGGCCTTTCTGGGATGCCACGTTGGGGGAGCCCATTACGGAGAGCATCTTCTCTTCAAGCGTGGCACCTTCAGGCTTGCGCTCGAAAGGATTGATTTTATCTACTGCCGATACGGCAACCCGGGCATAATGCCTCGCTCCGGCGCTGTCGATGAATTCGCGCTTGAGGTCACAGACCTTTTGTCCGTGGAAGAACATACGCATGCGGCCGCTTGAAGTAACATCGGCGACATGCGTCACTTCGACGTTGTCGGCAGCGCAGAGAGATGTAAATTTCTCTTCGTCAGCAGCTTCGATGACTACTGCCATACGCTCCTGCGACTCGCTGATGGCCAGCTCAGTGGCATTCAGGCCGTCGTATTTGACGGGCACCCGGTCGAGGTAGATGTCAAGTCCGGCAGCAAGCTCGCCAATGGCAACGCTCACGCCTCCGGCTCCGAAGTCGTTGGATTTTTTGATGAGGGAGGTCACCTCTTTGCGGCGGAAGAGCCTCTGGAGCTGGCGCTCCTCGGGGGCGTTACCCTTCTGGACTTCACTGCCGCAGGTTTCCAGTGACGACTCGGTATGCTGCTTTGAAGATCCGGTGGCTCCGCCTATGCCGTCACGTCCTGTACGGCCCCCGAGCAGCAGAATCACATCGCCGGGGAGGGGAGTCTCGCGGCGTACCGACGAGGCCTTGACTGCTCCCACGACGGCTCCGATTTCCATCCTCTTGGCAGTGTAACCTTCTGAATATATTTCTCTTACGTGGGTAGTGGCAAGGCCTATCTGGTTTCCGTAGCTGGAATATCCCGAGGCGGCCTTGGAAGAAATCATGCGCTGGGGCAGTTTGCCTGGGATGGTGTCGGAGACTTTTGCGGTAATGTCTCCTGCTCCGGTCACGCGCATGGCCTGATACACATAGGCCCGGCCGGAAAGGGGATCCCTAATGGCTCCGCCCAGGCAGGTGGCGGCACCTCCGAATGGCTCAATCTCAGTGGGGTGGTTGTGGGTCTCGTTCTTGAACATGAGGAGCCATTTCTGCATCTGCCCGTCCACATCGACGTTCACGAAGATGCTGCAGGCGTTGTTCTCCTCGCTCTGCTCCTGGTCGTCCAGGAGGCCTTTCGACTTGAGATAGCGTGCTCCTATGGTGGCCAATTCCATCAGGCACAGCGGTTTATGCTCGCGCCCGAGGCTGCTGCGCATCTGGCGGAAAAGCTGGAGCGAGTCTTCCAGTTCGCTTTTGAGAAACGACTCGTCGATGGTTATTTCCTGTATCTCTGAAGTGAAAGTTGTGTGGCGGCAATGGTCGCTCCAATAAGTGTCGAGGATACGCAGTTCGGTTCCCGACGGGTCGCGGCCTTCGGCCTTGAAGTAGGTGGCCACCTCAGCAAGGTCGTCTTCGTTCATGGCCAGGCCTTTCTCCTTGCAGAAAGCAGGATAGGCGGAGGGGGGCATGGCGCAGAAGCCCGACAGGTCTTCGACCGGCTTGACGGCCGCTTTTTCGCTCTCCTGAATCTGCGAGAGGTCTTTGGGGCGGCACTCTACGGGGTTGATGTAGTATGCGGCTATGCGTGAAAGGACTTGTTCGGGCGTGTCGGCGTCAAAGAGCAGCAGGCGTGAGCTCTTGATGCGTATGTCGGCCTTTGGGTCGATCAGGTGCACGCAATCGACTGCTGACGATGCGCACTGGTCGAACTGCCCGGGAAGGTATTCGACAGCAAGATACTTGCAATCCTGAGGAAAGCTGTCGCTTACAAGGTCGGTCACTTTCTCGCCGAATACGGTGTAGCGGCACTTGTCCAGAAGGTCCGGGGAAAAACCGAAAAGGTCATAGACTTTCAAGAGCCGCAGCGAACGCAGCGAAAGAGATAGGTTCTCGTTGAAATCGCGGAGCAGGCTGGACGCCTCCACCCGGAACCCTTCCCGTTTTTCTACAAATATTCTTTTAGGAGTTTCCATTCAATGAAAAAAGCAGCCCACCGGCGCGCATGCGGGGGTGGGCAGTTATATTACCGTATTCAAAACTTTGTCGCTCTGGTCTTTGCGGAACTGCTGGAGTTTTTGACAGAGGCCCTCGTCGTTGAGCGCGAGGATGGCTATGGCAAACAGCGCAGCGTTCTTGGCTCCGTCGATGGCCATGGTAGCGACGGGTATGCCGGACGGCATTTGAACTATTGAGAGGAGCGAGTCCATCCCGGAGAGGGCCTTGGACTTCACGGGGATGCCTATAACGGGCAGCGTGGTGAGCGCGGCAATGACTCCGGGCAGATGCGCTGCTCCGCCGGCTCCCGCTATCACAATCTCGCAGCCTTTCTCTTTGAGGGACGCTACGTATTCTGCCAGGGGGCCGGGATTGCGGTGCGCGCTGAGCACCCGCTTCTCATAGGGAATGCCGAATTCGTCAAGGGTTGCGCAACAGGGCGACATTACGTCCCAGTCGCTTGCGCTTCCCATAATGACAGCTACTTTCATTTCTGGAAAAACAGTTTGGAGAGGGTCATCGGTTCGATATACTTTCCGTCTTTATAGACGCGCATATTTCCGGATGCTATTTCGTCGATGAGCATAACCTTGCCCTCGGCGTCGTATCCGAATTCAAATTTGATATCGTAAAGGACCAGGCCCTTTTCAAGCATGTCGTCTGCAACAACCTTGGTGATGCGGCGGGTCATCTCTGCAATGTCGTCATACTGGCGCTCGTTCATGATGCCCAAAACCACAAGTCCCTCCTTGGTCACGAGAGGATCGCCCTTGGCGTCGTTCTTGAAGGTCATTTCTACATAGGAGGGGAGATCGGCTCCTTCTTCTATGTATTCACCGTAGCGGCGGATGAAACTGCCGACGGCTTTGTTGCGGCAAATCACTTCCAGGCCGTGGCCGAAGACCTTGGCGGGAAGTACTTCCATGGTGGTGTCCGCCATGTTGGCGGAAATGAAATGGGTGCGGATGCCTGCGGCATTGAGCTTTTCGAAGAAATAGACGGACATCCTGAGGTTGACGTCGCCGACACCTTCGATGGTAAGACCGACTGAATTCTCGCCGGGATCGAACACTCCGTCCTTGCCGGTGCAGTCATCTTTGAACTTGAGAAGATAGTTGCCGTCTTCAAGAGCGAAGACATCTTTGGTTTTGCCAGTATAAACTTTTCTCATAATATGATTGAAGAAGATTAACCTATCAAAACAAGTAGCAAAGCTACAACGAATCTCCGATACTTACAATAAGGTATTTGGGATAATTATTAACAATTGCGTGTTAATAAAATTCTTTTAATATCCCTTGCACAAATGATATTTGGATATAACTTTGTGCGTAACGCACTAAAAAATGAAAACTCGCGTAAGAAAAACCGGTACAGTGGTGCGTGGTATCCGCTGTCCTATCATCCGTCAGGGGGATTCTCTCCCGGCAATTGTTTCAGAATGCGTCCTTGACGCTTCACGTGAAGAAGAATTTGAAATCCGCGACCGCGACGTCATTGCCATCACCGAGTCGGTGGTTGCAAGGTCGGAGGGTAATTATGCTACCGTCGACGACATTGCAAAAGACGTCAGGGCCCGCACGGGAGGCGGAACCGTGGGCGTGATTTTCCCCATCCTGAGCCGCAACCGTTTCGCCATCTGCCTTAAGGGTATCGCCAAGGGCTGCAGCAAAGTTGTCCTGATGCTCTCTTACCCCTCCGACGAGGTTGGTAATTCGCTTATGAGCCTTGACCGCCTTGACGAGGCCGGGGTGAACCCTTATTCCGATGTGCTCTCTCTCGAGCGCTACCGTGAGCTTTTCGGGGTCAACCTGCACGAATTCACCGGCGTCGATTACGTGGAGTATTATTCCGAGCTCGTACGTGCGGAGGGCGCCGAGGTGGAGTTCGTGTTCGCCAACCGTCCCGAGGTCATTCTTAAGTACACCGATACCGTTATCAACTGCGATATCCATACGCGTTTCCGCACCCGCCGCCTTCTCCAGAAGGCCGGTGCCAGGCTGGCAATAGGCCTCGACCAAATATTAACCGCCCCCGTGGACGGGAGCGGCTACAATGAGAACTACGGCCTGCTGGGATCGAACAAAGCCACCGAAGACAAGGTTAAACTGTTCCCCCGCAACTGTAAGGCCGTGGTCGATGAAGTGCAGGACCGCATACTCAAGGCTACCGGCAAGCACGTGGAGGTGATGGTGTACGGAGACGGCGCTTTCAAGGATCCTCAGGGCAAGATTTGGGAACTCGCCGATCCGGTAGTTTCCCCCGGCTTTACCGACGGGCTTCGCGGCACACCCAACGAGCTCAAGATCAAATACCTAGCAGACAGTCAGTTTGCGAGCCTCAAGGGCGAGGAGCTGCGTAATGCCATTTCCGAGAGCATACGCCTAAAAGATGCCAATCTTAAAGGCAAAATGGCCTCGGAAGGCACCACCCCCCGCCAGCTCACCGACTTGATAGGATCATTGTGTGACCTTACAAGCGGCTCCGGCGACAAGGGCACACCGGTGGTGCTCGTCCAAGGCTATTTTGACAATTACTCTACCGAGTAAAGTTAAACCTTATATCCGCAGGGATCTTCTCAAGCCCAAGGCTCAGGCAGTCGGCGTCGTAGTTTGCGCTGCGCTTTGAGTATTGGGCTTCAAATTTGTCGGCAAATGCCTTGTCGCCGGTAGCCTGGGTCTTGAGCACCAGGGCGGTGATGTCGGCGAGAGCCTCCTCCATCTTATTGAAGTCCAGGGAGTACTGGCCGGCATCATTGCGCTTGAAGGCGCCGGCTTCTGCCAGATAGTTGTAGATAATTATATTGGCGCGGCCAAGTGCGCTGCCCTCGCCGAAGCGCTCGGAGCGCAGGAGCGAGGCGAAGAAAGTGGCCAGAGCGTCTTCCTTGGTGAAGATATGATGGATGTCGTAATGGTTCTGAAGGTTGCACACCATGAGAACTCCGGCAGTGTTGGCCTTGATCTCTTCAAATGTGACGGCTGCGCTGCCAAGGGCTTCTGCCACGTCGCCTTTGCCGCTGACGGTCTCCTTAACTCCCAGGCCGTGGGCCACCTCGCGGAAAACTATGTTCCAGAAGAAGGCGTCAGCCGAAAGATGCGATGAGTATTCGCGGGCGAGAAGGATCTCTCCGCTGGGATCCACGATATGGTTGTACTTGGCGTTGATTATATTCTCGAGCAGGATGGTACGGGTGCCATGGTCGCGCTGGACGTCGGAATCGAAAGGCAGGTTGAGTGCGATCACCTTTATGCCGGCATTGGCCTTGCCCGCGTAATAAAGTGCGTCACAGGAGAATATGTTTGAACCGGCACCGGGCTGGAAGGTCTTGTAAGCATCTTCTCCCGGAAGGTCTTTTTGGAATTCCTCTATACGTGACACATACTGCATCAACTCTTTGGTGCGTTCTTCGTTCTTGAGGAGCACGAATGCCTCGTAAGAACGCTTGATGCCCAGAAGCTGGTCGTCAGCTGCCTCGTTGGGACCGATGACAAGGTCCATCTTGCTGTCGTCCATATCGAGCCAGGCAAGGGAGCTCTCGTAGTAATTGTCTGTCTTGAGCGCCTCGGCCTTGCTGAGCAGATACTTGGCCACGCTGGGCTTGATGGTGATGTCGGCAGCTGCCTTGAGGTAGTTGGCAATCTTGTCGATATGATCCTTGTAAGCATCGTGATACCAAACGGCTTCAAGCGAATTGTCGCCGGCGCGTCTGATGAGGGTGTACGGGCTGTTCTTGTCGGGGTTGTCCCAGGCGTCGAATTCTTCTTTGGTCATATCGGCAGGGTAGAAGCCTGCTCCGGCGGGGCAGTCGTCGTAGCCTTCGACAAACGATTTGCCGGTGGTGCGGTCCCAGGGGCCGTAGTTGATTTCGGCAAAGGTTTTCTGCACGGGGTCGGAAATGCCGTCAAGCAGAGCCTGCTTGTCGCCGAAGTACTGCTCCCAGTATATGGCGTCAACCTCGTCGGCTGCGAAGCGGTAAAGGTTGAGCACTTCTTTGCCGTTGTCTGTTATGCCGCTCAGGTCGGGTGCCGCTATGTTTACTACGGCATAGTCATCGACGCTGCGGGTGAAAGGAGATTGTGTTTCATTGCATGAGACCGCCGCAATCAAGGCAATGGCGGTCAGAATCAGATTCTTTTTCATTATTGATTCATGCTAATATATTAGACGATATGTAACGAACCGGCGGCAAAGAGCACCAGATAACCCAGTACGACGCTTATTACACCAATGATAGCACCCACCTTGATCATGTCTTTCTGCTGGATGAGGTTGGTGGCGTAGGCAAGTGCATTCGGAGGTGTGGAGATGGGCAGTATCATAGCGCTGCTGGAAGCGATGGCCACTCCGATGAGCACAGTTGAAGTGCCGCCGATAGCCTCGAGCTTGTCTCCCATTGCCGTACAGACTACCACAAGGATAGGCATCAGTAGGGCTGCGGTCGCAGAGTGCGAGATGAGGTTGGAAAGCCCGTAGCAGAGCAGTCCCGAGAGAATGACTATCAGAAGCGGCGAGAAGTTGCCGAAGGGGATGGCACGCACCACCAGGGCGGCAAGTCCGGAGCCGTTCATTGCATAGCCTAGGGCAAAACCGCCGGCGACCATCCAGAGGACGGACCAGTTGATTTCTTCCAGGTCGTATTTGGTGACTATACCCGCAAGGGCGAATACGGCGAACGGAATCAGTGCCACCGTATAAGTGTTGATACCGGTAAGGGTATCCATCATCCAGAGCAGGATGGTGACTGCCATGGTAATGATGACCAGGGTGGTTGACCTGCCCTTCTTCATCTCGCCGTCTATCTTTAACTCGATGGTCTTCTGGGAGAAGGGGAACATCTTCTTGAGCAGAGCCCAGGCTATGATGATCATGATGATTACCAGCGGCACCATGAACAACATCCACTGGCCGAATCCTATGCCCAGGTTAAGGCCTTCGGGGTCGTTGAGATATTTCAGTGCAATGGTGTTGGGTGGCGTGCCTATGGGCGTTCCCATACCTCCTAGGTTGGCGGCGATGGGGATGCTGAGGGCCATTGCTATCCTGCCTTTACCTGCCTCGGGAAGCTGCTTGAACACCGGGGTAAGGAAAGTGAGCATCATGGCGGTGGTGGCCGTGTTGCTGATGAACATCGAGAACAGGGCGGTCACAAGCATGAATCCGAGCAGGATGTTCTCGCTCTTCTTGCCGAAGGGAGTGAGGAGAACACGTGCCAGGTGCACGTCCAGGCCGGTTTTGGTGGTCGCTATTGCCAGTACGAAACCGCCGATGAACAGCATGATCACAGGGTCGGCAAAACTGGCCATAACCTGCTTGTAGCTGAGGAGCTGCCCGGCTGTATCGGGATTGCATATCCATTTGATGCCCGAATCGGATGTGAGCAGCAGCAGGAATACCATAATGGATACCGATGTGGCCCAGGCGGGCACCAGCTCAAACACCCACATCAATGTGGCATAAACGAATATGGCTATGATCCTTTGCTGGATTTGAGTCAGACCGTCGATACCGAACGATTCTGTAGGAAGCATCCAAAGGACCAGGACGATAATGGCGACGAAAATGAGGCCGAAGCTCTTTTTCTTTAGTATAGAAAGGTTGAATCTATTGTTCTGACGCAACTTGTGCATCTGATCGACCAGATTGAAACCTGTAAAATTCTTGAACATGGTTTAGTTAAAATTGCGTGAACAGATTATTCATAGGTAAAGCGGATATCAACGGGAATTCCGGCATTCTCAAGGACCCTTTTGTCGGACAGACTCTCGGGGCCGGCAACGCCGTATTTAGCTGCCCAGGCACGGGCGGCCTCTATGTCGCCGTGGGCCTGGATGCGGAGTATCTCCGAGCCGAGGTACTCGAGGGCTTTCCAGGTCTTGTCGTAGTCGATGCTGTAGCGCCCCGAAGGATTCCAGGTAATGGCCTTGCTCTCAAGGAGATAGTTATAAACTATAATATTGGCGATACCCGTAGGGTCCGCTGCGCCGAACCTGGTAGAGCGTATGGTGTTGGTGACAAAGGTGGTCAGCACGTCTTCCTTCTGGAAGAGGGCGGAGATGTGGTATGCCTCGGCTTCCTGAGCGCAGAGCCAGGCGCCCAGAACGTTTGATTTGGCCTTTTCGAGACAGAGTGCTTCACCCGCGAGCGCTTCGGCTACGGTGCCCTTCCCGTTGACGGTCTCTTTTACGCCGAGTCCTTTGGCAATCTCGCGGAAGACTATGAGCCAGTAGAAAGCGCTTGCATCCACATGCGGCTGGTACACATCCTCAAGGAGGGCTCCGCCTACCGGGTGGACGGTGCGGTTGAACTTCTCGCGTATGACATTGTCGAAAATTATGGTACGGGTGCCCAATTCCTCCTGGACCTTGGTGTCATAGGGGAAGTTGATGCCGATGACCTTAAACCCTGCATTGGTATAACCGCCGCAGTAGAGCACGTTACAGGAGAAAATATCGGACTGGGCTCCCGGAACAAAATCGTGATTGGCAGGATCGCCCGGCAGCATGTTCTGCAGTTCGCCCATACGGGCCGAGATGGCATTGAGTTCCTCGGTGCGCTGGAGATTCTTGAGCAGGACATAGGCTCCGTAGGAAGCCTTCTTTCCGTAGAGACCGTCGTCAACAGCCTCGATAGGCCCGATTACAAGGTCCATCTTGCTGTCGTTCATCTCGAGCCATGCCTTGTAGCTCTCGTAATAATCGTCGGTCTTGAGGCCTTCGATCATCTTGAGCAGATAGTTGCGGACGCTCTCTTTGATAGTGACGTCGGCTGCCCTTTGCAGATATCCTTCAATCGTGCTTATGGATTGAGCGTATGCATCGTGATACCAAACTGCCTTGAGGCTGCCGTCCGCAGCGCGCTGAACGAGCGTATAGGGGCTGTCCTTGCAGGGATCGTCCCACGCGTCGAATTCTTCTGATGTAAGGTCGGCCGGGTAGAAACGCGCGCCTGCGGGTTTACTGCCGTATCCGGGGAGGAAAGGCTTGCCGTCTATGCGGTCCCAGGGTCCGTAGTTGATTTGGGCATACAGCTTTTCATCGGAAGAGGCGAGTGAATTCAGGAGAGCTTGCCCGTCGCCGAAATACTGTTGCCAGTAGATTTTATCAATCTCGTCGGCGGCCATGCTGTACAGTTTCAGGACTTCTTTTCCATTGTCGGAGATGCCGGTCAGGTCCGGCGCCGGGATGGTAACCTGTGCGTAATTGTCCACGAGGCGCCCGACATCGATCCGCTCTTGGGTGCAGGATACAGCTGCCAAAGCGAGGATCGAAATTATAATAGGAGCATTCTTCATGTTTAAATGATTATTTTGAATCTACAAAGATAACAAAAAAAGTGATTATAACTTGATATAACCGTTCTTTAACTGGCTTTCAAGCAGGTTTCCCGGGATAATGCTCTTGACTGCATCAGCTCTTTCCCCGCTTTCCTTAAGGTTACGAGCATGCTGGAGATGATGATAGGCCGTTTGGAAATATTCCCGGTGTTGTATCTGCTGCGGTCGGCGACATCACGCTGAAAAACTTTTTTATTTGGTCAATTATCTTTGATTTCCGGCCCTTTTTTCGTAGATTCGTGCCTCTGAATGCCGCCAAAGGCGAAGGTTTGACCATCCTTCCTTTCCTGGCATTCTGAGTGAAGGCCAGGAGAGGAGATAAGTTATAGAAGTCTTTCCTGGACTATTTACTGATTCAGATTGACTGCGGGGTTGACCGGAATCCGTCCGGGGTCGTTTGCGGCGCAGGCCGCCAGCCAGGCCACTATGGTTGCGTCAATCTTAAGGTCGCTCATCGACAGGCGCTCATAGGTGTCCATCACCGAGTGATAGGTCCGGAAGTATTCAAGCTCGTCCTGGATAAACTGATAGGCGGGAAGGCCGATGCGGTTGAAAGCAACGTGGTCGGTCCCTCCGGTGGCTCGGGGTGAAAGATACTTGAACCCCAGCGGTTCGATACTCTTCATCCAGGCTTCGAAGAATGGGAACGCGCCGTCGTTGCGCTCCAGATAGATTCCGCGGAAGCGGCCGGAGCCGTTGTCCATGTTCAGGTAAAGGGCGAATTTGTCAAACCCGGGAAGTTTTTTCCCGTCTTTGTACAGGTACTGTTCCAGGTACCCCCTGGAGCCGAACAGCCCCTGCTCTTCTCCTCCCCACAAGGCCAGGCGGATAGTGCGTTTGGGCTTGAATCCCAGTTCTTTAAGGATCCGCATGGCCTCTACCATCACTATGCATCCGGAGCCGTTGTCGGCCGCACCGGTGCCTCCGTGCCAGGAGTCGAAGTGGGCGCCTATAAGTACAATCTCGTCCTTGAGTTTGGGATCGGTTCCGGGAATTTCGGCATATATATTATGAACTTCTCGGTCGTCTGTAAAGCGGTTGAGGAGTTCCAGCTCCATTTCGACCTTCTGGCCGTTCTGGATGAGGCGGACCATGCGGCCGTGATCCTCGAGGGGCATTGCAATCTCGGGGACGGGCTCAGGGTCACCGGCGCGGTAATTGGCACCTGAACTGCCGGGCACATTGAAGGTCCCGCTGCCGTTGACGATGCATAGGGGCTTTTCTGCCGTGTAGAAATCCGCTATCAGTTGACGGAGTTCCATATATGCCCGGTAATCGAAGGGCATCCCGCGTCCGGGGCCTCCGAAGCGGGGACGCGCATCAGCTCTGTTATCCTCCGTCAGGGCTTCCAGTTCCTTTTCGTCATATCGGGTGGCAAGCGGCTCAAAATTGATTTCTACCTCCCTCGAAGAAGGGACGAGGAGGATTTTGCCTGTCACTTTGCCCCGATATTTCTCCAGGTCTTCCTTCGCCTGGACGTCGAAAATCATGCATTCGCCCTTGACCAGGCCGTCGGTGCTGCCAGTCCAGGCCTTGGGATTGACAGCAAAGGTGCAGTAGTACGGCGAAGTCATGGCTGCATAGGTCTTGACTACATCCCAACCGCCGCGGGAGAATTCTGCAGCAAACGCAGCTCGCGGGTTGGAAAGTCCGAATTCGCCAAGTTTGGCAATCATCAGCGAGTCGGCACGCCGTTTCTGGAGGGAGGCGGTGAGCCGCGACCCGGCATAATCCGTGATGTATTGGGCAATCTCATCTACCTTAGAGCGGCTCAGGCCCTCTGCCTTTATGCGAGTGGCCCATTCCAGGGATTCGGAAACCTGCGCCAGCGCGCTGCTGCTGCTGAACACTACGGAGAATACCGCAACAAAGACAAAAAACTTCTTCATACTAACTAACCGGTTTGAAAGAATAACACTTAAGGCAAAGTTAGTATTTTCTGCCAACAGGCAAAATGATTTAACAAAAAAATGGAAGGAACAAATATAAACGCTTAATAAGCAGGAGATTCCATTCATTAATAGTTTGAGGTTTCAAAAAAATGAATTAAATTTGTATCTTTATGATTATAAAAGACGCACTTACATACGAATCACCGGACTGCCGGATTGTGCTCATTCAGCCCGGAAGAATACTTGATGGAAGCAGCCCGCAGGCTTCTACCAAAGACATCAGCTATGAAGACATTTAAGTCCATTCCGCTGATTCTTTTCATTTTCCTTGCGTGCCAGCGTGAGGAATCCCTCCTGCCGCCCGCCCCCGAGCCGCAGCTGGTGGAGCATACGCTGTATGCTTCTACGCCCGGCGAGGATGCCCCTCAGACGCGCACCATTATATCCCCATACAATGATGAAATGATTCTCTGGAGCGCACAAGAGAGGATTTCCATCCTGTCGGGCGGCGGTAATTACCCGTTTCAGGGCAATAACGATATAATTGAATCTTCCGCCAGTTTCACCGGAGAGGCCCCGGCGAACCTTGGCAACTACATCGCCTTGTATCCCTACGATGCATCGGCAAGCTATGACGGTACTTACGTCTCAACGACGCTGCCGGCCGTCCAGACCGGCCGGGTGAACACTTTTGCCAACGGCTACCTGGTTACAGCGGACGACGCTACGGGCAACAGCATCTCTTTCAACCACCTGTGCAGCGGCCTCCGTTTCGAGGTAAATACCAATAACATCAAGGCTGTGAGCATCCGCGGCAACAACGGGGAAAAGATTGGCGGAGATTTCCGCTTCCGTTTCGCCGGGGAAGATACGCCCGTGGCAGAAGCCGGCACGGAGGAATATGTGACCCTGAAGGCACCCGACGGCAGTTTTGAAAAATTGGCGTATTATTATATCGTCATCCTTCCCACTACTTTCACCAAGGGTTTTACCCTTATCGCGGATAACGGCACCCAAATTGGTGAGTATCGCATCGATTCCGAAGTAACATTCTCTCCCGGCGTTTTCAAGAGGGTAACCGGACTACTCGATAATAGAATAACGACATGGAAGGGGGCCATGGCTTATTATGGCCCCGAGAACAGCTTCTGCCTGCGGCCCGGCGGCAGCGTTTCTTTCGATGTTACTCCCCGTTTGATTGAAGACTCCTGGCAACGGGGGCCTGTGCCGGCTGTGGCCGATGTCCCGGATGGCACGCAGGTGCTATGGGGCGATTCCACAGCTTCCCTTTCCGGAACCACCCTTACGCTTACCGCCGCTACTGAAGGCAGTAGCCTTGTGGCCATCAAGAAAGGGGAAACCATCCTCTGGTCCTACCTCATTTGGGTAACGGCAGAGGCTCCGTCTGGAGATGTCCTTCCGCCGCTTGGCGGGCAGCTGTATTTCCAGTGGGGGAGGAAAGACCCGCTCTCGGCCTCTTCGACCGGCGTAGATAACAAGGGTGCGAACGGCTTGAGTTATTCCATTTCTCATCCGTGTGATTTCATAGCAGCCGGTGGCAGCGGATATGACTGGTTCACTGACAGTTTGGACCAGGATGACACTTTGTGGGGAGAAGGCGGCAGCAAGACCGTGTGGGATCCCTGTCCTTCCGGCTACAGGGTTCCGTCAAGCACTGACAGCGTTCCCGGATCTGCTGACAACTACGGATATATTACAAATTTCGGCAACACGTTGTCCGTTTATAGTGGCACTTCTTTATATTGGTCAAGGGATGCGTATAAAGGTGATATGCTGCATCAGTGCTATTTTTCCCCAGGATCTTCTGGACGTCAGTATCGCTATATCGCCTATCCGGTCCGCTGCATAAAAGAATAATAAATAAAAGATTAATTATATGAAAGCAAGACTATTTTCGTTTACTGCCCTGCTGCTTGTGTTGTGCTTTGCCGCATTTGTGTCATGTACGAAGGATGGCAACGTGGACGAAGACAAAGCCCCGTCGCTGGGCTACAGTGATGCCGATTACTTTGCAGGTCAGTTTGTAAGCCTGGACGAAGCCGGGAATGTCGCCCTTCGTCTCAGTGGCAGCCTCCTCAACGAGGCCGATGATACGGAAATCTCCTACTGCACCGAAGAGTGGCAGACGGCTGTTTCCATGTTCAAGGGCTGGCTGCCGGATGACGCCGTGTACCAGGAAACGGAATCCTCCCTCACGTGGGAAATGCACGACGCAGAAGGGAAATCCCTTGGAAAGGCCGTCCTTTCCAAGAAGAGTGGTAGCCTTGTGGCCGAAGCCATTCTCCCCGCCACCACCCCTTACGTCCGTACTATCCGCTTCATCCCCAAGGCGGCCTGGCCTGAAAATGCCATGGTTGCTGTCAACCCATTGGAGGTGATTGACCTGCTGGAGGATTACTTCGTGGGTAACACGATCAATATTTCTTCTTTCGATGTTCCCGATGGGCACGATCACGGAACCGGCGAATTTTTGGTTCTCCGTGAGTTTGACGTGACCAATCAGGAAAAGGGCATCATTTTCCGCCTTCAGCCAGGATTATGGGATCTCAAAAGAGCCGCTGAAGACAATGGGATATTTAAAAGGAGACGCAATATGAGCGACGCGAAATTAGTAAGCAAGCTTTACCGGCAGAAAAAAGATTTTCTGGAGCCCATTATCGAGGAGATGGAGTCTTTTGGCCCACGCACCGCTTGGTATTATGCGTATGAACCCAATCCCGGTTTTTGGGATAATTCGCATCAGAAAATTCAGATGCACACCGGGAGCCTTCATAATTGGAATGGTATATATCCAAATGCCAACGAACTGAGTATCTATTATTTCTGGGTGGAACTCAACGGCTCTGGCCATGCTGTGTTTAAAATGGAATAGGACAGGTATTATGAAACGTATTGCTCTATTTGCCCTTGCGGCACTTGTCCTGGCTTCTCTTTACTCTTGCCATCGTGAGGATCCTGTTCCTCAGGATACCGGCACTTATTCCTATAGTCTCTCTGTATGGAATTCCGACTATTCACAGGATGTCATTCTGGAGGGAATGGGGCAGGTTAGTCTGTCCTCGGCAGAAGGTTTGCCGGCTTGGGTAAGCGACGTGAAGCTATCCGACGAACTGATCAAAGAAAACAGCGTGGCGCAGATCTCCGTCAGGCGCAACCCCGATCTGAGGGAAAAACTTACGGCTGACATTACCCTTACGATGACCAATGGTGCCACGGCCAAGCTCAATCTGGTGCAGTGGCCTTCCCGCCCCGTCGAGAATGATCCCGTACAGTCCGTCAATAGCGCCTTTGAAAAAGATTGGGCTGGCACGGAAATGATCACCATCGTGACTGGAAACAGATATGTCAATGGAATTCCGGAACTTGTGACGGAAACTGTCCGTCTTCCCTGGGCGCAAAACAGCAACCATCACCTGCCCAAAGGGGAAGTGACCAAAATGTTGGATCACAAGGGCGACTGGCGCATGGTCTTCAATTTCACGGGTGTGCAGTCTCTTCCCGGATGCCATTATTTTGGCCTTTACAACCGCTATTCCGGCATCCTGCGTGTTTTCTATTACCTCCACAAAAATGATGTCCCCACCAACGGCAATGATCACCTCTGGAGCTTTGAACTGGACGAATCCCTTGCCCAGCATGTTGCCGCTCAGTTTGCCCTGCCGTATAATGAGATGGCAACCTATGACTTTAAGAAATATGCCGCCCAGCCGTTCCTGGTAACCCCTTATGCCAACCGGGCCGACGGTTTGAGCAATGGGAAGTATCTTCCCACACAGGACTGGTGGGCCTTTGACGTGGATATGTCAGCGGCCAGAAACCACGATTTTTTCAGCGAAAAACCCGGCGAATATGCTTCCAGGATAGGGATGAAACTCTACAAAGAAGACAACGTGATGCTGAACTCCGTGCTCAAGGGCTGTCTGGACGGCGCATTGAAGGGTAAAATCAATCTGGACCAACTGGCCCCCAACGGCACCTCCGTCGGAGGCTCGGTTTGTGGCGGGCTCCTTGGCGGTGTCGGAGATGTCTTCACCAATAAGTTTATTCTCGAGCAGCTTGGTAATAATCATACAAAACTTGGGATTGGTATGGTAATTGTCGGCTGTGCCCTTTCTGTCGGCGGCAAGATTCTCGAGTCCCAATGGAAGGATGACGATGATCCAAGTTCCAAATTGGGTTCAATCAATGCCGACATCAATCTGGACCTCAATGCAACGATGACCACGGAAGGTATTGTCGGCGGTGACGCTACCAACACCATCCCGCCCGCAACGCTTATGATGCAGGATTTCTGGTCCCAGACTGCTTCCAAAGAGCCCACAGGATTTGGGAAAGGGGTCTGGAACCTGAAGAACCACCCGGTCATTTATGTAGTGAAGGATGCTTTCTGGCACGAGTTCAATTTCACCGTTTCGGAATCGAAGCTGGCCTACAAGAAGGATGGACAGGATGTCTATTACTACCAGTTGGCCACGGACCCGGATCGCCCGGGCCTGAGAATCATCAGTTTCTTTGATCCCACTTCCGTTGGAGGCATCTATCTCAATAACGACGTCTATGACCTGGATGTGGAATCGTGTGATGTCCAGTTGACCTACGGCGTTTTTCCCAGTTCAGTCGACGGCTACACCGCCCAATTCAAGAAAGCGGCCGGTATACAGACCCCCACATCCTGGCGAATGACTTCCATGAGCAAGTTCAATGTCACGAAGGATCAATTGGACTTCAAATTGTACAATTACAAAAAAGATAATGCCATCTTCAAGACAACCGGAGCCATAGACCCGGAATATGCTGAATACGTTGCCTATCGCCGAAGCGAGCAGGGCGTCACGGAAAAATCAGTGCGGCGTTATTACGGTCCGTCCGTCTTCTATTCGAAGGAAACGGCTACGCCCTATGACGTTGATCAGGTCCATTTTGTGGCAGACCCTCAGATTGACATTCCCCTTTCCAATGTGAAGAACGAGGGGGATAATTGGAAAGAAGCATATAGATTCTATGATCCCCAGTTGCCGGACTTCGTGGTTACGGGAATACTTACCGTGAAGGGCAGAGACAAGACAGATAACGAGAATCAGGTTATGATCCATACCCTCCGCTTTGTCCCGAAAATAGAGTTTATATCCGTGAGTGATATGGAAAGGGTCTATAATAATATGCTTTACCGTAAAGACGCTTTGAAGAACGTTTCCGGCAGGAATGTCACTGTTGAGTGGCCTTTTATGGATGAGCAGATCAACAAGGTCAAAGGATTTATAGACGCAATTGCCGAGTCGGATGCCAAGTCCGGCAAAAAATAATTCAATTCAATTCAATTCAATTGAGAAATGAAACCTAGCGTTCTCACATTTGCTTTCCTTCTGCTGGGTACACTGGCATTTGTATCCTGCAAAAAAGACAATACGGAAGACGGTGTTGCAAGACCCGATGAACTGGCTTACCTGCAAGGGCATTTTGCCGGTTTCAATGAAGAAGGCGAGCTGACCATCCTGGCCGGTTGGCAACTGAACGAAGCCAACCCCGGAGAACTGAGTATGAAGGCCGACAGTTATGAAGCTGCCGTAGCTATATTCAAGAAGATTATTCTCCCGGAAGCCAATGTGGTGGAGACTGATAATTCCCTCATCTGGCACCTGACGGGTGAAGATGGCAAATCGCAGGGTGATGCCGTCCTGAGCAAGGCCTCCGGCGACAAAGTGGCCGTGCTGACTATGCCGGCATCCGCCACGCTGGTCAGCCGTGTCAACTTTATCCCGCGTAGCCTGTGGCCGGAAAATGGAGAGCAGGAATACCGTGAGGAACTCGATGACTTCTTCTTGTGCAACTTGGTTAAGATCAGTGTTAATTTAACGCAAAACCCTGGCTCCATCTATTGCACGGGAAACCACGATTCCGGGTATTTCCTTGTCATTCAGGAATATGACCAGGAGACCAACACATGGGGCTATTTACTTCGCTTGCCAGATAATGAATATGACCTTGGTTACATTATCAATAGGCCGATATTTTATAAATATGCTCCGACCAAAGCTACTTTTGATGCGGTAAGAAAGATTTATCAGGATAATAAGGAACTTTTTGACAAAGAGATGGATAAAGCCGGTTTCTCCGATAGAGATGCCGTTGTCCTTATTAAGAGTAATAAAGAAGGTGAGTACGAACAATACAAGTTTGACAGTGGAGATCACGTTCTTGAGTTGAAAGGTCTTAGACAGTGTTTGGTTTATCGTTTCGGGTACGGCGCATATAACCCCAATGGGACTACCCAGTATTCCAGATTTTTGACAGTGCAATAATCATTGTTATGAAAAAAAGCGTTCTTCCTTTTGTATTCCTTCTGCTGGGCACACTGGCATTTGTATCCTGCAAAAAAGACAACCCTGAAGACGGTGTCAGCGTTAGACCCGATGAACTGGCTTATCTGCAGGGGCATTTTGCCAGTGTCGATGGAGAAGGCGAGCTGACCATCATGGCCGGATGGCAACTGAACGAAGCCGACCCGGGAGAACTGAGTATGAAGGCCGACAGTTTCGAAGCGGCCGCAGCCATATTCAAAAAGATTATCCTCCCGGAAGCCAATGTGGAGGAGACTGAGAATTCCCTCATCTGGCACCTGACGGGTAAGGATGGCCAATCGCAGGGCGATGCCATCCTGAGCAAGGCCTCCGGCGACAAAGTGGCCGTACTGACTATGCCGGCATCTGCTACGCTGGTTAACCGTGTCAACTTTATCCCGCACAGCCTTTGGCCGGAAAACGGAGAGTATGAATACCGCGAGGAACTCGATGACTTCTACCTCTTCAACATGGTAAAAGTGGAGGTTAATCTTGACGCTAACCCCGGCTCCATCTATTGCAAGGGAGAGCACGGGACCGGCGATTTCCTTGTTATTAAGGAATATGACCAGGAAACCAATACCTTTGGCATTATTATTCGGTTGCCACAAGAACGAAGATACTATGATAAATGGCACGAAGATGAAGATAATCCAAGAGCACCTTCTACTGCTGTTTTTGATGAGGTAAGGAAGTGTTATCTGGAAAATAAAGAAATCTTAGACAAATTGTTCGATGAGATAGGCTTTACCTCCAGACTGTCATTTTTCCTGGTTAACGACAATGTCTATTATGTCAGGTTAGATGATAGAAAATGGAGATATCAGTCCCCGTATCACGAGTGTTTAGTTTATCGTTTCGGGCTCAGCCTGCGGCCTGGAACCCCTTCAATAACTTGGCACGGAACCTTCGATATGTGTTTGGTATTAAAATAATTACAGTCGTGAAACATATTTATTTTGTCCTTATTTCCGCTATCCTGGTGCCGCTTTTTTCTGCCTGCCAGAAGGAACAGAACGAACCCATTGACAACGGGACATATAACTACTCGCTGTCTGTGCTTAACGATGATTACACGGAAGTAATCCCCATCAATGGAGTAAAGGCCTCTGAGGTGGCGTCCAAATCCAACCTGCCTTCGTGGGTAAAAGATGTCTATCTTACAGGCGAGGTGGAGAACGGCAATCTGCTGCTGGGCATCGATGTCAAAGGAGATCCGACCTTGGAAGACCGCCGTGAAGCTGCCATTACCCTGAGCATGTCTAACCGCTCCACCGTTGAGCTGAAACTTGTCCAGTGGCCAACGCTTACAGACGGCACCAATGCGGTGCTGCAGTCTACCAACACGCAGTTTGAGAAAAAATGGTATGACGCCCAGGAAATTGACCTTGTGGTGGAGAGTGGTTATGAGAACGGAATTCCGAATATAAAAACGACAACGGTCGCCCTTCCATGGGCGCACGACCTTCTTCCGCAGCAGCACCTGCCGGAAGAGACACTTATGAATATGATGGCTTTCAAGGAAGACTGGTCTTTGGTATTCAATCTTACAGGTATCCTGTCCCGTCCGGATTACCATTACTTTGGCCTGTACAACAGGTATAGCGGCAAACTGCGTGTTTTCTATTATATTACCCAGGAGAATATGCCTGCCTCAGATGCCAATGACCATATGTGGGTGGCCGCCTTTGACAATTCCCTTGCGGAACACCTCTCCGCCCAGTTCGCGCTACCCTATAACGTCACTCCTACCGATAAATACAAATCCCTCGCCAATGTCGTTATGACGACGGCCCGGACGGATTCCTGGAAACAAGGCACAACCGGCAAGGTAATCCCCTCCGTGGGTTGGTGGGCTTTTGATGTGGATATGTCCACCATGCGACCTCACAATTTCTTTGCCAAGGACCTTACCAAGTCCCTGCAGGTGTCGCTCAAACTCTTCAACCAGAACAATGTGTGGCTGGATTCCATCATGCAGGGAAGCCTGGACGGAAAACTGGATGGGAAGATGAACTTGGAGGCACTTGAGAAAACATTTTCATCCCTCAGCTCGGGTGGCCAAGCCGGTGCTGTCTTTGGGGATGTTTTTGGCTCTGCGAGTGGGTTAATGATGAATACGTATTTCCTGAGAGCGTGTACCGGAGGGCTAGAGACGCCTGGTGGAGCTGTGACTTGCGCCATCGGCTGCGCACTTTCGCTCGCGGGCAAATTATTGGATGATTTTGCCAGAGATGAAAATCCACCGACGCTGGATGAGAACTTTGGAAAGTTCGATGCCGATATCAATCTGGATCTGCAGGCTACAATGACAACTTCCGGCGTTATCAGCGGTGAACGTTCCACTACGGTCCCCAATGCGGAGATGTCGTCCGGTTATATCAAGCAGAAAGACGCCGACGGCAAGGATACCTTTATCGGGAGCGGCGTTTGCAACATTGACTATACGCCGGTAATCTATGTGGTGAAGGATGCCTATTGGTATGAGCGTCACGCCAAGGTGTTCTCCAAATCAAAAGCCTTCAATCTGGAGGACGACGAAACAAAGCCCGTAAATTCCTATTACATTGCAAAGGATGCATCTTTGCCCGCTCTTCGTCTTATCTCTTTCCTGGATCCCACTTCCATAGGCGGCATCCGCCTGAATACTGCTTTGTATCCCGAGGGCCTTGAGAACGTGAATGTGAACATTTCTTATGGGGTGTTCCCCGGCTCCAATCCCGGGTATACCAATGCTTTCCGCCGCGCCATCGGTCTTGAAGAACTTCCTCACTGGACACTCTGTACCCAGAGTAATTTCAGCACCCAGGACAATACTGAATTCAAAA
Organism: uncultured Bacteroidia bacterium; assembly: GCA_902792815.1. Classification (GTDB taxonomy): domain Bacteria; phylum Bacteroidota; class Bacteroidia; order Bacteroidales; family UBA932; genus Cryptobacteroides. Next base: position 70,449 of record CADBAY010000017.1, read on the forward strand.
CGTTCAAGTATCCCCGAACCAGTGATATCTTCAAAGACATCTCGACTGATGATGCTGTATTTGCCGATGTGGTAGCCACCCGCCTCAGCAGCCAGCTCATCAATGGAAATATCGAGCGTCGTTATTACGGACAGTCCGCCTATTATACAAGGGAGTTGGCTACTCCCGAAGAAGTGGACAATGTACAGTATGTCTCTGACCCGGAAATCTTCGTTCCTTTCAGCATTGAGAAAAAGTGTCTGTACGACCCTATCGTCCCCGACTTTGTGGTGACGGTTCAGATTACCGCTAATGTATCGACAGGAGACGGATATTTTATTACGAACACTTTGCGTTTCGTTCCCAAGATTGTCCTCATCTCGTATAATGATATTGACCGCATTGCCAGTGAGGCTAACAGCCGCAGGGCGTCCATGACAGGCCCTGAAGGGGTTACTGTCAATTACTCTACGATGGATCAATTGCTTAACCGCCTCTCCAACTTCACAACTGCAGTAAAATAATCAATGCGGCCTGGATCGGTCATATCTGCTTTCCTGCTCGTTGCCGTGCTCCTTTCCTGCGGCAAGGGGCAGGTTTCAGATTCGGTTGCTCCGCAGCTCACGGTACTTATCGGCACCGACGGCTACGGTGACGGCAGTTATAACGACACGATGCTTTCCGGCATCCTGGGTTTCTGCAAGGACCATCCGGATGTGAAGCTGAGTCTTCAGCAGCCGGAGAGCATTGCCGATGCCGGAAAGCGGTTGGACGCGTGGCTCTCGGAGGAGGGGAGTGCTGACCGAGCCCTTATCCTTGCCAGCAACACGTACGAGGATATCCTTCGGGGAAAGCCGGCCCCCAAAAACGGCCGCGTGCTCATCCTTGAAACCGATGACGTTTTCCCGGGGCATTCCTCCTACATAATCCGCCGATACGGCGCTTCGTGGCTCTGCGGAGCCATGTCCCGCTTTTTCACGGGCGTCGTCTTCAAGGCCATGGACGGCAATGATATGATTGAAGAGAGTGCAAAAGGCTTTTCTGACGGTCACAGCGCGGCTTCTGACAAGAAAGTGTACACGTGGACGCTGGCGGACGGCCCTGAGGGCTTTGCCATGCGGGACAGCACGTACCGCTTCGTTTACAGGAAGATGCAAGAATCCTACACTTTGAGTGACGACTTTACTGAACCTTTGTTTTTCCCCCTGCTGGGAGGGTCCTTGCCCGGTCTTTTTGACTATAGCAGGTACAACGGCTTTATCGACATTGCGGGGATGGACGTGGACTGTACGGTCTACAATCCTTTTATTGTGCCTTTCTCTCTGTGCGTGAACAACCATCTTGCCCTTAAGATGTATCTTGAGGACTGGCTCGCCGATGTGCCCTGGCCGGAGCACCGGGAGTTCGGGCTGGAAAGCGAATACGTCCAGGTGGTTCCAAACCCCAAGTTCAATTTTGCCAATCAGGACATGCCCGCCCTGTATGAGGAATTCTATTCCCGTGCCGTAGAAAATGAGAAAGCGTATGGGAAGGAGTAGACTGCTGTATGCCCTGTTTCCGCTCCTGTTGCTTTCTTCATGCAACGGGAAAGATCCGATGGAAACGGCTCAGAAGGTGAATTCCTACAAGGTGGCTGTGGTGTTGCCGGCATCGGAGAAGGAGGATCTGTCCAGAATAGTAGACTGGGCGCAGGAAAACATAAAAGCTGCGCAGACTGGGCAGGAAAGCCGGATAGAACTGGATCTGGAATGGATTGACGAGGATGACGCAGCAATGCCCCGGGAAGTTTCCCGGGTCACGCACGACAATACTTATGCGGCTATCATTGGCCCGCGGTACAGCCGTAACGCCCGTGTCATTGCCAGGGAAAGCCTTTCGTACCGCATCCCGGTACTGATGCCGTCAGTCACTTCCACAGAATTCCAGCGCATCTATGCGGGAAGCAATATGACCGACCCCAATGTCTTCTGCCTCGCAGAAAATGATATGGCGCAGTGCCAGGCCATGCTATCAAAGGCCCGTGCCAATAACTATTCCCGCATCTCGCTCATTTCGAGGGACGGAAAGAAGGACGACTATGCCGCTTCCTTCCAGCAGTTCTACGCCTATATGGCGCGCGAAATGGACATGATGGTGCAGGAAACCTATTTCTATGAGAATAAGGGTGAGCTGGAAGATGCAATCCAAAGATACATCGCCGCCGAGGAGTTCGCTCCCTTTCCCGGCGTGATCTTCTTTGTCCCGTCCTCGTCCCGGGACATGCTGGATTTTGACGAGGCCCTGGGGCGCAGCGGCGGACTCAGCCAGATAAACATTGTCTGCACCGACATGGCCTACGACCTCTCCCTGGAGGGGAAACTTAAGAATTATAACTACGAGGGCACGGCGCTTGCCTCCAGGCCCGGAGAAGGGTTCGACGTTGCCTGGAAAGCCCGGTATGGGACGGAACTTCCCGGTGGTTACGCCCAACTGTATGACTGCTTTTATCTGGTGGCTATGGCTGCGGCCGCGGTGGAAGGCGGCGATGCACCTTCCATAAGGGAAGCTATTCTTAATCTTACATCAAGCGGTAAGGCTTCAACGCCTGTATATCCATGGACTGCCTCCGGTATGAGTAACGCCTTCCAGGCTGTACGGAGCAGGGATTACGGGCGTATTACCGGAGTTTCCGGCCCTCTTGAATTCGAAAGCCAGACGCATATCTGCCAGCTTGGCACTACTTACAGCACCTGGACCTATACTGATGGGAAGTTTGTGGAGACCGGGCGCTTTTCCCGCAGTTTCACAGGCGGAGACCTCTGGAACTGGACCAGTACCCAGATCGAGGATTTTTTTGACGAGCAGGCCGCCGACCTTCCTTATCCAGCCCTTGAAGACCACTATGCAGTGGTGATCGCCACCTCCACCGGCCGGAACAATTATCGGCACCAGGCCGATGCCCTGGCCCAGTACCAGATGCTGAAGGGCTTCGGTTATGACGATGACCACATCATCCTCATCCTTGAGGACGACCTCGGCTCCGACGTCCACGTCACTGTGGGCGGGGAGAACCTCAGGACCGGCGCTGTCATAGACTACAAGACCAGCCGGGTAACGCCGGAAGATCTCCGGAACATTTTCTCCGGCACTGTTACGGAGCGCACCCCTCAGGTGGTCCGGGGCAGTCCCGGCACCAACGTTTTCCTGTTCTGGAGCGGCCACGGTGCCCGTGACGAGGTGCTAATGTGGGCCGATGATAAATTGGAAGCCGAGACCTTCCAGGGCATTCTGGAGGGCGCGCAGGGGAATTACCGTAAGATGCTGGCCGTGATGGAAACCTGTTACAGCGGATCTATCGGGTCGTATTGCGAGGGCCTCCCGGGCGTGCTGCTGCTCTGCGCCACCCGCAGCGGTGAAACCTCCCACGCCGATGTGATGGAGGACGGTATTTACCTTTCCAACCGCTTTACCCGCGTTTTCCGCAGCGAAGTGGAGGCCAATCCTTCCATATCCCTCCATGACCTCTATTACCAGCTTGCAACCCACACCACCGCTTCTCACGCAGGTCTGTACAACGACAACTTCTACGGGAATGTCTATCGCAACACCTTGGGAGAATTCCTGATTCCAAAGGTCCCTGGCTCTTGATTATTTCGTTCTGGCTACCAGTACATAAACATAAACTTAATAAACTAAATTCTTATGAAGCGAGTATTTACCAAATTGACCGTGCTGCTCCTGGCGGGGGGCGCACTGCTGTTTACCGGATGTTCAAAGGATAATACGGAGAAGCCCGCCGTCACGCCATCCGGGGAGTATGTTACCAAGGCTGAATTCGAAGCAATGAAGAGTTCGTATGAGAAGGACATTCAGAACCTGGGCAAAACCATAGCTGATCTGGAGACAGTCCTTAATGGTAGAATTGCCGCTCTAGACGAAAGGGTCGCCAATTTAGAGAGTGCAGTATCTAAAAAGTAGGCCAAGCTGAGCGAGCTGCAGGGAACCTGCAACTCTAAATGAAAAACCCCGCCAAACTGCTGTCTGACGGGGTTTTGAAGTGACTCCTACAGGACTCAAACCTGTAACCTTTTGATCCGTAGTCAAATGCTCTATTCAATTGAGCTAAGGAGCCGTTTTGCAGGGACGGGCCCTGCTGTAGTCCTATTCGGCGGAGGTTTCCTTTACACTCCTCTTCGCTTCCTTGATGCGGGCCTTCTTGCCGGAGAGGTTGCGGAGATAGAAGATGCGAGCTCTGCGGACCTTACCAACCTTGTTGACCTCGATCTTGTCGATGAACGGGCTTTCGTAAGGGAAAATCCTCTCGACACCGATGCCGTTGGATACCTTGCGGACGGTAAAAGTCCTGGTGTAAGGGGTAGCACCGCAAATCTGGATGACTACTCCGCGGAAATTCTGAAGTCTGTCCTTGTCACCTTCTTTGATCCTGTAGGTAACGGTTACGGTATCACCGGCCTTGAACTCAGGATAGGAGGCTGCTTTGTTCTGCGAGAAGGAATCCTCCACCAATTTAATCAAATCCATAACAATATTTCAATTTAAGGCGCAGCGTCACTGAACCGTTCAACGAGAGGCTGCTTCAATGGGACTGCAAAGGTAAAAAATATTTTTAAGTTCGCAAATAATTTTTAGAAATATTTGCTTTCTTTCTCAAATAATTCGCGGTCGTCCCTGTTAGGATCGGGTTTGAAGCTGTTGCTGGTGCGCATGGCCTCTATAGATTCTTTCTCGCTGCGGTTGAGCTTGCGGGGAATCCAAACCAGTATTTTTATGTACAAATCGCCCTTGCCGTAACCGTTTACTTCCGGCATGCCTTTGCCGCGAAGCCTCAGAACGGTACCTGACTGGGTACCCGAGTCGATCTTGAGTTTCTGCGCCCCGTCAAGGGTGGGGATTTGTATCTCTGTGCCCAGCATGGCCTCGGGAACGCTTATGACGCGGGTGTAGAACAGGTCGGCTCCCTGGCGTTTAAGCTGGGGGTGCTGCTGCTCTTCGATGATTACGAGCAGGTCGCCGTTCACGCCTCCGCGGGCGGCTGCATGTCCCTCTCCGCGGAGAGTGAGCTGCATGCCGTCTTCCACTCCGGCCGGTACTTTTACCTGAACCGTCTCTCTCCTGCGCTCAAGGCCCGTGCCTTTGCAGTGCGAGCATGGGTTAGTGACAATTCTGCCCTCGCCGTTGCACTGTGGGCACGTGGTGTAGGTCATTGTGCGCCCGAACAGCGAATTGACCACATTCTGCACCTGTCCGCTGCCGTGGCAGGTGGGGCAGGTTTTGACGTCGCTGCTGTTCTTCGTGCCGCGCCCGCCGCATTCAGGGCAGGGACGGTTGCGCTCGATAGACACTTCTTTGGTACAGCCCTTGGCGATTTCTTCCAATGTGAGGCGAACCCTGGTGCGGATATCGCGCCCGCGCATTGTCCGCGTGCCGCTCTGTCCTCCTCCAAAGCCGCCGAAACCGCCGAAGCCTCCGAATGCACCACCGAACGCGCCTCCGAACAAATTGTTCAGAATATCGTTCAGGCTCCCGAAGCCCTGGCTCCAGTCCTGAGCTCCCGCTCCGTCCACGCCGGCAAATCCAAACTGGTCGTATTTGGCTTTCTTGTCGGGGTCGCTGAGCACCGAGTATGCCTCGGAGGCCTCCTTGAACTTCTCTTCGGCGGTCTTCTTTTCGGCGTCGGTGCCGCTCACCCAGCGGTCGGGATGCCATTTGAGGGCGGCCTTGCGGTAGGCTGCCTTTATGTCGTCGGCAGAGGCGCTCTTTTCGAGCCCCAATACCTCGTAGTAATCTCTTTTATCTGCCATTTCGTTATGCTCCAACTACAACTTTGGCGTACCTGAGAATCTTTCCGTTCAGAAGGTAGCCTGTCTGGACCACGTCGATTACCATACCTTTCAAGTCTTCCGACGGGGCCGGGAACTGGGTCACAGCCTCATGGAAATCGGTGTCGAACTTCTGTCCCATAGCTTCGATGGGGCTGAGCCCGCGGCTCTTGAGGTATTCCATCAACTTGGTATATATCAGTGACGTGCCTTCACGGGCGGCGTCGTCAGAGGAATTTTCCAAGATTTTGAGCGCACGCTCGCAATCGTCCAGTACGGGAAGCAGTCCTTTGATGGTGTCGGCTGCGGCCGAACTCACAAGGGCCAGCTTTTCCTCGGCGGTGCGGCGGCGGTAAGTTTCGAACTCGGCATAAAGGCGCACGTACGAGTCGTGCTCCCGGGACAATTTGTCATCGAGTTCTTCTATCTTTTTCTGGAGAGGGTTCTCCTTTTTCTTCTTGCTTGTTTTCTCGGTCTGCTCTACAGGGGCTTCTTTTACGTCTTTCTCTTCCATTTCTTTAGGTTTTTGGTATAATGGTATCAATTATTTTGCCACTGACACAATGTCAATATTGAAAACTTATGACTATATTTACACAATAATTCTAAACTGATACCAGATGGCTCGTTTTCTTGACCCGCCCAAGCCGAAGGCGCAAATCCCGGCTGAAAAAGTAGATAAAGAGTATAAGGCTATGAGGCTCAAGGTCTTCCTCGGAGCGTTCCTGGGATATGCCGCATATTATCTTGTCCGCAAGAATCTTTCGCTTGCGGCTCCCGATATGATCAACGACGGCATCCTTGACGCCGGTAAGGTGGGCCTCGCCATGTCGGCCGTGTCTATTGCCTATGCCTTCAGCAAGTTCGTGATGGGAAGCGTGTCGGACCGCTCCGATGCGCGCAAGTTCCTGTGCGTAGGCCTTATCCTCTCGGCTCTGACCATGATGGCGGTGGGTATCATTCCGTTCGGCCCCAACACTGCGGTGAATACCGTTATCATCTTTGTGCTGATGCTTGTAGTGGGTTGGCTCAGCGGCTTCGGATGGCCTCCTTGCGGGCGTATCATGGCTCACTGGTTCAGCCAGAATGAGCGAAGTTTCAAGATGAGCGTCTGGAATGTCTCGCATACCATCGGCAGCTTCTCCCTTGGCTTCCTCGCCATTGCGGGAGTATCACTCGCCGCCGACCTGGGCGTCGCCCAGACCTGGAGGGGCAATTTCGTATTCCCGGCCATCATTGCCATTCTTATAGCACTGTTCTGCTGGTGGGCGATACGTGATACGCCCGAGTCGTGCGGACTCCCCGCCGTCGCCGACTGGCGTAACGACCATAGCGGGGTCAAGTCAAAAGGCGCTGCCGGCGAAAAACTCCCGTTCAAGACCCTCTTCGTCGATTACGTGCTCAAGAACAAGCTCCTGTGGATCGTAGCCATTTCCAACGTGGCGGTTTATATGGTCCGCTACGGTATCGGTGACTGGGCTCCTACTTATCTGCAGACCAAGGGCATAATGACGGCCGCCGAAAGCAAGATTGCATTCTCGGTGCATAATATCGTGGGCGCCGTCGGAACCATAGCCTGCGGCTGGGCGACATCCAAGATTTTCAAAGGCCGCTGCGCTCCCATGAACGTTATCTGTATGTTCCTTTGCGCTCTCGGAGTGCTGCTTTACTGGATGGTCGGCGCCGGGATTATACACGTCGGACCTTCGGCGCAGAAGGTGCTGGTGTACGTGGCGCTTTGTATGATAGGCTTCTTTATCTACGGCCCCGTCGCCCTTACCGGCGTTCAGGCGCTGAATCTGGTGCCCAAGAACGCGGCGGGCACTGCAGCCGGATTTGTGGGACTGTTCGGTTACCTGATGGGTGATGCAGTGTGCTCCAAGATTGTCGTCGGCGGTATTGCCAACGGCAGTTCCTGGGATACTGCAATGCTGTCCGTCGCTATTGGCTCGCTTGTGGGAGTCGGCCTGTGCGCCCTCCTTATCCCCAGCGAGAAGAGGCTTGCCAAGCAGTCCTAAACTATATTTGAATTCTTTTTGACCGGGTCGCAGGTAAGGCCTACCCCGAGTTTCTTGAAAGTTTTGCGGTCCACTTCACTGAGCAATACAGTGGAGTGGACTTGGCATCCTTCGAAGAGGGGAAGGGTCTCCAGGGCGCGGCGGCAGTTGTCGTCGCTCTTGCTCAGAAGCGATAGAGCCACCAGCACCTCGTCGGTGTGGAGACGTGGATTGTGACCGTGGAGGAATGATACCTTGGTGCGGGAAATGGGTTCTATCATTTCTTGGGGAATGAGTTGAATGCTGTGGTCTATGCCGGCAAGATACTTTGCCGCATTGAGAATCAGCGCTGCGCTGGGCCCGAGAAGAGGGGAAGTCTTGGCAGTGATAATGGTTCCGTCCTGGAGCTCGATTGCGGCAGATGCCACGCCGGTCTCAAGTTTGCGCTCGTATGCTGCCACGGTGGTCTTGCGCCAGGCGGTCGTGATGCCGGCCTGCCTCATCAGCAGGGCGGTTTTGTTTACTTCTCCTTCGGTACCGTTGCCCTCGGCCAGCTTGCGCAAGGCCTCGTAGTAGCGGCGCACTATCTCGTCGCGTGAGGCGTCGCTGCAAACCTGCTCGTCGCTAATGCAGAAGCCGAGCATGTTTACTCCCATGTCGGTGGGAGATTTGTACGGATTCTCGCCGTAGATGCCTTCGAACAGGGCGTTAAGGACAGGGAATATCTCGATGTCGCGGTTGTAATTGACAGCAGTCTTGCCGTATGCCTCCAGATGGAACGGGTCGATCATGTTGACATCGTTCAGGTCGGCGGTTGCGGCCTCATAGGCAAGGTTTACGGGGTGCTTGAGCGGGAGATTCCACACCGGGAAGGTCTCGAACTTGGCATAGCCGGCTTTGATCCCCCTCTTGTGCTCCTGGTAAAGCTGGCTCAGGCATACTGCCATCTTGCCGCTGCCGGGACCGGGCGCGGTAACAACCACCAGCGGCCTTGTGGTGAGCACATAGTCGTTGCGGCCGAAGCCCTCGTCGGAATCGATGAGCGCCACGTTGTTGGGATAGCCTTCGATGGTATGGTGGTAATATACCTTTATGCCCATACGCTCCAGGCGGGTGCGGTACGCGTCGGCGCTGGCCTGGCCGTTGTAGTGGGTGATTACCACCGAATTGACCATGAATCCGCGTTTCTCGAACTCCTCGCGGAGGCGCAGCACGTCTACGTCGTAGGTGATGCCAAGGTCGCTGCGGACTTTGTTCTTTTCGATGTCAGTTGCACTTATGACAATCACTATTTCGGCCTCGGACGAGAGCTGCATGAGCATACGCAGTTTGTTGTCGGGGTGGAAGCCGGGAAGAACGCGGCTTGCGTGGTTGTCGTCGAATAGTTTGCCTCCGAACTCAAGGTAGAGCTTGTCGCCGAAACGGGCGATACGCTCTTTGATGTGTTCCGATTGAATTTTGAGATATTTCTCGCTGTCGAATCCGTATTTCATACGGACTACAAATATACTGAAAAATGATTAACTTTGCACTTTTAAGATTTAAAAAAATGAAAATTCAGAAAGACAAAGTAATAGCCGTGAGCTATGAGTTGGAAGTTGAGGGTAAAATAGCCGACAAGGCATCATCCGAGGCCCCGCTGGAGTACATCCACGGGACAGGTATGCTGCTACCTAAGTTCGAAGCGGCCCTTGACGGCAAGGTGGCTGGAGATCCGTTCGAGTTTACTCTTACTCCCGAAGAGGGTTACGGTGTTTATAATCCCAAATATCTTGTCGCTCTGCCAATCGAGGCCTTCCAGATCGACGGAAAGGTTCACGAAGAATTGCTGGTTGTTGGCCGTACCCTGCCTATGCTCAATTCTGAAGGGCAGGTTGTCAGCGGCACTGTCGCTGCGGTTGACGAAAAGAGCGTGACGATGGATTTCAACCACCCTATGGCCGGCAAGACCCTGCATTTTACAGGTAAGGTGGAGAGTGTACGCGAGGCTACCGAGAAGGAACTTCGCGAGGGGCTTCACGGCGAGTATCTCCCTCCTGAAGAAGGCTGCGGGCACTGCCATGGCAAAGGCGAATGCCATAAAGACGATGAGGGATGCTGCCACGGCGAGGGAGAGTGCAAAGAAGGCTGCGGCTGTAAGCATTAGTCGCCCATGAAAACCGCCGTCGTCATACTCAACTGGAATACGGAGCACTATCTGCGGGCCTTCCTTCCCGCTCTGGTTTCTTCGTGCCCTTCCGGTTCGGAGGTGATAGTGGCGGACAGCGGTTCTTCGGACGGATCGCTTGATTGGGTCAAAAGCGAGTTTCCGGGGCTGCGTACCATAGCTCTTGGAGATAATTTCGGGTTTACCGGCGGCTACAACAGGGCCCTTGCCCAGATTGATGCGGAGTACTATGTGCTCATTAATTCCGATGTGGAAGTGAGTGCCGGCTGGCTTGAACCTTTGGTGGCATATATGGACTCCCACCCGGAATGCGGAGTATGCGGGCCCAAGCTTCACGCCCTTATGCCTGTAAGTGGCGGGGGATTTGAGCGCAGCAAGCGTTTTGAATATGCCGGGGCCGCAGGGGGGCTGCTTGACTGTTTCGGCTATCCGTTCTGCCGGGGGCGGGTTCTGTCGCGCCTTGAAGAAGACTACGGTCAGTGGGATTCCCGAAACGAGGTTTTGTGGGTGAGCGGCGCCTGTATGCTTACCCGTTCATCGCTCTGGAAGTCCCTGGGCGGGCTGGACGAGAGGTTCTTTGCCCATATGGAGGAAATCGATTATTGCTGGAAGGCGCAGCGGATGGGCTGCTCGGTCGCGGTAGTGCCCGAGAGTACAGTCTGGCATGTGGGAGGGGGAACATTGCCTAATGATTCGCCTTTCAAGCTGGAACTTAACTACCGCAACAATCTGCTCCTTCTCGACAATAACCTGCCCTCTACCGTGGGGCGGACCAGGGCCCGGTTGATCATTTGTGTGCGGTATATTCTCGATTTGGCCTCGGCGGTGGTTTATCTGCTGGGCGGCCACCCGGAGCGCTGCAAGGCGGTTTTCAAGGCCCACAAGGCATACCGTTCGCTTCGCGCCGGGGCGCACCCTGCCGTCAACACTAAGGCTGAAGTCAAGGGATATTGGAAAATTTGCATTATCTTGCAGAGCCTTCTCAGGGGAGGCGGAGTATTCAAATACTTAAAGCGTTATGAAGATAGTCATTGAAGGTGCCGGTGAAATTGGTTCCCACCTGGCCAAGATGCTCAGGGCCGAGGCCAATGAAGTTACAATAATCGACGATGATGCCCAGCGGCTTGCGGCCGTGGGGGCGTACTCCGATGTGGAGACCGTTTTGGGCAATCCCTCTTCAATCAAGACCATACGTGAAGCCGGGGTGGCGCGGGCCGATTTGTTCATAGCCGTGTATCCCTTCACTACGCAGGAAGTGAATATCGTGGGTGCGCTCCTGGCTAAGCAGATGGGCGCCAAGCGGGTTATCGCCCGTATCAACGACGAAGACTACCTGGCTGCTGAGAATCGCTTGCTGTTCAAGGAGTTGGGTATCGAGCTCATGTTCTATCCCGAAAAGAGTGCAGCCGACGAGATAGTGACTTCGCTCAAGCACGTATCGTCGTCGGACACTATGGATTTCGCTCACGGTAAGCTGCAGATTTCCGTTTTCAAGATCGATGAAGAATCTCCCATGGTGGACCTGCGTCTCGAGGAATTTATCCGTATGATGACTCCGGAAGAGACGGCGCTGTTCCGCATTATAGCCATCTCGCGTGACGCCAACACCATCATTCCTAAGTTTGATACCAAGTTCCAGTTCGGAGACGTGGTGTTTACAGTCTCCAAGAGGGAGGGCCTTAAGAGCATAATCAAGTATTTTGGCAAAACCGACAAAACCATTTCGCGCGTTATGATTCTGGGCGGCTCGCCCATAGCCGAGATGGTGGCCAGGGCACTCTCGTCGCAGATGAGCGCCGTCAAAATCATAGAGAAGAGCAAAGAGCGCTGTATCGCACTTTCCGAGAAACTTCCTGAATCGGTGGTAGTTGTGAATGGCGACGGGTCTAATTCCGATTTCCTCTATGAAGAAGGAATCAGGGACTATGATGCTTTCGTCGCCCTTACCGACAGCGACGAGAGCAATGTGCTGTGCAGCGTGGTGGCCAAGAAGTTCGGCGTTCCCCGCACGGTGGCTGAAGTTGAAAACATCGAGTATATACGCCTTGCGGAAGAGATGGGCGTAGATACCGTCATCAACAAAAAGCTCATTACGGCCGGCAAGATTTTCAAGTTCACCCTTTCCGGCAAGGCCCGCTTTGTTAAATATATGTCGGGCAGCAACGCTGAGATTATCGAATATACCGTAGCTCCGGGCAGCGCCATTACCAAGGCTCCCCTGCGGGAGATTTCTTTCCCGAAGGATGCGGTGATTGGCGGTGTGATCCGCGGGACCGAAGGCCTTATCGCTGTGGGTGATACGCAGATCGAGGCCTACGACCATGTGGCCGTTTTCGCCCTGCCGAGCGCTGTGAAAGAGGTCGATAAGCTGTTCCGCTAGATGGCCTCCTATCTCCAGATTGAAAATATCTCCAAAAGCTATGGGCCGAAGGTACTCTTCGACCACATCAGTTTCCATGTAAACGAGGGCGATAAGATTGCCCTCATCGCCCCGAACGGGACCGGGAAGACCAGCCTGATGCGGATCCTGGCCGGGAAGGACAAGTCTGATTCGGGCGGTAAGATCCTCTTTCTCAAGGACATCCGCATTGCCTTCCTGGAGCAGGAGTATGCCTTCGACCCGGAGGCCTGCGTGCTGGACCAGGTGCTGCGGGATTCTACGGAGTGGACCGCTTCGCTGGACGAGGAAGGCCGAGCCGCCTATGAATTGCGGGTCCGCCAGCTGCTGACGAGTTTCCACCTGGGCGATTTCGGCAAACGAATGAAGGAGCTTTCGGGCGGCGAGGTGAAACGGGTGGCGCTGACGCGGCTGCTGGCCAGCGAGGCCGATTTCCTGATCATGGACGAGCCCACCAACCACCTGGACATCGATGCCATCGAGTTCCTGGAGGGGTATCTGAGTCGTTCCCGCTGCACCCTGCTGATGGTTACCCACGACCGGTATTTCCTGGACCGCGTGTGCAACATCGTGATGGAAATGGACCACGGGGCCATCTACACTTATCGCGGGGATTACGAGAACTACCTGGAAAAGCGGCAGGAACGCCTCGACAATTACAATGCGGAGACCGCAAAGATCAACAATATTCTCCGGCGCGAGCTGGAATGGATCCACGCTTCGCCCTGCGCCCGCACCGGCAAGGCCAAATACCGCAAGAACGCCTTCCTGGAGCTGAAGGAACGCTCGGAACAGGTGTATCGCACCACGCAGGTGAGCCTGGCGGAAATGGGCACCGGCGCGCGTCTGGGCACGAAAATCATCAATTGCCGCGAGGTCAGTTTCTACTACGGCGGGCAGTGCTATCTGGACCGGTTCACCTACAATTTCCAGCGATACGAGAAGGTGGGCATCGTCGGTGGAAACGGGGCCGGCAAGACGACCTTCCTCAACCTGCTCACCGGTCGGATGGATCCGGACGATCCGGGCGAGCTGACCGGTGTCATCGACCGCGGGGAATCCCTCCAGATCGGCTACTACCGCCAGGAAGGGATGCGGTTCGATGAGGATCAGACCGTATTGGAGACGGTGAACGATACCCGCCTGCTGGGACAGTTCCTGTTTACGCACGATATGCTGAATACGCGGGTCCGGCAGCTTTCCGGCGGCGAGAAACGCCGGCTCTACCTGCTGACCATCCTGATGAAAAACCCCAACCTGCTCATCCTGGACGAGCCGACGAACGATCTGGATATCGTGACGCTGAATGTGCTGGAGGAGTATCTGCTGGAATACAAGGGGTCGCTCATCATCGTGTCGCATGACCGCCATTTCCTGGACCGCCTGGTGGACCACCTGTTTGTCTTCTGCGGCAATGGCGTGGTGAAGGATTTCATCGGGAAATATTCTGAGTACCGGACCTTTATGAAAGATTACGAGGCCGGGCAAAAATCCGCCGCCCGCGCCAGCAGTGCCCCGAAGGGCGCTTCGGCTTCGGGCGCCGCGGCACCCGCCCGCAAGAAACTGTCATTTAACGAAAAACGAGAATTCGAAGCCCTGGGAGGAGAAATTGAAGCCCTCACAGCCGAAAAAGACAGCCTGGAAGAACAGATGAACAGCGGTGCCCTCCCCTACGACGCTCTCCAGGCCGCCACCCTTCGCTACGGAGAAGTCTCTGCCCTCCTGGATGAAAAAGAACTCCGCTGGCTGGAGCTCTCCGAACGCGCCTGATCTCCTTCCCGAGCGGACCAAAAAAAAGGGGTCGACTAAAAAGGTCGGCCTCTTTTTTATCCTATTGGACCTGGCCCGGAGATGGAGTAGTTGGACCTGGTCCAATTTCATGTACTGGACCAGGTCCAGCACTTGTGCCTCTGAAAGGCCTGTAGCCCATTCTCGCTGGACCTGGTCCACGAGGTAAAGTTGGACCTGGTCCAACAAGGAAGGTCCTTGCCTTCCAAGGCAGCGGGTATCCTCAAGGGGCAACTGGCTCTGCCAGACTGGGGCCCCACTGATTCTGCCAGACCGTGACCCTCTGATTCTGTCAGACTGAGCCCACTGATCATACCCTTGAAAAAACAAAGGAGGGTATGATCAAAAATGGCCCAAAATGATCATACCCTTGGCAAAAAGACTTAGGGTATGATCACCCAACAAGTCCGCCGCCTCGCGACCATCCATGAATGGAGATCCCCTCCCGGATGGTTCATGTGGAAGGCGGGGCAGGGTGGCATGAGGCGACATGCCACCCCCGGCTAGGGGGTGCCTGCGAAGCGAGGGCCTTGTGCCGGGAGGGCAGGCGGGGGTCGCCGGTGGCA
>CADBAY010000018.1 GCA_902792815.1 uncultured Bacteroidia bacterium
ATCTCCCGCCCCATCTCCTGGATAATGAATCCAAGTTTCTTGCCAGGATAAGCCTCCGAAGCAATAGTATCCATAAAATAACGGCAATGCTGCCTCAGACGCACCTTCTCCTCGTTAATATCAAGCTTCTCAAGATAAAAAACCATCTCCTGCTCGAACCGCTCCGCCTCACATTTTTGCTCCAGCTCCTCAAGAGCCTTATGGAGCCTGGTCCGTACCGCTTCTATCCGCTCCCCCTCGAACGCCTCCACCTCATCCTCGAGGGCCATAATACCCTTCACCCTCGAAGTAACATCTTTGTACAGGGCCTCCCCCTCACGCGTGCGATAATCGCAAATTGCGTCAAGGGCCCTGTCTATCGCCTTTTCAACCAAAGGCCAGTTTTCTTCTGTGATAATATCCCTCTTGGCGGCATCTATCACATCCGGCATACGCAGCAGCGTGGCCAGCAAGTAATTAGGTTCGCTTCCCCGGGGATCGGGCGCCCCCACCTCGGCGGCGAGGGCGCTGATCTGCCGGTAATAATCTAGTGCGAGGGCCCGGTTGACGGTCTTGGAGGAAGCTGAAACATTCGGCTCCCACGTAAGGAACATATCGATTGTTCCCCTCTGCAGACGCTCCGCAATCTTGCGCCGCAGAGGCATCTCCTTATCTTTGGGGAGAAGAGATGTCTTTATGCTGATTTCGGCATTCTTTCCATTGACAGAGCGGAATTCCACCGTCAACTTGCCTCCTTCAAGCAAAGCCTCCGCTTTGCCGTAACCGGTCATCGACTGAATCATATCAATAAATCTTAATCATACCCATATCAAGTCCCCAGCAACCGTCGGTAATGATGGGAACGGGTTTCCCGTCAAGGTCGTTGACATAGATGAAATCATCTACATCGGTATGTGAATGTCCGGACACCACCAGGTCGATGCCTCTCATTCCCGCCATGTTGGTCTGGTCGTCGGGAATTCCGACGGGATCTCCTACATATCCGAAGTGAGACAGGAGAATCACCATGTCGCACTTCTCCTCGTTACGCAGGTAATCGGACCACTTGTTGGTAACTTCTACGGCGTCAAGGATGGGAATCCTGGAAGAAACAACCTTGCTCACGCAGGTGGTGATATCAGCTTCCAGACCGATGATGCCTATCTTCTTACCGCCTTTGTTGACAATGGTGTAAGGTTTGACATACTGTCCCAGTTCAAAAGAACTCAGATCAAGATTGGCACAAACTAAAGGGCACTTGATATTCTTAGCCCTCTCGGTAAGGTCCTCTATACCATCATCGAACTCGTGATTGCCAAGGGCTACGGCATCATATCCCATGGCATTCAACATCTCCACCTCCAGCCTGCCGTGCATCTGGGTGTAGTATGAAGTACCCTGGTCAAAGTCGCCGGCGTGCAGCAGAAGCACTTTGCCTTCGCCTTCTGCCTTGCGTACGGAGTCGACGAAAGCAGCACGCTCTATAATGCCGCCGCGTCCGTCGCGAAGAGGATCGAAATGAGAATGGGTGTCATTGGTGTGCAAGATTACGAGCTTGGGCCCGCAGGAGCACAGGGCGGCAAGAGCCGCGATAACTACGATAAACCTTTTCATCACTTAACTATGACCCTCCCGTCGGTCTGATATTCGATCGCCTTACCTTCGGCGGTCAGATTACGTACATACTGTTCGATAGCCTTGCCGATGATAACATCGGTAATGATGAGTTTGCTTGCGCCGCGCGCAACGCTGATGTTGTCTCCGCCGTCCAACAGGAAGTCAACGGTAGCCACACCGTATTTCTTCTTGGGATCGACAGGTTTTCCTCCCACTTCCAGACTCTCGACTTTCTTGTCGGCTATCACCATTTTGACCCCGCTGACGCACTGGGGACCGTAAGTTGCGATATCATCCATCAGTTTAACAAGCGCCGAGCCTGGCAGTTCGACGTAGCAGAGCTTGTTATTGAACGGGAACATAGAGCGGATATCATCAAGGATAACATCTCCCTGAGGCATATCCACACGGATTCCGCCGATGTTGGTTACAGCCACGTCCACTTTGCGCTTAACAATCTTTTCGGTCTCGGAACGGATAAAGTCAACCACGAAGTTGCTCAGTTCCGATTCGGGGACTTCAGCGACCATAGCACGGGTGGAATAGGCAATCACCTCTTTAACTTCAGCCATAGCGGGCTGGGCATTGATGAGAGCTGCGGCAACTTTAGGAGTGGCGCCATCGGTGAAAACCTTCCCATTGGGCGCGGTGTATTTGCCGGTAGAATCAACGACGCCGAGAGCCTCGTCGATATTGTCAGCGCTGGGAGCCGTGACTCCGGTGCGGTGGGAGTCCATCGCGACTTTCTCCCAGGTCATTCCCGTCTTGCAGCTGAACAGGACGGGAATCAATACGATAAAAGCAACTAATCTCTTCATACTATTTTTGTTTGAGCCATTTCCAAAGGTCTTTCCAGGTGGATTTCTTGCCGAACATCAGAATACCGACTTTGTAAATCTTCGCAGAAATCCAGGCGCACACGGCAAATGTGGCGATAAGCAGGATAATCGACACCACCAGCTCCCAGGTAGGAACGCCGAAAGGAAGGCGGGCGAGCATAACGATGGGAGAAGTGAACGGAATCATGGAACCCCAGAACACCAGGGCGCTGTCGGGAGCCTTGAACGCGTAGATGGCGATAAAGAAGCCCAGCAGCAGAGGGATGGTGATAGGAATCTGCAGCTGCTGCGTATCTCCTTCATTCTCGACCGCCGAGCCTATTGCTGCAAACAGCGAAGCATAAAGCATATAGCCGAAAATAAAGAAGAGAACGAAGCAGACGATAATCTTGACAAACGGAAGATTGCTGATCGTCGAAAGGATGGTTCCCATCTCGCCCTGGTCGGATACTGCCTGCACAACCGCCTCTGACTGTTCCGCGCTCATTCCGCCCACTGTCTGGACCATTTCGGCGGGATCGGCGCTCTTGAGCAGGTCTTTTCCGGCAACTGCTCCGACGATACCAACTATCGACAGAGTCAGGACAATCCAGAGGAAGAACTGTGTAAGCGCCACCAGAGCCACGCCTATGATCTTGCCGAACATAAGCTCGGTAGCCTTGACGGAGCTGACCAGGACTTCCACTACCCTGCTGGCTTTTTCTTCGATAACCGACGACATGACCATGCCGCCGAACAGAGCGATGAACATGTAGATTATCATGCCCAGGATCATCGACACCATCATATAGACGCCGGACTCCGAAACTTTTTCTTTGCCCTCGGCGTCGAGCGTGTAAGAGTGCAGCTTGACATTGGCCTTCACTTCCTTCATAACCTCCTCAAGGTTGGCTATGCCCGACTGTTCGATACGGTAATTCTCGACGGCGGTATTGATCTTGCCGTTGATATTCTCGTTAAGGTCCATGCCAAGGGGCTTGTTGGAATAGACATCCGCCGTGACAGTCTTCTGGGTCTCGTCCAAAGGAGAAATGACAAGCAGCGCATCGTAACCCAGGCTCTCAAGCTTGAGCTTAACATCTTCGGGAGCCTCTCCTTCAAGAAGAGTGTAAGTGGCGGTCTCGCTGTTTTCGAGAGCGGGGGCCACAATTCCGGAATTATCGACGACGGCGATATTCTTGGAACTTTCCTTCGTCCCGAGCATGATCAGGGAAGGAAGGATGCAGAGAGCCGCAAAAAGAATGGGCACCAGGAAGGTGGTGATGAGGAAGCTCTTCTTTTTGACCTTGTTAAGGTACTCCCTGCTGATTATTATACCGGTAGTGTGCAGGTTCATTGCTTTTCAGTTACGAGTTTGATGAAAATATCGTTCATGCGCGGCATCAGTTCTTTGTACGAATTGATGGTCACGCCCTTGGCCAGATAGGCCTGCAGGGTGGAAGTTCCGTCGGTTTCGCGGGGAAGGACCTCGGAGTGGCGGCCTTCCTCGTCGGTGTAAACGAGTTCAACATTGTTGTTGCCATAGTCGCGCCTTATCTGCTCCACACCTCCGGTAATGACAAGGTGGGCCTTGTTGATAAGTGCTATACTGTCACAAAGTTCCTCCACCGACTCCATGTTATGGGTTGAAAGGATGATGGTAGCTCCTTCTTCCTTGAGACGGAGGATTTCCTGGCGGATAAGCTCGGCATTGACAGGGTCGAAACCCGAAAACGGCTCATCCAGAATCATCAGGGAAGGACGGTGAACAACGGTAGTGATAAACTGCAGCTTCTGGGCCATACCCTTGGAGAGTTCCTCCACTTTTTTATCCCACCAGTCTTGTATACCAAAGCGTACGAACCAATCTTTCAATGATTTACGGGCATCCAGAGCACTCATACCCTTAAGCCGGGCCAGATACATGGCCTGGTCCCCTACTTTCATTTTGCGGTAAAGTCCGCGCTCTTCAGGCATATAGCCAATGCGTGACACGTCATCCTGAGTGATAGGCCTGCCGTTGAAATAAACATCCCCGGAGTTAGGAATAGTGATTCGGTTGATTATACGAATCAAGGTGGTTTTGCCCGCGCCGTTGGGCCCGAGCAATCCAAAAATCCGCCCCTCGGGAATATCCAGGCTCACTTTGTCAAGAGCCACTTTTTCGCCGAAGCTTTTGCAGACTTCCTTACATTCAATTATTGCCATTGTTTTGATATTTAATCTTCAAAGATAAGTATTTTTTAGGGGAATTCATTAATTTTGTAGTGATGAAAAAGATAGTATTTGCTTTTTTCTTGCTTTCAGCAAGCATTGCCGGAGCACAGGCTCCCTCGAACGAGGTCAACCCAACCCCGTCACCCGATTCTACAAAGATTGCTTTTACCCGGGATAACGATTTGTGGATTAGAGATATAGCAAGCGGCCAGGAACGCCGCATCACTTCCGACGGGAGCGACCTGATACTTAACGGATACGCCTCCTGGGTGTATTACGAAGAGATTTTCGGACGTCCCTCGAGGTACAAGGCTTTCTGGTGGAGTCCGGACTCGCGCAAGCTGGCTTTTTACCGCTTCGACAATTCGAATGTTCCAATGTTCCCTATTTACTCCCCCTTCGGTCAGGACGGGAAACTCTCGCTGACTCGCTACCCGAAAGCCGGAGAGAGCAACCCGGAAGTGCAGATAGGCATAGCCACCACAGGGGGCGAGATAACCTGGGCCGAATTCGAGAGAGACCCCCAGCAGTACTTCGGCACTCCTTTCTGGGGACCGGACTCGGACGAACTGTTCGTGAGCCGCATGCCCCGCAGGCAAAGCCGCCTGGAAGTATTTGCCGTAAGCGCCTCCGACGGCAGCAAGCGGGAAGTTTATACCGAAGAATACCCCACCTGGGTCACATGGATCGAGGGTATGCTCTTCACCGACAAGGGACTGCTGATGGCACGCAACTTCGAGTCGGGCTGGGAGCAGATATATTTCCTTGGTTATGACGGTTCTTTCAAGCGTCTAACCGACGGCCCTAACTGGGACATCCAGCTCTTGAAATACGACGCTAAAAAAGGCAATCTTTGGTTCCTCGCAAAGCGTGATTCGCGCATCCATCCTACGCTTTACAGGTTGGATAAAAAAGGCCGCATTTACACGCTGACCGACCCCTCATATTATACTGCCGGAGTAGAGTTTTCAGCCGACGGAAAGACTTTCACAGCACGCCTTTCCAACTCCCGCAGCCCTTGGACTGAGGTCAAAGAAAACGCACTGACAGTCAAGAAGTTCCCTCCAATTGCCGAGAGTGATGCTGAAGGTCCCCGGCCGCATCTTGTAACTCTGTCCAACGAGGGCTTCGACCTGTACGGCCTTATGTGTCTTCCCCGCGGATTCGACCCTTCCCGGAAATACCCGGTAATCATGCAGCTGTACGGAGGCCCGGGTACTCCATACGTAAGAGACTATTGGCAAAGCCGCGACGCCTCCGACTTCTGGTGCTGGCAAAACGGAATCATCTACATCGTGGTGGATCCACGCTCGTCCGGAGAGAACGGACGGGCCGGTATGGACCAGGCATTCAAGAGAATGACGGTAATCGAACTCCAGGACTATATCTGCTGGGCAAAATGGCTCCAGAGCATGCCATACGTTGACGGCAGCCGCATTGGAGTCGAGGGCTTCTCTTT
This sequence comes from uncultured Bacteroidia bacterium, assembly GCA_902792815.1. Lineage (GTDB taxonomy): Bacteria > Bacteroidota > Bacteroidia > Bacteroidales > UBA932 > Cryptobacteroides. The sequence goes on from CADBAY010000018.1 coordinate 6,091, forward strand.
CGGCGGCACTACCACCGCGATGCTGGTTCTGCGCTACCCTGAATACTTCTGCTGCGGAGTCGCCGGAGGAGGCGTATATGATTGGAAACTATACGATTCGCACTACACCGAGCGATACATGGATACTCCTCAGGCCAACCCGGACGGATACGCTGAGGCAAGCGTGTTGAGCTGGGTTAAATCTTGTGCCCTGCAGCCCCTGAGAGGACTGCACGACGGAATGCCAGCCCTTAAGCTGACTCACGGCACAGGAGACGATAACGTGCATTTCCAGAATACCCTTCAGCTTATTGACGCCTTGCAGAAGAACAACATTCAGTTCGAGCTGATGATCTATCCCGACGGAATGCACGGCTACCGCGGCTATCAGCATACCCACGACAAAGCAAACGATGCCCTGTTCTGGACAAAGCATCTGCTACCTGATCAGAAAGATAATTAATCGGCTGAGTTCAAAGGCTCACAGACCATCAGGCGGCGGTCTCCCGACAGGTTGCAAGCAATAATCTGCACGGGGCCACCGGGTTTCACGCCCAGCTTTTTCCGGAGCTCTTCGGCGCTGACGGGAAGGCCCTTAGAGCTGACGTCGGCTTGAGGGTAACGCCGGCGTAGTGTTTTGATTACCGAAGAAGCAAACGGCAGGTTTTCAACAACTTGCCAATAATTTCCGAAATGCTTCAACTCCTCTGAGTACTCCATGAGGCAGATCCCGGGCCCCAGACCCGACTTAGTCATTGCAGCCGAGGGCACGAACAGCAGCTCCCCCGAGGTTCCTGCTTCGGCATCCGTTTTATTGTCGGAGCAAGCACCAGGAGTAGAGCCCCAAGAGGAATTAAAAGTACAACCGTCTTCGAAGAGCACAACGCCGCGGAAGCCGGCACTGCGCGCACATAGGCACAAAACCTCCTTGCACTCCCCTCCCGAGCCTACTACGTGCAGTTCTTCCAGGTTATCGCCAAGCCTTCGCCGGAGCATCGTAAGGTCGGCCATCGGAGAAACTTTTATAATAACGCGCGGAGCGATTTCCAACAGCAGCGGCATAAGGGTAAGCACATCGGGACTGCACTCTTCAAGCAAAAACACTTTGCGTCCCAAGTCACTGCGCCTGGCAGGGTCGAGATAAACCACATCGGGCCGGAACGCACGCAGTTCTTCTTGCCAACCGGCCGATGCGGCATCGATGTCGAAACTGTTAAATGCCACGTTCCCAATGCCCAGCCGCGCAAAATTGCGCTCTACGGCAGAGCGAAGCGCCACATCACGGTCGTTGTACCAGAGAGCGGCAGCGCGCGATGCAAAAGCCCAGCTGTCAACTCCCAAGCCACCGGTCAAGTCGGCTACCCGGCAGTTTTCACTTATCAGAGAAGCTTTATACAAAGCTGCACTCTGCCCTGAACACTGCTGGAAATTAAGAGAAGAAGGAACCTCGATTTCCACGCCCGCCCAGGCAGGAATCTTCGATTCGAGCTTGCCCCTGTCCTTCTTCCCGATAGACTCGAGTATGTCGGCAAAGCCCCCGCTCATTTGAAATATTTGTCTCTGAAATTAACCAGATAAACCTTCTGCACAGCGCGTGTAAGAGCCGTATAGAGCCACTTCAGGTCTTCGACGGAAAGATAATCCTGCCAGAAAGGATTGTCAACAAAAACGCAAGCCCATTGACCGCCCTGGGCCTTATGGCACGTGACAGCATCGGCATATTTAAGCTGAAGGGCGTTAAAGAAAGGATCTTCCCTCACAGCCTCCCAGATGCGCTTCTTGCTGCCACGGTCGGCATAATCGGCACTTACTCCCTCATACAGGGCATTCTGCTGCTCCCTTGTCAGCGAAGCCGATTCGCTCGTGAGGGTATCCAGGCACACCTTGGCCCTAAGCTCGCAGAAATCATAGTCGGGGAACTGCAGCAAGGCGTCTGCAAAGCGAAGGCCGTAACGGTCTTCGTAATTCCATATTTTCTGCAGCACTGCCACGTCTCCGTTTGCTATATAGTCCATCTGTTCCGCATCTTCCACAAATTGATAGCAGTTCTTGACTATCATGAACTTGTCGCCGCGGGCTATTTCTTCTTCCTTGTAAAGCACCTGTGAGCGGATTCCAAGGTTATAACGAATGGCTCTTTTGTTGGAGCGGCAAAGGACTATGGTATCATCGTACCCATAGCGGCTGTAAGCGTCTGAAAGAGCATTCAAGAGTTCCCCGCCGCCTATGCGCTCCACATCTCCCCCTTCAGATGCCCTTAAGTCAAGAAACTCGAATGCCTCGTCACCTGAAGAGCCCTCAATTCTCCGGCGGAGCCTCGTGGCATTGTCCAGTATACCGGAATCGCTAGCCTGGCGCACAACAGAAGTCAGTGTAGCATAGCTCACGCCCCCGAATCCGTCCATGTAGTCAGGAGTCAGCGCCGGAGAGGCTTCAAGGCCGACCGGCGGAAGCTGAGCGGCGTCACCAAGCAGTATCAAGCGGCAGTCTTCTCCGGAACGCACGAAAGACACGAGGTCGGAGAGCAAATCACCGGAGCCGAAGAGTGAGTCATTCTGCGCCTGCAGATCAACGCCTATAAGCGATGCCTCATCGACCACAAACAAAGTGTGCTTCGCCTTGTTGGGAGAGAGCGAAAACTGCCCGTAGCCGTTGGAGTCAACCGACTTCTGGCGGTATATGTGCTTGTGAACCGTACTTGCGGGCCTCCCCGACATGGCGGACAGCACTTTTGCAGCGCGCCCTGTAGGCGCAAGCAGAACCGACTTGATGCCCACGCGCCGCAGTACGTTTATAACGGCTCCGAGCGCGGTGGTCTTGCCGGTTCCGGCATATCCGTTAATGACAAAGATATCGCCCTCGTCGGTGCACAAGAATTTTGCTATATCCCTGAAAAGAGCATCCTGACAAGGTGTAGCCTCTACTTCCAGGGCCTTCAGAAAGCCCTCGTACAGCCTTCGCGTATCCATCAGCGGTTACGCTTGTCGAAAACCATAGCCACCACGGCAAGCATAGGGAATATTTCGATACGGCCCAGGAACATGTCCATCGTGAACACCAGTTTGGCAGCATCGGAAATGCCGTTGAATGATCCCATCGAACCCATCGAACCGAGGGCGGGACCGACATTGCTAAGACTTGTGATAGAGGCTCCCAAAGAGTTCTGCCACCCCACTCCAAACCAGAGGCTCAAGCTTATTGATACAGCCAGAAGCAGCACGTAAAGCACTATATAGAGCAAGTGCGGAGATATATCCTCATCTTTAAGGACTCTGCCTCCGAACTTAATTTCATTAACAGACGAAGGATGGAGGATCCGTCCTATATGCCGTCCGATAGTCTTGAACGCGAGCATTATACGGTCAATCTTAAGGCCACCGGATGTACTGCCAGCACAGGCGCACACTACCGCAGGAAGCATAATCAGCGCGCACATTATCCCCGGCCAGGTGCTGTTGTCGATGATAGCGAACCCCGTCGTGGTGGAGATGCAGAGCACCTCGAACAGGCCGTTCCAAAGCGAATCGCCCCAGGAACTGCAGTAGCCGTAGACCTTAAGGCATATACCCAGCAGCAGGGCGAAGCCAAGTACCGATACCGAATAGTACTTGACCACCGAATTGTTAAGGGGCTTGAGGGAGCGCTTTATAACTGCCAGATACAAAAGGCCGAAATGCAGCGAAGACAGATACATGCATATCATCGTGGCGGCTTCGATCCAGCGGGAATTGAAAGTACCTATGGAAGCATTGCGCGTACTGAAACCTCCGGTTGCCGATACGCTCATGGCATGACAGAGAGCATCGAAAAGAGGCATCCCCGCAAGAGCATATAGTATGAAAGCCAGAGCGAAAATTGCCAGATAGACGTACGCGAAAACATATACTGTACGGTTTGTACGCACAGAATAGGCACTGCGCGACAGACTGCCGAGCTCCATATTGGCAAGGCGCAGCTTAACCGGACTCGAATCCGGAATAATAAGCAGCAGGAAGACCACTACTCCCAAGCCGCCGATGAAATGGGTACTGCTGCGCCAGAATAGAAGGCTGCGCGGCAGAGCTTCTACATTGTCAAGTATGCTGGAGCCGGTAGTCGTAAAACCCGAGACACTCTCGAACCAGGCGTTCGCGACCGAAAAAGGTCCTCCCCAAAGGGCGTACGGCAGCATTCCGAACACGAACGAAAGAAGCCACGACAGGGTAATGGTCACATATCCCTCCTTAAGGGTTATGGCCGAAGACTTGCGGACAAATATAAAAGGGAAAATACCTACCGTGAAGGTGATGGTAAAACTGATTATCAGTGCTGCACAAGCGCTGTCATTGCCGTTCAGCACCGATGTCAGTACCGAAAGCAGCATAAACAGGGAGCTCACCAGCAAGGCGAGCCCGACATTACGGCTGATTCCCTTCCAGTTCATCTGAGACTTTGGATTTCAGGTCCTTGAGGCGCTTACGGAGTTGGAGATTCTCGCTCGAAAGTTCAGTGATTCCCTCATTGAGTTTGAGCAGTTCGTCGTCTCCGTCGAAAGTATAAGTGTATTTTTTGTTATACGACCGGTAACCCTCAAGCGAACTGAGCATCTTTTTAAGGGGCGTGACATAATAGGCCAGGATAAACAGCAGAAGAAGGAACACCAGCAGCAAGCCCACCGCCACCGCTACTATTCCGGGAATAATGCTCCTGTAGAAACCGCGTTCGAAAGTCTTCGAGTTCTTTTCAAGGTCGTGGTATATGGCCGTCTCGAGAGCGTCTATATCCGAACTGAGCTGGGCGAAACTGGGCTGCAGGCGGTTGAAATACCAGCTGCGGGAGTCGATGAAAGGCGAATCGAGCACATTCTCAAGCTCAAGGGACGTAAGCACATAGGCCGAGCAGGCATACACCACCGAATCGGTCAGAGGCTGTATAGCATTGGACTCCAGCGAAGTGCGGAGCGAGTCGCAGTGCGATAGGAAATACTCCTGGTCGAATTTGGGGATTTCGGCGGCATCGTCACCTATGACCGCCAACACGTCCAGGTTATATTTATTGCTGATATCGGCAAGTTTGTGAGCCGTATTGAGGCTGCTGATATCGTCGGCGATAAGATCGGAGACATAGGTGCTCATTTTGGCGTATTCGAGCACGGAAATAGTCTCGGATATAAGCAATATCACGGCGATAGCACTCAGGCTCAAGGTCAATTTTGCCTTAATTGACAATTTCATTTTAAAATTTTTTACAAAATCTGTACAAATATAGGAAATAATTGATATTTTTGCATAAGAACCACGACGCAATGACCAATACATTTCTCAGTGACGATACCTCTAAAAGCGCGTTAGCCAAACGTGAAATACTCCGTTTGTGCATAACCCACGAGGAGTCCAGCATTTCGTTCTTCAGCAAAACGCTGGGGATAAGCGTTCCGACCGTCACCAAATTGATAAGTGAGCTCAAGGAAGACGGATTCATTCTGGACGAGGGAAAGATTGGCACCTCCGGCGGCCGGAGGCCGAGCATATTCGGCCTCAATCCCAATGCCGGGTATTTTGTAGGAATCGACGTAGCAAGGCATCACTTCCACATTGCCATTACGGACTTCAAGGGCAATATGCTCAAGTACATAGAGGACATCGAATTCGTGCTTGAGTCCAACTCCGGCTCTTTCAGGCAGATGTGCCGTATGGTCCAGGACAATGTGGTAGCGGCCGGCATCCCCTGGATCAAGGTACTTGCCGCAGGCGTAAGCCTGTCCGGGCGCGTAAACCCCGAGCAGGGCTATTCCCTCACGTATTTCGTCAGTGACGATCTTCCGCTTAAGGACCTTTTCCAGAGGGAGTTGAACGTACCTGTAAGCATAGAGAACGACTCCAGGGCCCTGACCTACGGAGAATATATGTACCTGGGCAAGAATGCCAACAAGGACATGATTGCCATCAACCTCAGCTGGGGGCTCGGAATGGGCATGATCCTGGACGGCCACCTGTATTACGGAAAGTCAGGCTTCTCCGGAGAAATAGGCCACTTCCCTCTTCTGGACAACAATATCATGTGCCGCTGCGGCAAGGTCGGCTGCCTCGAGACAGGCGCTTCCGGCTCGGCCCTGAGGCGCATCATCGTAGAGAAACTGAAGGCCGGCAGACGTTCTTCCCTGTCTAAGATTTACAAAGAGAACGGCAATCTCGACCTCTCTGAGATTCTACAGGCGGTCCAGGACGGTGATGTCCTAGCAATTGAGTGCATCGGAGAAATCGGCGAAATGCTCGGCCGCGGCATTGCAGGTGTCATCAACATCTTCAACCCCGGCCTTGTGATCATCGGCGGCCGTCTCATCGTGGGCAAAGACCACCTGCTGCTGCCCGTGCGGACAGTAGTCAACAAGTATTCAATGGCCAGAGTGGCTTCGGACACCAAAATACGCCTCTCGACTCTCGGCCGCAAGGCTACCGTCCTTGGAGACTGCCTGCTGGCCCGCAAGAAGCTGCTCGGTATCTAACGTCCTTTATACATTTCGTCGTAGTACTTCTGGTAGTCGCCGGAAGTAACATTGTCCATCCACTCCTGGTTGTCAAGATACCAGCGGACGGTTTTCTCTATACCCTCTTCGAACTGCAATGACGGTTCCCAGCCGAGTTCTTTCTGGAGCTTGCGGCTGTCTATTGCGTAGCGCAGGTCATGCCCTGCCCTGTCGGTAACGAATGTAATCAAGTCCATGTCAGCACCTTCAGGCCGTCCAAGCAGGCGATCGACGGTATTGATAAGCACCTTGATGACATCGATGTTCTTCCATTCGTTGAAGCCTCCGATGTTATAGGTTTCGGCCACCTTGCCATTATGGAATATTACATCAATGGCGCGGGCGTGGTCTTCAACGTACAGCCAGTCGCGCACATTCTCGCCCTTACCATATACGGGCAGCGGCTTACGATGGCGGATATTATTGATGAACAACGGTATAAGCTTCTCCGGGAACTGATAAGGGCCATAGTTGTTGGAGCAGTTGGTCACTATCGTCGGCATGCCGTAAGTGTCATGGAAAGCGCGTACGAAATGGTCGCTTGATGCCTTGGCTGCGCTGTACGGGCTGTGCGGCTGATACTTCATATCCTCGGTGAAGAAAACTTCGCCGTAAGCAAGATGGTGGCTCCCGCTTGACGCCTTGGTGCTGAACGGAGGCGTTACGCCTTCGGGATGGGTCATCTCGAGAGCGCCGTACACTTCGTCGGTGGAGATATGGTAAAAGCGCTTGCCTTCATACCCCGACGGCTGGCTTTCCCACCATAGCCGGGCCGCCTGAAGCATGCTCAGCGTACCCAGCACGTTGGTCTTTGCAAACGTGAACGGGTCCTTGATACTGCGGTCAACGTGGCTTTCTGCAGCAAGGTGGATTACTCCGTCCACCTTTTCTTCCTGCATCAGGGCATAGACAGCATCGAAATCGCAGATATCCATCTTGACAAAGCGGAAATTGGGCTTACTCTCGACATCCTTAAGATTAGCGAGGTTCCCGGCATAAGTGAGGCTGTCAAGGCAAAGGATGCGGTAATCGGGATACTTGTTCACGAACAAGCGTACAACATGACTGCCTATGAATCCGGCGCCGCCGGTAATGATTATGCTTCTTTTCATTTCTCGTCAATAAGTTTCAAAAGATACTGTCCGTACTGATTCTTGGCCATGGGCGCCGCAATTTCGCGAAGGCGTTCAGCATCGATCCATCCCTTCCGGTATGCAATGTCTTCAAGACAGGCAATCTTGAGCCCCTGGCGCTTTTCGATAACTTCAACGAAAGTGCTGGCGTCACTGAGCGAGTCAAAAGTTCCGGTATCAAGCCATGCAAAGCCGCGTCCGAGGGTTTGAACCTTAAGCTCCCCTGCCGCCAGGAATTCCTGGTTTACGGTTGTTATTTCAAGCTCTCCGCGCGCGGACGGCTTGATGTGGGCCGCTACGTCGACGACTTTGTTGGGATAGAAATACAAGCCCACGACCGCATAGTTCGACTTGGGCCGTGAGGGCTTTTCTTCAATGCTCAGGCAACGTCCGTCAGCGTCAAATTCAGCCACCCCGTAACGCTCGGGATCTTTCACCCAGTAACCGAATACCGTGGCCATAGAGTCCTCTTCGGCAGAGCGCACGGCCTCTTGAAGCTTGGGTGTAAATGCATCGCCGTAAAAGATATTGTCGCCCAATACCAGGCAGGCACAGTCGTCACCTATAAAGTCCTTGCCGATAATAAATGCCTGCGCAAGACCGTCGGGAGACGGCTGCTCGGCATATTCGAAATGCACGCCGTAATCCGAGCCGTCGCCAAGCAGGCGCCTGAAGCCGGGAAGATCCTGTGGCGTTGAAATGATGAGTATATCCCTTATCCCGGCGAGCATCAGAACGCTCACGGGATAATACACCATAGGCTTGTCGTAAATGGGGAGCAACTGCTTGCTGACGCCCTTTGTAATGGGATAGAGGCGGGTTCCGGAACCGCCGGCAAGAACTATTCCTTTCATATTAACTTCATATTATCAAGACATATCCGCAGGCTGTCCATCCAATAAGGGACAGCGACGCCGAAAGTCTCCTTGATTTTTGTTTTGTCCAATACAGAATAAGCGGGGCGGATAACCTTGGAAGGGAACTCCCCGGAATGGCAAGGCTTGACGGAGCATTGGTCGTGACCGGAGAGGCGAGCAATGGCGCAGGCGAAATCGTACCAGCTGCACACCCCCTCGTTGGAGTAATTGTAAATCCCGCTGCGGCCTTCCCAAAGACGCCCCTCGACGATACTGAAAATCGCTTTGGCCAGATCGAGGGCATATGTCGGAGTGCCTACCTGGTCGAAAACCACGTTAATAGAGGGACGCGACTCTATAAGCGACAAAATGGTCTTTACAAAGTTCCGTCCGAATTCGCTGTACAGCCAGGCGGTACGGATAATCACATACTTACAGCCAGAGGCCAGGACGGCCTGCTCGCCGTGAAGCTTTGTAAGCCCGTAAACCCCGGTAGGAGTGCCCTTCATATCCTCCCGGCAAGGGGTATTGTAGACCTCTTTGCCGAATACATAATCGGTGCTGATATGGACCAGAAGCCCGCCACGCCGCGCCATAGCTCCGGCAAGGTTGCCTACTGCCTCGGCGTTCAGCTTTTCGGCAATCCCGGGATTGTCTTCAGCCGCCTCTACGTTGGTGAAAGCGGCGCAATTGATGATGACGTCAACGCCCTCGCTCTCGACCATGGCATCCACCGCCGTGGCGGAGCAGATATCAAGCTCCTCCACATCGGTGAAAATATATCGGTCCGATGAGCAAGCCGCCACGATGCGGATCTCCGAACCCAGCTGCCCGTTTGCTCCTGTAACCAGAACAGTCATATCCTTTCTACTGTTTGTATATCCAAATCCATTGTAGCCGTCCCTAAAACTCCAATCCTGACGGCAAGGCAACGCCCAGTGGCCACACTTACCAATTCACATTCAAGGCCGGCCAGCGGGCCGTCTATAACCCTTACCCGGTCGCCGGGAGAGAGGTTCCGGTCGCTTAGACGCACAGGTGCCGGTCCGTCCTGAACCATCCTGCGGAAAGTCTCCATCTCTTCATCCCTCACCACTGCAGCCTTGCCCTCCGAAGGGAGGAAGCGCCAGATACGCTGCTCGCGGGCCAACAGGGCCACCCGGTCATTGTCGGTACAGCGGATGAAAATAAACCGCGGTAAAACCAGGGTTTCAACAAGCTTGCGCCTGTCGCTCCACTTATGTATCTCCCTGCGCACCGGCAGATAATGCTCCACGCCCATCCGCAAAAGGCTCTCCGCGACCTTTTTCTCCTGGCAGCTGCGCACGCAGCCGACGTACCAGTGTAAAGAGGAGGCGGAGCTATTTGGGGTCATATTCCGAGAACCGGGAATTTTTGGAGATGAATTCGGGCACGATTTTTTTCATCAACTTCACCATCTCGGGAATCTCCACCTTGCGGGCAAGTACGTCCAAAGCGTCAACATACTCCCTGACCTCGGAATACTCGTATATACGCACCTTCGCGACACGTATGCGGCCGTGCTTTGTGGGCTCGGTATTCTCGACATTAGAGAGCACTTCCTCATATAGCTTTTCTCCAGGCCTCAAGCCTGTATATTCAATCTTGATGTCCTTGTCAACTACAAGTCCGGAAAGCTCGATCATTCGCCGTGCCAGGGTATCGATCTTCACCGGCTCTCCCATATCGAACACGCAGATACGGTTGGCGGTATCCAGTATGACGGCTTCCATGACGAGGCGGCATGCCTCGGGAATAGTCATGAAAAAGCGGGTTATATCCGGATGCGTTACCGTCACGGGGCCACCCTTGCGGATCTGCTCGCGGAAACGGGGTATAACCGAGCCGTTGGACCCGAGCACATTGCCGAACCGGGTGGTCACAAAGCGCGTCTTTCCCTCGTGCTCTCCCCTCTCGATGGCAAGGCCAAGGCTCTGGACATAAATCTCGGCGAGACGCTTGCTGCAACCCATGATGTTGGTCGGATTGACGGCCTTGTCAGTCGAAATCATAACCATCTTATCCACACCGTACTGAATGCAGAGATCCGCCACATAGCTCGTTCCCACAAGATTCACCAGTACGGCCTCGCAAGGATTCTCTTCCATCAAGGGCACATGCTTGTAAGCTGCCGCATGAAATACAACGTCGGGCTTGAAGCGCCTGAATGCATAATCAAGCCTGGCCCTCAAACGCACATCTCCTATGACAGGAACGAAATCCAGGGAGGGGAAAGTATCCTCCAGCTCAAGCCGCAGGTTGTGCATAGGAGTCTCGGCGTTGTCGAACAGGATGAGCTTGGCGATACCGAATGTAGCAAGCTGACGGCAAAGCTCGGAACCTATCGAACCGGCAGCACCGGTCACCATAACCGTCTTTCCTGCAAAGCCGGCCTTGATTTCAGGCATGGACACCATTATCTCATCACGCCCCAGGAGGTCCTCGATTTTCACTTCACGGATGCCCGAGCCACGGTCCTCTCCAATCTCGCCCATTTCAGGAAGGTACAGAACCTTGAGCCCGAGGCTGTAGCAATACTTGATAAGCCGCTCGTTTTCAAGGCGGGCGTCTTCCTTACGGGTGAACAGTACAGCCGTAACGGACAGGCTCAACGAAAGACGGTCCAGGTCTTTCTCGTCTTTGAAATAATAGACCGACTTATCGGCAAACTTGGCGTACTTGAGCGAAGAATTGGGCGTAATGATACCTATGAGGTCGTAGTGCGATGAATTACGGAAGCGGGTGATAGCCGATTCCGACTTGTCTGAAGTGCCGTAAACCAAAACCCTGCGGCATTTCTGCAGGTCGCGCACTCTCGACTTATAGATATCATAGACGAAGATCATTATAAGCCGGACGCCCATAATGAAAAGAAGGGAAAGCAGCAGGTCGAGGCACAGCATCACAATCACGATGCTGTCCACGCGGGCAAAAGCGATCAATGATACAAGCATCATGACCGCTTTCCCTCCCAGAGCTATCGCAAACTTGATAATGTCCTTGAAGCTGGTGTGACGTATGATGATTACATATGTCTTGACGGCCAGGAACATAACCAAGGTCGAGCACAGCGAGGAGATCATCCATACCAGCCAGAACCGCATACGCGGCATAAGATGCTCAGGAGCCACGGAAGTGGCGCCGAAAAGCACAAGGGCCGATACCAGGACAGACAGGATGATGTCCATCACAAGTACCATCCGCACATCCAAATACTTGGTCGCGAACTTGCCGAACTGTTTTTCTATACGGAAATGCAAAGCCCTGTTATTTATCTTTCTGCGAATAATAATCGTACGAATGATAGCCGCCGTATCCGTAACGGTAACCATACCCGTAGCTGCCCCGTCCGGATGACATTTCAGTTGCGTTGAGCAGGAGCGACAGGTTCTTGAGGGTACCCTTGGAGTAGATATCCTCAATCTCATGGATCATAACCTTGTCAAGCATACCGGAACGGACGATGAAGATAGTACGGTCGGCGATTTCGGAAATGATCTGTGTATCCGCCACGATATTGAACGGAGGACAGTCGATGAGTATGTAGTCATACTCACCCTTCAGGGAAGCGATAAGTTCGGCGAACTGGCGGCTGCCCACAAGCTCACTGGGGTTGGGAGGGATGGTACCGACCGGCAGAATAGTAAGAGAATCGTACTCTTCGACCTTGACCATAACGGAGTTGATATCGATACCCTCGCCTGAAAGGTAGTTGGAAAGACCTTTCTTGGGGCTGCCGACAAGGGTCGAAAGCGAAGCGTGACGCAGGTCGCCGTCCACCAACAGCACTTTGAATCCCTTGATGCTCAATGCAGCTCCGAGATTTGACGTTACGAAAGTCTTACCGGAACCGGGATTGAAAGATGTGGTTATGATAACGTGGTTGGAAGAGCCGCGGTTCATAAACTCAAGGTTGGTACGGCACACTCTGAACGCCTCGTTCACGGCATCCCTCTTGCCATGATGCACCAGGAACGACACTTTATCTTCCTTCTTCTTGTTGATATCCTTAATCTTGATATTCTTAAGATTCTTAAGCTTGTCGATAGCGCTCAGCTTGTCGTTGCCATGAAGGGGAACTTCGCCAAGGAAAGGAGCCTTTACGGCTTCAAGATCCTTGCGGTCCCTGATCTTGGTATCGGTGACGGTCATCAGGTACAAGACTGCCAGCGGGATGAGCAATCCAAGGACGAAAGCGATAAGGAGTATCTGCTTTGTATTGGGAGAAGTAGGCCTGGGCGAACCTGTAGGCCGTGTAATAACGCGGGTGTTGTAGGCGGTAAACGCCTGGGAGAGCTCATTCTCTTCCCTCTTCTGGAGAAGGAAAATGTAGAGTGCTTCCTTAACCTTCTGCTGACGCTCGACGCTCAGGAGGTACTGCGACTGCTTGGGATTGTCCGCCAGACGCGAAGTGGCCCTCTGCTCGGCCTTCTGGATATTGCTGATCTGGGCCTGGAGGGTGTTGATAAGGTCATCCACCGATGCCAGGATAGTTGAGCGCATGTCGTTCAGGTTGGCGTTCATCTCCTGAACGATAGGGTTGCGCTCCGAAGAGTTGGCGACCAGGTTGTTGCGCCTGAGTACAAGGTCATTGTACTTACCTATCTGATTGGTAATGTTAATGTTGGACAGGCTCGGAGGCGAAGGGAGCATCTTGGAATAATCGTCGGACGAGCTCAAGCTGGTGCGCACATAGCGAGCTGAATACAGCTGGTTGTCCAGATCCTGCAGCTGGCGCGTAGCCTCCTGGCTCTGCGACATGTACATGCTCGACACAGCCGCCACGTCAGGGATGACATAACGGCTCTTGTAATTCGATATGTCGGTATCTACATTACCGAGGTCCTGCTCGATTGCGGCAAGACGGTCATCGATGAAATGAGATGTGCTGACGGCGGTCTTGTTGCGGTCGTCCACCCAGTTCTCATTATAGACGGTGAGAACCATGTCAAGGACATCCTCCGCCCTGCGGGGGCTCTGGTCGGTGATGGTAAGGGCCAGAACATCGGAATAGTTCTTGGTGTTCAGGGCAGAGGCGGAAAGCCTGCTGTTGTACGAAGAAGTGGCGCCCTGGATGGAATAGTGATTGATGAAGATAGGCTGGCTCACAACGGAGAGCGAATCCACAAGCGATATTACCAGCGGTCCGGCGGCGGTGGCAAGAGTATCACCGTATGCAGCTTCATAAGACTTACTTTCCTTTGAATTAGGAGCCGTCATTACAAGCTTGAAACGGCCGGCTTCGTCCTTATCGGGAGTAAGCTCCATGTCAACCCTGCCGGCAGGCTCAAGGAAGCGGGCGCGGATAGGCAGACCCGCACCGTAGATAATGTGCTTGCGGGCGCGGCCGGCTACGCTGTAATTGAAATCGAGGCCCATACGCTGGACGACCTCACGCATTAGGTCCGGTGACTGCAGTGCTATGATTTCGTTAGCGAGCTTGGAATTCTGCTGGGTCATACCGCCGGCCGACAGCATCGATTCCAGATCGTTGGTAGAACGGCGGATAGCCGATTCCTTGATCAGCACCGTGGACGAACGGGTATATACTTTAGGAGTCTTGACAAGATAGAAAGTCGCAACAAGGAGGCACAAGACCACAGATGCCACAAACCAATACCACTTGGACGCACATTTAATAAGGAAATCCTTAAGGTTGAAGCTTTCCCCTTGATCTTGCTGATTGCGGTTAAGAGAAGTATTATCTGCCATGATAGGGATATTTAACTTAATTGTTCATTGCCGCTGTCCTCATGGCGACGACGGTGATAGTCGAGACGATGGTGGCGGCCAGGGATGCGATGGAAATCCAGAAAGAAGTACTGAGGACGGTATTACCGTTGACAGTAGACTGCCTTGTGCGCATCTCGTTGGGTTCTACATAGATAAGGTCGTTCTGGCAAATGTAGTAAGCCGGACTCTGCACCAGGTTCTCCATAGAGCGGAGGTCGATGAGGTAAGTCTTCTGGACTCCCCCTTCCTCGCGGATGACACGGATATTGTCACGGCGTCCCAAGATGGTAAGGTCACCGGCGAGCGCAAGAGCATCAAGAATTGTAACCTCATCCCTCACGATGGCATAACGTCCGGGACGTGCGACCTCGCCCATCAGCGACACGTAAAGATTCAGGTAATCTACGGTAACCACAGGGTCACGTACCAGATCCTGAGCCATAAGCTCGTTCTTGATCTTATCCGCAACCTCAGCCCTCGTGAGACCTGCAACCGGAATCTTGCCTATGACGGGGAAATCGATATTGCCGTCGCCGTCCACTATATAGCCGCTCACTCCGGTGTTGTAGTTGGTGGCGCCCTCTATGGTGGAGCCGACGTAACGCGAAACATAAGGCAGATTGAATTGCTGCATCAGCTCAACTCCGTTACAGTTAACGACGATACTGATCTTGTCGGCGGGACGCAGGCGGATAGGCTCCACTGCGACGTCGTTGCGGATTTCTTTATCTGAAGAATCCTGGAAATAAACAACATTAGTAGGGGCGGAGCAAGCCGACAGGATAGCAGCCGCCGCCGAAATAGCAATTATCAAATGTTTCTTCATACGCACAAATAGGGATAATCGTGCAAATATAGTACAATTATCCCATATTAACAATTAATAAGACCTACGCGAGGTGAAGATTTTTTTCGAAATTGCAGTCCTCTTCAGTGAATGATTTCAGGCAGCTTATAAGATAATCCAGCATGGCATCGGAGAACACCCCTTCGGAAGAATAAATAAGGCGGTCTTTGTCAAGTTCGTCCGCCGCCGCTGCGCATGAAGCGGGCAGCTGCTCGAGAGACTCCCTCAAGGCGTCATTGCCGGCAGCGTGGATATTGACGCCAAGGCCTACGTAAGTCCGGCGTGCCACTTCCAGAGCATCGGGCATTTCAAAACCGTGACGTGCGGCAGCGCACAGCGCCGCCATCAGCAGATATGTATTGGCCGTGGCATCAGAAGCCCTCCACTCGAAAGTCGCTTTATCCGAAAAGTCGCTCTGAGCGCTCTTCTCGCCCGGATTGCAGATGGCAGCCATGTCAACATTGCTGGTCCAGCCGAGGGGCACCCGCACAAGGGCGCTGCGGTTGGAATGAGACCAGCACAGAGATGTAGGAGCCTCCTGGTTAGGGACCAGGCGCATGAATGCCAGAGGGTGCGGATTGCCGAATGCGGTCAGCGAAGTTCCGGCATCCATATACCCCGCGATAGCCTTGCGGACCACATCGGTAATATCCCCGTCCTTTACCATGACGCTCTTTCCGTCACGTGTAAACTTGCAGTGGACGTGCATACCGGAACCCGCCTTGCCCTTGGTAATCTTGGGAGCGAAGGTAATGGTCAAACCATACTTGTAAGCCAGGCGGCGCATAACCCATTTGGCCAGCACCAGCTGGTCTGCGGCATCTTCGATATCTACCGGCAGGAACTCTATCTCGTTCTGCTCGTATATCTTACCATCCATGCAGAAGTTACCGACTTCGCTATGGGCATATTTCACCATCCCGCCCACTTGGGTGATGTAGCGGACAGCCTCCACCCGGAAATCGGCAAACTTGTTGAACGGCGCACTCTCGTGATAGCCTCTCTGGTCTGCGATATGATACATTCCGTCGTCGGGGGCGATTATGTAGTACTCAAGTTCGCCCATCGTCTGCATTTGGAGGCCTGTTTTTTCGTTGAAAACCTTGTGGGCCTTGCGCAGCACATATTCAGGGGAACTGTCGAAGGGCTCACCGTCGCGGTTGAAGAAAGAGCATAGCACACCGACCGTGGGCACTTCGCAGAAAGGGTCGCGGAAAGCGGTGCGGTAACGTGGAATGACGTAAAGGTCGCTCTTGCCGGCTTCCACGAAGGGGAAAAGACTCGATCCGTCCACTCTCTCGCCCGCTTCAAGAATGTTTGTGAGATGCTCACGGTCGCGGACGACGAAGTTCAGGGTTTTGAGGCGCCCGTCCCAACCGCAATAATGGAAATTGAAGATTTCTACTTTATTGTCAAGGCAATACTGAATCAGCTCAGCCTTTGTTTTAATGTTCAACATGTACGTTTTATGCGCTTAAAAAATGTGGACAGCAAAATTACGGATAAAAATCGTATTTTTGCGCTTATGAAGCGATTTTTTTGCCTGCTTACAGCTCTGTCCGCCGTCTTGTGCCTGAAGGCGCAGGAGAGCACCCTGCGGCTGGATTATTCTTTCTCGGGAACGGCCCGGGAAGCCTACATAGCCCTCGACGAAATACGTTCCCTGCATCCTTGGGCGGGACGGAGATACAATCTTGACAAAGTCCCTCTCAAAGGAAACGGACAGTTAACCGTGCGATCGGCAGCGGACAGTACTGTTTTGTACCGCACATCGTTCAGCACCCTGTTCCAGGAATGGCAGAACACTCAGGAAGCAACTGTGGTCAGGCGCAGTTTCGAGAATGTATTCCTGGTTCCGATGCCACAGGAGCCCTGCGAAGTATGCGTTGAGCTCTTCGATACTCACGGACGCACGCAGGCATCGCTCACTCACCGCATCGACCCCGCCGATATACTGATTCGACCCGCTGTCGGCACCCCGAATGCAAAAGAACTGCTGATCAGCGGCCCGGTCGACAAATGCATAGATGTTGTGATTGTCGCCGAAGGCTACACAGCTTCAGAAATGGACACCTTCTGGAAAGACGCCCGCAGGGCCATGGACTCTATCCTTTCAAGCGAGCCGTTCAAGTCTTATAAGAACCGCTTTAACTTCCGTGCCGTGGGGCTTCAATCACCGCAGAGCGGGGTAAGCATACCTGGCAAAGGCGTATGGAAAGACACGCCTCTGCACTCCCATTTCGACACGTTTTATTCAGAGCGCTACCTCACCACGCTCAGCATCAAAGACCTGCACAACGCTCTGGCCGGGGTCCCCTACGAGCACATCATTATTCTTGCGAACACCGACAATTACGGTGGTGGCGGTATCTATAATTCCTACACCCTCACAACCGCTCACCACAGTTTGTTCCGGCCGGTGGTGGTTCATGAATTCGGGCACAGTTTTGCCGGACTTGCAGACGAATACTACTACGACGACCAGTACAGCAACTATTATTTCCCCGACTGCGAACCTTGGGAGCCAAACATTACCACGATGAAGGAGTTCTCATCCAAGTGGGAGGATATGCTCGGCCAAAACGGAGTGAGCGTAATCGAAGGCGGCGGCTATATGAGCAAGGGGGTTTGGAGGGCTTGCCCCGACTGCCGCATGAAGACCAACACCGCTCCCGGCTTCTGCCCTGTATGCCGCAGAGCCATCGAAAGAATGATCAAATTCTACACTGAGTAATCCCGCAGCTCTGCCGAGCACTGCAGACTACGGCCTTCGGCCTATCCCTCCCGCTGCGCGATGCTTGCGAGCCCCTCCCACTCACGACTGCGTGGGCGCAGACGGTCTGCAGTGCTCGGCAGAGCTGCAGGAATAAATCAGAACTGAATAGATATGCCGGTCAAATACGAAGAGCTGAACGGGTCGGCATAAGGCACCACTGCCACCTGCACCCGGCGGCCGCCCAATCCGTCCCAAGCACTGTCCGGAATACCCAGCAGGCTCTTCACGGGCCCAAGCAACCACTCCCCTGCATGCGCAGCAAGTATCCCAAGGCCGGCTCCGGCAACAACATCGCCCAGCCAGTGCCGGTTACCGTAAATGCGGTCGGCTGCAGTATAGATTCCTACCGCATAAGCCCCTACTCCCCAAAGGGCACCGTAATCCATCCTCACAAGTTCAGCCCCCGTAAAAGCAAGAATCGAATGCCCCGAGGGAAATGACTTGTAGTCTCCGCCGTCTGGCCTTAGGCTGTGGAAAAGATATTTTGGGATACGGCTCAAGCCAAGAGCCACAAGGTGAGATACTGACGATTCGATGGCCCTGTCAAGGAAAGAACGAGAAGCCTTGCAACCCACGAGACCCAGCCCCAGATGCATAGCCGAGGGCACGTACTGGACATACGAGCCGATATCGTGGAAAGCCATTTCCCCGCCACGGCGCAAATCCTCCTGAACGTAATCTTTTACCGGAATCTCGACTGCTTCGCGCCCGAAATAATGCACTCCCATGCCTGCACCCACAAGCACCCCTGGAGCTATAAGCTGAGAGGGGCGGAAAGCCCGTCGCCCAACAGAGTCGAGTGCAAACTGGGCTCTTGCCGGCAGGACCGACAAGAGCAGGAGAAACAGGCACAAACGGCGCATGACTCAGGCTATCTGGGGACGGCCGGAACGGTCGTGACGCTCGGTCCCCTCCAGGTGGCGCTCCTCCATTTTGCCCGCCTGCAAAGCTGCATAGTCGGCCCGGGCATTGAAAATGTCGATGGCGGTAAAGATTGCCGAACGCATTGAATGCGGATCAGCCTCATCGCGCCCGGCCATATCGAAAGCCGTTCCGTGGTCGGGGGAAGTCCGCACGATAGGCAGGCCCGCGGTGTAGTTCACACCGTCCTCGAATGAAAGAGCCTTGAACGGAGCAAGTCCCTGGTCGTGATACATGGCAAGGGTGGCATCAAAACGCTCGTAATGGCTCAGGCCGAAGAAACCGTCGGGAGAGAAAGGTCCGAAAGCCAAAATACCCTCGGAAGTAGCCTGCGCCACTGCAGGAATGATGATATCCTGCTCCTCGCTGCCAAGCAGGCCCCCGTCACCGCTGTGCGGATTAAGGCTCAGCACGGCAATGCGCGGCTGGTCGATTCGGAAATCTTCCTTGAGAGACTGGTCCATCAGGCGAAGCTTGCTCACAATCTTGTCCTTCGATATGGAACCGGCCACATCTTTAAGGGGAATATGACCGGTAACAACTCCAAGCCTGAGCCTGTGGCTTGTCATGAGCATGGTGACATCGTTCACTCCGAACTGCTGCTGGAGATATTCCGTATGGCCCGGGAAACCGAATCCCTGGCCCGACATAGCCTTTTTGTTGATGGGGCCGGTCACCAGCACGTCCAGCAAGCCCGCCTTTATATCTTCAACCGCCTTGGCAAGAGATGTGATGGCAGCCTTCGCAGAATCGGCAGTAGCCTGGCCCGGCTCGGCGAATACATTGTCCGGCAAGCAGTTAAGTATATTGATACGCTTTGGCTTGGCATCCACTGCCGAAGTAATCACGTTCGAGTCAAGCTGATCTATTTCGGGTATTGTCTTCTTATAAAAACCGAACAATTTTGACGAACCGTACACCACCGGAGTAAAGAACTCCAGTATCCGCGGGTCCGACAATGCCTTGATAATGACCTCGTAACCTATACCGTTCGAGTCACCCTGAGTTATGCCTACAATTGGTTTTCTTTTCTGCATGTTATTGACTTAATAAATATCCTTCATCTTGAGGTAACCCCGGCATGGAATAAGCAGCCACGGCAAGGGCGTCGCAACGCTCGTTCTCCGGATGCCCCGCATGCCCCTTAAGCCAGTGGAAAGAAATGCTGAACTTCATTGAAAGCTCGTCAAAGCGGGCCCACAGGTCCCCGTTTTTCTTGCGTTTCCAGCCTTTCGTTACCGTATTGACCACATACTGAGAATCGCTCCAAACCTCAACGGAAGCGCCCTGCCATAGAATAGCTTCGAGCCCTTTAATCACGGCAAGCAATTCCATACGGTTATTGGTGGTTAGCGCGAAACCGCCGCTCATCTCCTTGCGCAGGTTGCCGCATCGCAGCACCACGCCCCAGCCTCCGGGGCCCGGATTACCGCTTGCCGCTCCGTCAGTATAGAGATATATAATCTCTGATCTGGTCATATTCATATCCGCGCGAAAGCGCAAATTTAATAAGTTTAAATTTTTTCTGGGGATCCCCTTCCAAGCTTGCCGCCTTGGCATCCAGCAGTTTGGACAATTTGCCGGTGGCGGCCTGAATGTCGACAGTATCCAGCGCTTCTTCAATCAGCGCCTGCTCTATGCCTTTAGCCCTCAGGGCAAAGCGTATCTTAACCGGGCCCCAGCCGGTAAGCCGTGCCTTCTCGCGGGCAAACGCACCGGCATACCGCAAGTCGTCCACAAAACACTCTTTCAACAAAGCCGGCAGTACTCACGCTTGGAGCAAAGTGCTTCAAGCGAATCGAGCACTTTCTTTGCCTTTTCGTCCATATCAGAAGTCGAAGCCAAGGGAAATATACATCCCCAAATCGTATTTGGTCTCGTGGAAGCGGTCCGACCAGTACCCCAACACTTTAATAGGGCCTATAGGAGTATTGTAGCCTACTTCCAGACCCGCGCCCCAGAGGGTCGGCAAGACCGTAGTGATGACATCTTCCAGTTTGTTTTCTTCGCGGAAATAGCCGCCCGTGGCTGTTACAAACAGATTCTGACCCAAACGAAGGCGGAGACCGAGATTGGCCGTTGCCGCAATAGGACCGGCCTGATAAGCGTTTCCAAAACCTATGAAAGGCATCTGCCCGTCGATATACCGGTCAGGCATCACGCCTCCGACATAGTTCTGGTGAGCAAGCGAGAATGTAGGATCGACAGGCCCCCCGGCTACGGGTTTGGAAGGGCTTCCCATCAAAAATCTCACGTGCACGTCCGGCAGAAGGACAACCCAGCTGCCTATGATGCGCCACACGGCCGAATAGTTCACATATACGGTCTGGAGAGGCGTGAATGAAGGGCTGCCTATCTTTGCGAAATCGTAATCGTAGCCGAAGGTCATGTAAGTACCCTTCAGAGGATAATGATAACGGTCGTAGGTGTAGATGGATCCGTTCGCAAACATGCCGACGTATGCTCCTTGCATGAGGCCGGGGTTGAGGTTATAGACCGACTCTCCGTAAGTAGTGGCATACGGAAGGAAATACTGCCTGTACTGGGCGCCTACATTAAAGTCAACACTTGTCCAACGGATATTGGACAGATAAAGTTTCTCTGCGTGTCCCCACCAGCGGGCGGCCGCCCCCACACGGTTAAGGTCGGTGGAAAGGGTTGAAGAGATGTTCCTTACACTGGCCTCGAGGTTGATGGTAGGCATCCAAGAAAGGTCGAGAGCAGCCCGCATGCCGAACTTCTGGTTACGGCCCACCTTGGCATCCATGTCAAGCTTGAAACCACTGAGCTTGTGGGCGTTCAAGCCAAGGTTGAAGATGAACGAAGGCCATTCTTCAGTATCCAGGCGCACGCCCATTCCGAACTGGTTACGAGGCCCCCTGACGCAATCGAACAGCAGACTGTACGGTTCGTTCTGGCCCAGCACACTGTAAGTAACCGATGAGAAAGAACCGGTAGCTTCTATGATGGACATCATATGCTCCATGCTGGTCTTGCTTATCTTCCCTCCCGGTTTGAATTTGATCTTACGCTGGAGCATACGGGCTTCGGACTTCGTGAGGCCCTTGAAGTCGACGTTTTCGATCAGTACAGGAGTGCGGCCTATATCCACGGCGGGAGGCCCTTGGAGAGTCGTCACGGCGTCTTTGGTCAGGCCCTTTATTTCGGCGATTTCCTCAGCTTTGAGCCTGGCCGCCACATAGCCCCTGTTGATCATGGTGTCGATGGCCTCCGGCGTAAAGCTCAGCATGTTGTATCCGGTAAGCACCGGCTTGATAAACACATCGGTCTCGCCCACATTCTTGTCGAAGGTGTTCTTGCCGAGCATGGTTACGAACTGCATAACTATGTCGCCAAGATTATTGACCTGCGAGAATGCGCGGTCCTGGTCCGACAGGTCGACGCCGATAACAATGTCTGCGCCCATGGCCCTTGCCAGGTCGACCGGGAAGTTGTTACGGGTTCCGCCGTCGGTAAGAATGGTGCCCTTCGACCTCACCGGCTTGAAAAGCACGGGGATGCTCATCGTCGAGCGCATTGCATCTTTGATGGAGCCGGACGACCAGTTCTTGGCTTTAAGGCTCACCATATCAGTCGCCACGCAGAAAAACGGAATCGGCAGGTCTTCGAAAGCTATATTGTCCTGATACCCGACGCTAAGGCTCGAGAAGAGGTTATTGACATTGAATCCGTACACGTATCCGGACGGAAGGGAGCTTGCAAAACTGTTCTGGCCAAAGTTACCAGAGGCGCCGTTGTCGATATACTGAACCTGGTCGTCGATACGGGTCTGGAAATCTTTCTTGGAGTAATGGAAAGGTATCGCCACCAAATAAGTCTCGCGGTAACGTTTGCGCGCATAAGAATAGTACGACTGGTCGATCTTATCCGAAAGCATGACTCCCCAGTCCTGGTTCCTCAACAAAGAATCCATGTAGTGCGAATCATAACCAAGGGAAGCTATGCCTCCCACAAGGCCGCCCATACTGGTTCCGCAGATCATGTCGATAGGAATGCCCTGTTCCTCCAGATAGCGCAGCACGCCCACATGGGCCGAGCCTTTGGCTCCGCCGCCGCTAAGGACCAGCGCTACCGTAGGCCGGTGCTGGGCCGCATGAATAGAGTCCATGCGAGCACGCATCCTGGCAATGATAGCCGCATCGGCCTGGGGATCCACACTGTCGATAGAAAGGCCGTTGGCATACTCCTGACCCGACGAGGGTACGGTTAAAAATATAGCCGCTATTGCTGCGAATGCCGTCCGGCAAGCATACCGCAGGCCGCGAGAATATCCTCGCCTCGTGAAGCTCTTATTGTGCATACTATTCCATGATTATTCAATCGGTTCTTAAACTCCTCCATACGTATGTCGGGAGGGCAGTCATAGGGGAAATCCGGGATTTTATGGAAACGGATAAGATTCACCCGGCACTCCAGGCCGCCCAGCAGGCGGATTAGAGCGTCGGCGTGCCGCTTACTGTCGTTCCATCCGGCGAACATAGTGTACTCGAAGCTCACCCGGCGTTGCCCTGTAAAGTCATATTGCCTGATCAGGCCGATTACATCTTCCAGCGGCCAGGCTTTTTGGACGGGCATCATCTCGAGGCGTTCTTCGGGGAAAGGATTATGAAGGCTCACCGCCAGATGGCAGCGTTCCTCGTCAAGGAATGTTTTCAATACAGGCAGGACGCCGATAGTGCTGAGGGTTATGCGTTTCGGGCTCCAGCCGAACCCCTCGGGAGAGGTAAGGACACCTATGGCCTTGCGGACCTCGGCGTAATTGTCCAAAGGCTCCCCCATCCCCATAAATACGGCGTTTGTAAGCGATTCGCTCTCCGGGATACTGACAAACTGGTTAAGGATGTCCGCGGCATCCAGATTGCCCCGCCATCCCTGGCGGCCGGTCATACAGAAACGGCAGCCCATACGGCAGCCCATCTGGGAGCTCACGCAGAGGGTGCGCCTCTGCTCGTCGGGAATCACGACGGCTTCGACTGATTCTTTTTCGTTGACGGCAAAAAGGTACTTGGATGTGCCGTCACGGGAGGTCACCGAAGCAACGGGAGCAGAGGTCCCGAGCTCGCAGTTTTCCTGCAGGCGCGCCTTCGACAGCTTGGATATGTTGGTCATGGCATCCCAGCCGGAAACCCGCTTTACATACAGCCACTCGGCGAGTTGACGCCCCACAAAGGGCTTCAATCCGCAATCTGCGGCGAGGGCCGTCAGCTCCGCCGGACTTTTTCCGAGCAACTTTGTTTTCACATTACAAAAATAACGAATTTTCTCTTATATTTGTATTCGTAATATTAAAACCACACGTTATGGCTAAAGAAATTGAAACTCAGGCCACTGATGTCAATGCCGCCAAGCTTAAGGCATTGCAGGCCACGATCGACAAGATCGAAAAAGATTTCGGGAAAGGAACGATTATGAAGCTGGGAGATCAGCCACAATGGGACGTCCAGGTGATACCGAGCGGCTCAGTTGCCCTCGACCACGCACTTGGAATCGGTGGTTACCCCCGCGGCCGCATAATCGAGATCTACGGTCCGGAGTCAAGCGGCAAGACCACTCTTGCCATCCATGCCATTGCGGAAGCCCAGAAGCAGGGCGGAATAGCCGCAATGATCGACGCCGAGCATGCATTCGACCGCACTTACGCCCAGGCTCTCGGCGTAAACCTCGAAACTTTGCTCATCAGCCAGCCGGACAATGGCGAGCAGGCTCTTGAAATCGCCGACAATCTCATCCGCAGCGGCGCAATCGACATCGTAGTCATCGACTCAGTTGCGGCCCTCACGCCCAAGGCCGAGATCGAAGGCGAGATGGGAGACAACAAAGTGGGCCTCCAGGCCCGCCTTATGAGCCAGGCCCTCCGCAAGCTCACCGCCAACATCTCCAAGACAAACACCTGCTGCATCTTCATCAACCAGCTCCGCGAGAAGATCGGCATTATGTTCGGCAACCCCGAGACGACCACCGGAGGCAACGCCCTCAAGTTTTACGCTTCTGTCCGTATCGACGTACGCCGCATCACCCAGCTCAAAGACGGTGACGAGGCCACCGGCAACCGCACAAGGGTGAAGGTAGTCAAGAACAAGATGGCTCCCCCCTTCAAGAAGGCGGAATTCGACATCGTGTACGGCGAGGGTATAAGTCACGTCGCCGAAATAGCCGACCTGGCCATTGAGCTGGACATCATCCACAAGAGCGGCTCGTGGTTCAGCTACGGCGGAGAGAAGCTCGCCCAGGGTCTTGCCGCCGTTAAGCAGCTGCTTCGTGACAATCCCGAGCTTTGCGAGGAAATCGAAGCTCAGGTACGCGAAGGTCTAGCTACTGTAAAAGACTGATTTACATCCAGAAAGAAAGGGGTCTGAAGACCTTTTGCTTGAAGCGTTCGCCGGCACTCCAGCCGGCGAATGTCGTTTCTGTTACCTCCTCGGTGCCTTTAAGGTCTTCGAGGTATTTACGTGCATTAAGGGTAGCCGTATGCTCGTCATATATCATTGCTCCGGCCTCATAGAGCTTGAGCAGGCTCTGTTTATCTAAATTCGACGAGCCGATGTAGATCATATAATCGTCGGCTATGAACACTTTGCTGTGTACAAAACGGTCCACCCTTTCGAAGATGCGCACGCCGGAACGTACGCAAGTCTTGTAATAAGAGTGGTTGACAGGAGAAGCAAACTCGACGTCGGCGTCCCTGGCAATCAGGAGACGCACGTCCAAACCACGCTCGGCCGCTTTCTTCATGGCTTTGACCACCCGCTTGGTGGGCATGAAATAAGGAGTTGCGATATAGACGTATCGCGAGGCGTTCTCGAGAGTCCAGACAAGTGCATCCTGCACCGAATTGGCGGGTACGTCAGGGCCGTCGGCAAAAAGCTGGAACACGGCACCCTCACCGCTTGCAGCCTCTTCAGACCTGACCAGTTGCAGGGGTATCTTGCCGCTCTTCGAGGTTGAGAGCATATTCCAGTTCTGGAGGAACATTGCCCTCAGGCTCATCACGGCCGGCCCTTTGATGCGGATATGGGTATCCTCCCAAGCGCCCATGCTGCCGTCGTTGATATTCATTCCGCCCACGTATGCAACTTTGCCGTCGACTATGCTGATCTTCCTGTGGTTCCAGGATGTTATAGGGTATAGACCGTCACAGAAGCGTCCCAGAGGCCTGAAATTACGCATGTCAACACCTCTTTTACGCATATCGGAATAAAAACCGTTAAAGAAAGACCGCCCGTCAATAATATTATCAAAAAGATTGGCGACATTATCGTGAGTATAGCGAACTGTTACTCCTTCTCCGGCCTTCTGAAGGAGAAGCTCCTTAAAGAAGTGCCCGGTGGTATCGCTGGCAAACAGCATAGTCTCAAGCTCGATATAATCTTTCGCCGCATTGTAATCCGCCGTAAGCAATTCGCGATAGTGAAGCCCGTTGGTAATTATCTCCATTTCGTTGCCCACGGTGGGAATACTTGCGGGAACGAATGTCAAGTAGCGGGCCAGTGGACGATACTGTTCCCGGATAAGACCTGTGGCGTCACGGACATAAACCGTATCAGGTTCGGCGCCGCTAACGGAAGGGCAGGAAGCCCGGCAAAGCAGCAAGAAAAACAGCGCCACATTAACCATCAATTGTTTAAGCATATCCATTCCACAAAAATAACTAAAATCTGCAAATAATAAATTATATTTGCATCCGATATGGCAGTATTGCTGGTATTTCTTTTGAGCGCAATGCTCATCTCCTTCCTCTGCTCCGTGCTGGAAGCTACCCTGATGAGCACCCCCATCTCGTATATTACTATGCGGGAAGAAGATGGCTACAAGCCCGCCACGCTAATGAAGAAGTACAAGACAGATACTTCCAGGCCTCTGGCGGCTATCCTGTCACTCAATACCATAGCCAACACCATAGGCGCTGCAGGAGTGGGCCGCCAGGCAACCCTAGTTTTCGGCTCTGCGTGGTTCGGTCTGGTGAGTGCAATCACCACCATCCTCATCCTTGTTTTCGCCGAGATCATCCCCAAGAATCTGGGCACCGCGCGCTGGAAAAGCCTCATGGGGTTCACCGCGAGGACGATACGCCTGCTCATCTTCTGCCTCTACCCCGTCGTCATCGCCGTGGAGTGGCTCCAGAAGCATATCACACCCGAAGACAGCGACTCCACCGTTTCCCGCGAGGAAGTCGGGGCTCTTGCCGACGTTGCCGAAGAGTCGGGAGAACTCGACGAGGACGAGAACGAAGTTATCCAGAACATTATCTCCCTTGATGAGATGCAGGCCTGCGACGCTATGACGCCGCGGGTGGTTTGTGCCATCGCCCCGGAGTCTATGCCGCTCAAACGCTTCTACAAAGACAAGCGTTACCTCCATCACAGCCGTATCCCGGTATTTGCCGACAACGACGAATACATTACCGGCTACATACTCCGTATGGAAGCTCTCCAGCTGATTGCAGAGAACAAGTCGGACGTTACCCTTGGAGATATAAAGCGCGACATCCCCGCCTTCCCCGAAGAAACCACGCTCGACGTCATCTGGGACGAGATGATTTCCAAAGACGAGCCTATAAGCGTCATAATCAACGAATACGGAGCATTCCAGGGAATCTTGACCCTTGAAGACGTTATCGAAACTATTCTTGGCAACGAAATCGTTGACGAGCGTGACGAGGTACGCGACATGCAGCAGCTCGCACTCGAGCGCTACCGCAAACGCACCCAGGGCAGCAACAGCTAAATCCCTATCAGAGCTTTTCCCGTCCGGCCGTCGACACAAAGCTGCAACGGCTTTTCAAGGCGTATGTGCCGCACAAACTCGCTTTCGCTCAAAGCCGGAAGAGCCATAAGTGCCTGATGGTCGATGAAGTCATCCTTGCGGGAGAATTCATCCACGCTCACATAGCCCACATTGAAAGAAGTCAGGTTCTGGAAGAAGTGAGAGCCCTGGCTCGGATCGACCCTGAAATCCTCTAAGGAGCACTCTACAAGGGCTTTAGCCTCCGATATGTCGCTCCAGTCAACAGGTATTCCCAGACTCGGGATATGCGTTCCCCAGCGCCCGTAACCTATGAGCAGGTAGCTAATTCCCTGATTGCGGAAGCGGGTATTAAGGGCAGTGATTTCCGCAGCTATTTCGGCAGTGCGCATCTTGTCAAAACTGTCACGCTTGACATACACTATGTCCTTGACATCTGTAATCCAGCCAGTACCCAGCGAACTGGAAGAACGGACGAGGACATGCTCGCAACTCACCTTGTCCCAGTCCACCTCCGAGCGAAGTCCGTCTGAAGATATGGGGCGGATCTGGAGCATATGGAAAACCCTGTTATCAAGATCCGCGGCGAATTCTATCTCCACACTGCACTTCATCTCGTCGGTAGCTATCTGAAGCATTTGTTTAAGTATATCCGCCAAAGGGAATGTGTCATAGCGCAGTATATGGGCAAATGTCACAGCCTTAGGTCCCTCTGCCATGGCAGAATCTACTATGCGTCCGTTTTGGTAGTCATAGGTCGAAGCGACCTTTGAGAACGCCTTGAACCTGCCGCACTCGCTGATGGGAATACGCTCCAGATTAACAGCATCATCTACCGAAGTCTTGAACTTTCCGGGCTGCAGATTAAGCGCATACATCACCTGCTGGGTGTCGCGCATGGTAAGCTCGGGGGTAGATGTCTGCACCACGTTGCGGGGATGGCTGGGCGAGAAGCGCAGTACCTGCTCCCCGTCAACCACGGCCTTGCCAAGGCCGAAGGCAATCTTTGCTATACCTTCCTCCGCCTTCTCGTATCCCACAGGATAGAAATTCAAGGAGCGTGCAGAGCCCGAGACGGTCGGGAAATAATAGCCGTCGTCTTCGGTGCCGCAAACTTCCTGCAAAATTATACCCATTTTCTCTTCGGAGATAACATTGGCCGTGGCTGTTATGTATCCTCTCGACGAAGCATAATACACCGATGCATATACGCTCTTAATGGCGTTGCCAAGAAGGCGGAGCTGCTGGTCTTCATTCTCGGTGCGGGGTATCATATAGGTCGAATAAACCCCCGCAAAAGGCTGATAATAAGAATCTTCCAGCTTCGAGGATGAGCGCACGGCAAGCGGCTTGTCTACCTCCCTGATAAACACCCTCAGGGCAGCCACCAGCTCGGCGGGAAGGGTGGACGACACGAACTGCGTTAGAAGGTCGCTGTCCGAAAGGTCAGAGTTTATTACATACTGAAGGCCGTTCTCAAAGATAAAACGGTCGAAGAAATCGGAGGAGATGGCAAGTGTCCTCGGCACCAGCACGTGCACATCCTTCCACTTGTCATACAGGTTGTACTTGTAGAGTATGTGGCTCAGGAAGGCCAGTCCGCGGGCCTTGCCGCCCAGAGAACCTTCGCCCAGGCGGGCAAAGCCAATGGTGTCGTTGTAAGTGTCGGGATTGAAACGGGCCACCACTCCGAGTCCCTGCCCCATACGGTAGTCGTGGATACGGCGCACTACATCTTCGCGCAGCGACGCCGCATCCGGATAAACCGTGTTCTTGATCTGCTCGCCGACGGCAAAGATGCCCCTTGCAAGCAGCCAGCGGGAAATATAGTTCTTGGACTGAAGAGTCGAAAGATAGTTGTCGGGAATCGTGGATATAATGTGTTCCGCCCCTTGCAGGTCGGAGGCCCGTGCAATCTGGTGCAAATACTTATCCGTCACCACAAAATCGCCGAAACCGAATTCCCTGCCGATGTACTCGCCAAGTTCGTGGGTAAGCATCTTGGACTGCTTGTGGAGGAACCCGGCGCCCAGTCTCTCAGCCACACTGCGCATGCTCTCCTGAGATGACTGCATGAGTATCGGCATCTTGGGAACCTCGCTGCGAATCTGGCGGCAGAGGTCAACACCGGCATCCAGTTTCTCGCTCTCCGGAGTGTCGCCTTTATGCCTTACGAATCCGATATCGGATATGACGCCGAGCAGCTGGTCTTTATATCGTTCGAAAAGCGAAACGGCATCGTCATAATTCGTTGCGAGCAGTATTTTCGGGCGCGCCCTCTTGCGGAAAATCTGCTGGTCTTCGTTGAGTGCATCGTCAAGTGCGGCTATATTCTGCTGCAGCACCAATTTGTACAGAAGGGGAAGGTAGGTCGAGTAATAACGTACCGAGTCCTCTACCAGCAGGATGCACTGCACTCCCCCTTCCAATATGTCTGCATCGGCGTTCAGGCTGTCTTCCAGCAACTTGATTATGGCCAGGATCAGATCGGTTGAGCCGCTCCAGCAAAAGGCGTAGTCGATATGGCTGCTGTCTTGCTGACGCATCTTGCGCCATACCTCCCTGGAATAGGACGCCAGAAGCACAATGGGCGTTTCGGGGCAGATGGCCTTCATCTGCCTCGAAAAATCGAACACATCCACCTCTCCCGAATTGTACATAGCGATTATCAGGTCGAAGCGTTCTCCCCTTTCGGCTTTTTCAAGAGCGCCGGAGGTGGTCTCCGCCCTTTCAAACACGGGCGGATTGGACAGGTTAAGTTCAGAGTATTCCCTTGATATACGCAGATCCAAGCGTCCCTCCTCTTCGAGTGAGAAGTTGTCGTAGTTGTTGCAGACTAGCAGAATACGGCTGATGCGCCGGCTCATCAGGGAAAAAGGGTCCATCGCTCTATACCACTCCTTGGTCCATCATCGCCCCGGCCACCTTTATGAATGCAGCCAGGTTTGCGCCTTTAACATAATCGACGGTTCCGTCTTCCTGCGTGCCGTACTTGATGCAGGCTGCGTGGATGTCGGACATAATGCGGCGCAGGTGCCCATCCACCTCTTCAGCCGTCCAGTGCTGGCGGATGGAATTCTGGCTCATCTCAAGCCCCGATGTCGCAACGCCGCCGGCATTTGAAGCCTTGCCCGGAGAGTAAAGGATACCCTCTTTTTTAAACAGGGCGATGGCGTCGGGGGTGGAAGGCATGTTGGCACCTTCCGCCACGCAGTAGCATCCTCCCTTGATAAGCCTTTCGGCATCGGGAAGGGATATTTCGTTCTGGGTCGCACAAGGGAGCGCTATGTCGCAGGCAATGCCCCAGGGGCGCTCGCCCGGATAATATGTAGAACGCGGATACTTGGCAGCGTACTCTTTGATGCGGCCGCGGCGTATGTTCTTGAGCTGGAAGACGAAAGCCATCTTTTCCTCATCAAGCCCGTCAGGGTCGTATATAAAACCGTCGGAGTCGGAAAGCGTCACGACCTTGGCCCCGAGCCTCATGGCCTTCTGGGCTGCGTACTGCGCCACGTTTCCGGCGCCCGACACTACCACCGTACTGCCCTCGAAAGAACGGTTCCTCGTGGCAAGCATCTGCTCGGCAAAGTAGCACAGACCGTATCCCGTAGCCTCGGGACGCAGCAGAGAACCACCCCAGGCCAGGCCTTTGCCGGTCAGGGTACCGGTAAACTCGCATTTAATACGCTTGTACTGGCCGAAAAGATATCCTATCTCGCGGCCCCCCACTCCTATGTCTCCGGCAGGAACATCGGTATCCTGGCCGATGTGACGGTACAATTCCGTCATAAAGCTCTGGCAGAAACGCATGACCTCGGCATCGGACTTGCCTCTCGGACTGAAATCCGAACCGCCCTTTGCGCCGCCCATCGGAAGCGTGGTCAGACTGTTTTTGAAAGTCTGCTCAAAAGCGAGGAACTTCATTATGCTCAAGTTCACGCTCTCATGGAAGCGGATCCCGCCCTTGTACGGGCCGAGAGCGCTGTTGCACTGCACGCGGAAGCCGCGGTTGATATGGAGCGCACCCGTGTCGTCTGTCCAGGGGACACGGAATATCACTATACGTTCAGGTTCCGCAATGCGTTCAAGTATTTTCTGGTCAATGAGATACGGATTTGCCGTGATGTATGGTGCTATGCTTTCAGCCACTTCACGCACGGCCTGATGGAATTCTTTCTCGCCGGGATTGCGCGCGATCACATCCGACATAAATCCGTCAAGATACCTTTTTGTAAAATCATCCATATGGGCATTACTACTAATAACGCCTACAAAACTACAAAAAAAAAGTTTCTTATAAAAGGGGCTAAAGAACTTCCAGGACAGGATCGGCGTGAGAAAAAGTACCGTAAACCTGCTCCGATGCCGCCCGACATCCGCCGTTACACTTGCTAAGGAAAGAACAATCGGCACAGCGCTCCGGCACGCCCGCATAACGCTGGACAACAGCAGGATCGGAGAGTATATCCCCTATCGGACGCTCATAAATATTGCCCAGCACATACGGCGAATGGTTACAGAAACGCACGTCGCCGCCATAGTTGACCGTTACCGGGCGCCGGCTGAAGTCGGTACTGCACCAAGTAAACTGTATATGCGGATATGGCTTGGGATCCATCAGGCACAGCGGAGTACAAACGCCGCTCACAAAATGCATGTCAGTATTAGCCGCGGCAAACTCTTCCACATCGGCAAATGCCCCTTTAAGCGTACTGGGATCAAGAATAAGTTCTTTGCAATGAAGCAAACCCATCCCTCCGATATTGAAGCGGTTAACCATTACGCCCCTGACGCCGAGGGAGCGGATAAGCTTAAGAGTTTCGGGGATGCCGGGTGCATTGACAGCAGTGACCACCAGCACGGCATATGCACCTTTTGGCATAAGGGAGGCGACTCTTCCAAGGGCATCTGCCGCCTTCTGCCATGAACCGGGCAGACCGGTCAGGTATTCATGCACTTTAGCATCGGCGCTGAGCAGAGGAATCTGAACCGCTCCGACTCCCAGGCTGATGAAATTTTCCAGCGCCGCCTCAGAGAGCAGCGTACCGTTGGTAAGCACATTAACCCGGCTGCCCTTGAAACGGGCAGAGAGCACCAGGTCGTGAACATTCCTCAGCAGCATAGGCTCCCCGCCCGAAAAGGAAAGGGTTCCCACGGAAGCCTGTGAGAGCAGTTTGCGCAAGGTCCTCCCGGCAAGGGAAGGATCGGGCGGAGGTAAGGGTGTACTGCCGTCACGCCAGTAATTATAACAGAACCTGCAACATTGGTTGCAGGCCTGTGTAAGCTCGAATACTATGTTGTCGATCCGGGTGCGCGCCATCAGACTATTACAATAGAGGCTTGGCCCACCGGACTTGATTGCTCGCCCTGGTCGTTCTTGTATACTGCTTTCACTTCAATGACGGCGTCGCCCTTGTATTCAGTTGGCTCGAGAGTGATTTCGGCCAATACTGTCGATTGCTCCTCCGGAACCAGCACAGTGCCTTCCTGAAAAACTTTTCCGTCCGTGCCGCCCTCATGTATAAAATACCGGTACTCCCTGGCCATAGGCTGCTCGATGGTCAGAATAAGCACATCTCCGCTTTTAAGGCGGTTGCCGCCATAGTCCTTAACTACAACTTTTACTATATCAGTCTCCATGGCGACATCGTAGCACATCACTTCCGGCGGCACTGCAGGCTCATAGCAGGTTACCTGGAAAGGTCCGCCCTCGCAGGAGGCAGCGGAAAGCATAGCCCATGCCGTAAGCATTATTCCGCCGAGCCTGTATTTATAGCGTACAGCCCTGGCGCTTTTCCCGCCCGAAAGCAGTACCCAGAGCGATACTCCTATAAAGGCCGCTCCGGCAAGGATATAGATAAACAAGAACTTAACTCTCATAACTCTACTTTAGTACGGCTAAGATAGCCATTTAATCCGTATAGTAAATACAAATCACGGCAAAATCTTGCACCTCACTATGGTTTTAGAGGGATTTATCTTATCTTCGCAAATGTATGCGTGTAGTTATTCAAAGAGTTTCATCCGCCTCGGTGGTTATCGGCGGCAGGATCAAATGCGCTATAGGACCGGGGCTCCTGGTGCTGTTAGGCATAGGGAACGACGACGACGGGTCAGACATAGAGTATCTGGTTGGTAAAACCGCCGGCCTGCGCATCTTCAACGATGAGCAAGGCGTTATGAATCTTAGCGTTACAGACATCGGGGGAGACATTGTGGTGGTCAGCCAGTTCACCCTTATGGCTTCTACCCGCAAGGGCAAGCGTCCTTCGTACACCGACGCCGCCGGCCACGAGAAGGCCGTACCGCTCTACGAAGAGTTCTGCCGCAGGCTGTCGGAAGTCATTGGCAAGCCGGTCGGCACCGGAGAGTTCGGGGCGGATATGAAAGTCCAGCTCACCAACGACGGACCTGTAACCATCTGCATCGACTCGAAGCTGCGGTAACTCTCAGGTATCCGGGGCTTTCGGGAAATCAAAAAGAATCGCTAACTTTGCGTTCAAAGCAACAATTATGGCTGAAAGTAACTTTATAGACTATGTAAAGATATACTGCGCTTCCGGACACGGAGGGGCGGGCTCCATGCACCTGCACCGCGCCAAGTACATTCCAAAAGGCGGGCCAGACGGAGGAGACGGAGGACGCGGCGGGCATATCATCTTGAGGGCCAGCGCGCAGTTCTGGACACTGATCCACCTGAAATACCGCAAACATATCAAGGCCGAAGACGGGCAAAAAGGCGGCGCCGCACTGTGCAAAGGCAAGAATGGCGCAGATATAGTACTGGATGTACCGGTTGGCACTGTGGTAAAGGATGCCGAGAGCGGAGAACAGCTCTTCGACCTTAATGAAGACGGGCAGGAACAGATCCTCTGCCGCGGCGGTAAAGGCGGTCTTGGCAACAACAATTTCAAGACTGCAACCAACCAGACACCTCGATACGCCCAGCCCGGTGAAGAGGGCGAAGAAGGCGTTTTCGTATTGGAGCTCAAGCTCCTGGCGGATGTGGGGCTGGTAGGATTCCCTAACGCCGGTAAATCCACGCTGCTGAGCACCATTACTTCGGCCAAGCCAAAGATTGCTTCATATGCTTTTACCACTCTTGAACCCAATCTGGGGATAGTGCGCTATCACGACGACCGCTCGTTCGTAATGGCCGATATTCCGGGCATAATAGAGGGAGCCCACGAGGGCAAGGGAATCGGAACACGTTTCCTGAGGCACATCGAACGCAATTCCGTGCTGCTGTTCATGGTAAGCTGCGAAGAAGAGAACATCGCCCAGGGCTACAAAACCCTGCTGCAGGAGCTTAAGCTCTACAATCCGGAGCTTCTTTCCAAGCAAAGGGTGCTTGCCGTTACCAAGTGCGACATAATTGACGCCGATATAGAGAAAGACCTCGCCAAGAGCCTCCCCAAGCGCATACCCCATGTATTCATTTCGTCCGCCAGCGGAGAGGGCCTTGACAAGCTAAAAGATTTGTTATGGAAGGCTCTTCAGCAGTAATGGACGCCCTTAGGTCGCTGCACCACATCGACAAGGACGTCACACTTGCCATAAACTCCTGGAACTCCCCCGCCACCGATGTCATGTGGCAGGTTTTCTCCGATAACAAAATCTGGATAGTACTGTATCTGGCAATAGCCGCCTTGATAATAGTGCGCCTGGGCTGGAAAAGGGGCCTTATCCTGATAGCTTGCTGCGCAGTCTGCGTGGCGGCCATCGACCAGTTCACTAATGTTATCAAGATGAGCGTCCAGCGCCTCAGGCCGGTACACGATGCTGAAATGATGGCGCGCGGCCTTCACGTGCTGGAAGTCCCCGGCCTGCTGTACGGCTTCTTTTCCGCCCACGCCGCAAACGCAACGTCGTTCGTTGCATGCACGATGTCTGGCCTAAGCATGAACAAGAAGCACAACTATACTCTCCTGGGAGTCCTGCTGAGCATCTGGGCCCTGCTTGTAAGCATAAGCAGGGTGTTTGTGGGCAAACATTTCCTGGGGGACGTCCTAACCGGCATCCTCGTAGGAATTGCTTTCGGATTGCTCTGCGGTTTTCTGTGCCGCCTGATCTGCAGCAAAATCAAAGTGCGCTGAGCACTTTTTCCATCTGTATCCCTCTCGAGCCCTTTACAAGAATAGTGCATCCGCTAACGGGATGAGCGTTGAGAGAGGTGGCCAGTTCTTCTGAAGTATTGAAAGAGTTAAAACAACTTAAGCCAATCTCTTTCAGTGCTTTGGAGAATTCTTCACCAACCAGGTACGCCTTTATTCCGGAACTCTCCAGCTGATGCAGTACCTTCACGTGCTCGGCCACCGATTCTTCTCCCAGCTCCCTCATATCGCCAAGAAGGGCAAGTTTATCCGCGGCTTTTACGGAAGCGAAATTGTCCAGGGCCGCCTTCATCGAAGAAGGATTGGCATTGTATGCATCCACTATCAGGGTATTACGCTCGGTGCGCATCATCTGAGAGCGCTGGTTTGACGGGCAATAAGCCTCGACGGCAGCGATAGCGTCGGCGCGGCTTACTCCGAAATAATCGCCCACGGCAAGAGCAGCAAGCGCGTTGGAGGCATTATAAGCTCCAACCAGCTGGGTATGCAGTTCGTCTCTGTCGAGTTTGAGCCCCATGAACGGTTCTTCGGGAGTCACATCCAGCAGTTCAGCCCCCTGATACTTAAGTCCGTAACCGAAAAAATGGCACGGCAGACCGGAAGCCATCTGTTTGAGGTCGGCATCGTCTTCATTAATGAAGATAACGCTCCCCTCGCGCGCCCCCAGCCAGCGGTAAAGAGCACCCTTTGCCTGCTTCACGCCCTCGAACGAACCGAAGCCCAGCAGATGGGCGCGCCCTACGTTAGTAATAAGACCGTAGTCTGGCTGGCTTACACGGACCAGCTTTTCGATATCGTCAGGATGGTTGGCGCCCATCTCTATGACGGCTATTTCCGTATCGGGAGTAATGGACAGGAGGCTGAGCGGCACTCCTATATCGTTGTTGAGATTCCCCTGCGTGGCTGTCACCTTAAACTTTTTGGCAAGAACCGCAGCAATCAAGTTCTTGGTCGTCGTCTTGCCGTTGGTGCCGGTGAGCCCTATCACAGGGAGCCGTCCGCCTCTCACATGGGTCCGGTGCCATATGGCAAGGTCGCGCAGAGTCTCGTAAGGATCAGCGACCCGAATGAGCCTTTCGTCATCGGGGAGATCAGCGTCAGAGTTTACCACCGCCCAAGCGGCGCCGCTCTCCAAAGCCTTGAGAGCAAAGGTGTTGCCGTCGAAATTATCACCACGAAGGGCGAAGAACATTTCTCCGCCCTTGATTGTGCGGCTGTCGGTGGTTACCCGGTAGGAACAGCCGCAATATTTTTGATATAATTCTTTCATTTTGTACCTGTACTTCCAAATCCGCCTTCTCCACGGTCCGACTCGGAAAGCGACTCGCATTCTTCCCACTCGACACGCTCGTGAGCTGCGAGCACCAACTGGGCGATACGCTCTCCCCTTTCAATCACAAAGGGTTCCGACGAAAGGTTGACCAGTATCACGCACACTTCTCCTCTGTAGTCGGCATCGATTGTGCCGGGAGCGTTAAGTACTGTTATGCCCTTTTTGGCAGCAAGGCCGCTGCGGGGACGCACCTGAACTTCATAACCTGCAGGAATCTCCAGGAAAAGGCCCGTAGGAACCATTGCGCGGCAAAGGGGCCCCAAGACTATGGGCTCGGGATTGTCCGCCCTCACGTCAAGCCCGGCGGAGAGAGGCGTCGCATATTGCGGCAGCGGATTCGAACTCCGGTTTATAACCTTGACTGTCATTACGCAGCGACTTTCTTCTTTTGAGGATCCTTGAACAGAATCATGAACAGGATGCCGACCACGAATGCATATGCGGCAAAGATATACCAGGCCTGAGGCCATTTGGATGCGTCATCAAACACGCCCACGGCATCAACCACGGCGCCTGCGGCAAGAGTGCCGAAGGTAGCGCCCAAGCCGTTGGTCATAAGCATAAACACTCCCTGCGCACTTGAGCGGATATCGGTAGTAGTGTTCTGATCGACATAAAGGGAACCGGAGATGTTGAAGAAGTCAAATGCTACACCGTAAACTATGCAGCTGAGTATGAACAGCAGAACGCCCGGCATGGCAGGGTTGCCAAGGCCGAAAAAGCCGAAGCGGAACACCCAGGCGAACATAGCGATCAGCATCACCTTCTTGATGCCGAACTTCTTCATACAGAACGGAATAAGCAGAATGCACAAGGTCTCCGAGGCCTGGCTGATGGCTATCAGGGCGTTGGAGTTCTTGACCGCGAAAGTGTCCGCCAGGGACGGATCGGCTGCAAATGACCCCAGGAAAGTGTTGGCGTAGCCGTTAGTTATCTGGAGCGAAGCGCCCAGCAGCATGGAGAATATGAAGAAGATGGCGAACTGGCTGTCTTTAAAGAGGGTAAATGCCTTGAGACCGAAAGCCTCGGCAAATGATTTATGCTCGGCCGACTTGTTGACCGGACAGGCAGGCATAGTGAGAGCGTAACCGCAAAGCACCAGGGAAAGGATACCGGAAGAGAACAGCTGGGTGTAGCTGTCCTGCATGGCGACTCCGCCTATCTTGAGGAAATTGGTAACCAGCATGCTGCAGATAAAACCGATGGTACCAAATACCCTGATGGGAGGGAATGCCACTACCGGATCCATGCCTTCCTTACCCAAAGCATTGTACGCCACAGAGTTGGCAATGGCGATGGTGGGCATGAAGAAAGCAAGGCTCACGCTATAGAGGATAAACAGCGGCGCAAAGGCGACTGCATCTCCGGCATTCATGCAATACAGGCCGGCGCCTATCATGAACAGACCGGCAACGCCGTGGCAGAGCGAGAGCACTTTCTGGGCCTGGATCTTACGGTCGGCCACTATGCCCATAAGGGTAGGCATAAAGATAGATACGATGCCCTGCATGGCAAAGAACCATTTGATCTGCGACCCCAGACCGATATTGCCCAGGTAACGGCCGAGTGACGTCAGATAAGCTCCCCAGACGGCGAATTCCAGGAAATTCATCAAGATAAGCTTGATGGAAATAGGTTTGATTTTCATCTGTATTACGTTTAATTGTTATTGTCCTTACGAGGTTAACATACAAATATAGGATTTTTTCCGTATTTTTGCACTATGTTCTCATTTGTGAAGACAGCATCCGACCCGGGATCTTCTGCCCGTACGGGAGTTATATACACCGACCACGGAGAGATCAACACCCCCATCTTCATGCCCGTTGGCACGGTGGGGTCGGTCAAGGGCGTCTATCACCGTGACCTCAAAGAAGATATAGGCGCCGAAATCATTCTCGGCAACACCTATCATCTTTACCTGCGCCCCGGCCTCGACATCCTTCGCAAAGCTGGCGGACTCCACACCTTCGAGAACTGGGA
Source organism: uncultured Bacteroidia bacterium (assembly GCA_902792815.1). Taxonomy (GTDB): domain Bacteria; phylum Bacteroidota; class Bacteroidia; order Bacteroidales; family UBA932; genus Cryptobacteroides. Next base: position 45,056 of record CADBAY010000018.1, read on the forward strand.
CCGCCCTATCCTCACCGACAGCGGAGGCTTCCAGATCTTCAGCCTTAGCAGAATCCGCAAGATTACGCCCGAAGGCTGCAAATTCTCTTCGCACATCGACGGGTCGCGCCATATGTTCACGCCCGAGAACAACGTAGACACCCAACGCATTATCGGCGCCGACATAATGATGGCGCTGGACGAGTGCTGCCCGGGCGATGCAGACAGGAGCTATGCCGTTAAGTCACTGAAGCTTACGCAGGATTGGCTGGAGCGTTACTCTAAGCGCTTTAGTGAGACCGTGCCGCTGTATGGCTACGAGCAGACTTTCTTTCCCATCATTCAGGGCTGCACCTGGCCCGACCTCAGGGTACAGGCAGCCGAGCACGCCCTCGAGCATTCAAAAGTAGGCATTGCTATAGGCGGACTGGCCGTAGGAGAGCCCACCGAAGTCATGTACGAGATGCTCGAAGTGCTGGACCCTGTTATCCCGCAAGACCGCGCCCGCTACCTAATGGGAGTAGGCACCCCAGCCAATATCCTTGAGGGCATAGCCCGCGGCGTCGATATGTTCGACTGCGTGATGCCCACCCGCAACGGCCGCAACGCCATGCTCTTCACCTGGGACGGCATTATGAACATGCGCAACGCCAAATGGGCCGATGATTTCAGTCCCATCGACCCTCAGGGCACTTCGTTCGTCGATCACACGTACACACGCGCGTACCTTCACCATCTTTTCATCGCCGGCGAGATGTTCGCAGCCATGCTTGCAAGCGAGCACAACCTGGCATTCTACCTTGATTTGGTAAGGCAGGCGCGCGCGCACATACATGAGGGTGATTTCGCTTCCTGGAAGACGGAAGCAGTAAAACGCATCAGCCAAAGATTATAATGACTCTTAAGCCCAAAATACTAGACCGCTACATAATGAAGAAGTTCCTGCTGACCTTCTTCATCGCCCTGTTGATCATTATCGGCATCGTCATTATATTCGATATTTCCGAAAAAATCGAAAACTTTGTAGAGCATGAAGTTCCGCTTCAGTCCATCATTTTCGACTACTACGTCAACTTCATCCCCTACTTTATCAATATGTTCTCGCCGCTGTTCGTGTTCATCACGGTGATTTTCTTCACTTCGCGCATGGCGGCCAACTCCGAGATCATCGCCATACTCTCCGGCGGCGTGAGCTATCACCGGATGATGGTCCCGTACATAGTGTCGGCAGCCCTCATAGCCCTGTTCTCGCTCTGCCTTAACTTGTTCATAATACCGCGCTCCAACGCCACCAGGGTGGAATTCGAGACCAAGTACGTGGACCAGAACTACACCAAGTACAGCCGAAACAACGTCCATTACCAGATAGCTCCGGGACAGTTCGTTTATGTACAGTCGTTCAGCGCCTACAACAACACGGCATACAAATTCACCCTGGAGAGCATTGAAGACAATAAACTCGTGTCCAAGCTCACGGCGGAATCGGCCGCTTGGGACAGCACCCTGGACGGGTGGCACCTGAGGCGTTATTTCATACGCGACTACACCAAGGGCCTGGAAGACAAGGTACGCTGCGGAGAGTACATGGATACTGTAATAGCGCTCAAGCTGAGCGACTTCTACCGTAACCAGAAAACCGTGGAGACTCTTCCTCAAAAAGACCTCAACGCGCTTATCGCCACGCAAAACATGCGAGGTGACGCCAACGTGATGTACGCCCAGATTGAGAAGAACCGCCGCATGACCCTCCCCTTCTCGGCCTTCATCCTGACCATCATGGCCGTAGCGCTTACCAGCAAGAAGAAGCGTGGCGGTATCGGATTCAATCTTGCCCTCGGAATCGGCCTCGCCTTCCTGTATATCCTCTTCCTTAAGTTCAGCGAGATGTTCGTGTTCACCGGCACCATGTCTGCCGGCCTCGCGATGTGGCTGCCGAACTTCGTGTACATGGCAATTGCGGCCGTTCTCTACAAGATTGCCCCGAAATAGCACTCGTAACAATTTTGTTAACCATAAAAACAAAAATGTTTCCCCTCCTGATTATCAGCAATCAAAAGGGGAAACATTTAGTTTATGCCGAGAGTCCTTTAACGACGCCTGTGCTTGCGCTTTTTGGACACTCTGTTCAACACCGCGACGGTCACAAGGGCCAGAAGAGCCACGGATACGACCACGATTGTTACCCAGTTGGCATTATCGCCTTTCACGCGCGACCACATCTCCACAAGCAGATTGGTCCTTTCGCCCCAGTCGTGCTCAAGGCCGCCTTTTTCGATGACTGAACGGTCGGGGTAAAGGACAGGATCAACCCTCACGGAGTCTGCTCCCTCACCGAAGAAGTACGAAAGGTCAATAGGATCGTACTGATCGTCTATGAAGGCATCAAGAACCTCGGGAGCGCAGTTCGTGGATACGTAACCCGTTATCTCCATATTCTTGATCACTATGTCGGGACGGTTCATGAAATTGATCCAGTACCTTGCAGCCTTGGGATTGCGAGCGAACTTGGGAATAACCCAGCCGTCAAACCATACGGTATAGCCTTCCTTGGGGAGAGCGAACTTCAAATCGACGCCCAGAGGGGCGGCCTGATCCCTTGACCACACGCCGTCTCCGCTCCAGTTGACGCTTATCCATCCTCTCTCCTGCACCAGCTGGTCTTTTCCGAAGTCTGCCTCCCAGCCTGCTGCATACTTCGCAGCATCCTTCAGGAAAGCCTCCACCTCGGCAATGGCCTCGTCGGAAGAATCAAGCATCAGCTCATCGAGGGTAACTTTGCCGGAAGCCAGGTCGTCACGATGCAGATATATGATAATCTGGCAGAACATGTCGCGGGCGGAATCCTTTAGGAAGATCTTGCCGTCGAACTTAGGGTTGCGGAGCACATCCCAGGTCGATACTTCTTCGTCGGTAACATACTTGGAGTTGTAAATCAAGCCTACAGTACCCCACATATAGCCCACGGCATAGTCGTTGGCGTTCTTTCCGCCGCAATCCAGCTTGTCAAAGCACGAACGGACATAGGGAGAGACGTACTGCTCGATGTAATTCGGAGTGTCACCGAAATCGTTCCCAATGGGGAGCAGAAGGTCGCCACGGACCATTCTTTCGATGATATACTCCGACGGGCACACCACATCGTAGTCCTCATGCCCCTTCTCAATCTTGGAGAGCATTGTCTCGTTGATATCGAAGGTCTGTACTATAACCTTCACCTTCTCACCGGTCTGTTGCTCATACCATTCCTCGAATTCGGGAATGATATCATAATCCATGTAGTCGGACCAGTTGTAAACTTTCAGGATCTGGTCACGGTCCTGGGCGCAGGCCCCAAGAAGGAAGGCCGCCGCCAAAAGCAGAAAGATTTTTTTCATTCTATTACATTTTTTGTCCTGGAGCTACGCAGATTGATAATAATCAGCAGCACAAGGACCAGTAGGAATATCAGTGTCATCAAAGGGCGCAGTTCGGGAGTAAGGCCTCCTTTACGCGCGTCTGCGTAGATATATGTAGAGAGAGTGTCAAGGCCTATGGTGCCACGGGTGAAAAACGTGACCGCAAAATCGTCCAGCGACATTGTGAATGCCATCATAAAGCCCGAAATCATACCGGGACGCAGTTCGGGCACCAGCACTTTCCACAGCGCCTGGCCGGGGGTTGCGCCCAGGTCGAGCGCCGCTTCGTAAATGTTGGGATTCATCTGCGAGAGCTTTGGCATTACACTCAGCACGACATACGGGGTGCAGAAGGTAATATGAGCCAGAACCACGGTTACATAGCCCTGCGAGAACTTGAGGAACACGAAAAGCAGGAAGAGCGATACACCCGTAATGATATCCGGATTGATCATCGGGATATTGTTCAGGAACTGCATAGTCCGCTTGGCGCGTCCCTTAAGATTGAAGATTCCGATCGCTGCCACCGTGCCAAGGAGAGTGGAGAAAGCGGCGGCGATAAGCGCAATCAGCAGAGTATTCTCTACCGCCGAGATGAGAGCCGCTCCCCCGCTCACGTTACCTGTAAACAAGTTTTGGTAAAGCTTAGTAGAGAATCCGGTCCAGCTGCCGAGCACGCGGGACTCCGTAAAGGAGAACACGGCGATAAACAGCAACGGAGCGTAAAGCATTGCCAGAAGCAGCCAGATATAGCATTTTGCAAAAAGCTTCTTCATATCAGGCCTCCTTCAACTTCTCCGTGTTCCGAACCTTGGAACAGCGTAGTTATACCAATGATTACCAACATGATAAATGCAAGGGCCGCACCATAATTCCACATCGACGAATTGATGTTCTCCTGGATTATGGTACCGAAAAGCTTTATCTTGTTGTTGGTGAGGAATTCCGAAATGGCGAAGGTACTCACCGTAGGCATGAACACCATGAGAACCCCGCTCATTACTCCTGGCAGCGAAAGTGGAACCGTAATCTTCCAAAATACAGTCCAGGGAGCGGCGCCCAGATCTTCGGCCGCCTCGGCATACGACTTATCCATCTTCATAAGGGTCGTGTAGATAGGATAAATCATAAACGGCAGGAAATCGTAGACCATACCGAACAGCAGCGTGCCTTTGCCCAAGGCTATTCCGAGCATGTTGAAAAGCTCCGCAGTGGCCAGGGTGCGCATAAGTGCATTAATCCACATCGGCATCAGGAAAAGCACCACCGTAACCGCGCTGCGGTTGTATTTACGGTTGGCCAGGATCCAGGCCGCCGGATAGCCTAACAATATACATATCAGTGTATTCTCTATTGCCACCTCTATCGATACTGCAAAAGTGGAAAGAGAGTCGGAATCGCTGAAGAAATGGGTGATGTTGGAGAACGTAAAATGCCCTGCGCTATCCTGAAAAGCATACAGCACAATCAGGAGCAACGGCAGCACCACAAACACCAGCATGAAGACCAGATAGGGTATGCTCCAGTTACTTCGCTTAACCATTCTTACGTTTAATCTTAATGTCCGAAGGCAGAATGTCTATACCTACAAGGTCGCCCTTGTCCCAGATATCGTCGGTGTCAACCCAAAGATGGTCACCGTCGTCGGTAAGGATGGTCAGGTGATAATGGTCGCCCTTGTAAAGCAGAAAATGCACTTCCCCGCCCAGTTTGCCATCCTCCTGGTTGTCCAGCAGGTCCACTTTATCGAAAGCCACCTCTGCAAGCACCTCGTCGCCTGACTTGAACTCCGCGGGCACCGAGCACTCCCAGGTGCAGCCAAGCATGCTTACATGCTCCTGGTCTTCAACCGTGGCTTCAATGGTATTGCAGGTGCGCTCCTTGCGCATAACTTGTATGTCGTCGGGGTTGATGCTAAGACCCACCTTGCTGCCGGGCTCGAAAGAATCGTAGTCCTGGACCATCAGTTCGTAGCCCTTGTCGGTATCTACGAACATCTCGTAATGGACGCCCTTGAAAATGCAGGACTCCACCACTCCGCTGAACTGGGAGCCTTCCACGTCGGACGAAATGACTACATCTTCAGGACGGACTACCACATCCACGGGTACGTTTTCACCGAAGCCCTCGTCGACGCATTCGAACTCGTGGCCCATGAACTCGACCTTGCGGTCGCAGATCATAGTGCCGTTAAGAATGGTTGACTCACCTATGAAATCCGCCACGAAAGAGTTGACAGGCTCATTGTAAATATCGGTCGGAGTACCTATCTGCTGTATGCGTCCCTCGTTCATCACCACTATCGTATCCGAAAGGGTAAGCGCCTCTTCCTGGTCGTGGGTAACATATATGAAAGTGATACCCATCTTACGATGTATCTCCTTAAGCTCCAGCTGCATATCCTTGCGCATCTTAAGGTCTAGTGCAGCCAGAGGTTCATCCAGCAAAAGCACTTTGGGGTAATTAACCAAAGCTCTTGCAATGGCAACTCTCTGCTGCTGTCCGCCGGAAAGGGAATCAACCGAACGGTCTTCATAGTCGGTCATTGATACCATCTTCAGCATCTTCTTGACCCGCTGCTCTATCTCCTTGGCAGGAATCTTATGCAACTTAAGTCCGAACGCAACATTGTCGAACACGTCAAGATGAGGGAACAATGCATAACGCTGGAACACGGTATTGAGGGGGCGCTTGTGCGGCGGAATGCCCGAAATATCCTTGCCTTCAAGCAGGATCCGCCCCTCGTCGGGAGCAATGAAGCCTGCGATCTGGCGGAGGAGAGTCGTTTTGCCGCAGCCCGAAGGCCCCAGAAGAGTTATAAACTCTCCCCTGCGAACATAGAAATTAATGTCGTCCAGCACTTTCACATCCCCGAAGGATTTGCTCAAGTGCTGAATATCGATAATATAATCCTTTGTCATCCTCTAACGCTGGAAAATATGCAGGTTAACTTTAATGCCGGCCATAGCGGTAAGCGCAGCAGTATTGAGGTCCCACCCTAAGGCAGCGTGAAGCTGTATCGCCTCTATCGGGAAATAATGGAAAAACGCTCCTGCGTTCAGGTCGTAAAGCTCACCCATGCGGGTGTAGATATTGCTCACGACGCCCATATCGAACTTTTCCGACGGAGCCCAGGAAACGCGTGGACGGAAGGTATTGCCACGCAGCAGCTCGCATGCGCAGTCTTCGTCGTCAAAGTCAACGTCCGCTGCATTGTACCATTCAAAACCGGCCACAAAATCGCCCATCTCCACTTGCTGGGAGAGAGCGACCAGAGGCTCGAAGCCGCCGTCGGGGCGCTGGATTGCCGATACGGACCAGATATTAGAGAAAGGTCCGAAATTACCTTTCCACTGCAGTGAATAGCTGAAGAGGCCGCTGGCAAAAGGCCTTTCGCCAAACGGAGAAGTGACCATCTGAAGGGCGAGGCTAGTATGCTCCTTAATCGAATATGCTATCTTGCCGCCCCACTGATAACTAGGAAGATTGTACCACAAGTAAGAAGCGAGGATAGGAGTGTCGCCTATGAGCATATAGTCCACATCCACGTCCCAGGGGTCGAATTCGAAACCTGCAGTGGCCAGGCAGTCCTTTCCGAGGGTGAACGTCCAGTTGCCGAAACTAAAATCGACAGTAGCGATGTCCAGCCAGTTGGTGGTATTGGAATACAATGTCGATTTGTACAGATCGGCGGTCTCGCTCATAAAGCCTGAAGTGGCTTTGAGCCAGTGGTTGCTGAGGGTAAATGAAACGTGGTCGGAAATAGCTCCTTCCACCAAAGTGTATAATGAAGAATTGCCGAAGGAGTATCCGCTTGAGCCGTCACCGGAACCGCCCGGTGTAAAGTAAGGATTGAACTCAAATCGAGGGATTATCTGCACATCGACATAACTGCCGGTGTCGTCAGCCTCTTGCGAGTACGCAAGGAAGCAAGGCAGCAATGCTGCAAAAAGTAAAAGCAGTTTCTTCATTTCTACCCATAAAAAAGATTTTAGTTAAACTTGCGCTGCAAAGATACTAATATTTTACTGATTTCAAACCGATTTCGATTTTTCCGTCCTTGACCGAAACCTCGGCGCTACGCCCCTCTCCGAGGTCAAGGAACATGGGCTCCTGCGAGGCCGGCTGACCGGCGAGTTCCCGGGTCATGCTCTCATACAAAGAGAGAATACGTTTGGCGTAAGAATAGAATACCCGGCCGGAAGGAGTGAGGCTCACGCTCCCGCGCCCGCGCTCGAAAAGGGCGCAGCCAGCTTCTGATTCAAGTTGGGCGATATTCTGGCTTACCGCCGGCTGGGTGCAGCCAAGGCTCCTCGCGGCAAGGGTGAAACTTCCGCTCTGCGCCACTGCCACGAAAATCTTCAGTCGGTTGTCTGTAGTCATAACTTCTACAAAGTTAAAAATAAATTGTTATATTTGTGTCTAATTAAGGTGGGACGATCTGCCGCGGCAGCAATGCTGAGGAAAGTCCGGACAGAACAGGGCGCCCTGCTGCGGAAAGCGCAGGTGGGGGTAACCTTACGAGAGTCGTAACAGAAAATAACCGCCAGTTTTGGCAAGGGTGAAAACGTGAGGCAAGAGCTCACGACGAGCCGCAGCGATGCGGCCCGGGTACGGCACCAGGGTCTGCAAGACCAAATATACCGGCAGTTGAGGGCGGCCCGCCTGATGCCGGGGGGTAGGTTGCGAAGATAAATGGCAGAATGAACAGAAACCGGCTTACGGTCCCGCCTTTTTATAAAAGACTGTAACACAAAACGATATGCCATCCAAAAACGAGTTTGACGTAATCATCATCGGTGGCGGCATCACAGGCGCGGGCACGGCGCGCGACTGCGCAATGCGAGGTCTTAAAGTACTGCTGATAGAGCGTCACGACATTGCAACCGGAGCAACCGGCCGCAACCACGGCCTGCTCCATTCGGGCGCCCGTTATGCGGTCAAAGACAGCGAGTCGGCCGAAGAATGCATAAGGGAAAACAAGATCCTTCGTTCTATCGCTTCCAACTGCGTGGAAGATACCGGAGGATTGTTCATCACTCTCCTCGAAGACGAAGAAGCCGGATTCGGCCTCGATTACCAGCAAAAATTCATAGATGCCTGCCTCCGCGCCGGAATCGAAGCCAGGGCCATATCTCCCTCCGAGGCGAGAGAGATGGAGCCTTCGGTCAATCCGTCCCTGATTGGCGCGGTTGTGGTTCCCGACGGCTCGGTCGATCCGTTCCGCCTTTGCGCGGCCAACGTTACCGACGCCGCCATGCACGGGGCCAAAGTGCTGGTATATACCGAGTTTATCGACTTTATCCGCGAGGGCGACACAATACTTGGCGTCAAGGTCCTCGACACCCGCACCGGGCTCAAAGCGGAATACCGCGCGCCCGTAACGGTAAATGCAGCCGGTATATGGGGGCACGGAGTAGCCCAAAAGGCCGGCGTACACATTGGCATGTACCCTGCAAAGGGAGCCCTGCTGGTGTTCGGCCACAGGGTTAACAATGTTGTTATCAACCGCTGCCGCAAATCTGCCGACGGTGATATACTCGTGCCCGGTGACTCGGTCACCGTTATAGGCACCACATCTACCAAGATTCCTTTCGAGGAGTGCGACCACATGGAGGTAACCCCAGAGGAGGTGCGGCTGCTGCTGCGTGAAGGCTGCGCCCTCTGCCCCGCACTCGCTTCGACCCGCATACTGCGTGCATATGCCGGCGTTCGGCCGCTGGTCGCAGACGACAGCGACCCTACAGGCCGCAGCATCAGCCGGGGCATAGTCTGCCTCGACCACGAAACGCGCGATGGCGTCAAGGGTTTTGTGAGCATCACCGGCGGCAAACTGATGACATACCGCCTGATGGCGGAACTCGCCACCGATCTGGTGTGCCGCAAACTCGGCGTAAACCAGGCTTGCAGCACAGCCGAGACTCCCCTTCCCGGCTCGGTGGACGGGCGTATCGAGACAGTCAGCAAACGTTTTGAGGGCAAGGTCACCGCTGGCCAGAAAGGCGCCGCCGGCCGCCAGGGCGACCTGGCCGGCAAGCTCCGCTTCGATTCCGAGGCCGACAAGCAGTTGGTCTGCGAGTGCGAAAACGTTACACTGGCCGAGATTAAATATGCAGTTGCCGAACTCGGCGTCCGGACACTTGGCGACCTTCGCCGCCGCACCCGCGTCGGAATGGGCACCTGCCAGGGTACTTTGTGCATACGCAAGGCTGCAAAAGCCCTCGCAGAGGCGCTGGGAGATCCTTCCCTGGAGTCCAAGCTGGCCGCCGACTACCTCGACGAGCGCTGGAAAGGAATGCGCGCCGTAGGCTGGGGCGACACGCTTCGCGAGATGGAGTTCATGCAGAGAGTTTACAAATTCGAGAAACCCTATTCCTACGATGAGATTTGATGTTGTCATAATAGGCGGAGGACTCGCCGGAACGAGAGCCGCCACAGAACTTCAGAAAAGCGGGCTCAAGTGCATTCTCGTAGCCGAGGGGTTATCGTTGAACAATTGCCCGAAAAATGAATTCAAAGCCGCGGGAGGCACGGTCCTGCAAGGCGACCGAGTGGTTTCGGGAGTCTTCGAAGGCAACAGGCTGATTCGCGTCTTCACCGAAAAATTAGGGAACGAGCCCCTCGAGGCCGGGCAGTTTGTGCTTGCCACCGGAAAGTACTTTTCGCGTGGTCTTGTGGCCGATATGGACAAGGTTTACGAGCCGGTTTTCAATCTCGACATAGAGTATGACTCCGACAGGCTCACCTGGTTCGACCCTTCATTCGCCGCACCGCAGCGCTTCCTTGAATTCGGAGTCAAGACAAGCGGCGGAGTTGCGCTCAAAGGAGGCGTTCCCATAGTCAACCTCTTCCCTGCCGGAGAGGTGCTTTCAGGCGTGAGCAGCGCCCAGGGAGACGCCACTGAACAGATACTCAACAGCGCCCGGGAAGCAGTCCGGGCCATAAGGAGGAACTAACTATGCAGGAGAACAATATAAGCACAGGTAATTTCGAGCAGTGCCAGAAATGCTCGCTTTGCGAGACCGTGTGCCCCGTAATGGCCAACAATCCCGACTACGGCGGGCCCAAGCGCTCCGGCCCTGACGGACAGAGATACCGTCTCAAGAACGGTATCTTCTACGACGACTCCCTCAAATACTGCCTCAACTGCAAAAGGTGCGAGGTGGCTTGCCCCTCCGGAGTGCGTATCGCAGACCTCATACAACAGGCACGCATCGAGTTCTCCCAAAAGTCGCCGAAGCTGCGTGACGTAATGCTAGCCAGTACAGACCAGATGGGCCCATTGGCCAGCGCAGTCGCTCCGATCGTGAACTTCTCGCTCGGGCTTGCCCCCGTCAAGGGTTTGCTAGACTTTACCATAGGCCTCGACCACAGGCGCACCCTGCCAAAATACTCGTCCGAGACCTTTGTGCATTGGTTCAACAAGAACGCCGCATCAAGGCAGGATTCGTACAAGAAGCATATAAGCTATTTCCACGGCTGCTACGCCAATTACAACTATCCGCAGCTGGCTAAAGATTTCGTTGCGGTAATGAATGCTTTCGGTTACGGAGTGCATCTGATCGAAGGCGAAAGGTGCTGCGGCGTTGCTAAAATCGCCAACGGAATGATACCTGCGGCTACCCGCGACGCCAAGGCCAACATGAGCGCGTTCAGCAAATCGCTGGTCAAAGGAAGGGATATAATTACCGTTTCGACCACCTGCACAATGACCCTGCTGGAAGAGTATCCCGAATTGCTCAAAGTCGACAATAGCGGCATCAAAGAGCACATCAGCCTCGTGGAGCCGTTCCTCTACAAAGCTATCGAATCCGGCGAACTCAAACCCGTATGGAAAGAGGGCTGGAAAGCGCGTGCGGCATACCATTGCCCCTGCCACCAGGAAAGGCTGGGACTTGGCATTTTCACGACCGAGTTGCTGAAGATGATACCGGGTTTGGAGCTTACCGAACTGGAAAGCAACTGCTGCGGCATAGCAGGAACATACGGATTCAAGAAAGAGAACTTCAAGGTGTCGCAGATGATAGGCAAAAAGCTTTTCGACGACATAGCCTCCGCAGCTCCCGAATTCGTAGCTTGCGAATGCGAGACCTGCAAATGGCAAATCGAAATGTCAACGGGAGTTCCCGTCAAGAACCCGGTCAGCATACTGGCCGAAGCTCTTGACCTGGAAAAAACTTCAGAGCTGAACTGCCGTTAGGTCGTATTCGTCAGCACCGGTAATACGGACATCAATATAGGAGCCGATGATTGCCTCATCGGCTTTTGTTGTGCTCACAAGTATCTCTCCGTCAACTTCGGGGCTCTCCCCTTCACTGCGGCAGACCAAGGTCCCGTTAACTATGTCGTCAACCAGCACGCGCACCGTAGAGCCAACACGGGAACGATTGTAATTCAATGAGATATCTGCCTGCACCGACATTAATTCTTCAAGCCGCCGGCGCTTCTCTTCATCGGGCACGTCATCTTTCAGGTGCCCGGCACCCCAGGTACCTTCCTCCTCTGAATATGCAAACGCGCCAAGGCGCTCGAAGCGGGCTTCGCGCACAAAATCCATAAGCTCTGCGAACTCCTTCACTCCTTCTCCCGGGTGCCCCACTATCATCGTGGTACGCAGCACCACTCCGGGCACTTTCTCGCGCAGCTTATTTATCAAAGCACGAGTGCGGGCCGAATCGATGTGCCGGTGCATATTGTCCAGAACCCGGTCGGAGATGTGCTGAAGAGGAATGTCAAGATACTTGCATACCTTGGGATTGTGCGCCATCTGCTCAAGCACGTCATCGGGGAAGTCAGTAGGATAGGAATAATGGATCCTGAGCCGCTCCACGCCATCAATTGCGCTCAAGCGTTCAAGCAGTGAGGCAAGAGTGCGCCGTCCGTACAGATCGAGCCCGTAAAAGGTCGTATCCTGCGCAATCAGTATCAATTCGCTTACGCCCTCCGAAACCAGCTGCCGCGCCTCGGCCTCCAAATCTTCCATCGGCACCGAGCGGTGGGCGCCACGTATAAAAGGAATGGCACAATAAGAGCAGCGCCTGTCGCAGCCCTCCGAAATCTTAAGGTAAGCGTATCCGCGGGGATTTTCCTGCAGACGGGAAGTAAACTTCGAGGCGGGAGCGCCCAGATAGCGGAGCAGAGGATTGAGGTCACGGGCGCCATACCACGCATCCACCTCGGGGATGAGGGAGGGCATCTGCGCCTCGTAACGCTGTGACAGGCAGCCGAATACTACAAGATTCGAGACATCTCCCCTGCCCTTAGCCCTGACTCCGTCAAGGACGGCCTGGATAGATTCTTCCTTGGCATCCCCGATAAAGCCGCAGGTATTATAAAGCAGGTAGTCGAACGGTGGATCCTGCACAATACGGAAATCATCTGCCGGCAGTGCCGAGAGCAGATGTTCCGTATCTACGCTGTTCTTTGAACAGCCAAGAGTTATGACTTTAATTCTCTTCAACGCCCTGTTCCCTTTCTTCGTCGGTAACGAAATCGAGAGAAGCGTACTTGACAAGTTCGTCGTACCACTCGAGAACCTTCTTCATATGAGACACATAGAAGCGGTCTTCATCGTAGTTTGGAACAGCCGTTGCGAAGAACTCCTTGATGGCTGCAGCATCGGCCTTGGGAGAAGGAACGGATGCACCTTCGTCGGCCGCTTTCTTCATGGCGGTGAATACTTCGGCAAGACGCATCTCACCTTCAGAAGTGAAGATGGCTATATCGGAAAGGGTGGATATGCGGCTGTGAGCATCAAATGCTGTACGTTTTTTGTCGCTAAGAGCCTCGGCAATGGCGCCGGTGCGGGACTGTGCCAGGAAAAGGAACAATCCGTGATGTCCTGAAACGGACAAGATTTTTGCCAGATCGGTTTTCATTTCTTCGTTTGTAAATAATCGTCAAGTTGTTTATAAAGAGCTTCGCGGGAGCCGTCGTTCCGCACAATCACATCCACCTTGGAGGGATCGAAACTCTGAATGCTGTCGCGCCGGGCGGTATCTTTATTACGCTCAAGCCTGAGGCTCTTTCGGGCGCTGATCAACAGGACACTGTCCCAGAGGCCGTAAAAACACGGCTTGTCGAGCGCTATCGCCGACTCCACGAAAAGCAACTCAGAGGCGGCCTTGGATGCTTTCCAGCGCTTCAGGTCGTCCACCAGCAGCGGGTACACTATCGCCTCCAGAGACACTCGCAAGGCCTCGTCTTCAAATATGCTCCGCAGTTCAGAGAACGGAATCCCGAGTTCCTGCTCTATTCTTGCCTTCAAGCCAGGGACCTCATCGTAGAGGCGCTTGCACCGGGAATCACAGTCGTAGACCGGATAACCCTTCGAGGCAAAGTAGCGGCATGCCGTTGACTTGCCGCTGCCAATCGGTCCGGTAACAAGTACAGTTGTCATTGAACTTCCTCCCTGACCATGCAGTCAAACAGCTCCTGTCCGAGCCTCCATTCAATCACATAAGGCGGCACATTGTCAGCCCGGCCCACTACACGTCCCGATTCCGACTTGATGAACTCGTCGTAATCGACATAAAACTCGCAAGTGCCTGCAGGGTCGCCCCGGACAGGGAAACGGCACAGGAACACGGCGGACGTGCGCGAAGGATACACCGAAAGAGATACACCCGCCGGCACGTTCCTTACGCCTATGGTCACGTCGGAATGCAACTCTACGTAGCGGACAACCTCGAGCGACCAGGTAACGTCCTTTTCCGACATCCTGAGACCGTTGACGGGAACAAGCTTGACAACGCCCCCGACGCTCTTGGACAAGTCGTTGATGCTCAACGCCTTGGTTAGGACCTCATCGACGGTGGCGAGTTTGGAATCGTCACCGTAAACCGTTACCGAATCGGGCGTCACGCTCATAGGAGCAGCAGCCATGTACTGGGGCTTGAAGGACGCCGAATACACGGCTCTGACAGGAACGGTCTTGAAAATCTCGGGGCCGAACTCGAAACTATAGTTTTGGTTGAGGAAGGTCACCAGATCCACGCCCTCACCGAAAAGCTCGGATGAGTATTTGGCCATTTCGGCCGCGGATACGGTATAGCGGTCACCTCCCGAAGGCACCAAATCCTCTTCGTGTATGTCCACATGTACGTCGCGCCGCTGATGCTTCAGGCGCAGCAGGCGGAAACCTGTCGCGGAGCACCTGGCGCCCACGCCTACAGCAGTGCGGGATGCGGATGCCCTGCCCTTGAGCCCGCTGTGGGCTATAACCGACACGTTCACAACGCCCGTGTATGTCTGGGACAGGTTGTGAATCAGCCAGATGCTGCCGGACAGCAACAGGCACAGGAGGAATTGGGTCCAGCGTTTCAAATATTACTTCTTTTCGGGTTCTGCCTTCTCCTCACTCTTGGCGGGAGCGGCAGGTGCAGGTGCAGGCGCGGCTGCAGGATCTTTCTGCAGAGAAGACTTGTCGACGCGGAGTTTCACGTCGCCGTCAACCCTCAGGAGCACTGTCCTTTCGCCTTCTTTAACCTCGGCGATAGTACCGTAGATACCACCGGCAGTGATAACCTTGTCGCCTTTCTTAAGAGCGTTGCGGAACTGCTCCATCTCCTTCTGCTGCTTGCGCTGGGGACGTATCATAAAGAGCCACATAATGGCGAAGATGAGGATGAGCATTATCCACATAGACCAGCCGCCACCCTGGGGCTGGGAGCCTGCTGCGGGCGCAGCGGCCTGAAGTAAGGTCAGAAAATTCATAAATCTATTCTTTATTAATTAATTTATCCAGGACTCCGTTCACGAACGCCCGGCTCTCGGGAGTGCTGTAGAACTTTGATATTTCTACGAATTCGTTGATGGTAGTACGGTAATCGATGTTACGGAAAGCGTCAGCCTCAGCCAGGCCGCAGATAATCAGGGCAAGGTCAGTGGCGCAAATGCGGCCTGTATCCCATTTAGGCGTAACGGCGGAAACCATCGAGTAATAGCGGTCGAAGTTGCGGTAAGCCGTGCGGACAAGCGTGAATACGAAGGCCTTGTCGCTCTCCTTGCCTTCAGAGCCGGGCAGTTCGCTGAGGTAAAGCTCGGGAAGGCTCCAGGGCTTGCCTTTGCCAATCTGCTCCAGGCTGCGGCAGCACCAGGAGATCGCATACTCAAGCTCATCGTTCCAATAAATGGAAAGGTCCTCAAGTATCTCGTGAAGTTCCTGGTTGTCAGGGAGTTCTTCTTCGAAGATATGGCACCACAGAGCAGCATCCTCCTGGAGCGAGCTCGCGGGCGAATTCATATATTCTCTAAAGTACTCCTTGGAACGGACACCTTCGTAAAGATGCCTCAAGAACACATCGTCGTTCTCCCAGGAAATCTTTTTCTTCTTGACCAGCTTGCAAAAATCCGGGTCCTCGTCCAGCACCCTGGCGAGGGCGTTCTGAACAAACTTAAGGTTGGGATTGAGTTCTTCTGCAGATGGGTTGAACTTGGAGCGGGCAGCCTCGATACGGGAGCGCGCCTCCATTGTCAAAGGACCCGCAAGAGCAAGCAAACGGAGATACAGATCCCTGGTGGCCTCGCAGGACTGTTCAAGTTCAAACTCAATGTCCTTCAAAGACATAGCAGGATTTTCCACACGTGAATAAACGGCCTTGAACGCCTTTATCCGGAGGATTCTTCTGTTCAGCATAAATTTCAAACAAATTTTCCTACAAAGATAACACGTAATCTGAAAAATAATTCTATTTTTGCACAAATCATTAGTAATTTTTTTGTTATGTACAGAGACGATTACGATCCGGCGGGATATGTGGACCGCAATTCAGAGGATGTTTATTCAAAACCCGTCAGGGCCGGTAAGCGTACCTATTTCTTCGATGTAAAATCGACCAAGGGTAACAACGATTTCTTTCTCACCATAACCGAGAGCAAGCGCAGGAACAATCCGGACGGCACCTTCACCTACGACAAGCACAAGATCTTCCTCTACAAAGAAGATTTTGACAAGTTCAAGGAGGGCCTGGACGAAGTGATAAGCTATATCACCGACAAGTGCTTCGGAGGGGTTATCCCCCAGAGGGAGCCTGAGGAAAAGAGTGTTGAATTCGAAGACCTGTAGCAAATGATCTTGCTCAGGAACATAGAGATCAACGAAAAAGCCTGCGACGTCCTGATCGAAAAGGACGTAATATCAAAAATCGCCCCCGCCGGCAGCAGCCGGAACTGGGAACTTGCCGGGGATGTAGAGATGATGGATTGCAGCGGAAAGGTAGCCCTTCCCGGTTTCATCAACATGCATACCCACGCCGGGATGTCCCTTATGAGGGGCATCGGGGAAGATATGATATTTCAAGACTGGCTTAAGAAGATCTGGGAAATCGAGAATAAATTCGATTCGGACTTCGTGTACTGGAGCACCAAGGTAGCTTGCATGGAAATGGTGCGCACCGGCACCACTACTTTCAACGACCAGTACTGGTTCTTCCCTGCCGCCCATAAAGCTGCAGTCGAGATGGGCGTGAGGCACTCCCTGGGTTATGACATGATAGACATGGGCGACCCGGACGAGGCCGAGAGAGAAAAAGACCAATGCATGCGCTGGTATGAGCGCACCCGCGACATATGGCAGAAAGGCAGCATCTACCAGGTCGCTTTCCACGCCATCTACTCGGTAAGCGAGGGGCTGATACGGTGGATTACCGACTTTGCCCGCGAAAGGAACCTCAATCTGCACATACATCTGTGCGAAACCCTCAAGGAAGTTGAAGACTGCAAGGCGGCCCACGGAGGGCTCACGCCTGTCGAGTATCTTAACGAACTCGGGGTGCTCGGGCCCAATCTGCTTGCTGCCCATACCCTATGGCTTTCAGAGCATGATATTGAACTGCTTGCCCTCAACGGGGTTCACTGCATCCACAACATCAACTCCAACGCAAAGCTCTCCTCGGGATACAAATTCCTGTACAACGAGATGCGTGACGCCGGCATCAATATCTGCATAGGAACCGACGGTTGCGCTTCTTCCAACAACCTCGATCTCCTCGAGGCCATGAAAACCGCCGCCCTGTTCCAGAAAGCCTGGAGGGGCGACCCCAAGGCGCTTCCCCTGGACGAACTTCTGGACATGGCCACCATCAACGGTGCCAAGGCGCTGAAAATCAATGCGGGCAAACTCGCCGAGGGAGCCCTTGCCGATATTACTATAGTTGACACCGACAATACATTCTTCCTTTCTCCGGGAAGTTTCCTTGCCAATTTAATTTATTCTGCGCATTCTGACTGCGTCGACTCCGTCATCTGCGGCGGTCGTTTTGTGATGCGCCACCGCGAGATAGACGGCGAGCGCGAAATCATCGATCAGGCGCGCAAAGAAATCAAACGAATGTTATAACACTATGGACGAAAGAACCGAAAGAATCAACCATGCGGCCCGCTATCTCAAATCTTGCATCGGGCCCGAACTGCCCACAATCGGCATAGTACTCGGAAGCGGCCTCGGCAACCTGGCCGAAGAGATCGAAGAGCCGGTTGTGATCCCTTACAGAGATGTCCCCGAATTCCCCATGTCCACGGCTGTCGGACACAAGGGCAATTTCATCTACGGAAAGCTTGGCGGCAAGAAAATAATCGCAATGCAGGGCCGCCTGCACTTCTATGAGGGCTATCCCATGGAGCTGGTAACCCTAGGCATAAGGGTGATGAAGCTTCTTGGAATAGAGTTCCTCTTCGTTTCCAACGCCGCAGGAGGCACCAACATCGAATACCATGTAGGAGACCTGGTCATCATCAAAGACCACATCAACATGATGCCCAACCCGCTCATCGGCCCCAACCTGGCAGACTTCGGCCCCCGCTTCCCCGATATGACCTGCGCCTATGACCTTGAACTCCAGGAACTTGCAGAAAAGCTCGGCATCCAGATGGGTATCAACCTCAAAAAGGGCGTATACTTCGGCAGCACAGGCCCCACCTACGAAACTCCCGCCGAGATACGCTTCTTCCGCGAGGTCGGCGCCGACCTGGTGGGCATGTCCACCATCCCCGAGGTCATAGTAGCCCGCCATTGCGGCATAAGGGTATTCGGTATGTCGGTGGTTACCAACGAGGCCA
Organism: uncultured Bacteroidia bacterium; assembly: GCA_902792815.1. Classification (GTDB taxonomy): domain Bacteria; phylum Bacteroidota; class Bacteroidia; order Bacteroidales; family UBA932; genus Cryptobacteroides. The sequence goes on from CADBAY010000018.1 coordinate 63,487, forward strand.
ACAGCCGCAATGTTCCCAAGAACCTGAACGACGGAGACGACGTTGTCAAGCAGGCAGGCATAGCCGCCACACGCATGTCGGAGCTGTTCAGGCGGATGATCGAAGCTCTCTAAAGAAACGCTTTGAATGACAATGCCGGTCCTCCGCGGGGCCGGCATTATTTATTTATCTTTCCAAACCTTAAGGTATTGCTGGAGGGCCCACATCTCGTCGCGGTAGCGGGCGGCGGAAGTAAAGTCAAGGTCGGAGGCCGACTTTTTCATCCTGTCGCGGTCGTCGGAAATCATCTTTTCAATCTGTGCGCGTGACATCGAGCGTATGACGGGGTCTTGAAGCACGGCCGCCAGGTCGGCGCGGACAAAGCCGTCGGAATAAGCGGCACCGGCCTCCCTGAGCGCATCGTGTCCGAATCCCACGGTAACCTCTCCCCTGCCGAAATCGGACGGATTAGGGATGTACTCCGGCTTATCGTACGAATTGGCGGCCGACACTCTTCCGGTGGTACCGCCGGCAAGCCGCCCGCCTACAGCTTTTGCCCCTCCCAGCTCTCCGATCAGAGCGTTGCTGCGGGTCTGGATCTGGGTGGGCGTGATATGATGCAGCTTATTGTAGGCTATCTGCTTGGTCCGGCGGCGGTTGGTCTCGCGGATGGTCTCGTCCATCGACGGGGTTATATGGTCGGCATACATTATCACCAGCCCATGCACGTTTCGGGCAGCCCTCCCCGCAGTCTGGGTCAGCGCGCGCCCTGTGCGGAGGAAGCCCTCCTTGTCGGCGTCGAGTATGGCCACGAGCGAAACGGACGGTATGTCAAGCCCTTCGCGAAGCAGGTTTACTCCCACCAGCACATCGAACAGGCCGTTCTTGAAATCTTCGATTATTTCCACCCGCTCCGAAGTATCAACGTCGGAGTGGATGTAGCGGACGCGTACCCCTATGCGGCGCAAATACTCGTCAAGCTCCTCCGCCATACGTTTGGTAAGGGTTGTAACCAATACCCTTTCGTCCACTTCGGCTCTCTTGTGTATTTCTTCTACAAGGTCATCCACCTGCCCTTCGATGGGACGCACTTCGATGGGCGGGTCGAGAAGGCCGGTGGGACGCACCAGTTGCTCCACCACCAGCCCCTCCGACTTCTCAAGTTCGTAGTCGGCAGGAGTGGCGCTCACATATACGGTCTGGCCTGTAAGAGCCTCGAATTCATCGAATTTAAGCGGTCTGTTGTCCGATGCGGCGGGCAACCTGAAGCCATATTCGACAAGAACGCTCTTGCGCGAATGGTCGCCTCCGTACATAGCCCTTACCTGAGGCAGGGTCACGTGGCTCTCGTCTATGAAAGTAATGAAGTCCTTGGGGAAATAATCCAGCAGGCAGAACGGCCTTTCACCCTCCTTGCGGCCGTCGAAATAACGGGAGTAATTCTCGATTCCGGGGCAATACCCCATCTCCTTTATCATCTCCAGATCGTACTCCACCCTCTGCTTGAGACGCTTGGCTTCCAGGCCCTTGCCGATTGACTCGAACCATTCAAGCTGCTTGGCAAGGTCGTCCTGGATGGCGCTTACCGCAGAAATCGAGCGTTCCCGCGTCGTCACGAAGTTGGTAGCCGGGCATATGCTCACATGGTCTATTTCCTCGATGTGGGCACCGGTCACAGGATCGATGAGGCTCAGCCCGTCCACTTCGTCGCCGAAGAACTCCACCCTCACGGCCTCGTCCGCTCCGCCCAGGAACACGTCGATGATATCGCCGTGAACCCTGAAAGTACCCCTCTTGAAATCGGTCTCGGTTCGGTTGTACAATGCATCCACCAGCTTGTACAGCAGGCCGGTAAGGCTCCTTCTCTCCCCCTTGCGGACTTCTATGGTCTGGGCGTGGAAATCTTCAGGATTGCCGATGCCGTACAGGCAGCTTACGCTCGAAACCACTATAACGTCGCGCCTTCCGCTCATCAGGGCCGATGCGGCCGACAGACGGAGTTTTTCTATCTGGTCGTTGATGCTGAGGTCTTTCTCGATATATGTGTCGGTGGTAGGGATGTAGGCCTCGGGCTGATAGTAATCGTAGTACGACACGAAGTACTCCACCGCATTGGACGGAAAGAATGACTTGAATTCACCGTACAGCTGGGCGGCAAGGGTCTTGTTGTGGCTCAAGATGAGAGCCGGCCTCTGAAGGCGCTCTATGACGTTAGCCATGGTAAACGTCTTGCCCGATCCCGTAACGCCCAGAAGGGTAACGTCGGGCACGCCGCTGCGCAGAGCCTCGCAGAGCCCTTCTATAGCCTCCGGCTGGTCTCCGGAGGGCTTGTAGGATGAATCAAGGACAAATTTCATTTCTGTTGCAAAAGTAGGAATAATTGTTCTATATTTGCATATATGGAAGAAGAACTCTTGTCAGTAAAAGCGCGTAAAATAGCGCAGGATGCCCTGGAGGGGGAACTCAGATACGACGGGACCCCTTTCATCTCGCATGCCGACGGTGTAGCGTCCATAGTTACATCGGAAATCGGCCTTCCCGACCCTTGTGCGGCAGCGGTATATCTGCACGAGGCTACGCGTGTGCATAAAGACATCGACATCAAAGAGTTCCCGCAGGATGTGCGAATGATGGTGGAAGGCCTCAACAAGATATCCACCATCAAGCCTAAAGACACGCGCCTGGAGGCGGAAAACTACAAGAAGCTGATAGTCCAGTACTCTACCGACCCCAGGGTGAGCGTCATCAAGATAGCCGACAGGCTTGAGGTGATGCGGCACTTGAACATATTCCCCAAGACCTCGCGTGACCAGAAGCTCCTCGAGACGCTCATGCTCTATATGCCGCTGGCGCACCAGCTCGGCTTGTACAACATCAACAGCGAGCTGGGCAACATCTATTTCAGCCACGCCGAGCCCGAGCAGTACAGAGCCATCACCAACAAGCTCAAGGCCACGGAAAAAGAAAGGGAGCGCCTGACCCGCGAGTTTATCGAGCCTCTCAAGAAGAAGCTCTCCGACGCAGGCATCTCCTACAAGCTTAAGATCCGCACCAAGAGCGCCTGGTCGATATGGCGCAAGATGCAGGTGCAGAAGGTTCCTTTCGAGGGAGTGTACGATGTGTTCGCCATCCGCTTCATCATCGACTGCAACGACGACCCGGCGACCGAAAAAGACCTCTGCTGGAAAGTATATTCGTACGTTACCGAGGAGTACGAGCCCGATACAAAGCGGCTGCGCGACTGGATCACCACCCCCCGTCCCAGCGGTTACGAGAGTCTGCACATCACGGTAAAGAACCGCCAGGGCAGCTACCTGGAGGTGCAGATACGCACCAAGCGCATGGACGACGTGGCCGAAAACGGACCCGCCGCACACTGGGCGTACAAGGGCGTCAAGCATGAGCAGACCACCGACAAATGGCTGCTGAGCGTACGCGATGCCCTGGAGCATCCGCTTAGCACCAACCCGGAAGACCTCCCGGCCCCGCCCGACAAAGAAATATTCGTTTTCACCCCCACCGGAGAGTTGAGGATACTCCCCACGGGTGCCTCGCTGCTCGATTTTGCGTTCAACATCCACTCCGGCCTGGGAGCACGCTGCATCGGAGGCAAGGTCAACGGAAAGGCCGTACAGCTTAAAGAGAAACTCAAAACCGGCGACTCGGTTGAAATCCTCACCCGCAAAGACCAGAAGCCCAACCGCGACTGGCTGAACTGGATCGTGACATCCAAGGCGCGCTCCAAAATCAAGCTTGAGCTGGACGCGGAAGAAAGAAAGAGGGCCGCAGAAGGACGCGAGCTGCTGGAAAGGCGCCTGCGCAACTGGAAGATGGAATTCCCCGATGTGATGCAGACCGAATACATGAAGGCGCACAAGTTCAGTTCCGTGCTTGCATTCATGGCCGCGATAGCAAACGGCGAGGTGGACATCAACGCCATCAAGGCCTACATACTTGAGAAGTCAAGCAAAGAGCCGGAGGTCCAGCAAGAGCACATCGTAAAGGAAAAGGTCCCCGGCTACGCCGGAGACGGCGAAGACATTCTGGTGCTTAACGCCCGGGATGTCAAGGGCCTGGACTACAAGATGGCGGCCTGCTGCAATCCCGTTTTCGGGGACGACGTATTCGGCTTCGTCACGCGCAGCGCCGGAATCAAGATACACCGCATATCCTGTCCCAACGCCGCCCGCCTGATAGAGCGCTACCCCTACCGCATTCAGAAGGTAGTATGGCAGGAGACGGCGGCGGCAGGCAGCTTCCTTGCCACCCTGTTCATCGTTTCCGACAGCGAGCATTCCGTGATGAGCGCCATTCTCGACGTTACCGGGCAGTTCAGGGTGTCGGTACGTTCTTTCAACGTAAACGAGAATCACCGCAACGGCACCTACGAGATTACCCTGCGCCTGCTGGTTCCCTCAAATCTTGAGCTCGACAAAGTAATTTCGCAAATTGCCGCCCTCAAGCAAGTCTCCAAAGTCAAACGTCAATAAAAAAAAATGATTATCTTTGTGAGATTTCAACTCTTGGAGAAATGGCAGAGCAGATTAATTACACCGACGACAACATAATAACCCTTGAAGGAGTAGAGCACATCCGGATGCGCCCCGGTATGTACATCGGGCGTCTGGGCAACGGCAACAACCAGGGAGACGGTATTTACGTCCTTCTGAAAGAAGTTGTCGACAACTCAATAGACGAGTTTGCCATGGGTTTCGGCAAGCAGGTGCAGATACAGGTCGAGAACGGTGAGGTGAGCGTGCGCGACTTCGGACGCGGCATTCCCCTCGATTCCGTCGTCAAGGCCGTAAGCATATTGAACACCGGCGGCAAGTTCGACGACAAAGCCTTCAAGAAGTCGGTAGGCCTCAACGGCGTGGGCACGAAAGCCGTCAACGCCCTCTCCGAACGTTTCTATGTCTGCTCATACCGCGACGGCGAATGCTCCTGGGCGCGTTTCGAGCGCGGCGAGCTCATTGACAGCGGCAAAGACAGCACCAAAGAGAAGAACGGCACTCTTGTCCGCTTCTACCCCGACACTATGATGTTCGGGGACTTCCATTACAACATGGACTATGTCGAGACCATGGTCAAGAACTACTCCTACCTCAAGAGAGGCCTGACCCTGGTACTGAACGGCACTCCGTACAAATCAGAGAACGGACTGCTCGACCTGGTCAACGAAAACCTCAGCGAGGAGCCTCTCTATCCGCCTATCCACCTCGAAGGAGAAGACATCGAGATAGTTCTAAGCCACGGCAATGCGTACGGCGAAAATATTGCTTCTTTTGTCAATGGCCAGAACACCCGGGACGGAGGCACCCACCTCGCCGCCTACCGAGAAGCCATAGCCAAGACTCTCAAAGACTTCTTCAAGAAAAACTACGAGCCCGCCGACTGCCGTCAGGGCATCGTAGGCGCCATAAGCATTCAGATCCAGGAGCCCAACTTCGAAGGCCAGACCAAGACCAAGCTCGGTTCCAACTATATGTGGGAGAAGCAGACCCGCGACGAAAAAGGTGCTCTCAAAACCGACATCGGCCCCACCATACGCAGCTTCGTCAACGACTTCGTCTCCAAGAACCTCGACAACTATCTCCGCATACACAAAGAGATTGTTCCCGTCATAGAAGACAAAATAAAGGCATCCCAACAGGAACGCGAGGAGATCTCGGGCATACAGAAAAAGACCCGCGAGCGCAACAAGAGGAGCAACATCTACAACAAGAAGCTGCGCGACTGCCTCTATCACTTCAACGACAAAGTCACGGAAAAGACGCAGGAAGACATTGAGCGCTCCAGCATCTTCATCACCGAGGGCGACTCGGCAAGCGGAACCATCACCAAGGCGCGCAATGCCAATTACCAAGCAGTCTTCAGCCTGCGCGGCAAGCCCATCAACTCCTACAAGGAGAGCCGCAAGAAGGTGGCCGAAAACGAAGAACTCAACCTCCTCATCAACGCCCTGGGAGTGGAAGACGACCTCGACAACCTGAGGTACAACAACATCATTGTGGCCACCGATGCCGACGACGACGGGATGCACATCCGGATGCTGGTCCTCACCTTCATCATGAAGTACTATCCCGACCTGATCCGCCGCGGGCACGTCCATATTCTCCAGACTCCCCTCTTC
>CADBAY010000019.1 GCA_902792815.1 uncultured Bacteroidia bacterium
GCCGGCAAGTATTGCTACTCCCGCTGCCCCTCGACTTGCATGTGTTAAGCCTGCCGCTAGCGTTCATCCTGAGCCAGGATCAAACTCTTCTTTGTATATTTTCAAATTCTTAGCTTGACCTGACACCTTGATTCAAAAAGAATCAACGCTCTCGTTGTTCTCGGTACTTGCTTGTACTTATCTTTTCAATATTATCAATGAACTTGCTTCCTGCGAAGCGGGATGCAAAGGTAGTAAGTTTTCTGATAACCGCAAATTTTTTTTTAATTTTTTTCAAAAATTCCTTTTATCCGGCCTCTTTTGCCTATCTTTGTAGCCTATGAAAGATGCTGTTAACAGGTTTCGCGCACTTTTCTGTGCCCTATTGATACTTCTTTTTGCGCTTCCTCCTCTGAGGGCCGGAGCCTCCAACCCTTTTAAAGTCAGCGGCACCGCCATAATTGAAAGCGCCTATCTGTGGAGGGGCGAAAAAGTATGCGAGGTGAATTTCAACCCCGTACTTGAAGCCTCGGTAGGCGGCTTTACCGCGCAGGCTTTCGCCTATCTCCCTTTTGACGGAAAGTATAAAGAGATTGACCTTGACTTTTTCTACACCCTTGGTCCCTGGCAGCTGCACGTAGCCGACTACTTTATCCGCTTTGCCGATAATCCCGCTCCGGAAAACTTTTTTGACTATCGCAAGCAGAGCACCAACCATATACTTGAAGGCATACTGTGCTACGCCCCCCAGACGGTTCCGATAGAGGCAAAGTGGTTTACTTTCTTTTACGGCGACTGGATTCCCGAGCCCGACGGGAGCAGAGGGCGCACTTCGTTCTCTTCATATCTGGAGCTAACGGGCTATCATGACTTCGGCCAGGCCGGGCGCGCCTCCCTGGTGCTGGGCGCCAGCATACTGAAAGGCCCCTACACAGCCTACACGCGCGATTTTGCCTTGATTCACAGCGAGCTCCGATACACCAACTCCATCGAGGCCGGCGGCGTAAAACTGCCGTTCGGAGTGAGCTGGCTGCTCAATCCTTACGCGCGCGCTGTATATATGAATGCGTGGGTCGGCGTCAGCTTCTAGAGCGTCTGATCTCTTTCCAGGCCACGGCTGCGTATGCGGCCAGCAGCAGCGTTCCGGCTGCCATATACACCCAGACGTTAATCTCGAGTCCTGTCCACGATGGCAGCGAAAGTGCTACAAAGATTACGGCGGCAAGCAGCACAAAACCCGTGATTGCCTTGGCGTCGTATGGCACGGATAAGTACTTGCGGCCGATAATCCAGCTCATCAGCATGGCAGTGCCGTATCCGGCAAATCCTCCCCAGGCGCAAGCCCAGTAGCCGATCTTGGGCACCAGCAGAACGTTCACGGCAATCATCACCGCAGCTCCCGTTGCGCTCATTATGGCGCCCCACCAGGTCTTGTCGGTGAGTTTGTACCAAAACGAGAGGTTGAAATATACGCCCATGAATACCTCTGCCATCATGACGATGGGCACGACGCCGAGCCCCTCCCAGTACGCCGGCTGTATGAAGTGGCGCAGCAGAGGCATATAAACCAATACGGCCAGATATGCAAGAAGGGCGAATATCACGAAGTATTTCATGCCGTCCGCCAGCGTCTCCGGACTGTTCTTGTCCCTGCTGCCGTTGAATACTATGGGCTCGTACGCGTATCGGAACGCCTGCGTGAGCAGCGCAACTATCATCGCTATCTTCACGCACGCGCCGTATATTCCAAGTTGTACCATGCCCTCGGCGCCAGGCATCAGGTAGGGGAACAGTATCTTGTCCGCCGCCTGGTTCAGATTGCCCACCAGGCTCAGCAGCAGCAGCGGCCAGGTGTAGGCCAGCATACGTTTAGCAAGGGACCAGTCGAACTTGACTCCGAGTCCCCGCAGCTCCGGAATGAATCCCAAGGTCACCAGCGCCGTGCAGGCAAGGTTGGCGAAGAATATGAACCCCACTCCGTCGTTGAAATGCTGATAGGCGGCTTCCAGGCCGGGAAATGCACCGAACATCTTCGGCATCACCAGGAAGATGAAGAGGGTCAGGAGGATATTCGGTATGATGAATGCGAACTTGAGCGCCATGAACTTCAGCGGGCGGCGGTCGATCCGCAGTTTGGAGAACATGATGGCCTGAAAAGCGTCCAGCCCGACGATAATGGCCATGCACCCGATATACTCGGGATGGTCGGCATATCCCATCGCCCCGGCAATCGGCCGGACCAGTGCAAGCACGGCCGCGACGAACAGAAGGGCCACGGCGCCTACCATCTTGAGCGACGTACCATACACCTTGCGCGGGTCTTCTCCGTCCTTGTTGGAAAAGCGGAACAGGGTGGTCTCCATGCCGAAGGTCAGGACTGCCAGCAGCAGAGCCGTATAAGCATACAGATTGGTGACTATGCCGTAGCCGCCGCTGGCGGCAGCAATCTTATAGGTATAAACCGGTACCAGCAGATAGTTCAGGAACCTCCCGACTATGCTGCTGAGGCCGTATATAGCGGTGTCTTTAGCTAGTGACTTAAGATTCACTTGTTAGTTATCCAACTTGCGGTAGTTGTAACCCAGCAGGTCGAGAATAGGGAGCTCGTGTGTCCGCAGGCTTTCTTTGAAGCGGGCGAAGTCTTTATTCTCGGGAGCGCTCCACTGGATTTCCGACAGAGCCATCATACGGGGGAGGAGCATGTACTCGAGGTGCTCGGGGGTGGCTATGAATTCTGTCCACAGGTTGCCCTGTACGCCCAGGATATGATGCTGCGCGTCGGCGGGAATATCGGTAAACGGCTCATAGCCATAAACTTTTTCAAGTGGAAGTGCGCGCTCGGGCTTGGTGGTGATGCCGAAAGGCTCGCTCTCGAGGTCCGGAGACTGGGCATAGTCGAGGTAGCAGTAGGTGTTGGGCGACATAATTACGTCGTAACCCATGCTTGCTGCCTTTATGCCCCCCTTGGTGCCTCTCCAGCTCATCACAGTGGCACCCTTGGCCAGCTCGCCTTCAAGTATCTCGTCCCAGCCTATGATTTTCTTGCCCTTGGTGGCAAGGAACTTCTGCATGCGGGCGGTCACATAGTTCTGCAGGCGCGCCTCGGCGGTGGCTTCATCGTCGCTTACCAGCCCGAGCTCCTTGATCTTGGCCTGGCAGTCGGGGTCGGTCTTCCACTCGTCGCGCGGGCACTCGTCACCGCCGATGTTGAAATACTCGCCGGGGAAGAGTTCGGCCACCTCGGCGCAAACATCTTCGAGGAAACGCATGGTGCTTTCCTTGCCCACGTTGAGCACCTGTTTTGAAACGCCCCAGTAGGTCAGGACCTCGTAAGGTGCGCTTCCCGCGCAGCCAAATTCGGGATACGATGCAAGGGCGGCCACCATATGTCCGGGAAGGTCAACCTCGGGGATAATGGTAATGCCTCTTTCGGCGGCGTAGGCCACCATGTCGCGGATCTGCGCTTTGGTGTAATATCCGCCGTGGCGGATGCCGTCGTTGGAGCCCCAGTCGCGCTTGATCATGGTGCCGTTGCGGAAGGCGCCGATCTCGGTAAGCTTGGGGTATTTGTCAATTTCGACTCTCCAGCCCTGGTCTTCCGTGAGGTGCCAGTGCAGGCGGTTGAGTTTGAAGATGGCCATCACGTCCAGCACCTTCTTCACCTCGTCCACGCTGAAGAAGTGGCGGCAGCAGTCGAGCAGCACGCCACGGTAGCCGAAGCGCGGAGCGTCTTCGATCTCGCAGCAAGGGATGCGCCATTTGCCCTTAAGGTCGGGAGTTGTGCCGTAGATAGACACGGGTAGCATCTGCTTTAGCGTCTGGATGGCGTAGAAGAAGCCGCTGTACGACGATGCACTCACGACAGTGGCCTTCTTGCCCACACTTATCTTATATCCTTCCGGAGCTATTGAAGCGTCGTTCACGAAGCACAGACCCTTTATGGAGCCGGACTTTACGGCGCTCTGTATGCCAATGGGGCTGGCCACGGAAACGGTTTTGCCGCTCACCAGGGTGAGACGGTCGGCGAACTGACGCACGGCCTTGAGCGTGGCGGCCTCCAGGGCGGGATCGCAGTTGATGCTGACCCCTTTCATCTTGAAGCAGCCCTTGGCCATCTCGAGCTTGCCGGGGGCGGGCATGATGTCCGGAGCCGTGGTCTTGGCAGTCAGGCCGGCGGACGAAAGAAGAACGGAAATGAGGACAAGAAAACGTTTCATCTTAATGCTCAGGCTAGAAAGTTAGCTTGAATGAAAGCGTTGACGGCAGTGGTGACGAACAGGAGCACGATGAGAGCGGCCACGATGACGCCGATAACCTTAACTCTCTTGAACCAGGTCTTGCCATCCCAGCCGACGGTCTGGAACATGCTCCAGAAGCCGTGGGTAAGATGCAGGAAAATGGCGCAGAACCAAATAATGTAGAGAGCCACTACCCACCATTTGCCGAAGGTGACGTTGAGCAACAGGTAAGGATTGTTCTCGAACGTGCCGATGCCGAACATCTCGGGGAGCTGCATCTTGGCCCAGAAATGGGTGAGGTGGAAGCCCAGGAGGCCCAGGATGATGATGCCGAGCACGAACATGTTCTTGGCCGACCATGAATCGGCAGCGGCTTTGCTGCTGACCTCATAGCGCTTGATACCGCCGCGGGCCTTGATATTCTTGACCGTAAGCCAGCAACCGTACCCGATGTGCACGAGAAAGCCCAGGGCCAGGATAGGAACCACTATGTCGATAATCGGCAGGGACATGAAGTCGCAGCCCAGTTTGAAGAGGCCGTCTCCTTTGGAGAACAGGGCTTCGTCGGCGGCTACGACGCCGTATTTGCCGGTAAACGAGTCGATTACTGAGAAGAAGTTGATGGTGCCGTGAAGCAGGAGGAAAAGCAGGAGGAAAGCACCGCTCACCGCCTGGATGAACTTCTTGCCGATGGAAGAATTGAAAATAAACATAGGTTGAAAAACTTATTAGTTTACAAAAATAAACTAATTATCGGTAGATTCCAATTATCTGCAGAAGGTTTTTCGGAAATATACCGCGCTGCCACCAGTGGTTAGCCCCTCGAGACTCAGGGTGCAGCAGAGCCCCGCGGCCGCTTGCGGGAGAGGAATCGAAAGAGAGCCCCCGGCCTGCAGTTCCGACAGCGGGTGCCAGTAGAATGTCTCGCTTCCGCTCATGCTGACGGGGGCGCTGCAGCCATGGTAGGAGTAGATGCGTACGCTCTCGTCGAACAAGAGTCCCGGCATATTGCCCTTGAAAGTCACAAGGTTAATGACGCCGTCAAATACGGGGCCGCCCAATTGATACTGGTAGGGATAAATGTCGATCCGCTTGATGAGGGCGGGGTCGTAGCTCTCGATCAGGCCCTGGTCGGGCACTGGCACTCCGTCAATCATCACCACGGCATCGCCCCAGCGGGGAATGCCGTCGGTGACGCTTTTTTCCATCAGGGCATAGATATGCACTTTCCCCGAGCGCCGCCTCATCTTGATTTCGGGAATCAGTTCCACGAATACTTCTTCCATGGTAGGGAAGCGGGTGTAGTCGTCAAGGATATAAGACCGGCACTCGCGCTCCAGGAAGAAATGCTCGCGCCTCATGGGGAGCGAAATTGACAAGGTGTCCATGGCGGCCTTTCGGAGCATAGCCGCGTGGCGGCGAAGCAGGTCGCCCTCCATGGCGCGGAATATCTCCAGTTTAGGAAAGACACCGGCTGCGGGACTGCAGAAAGGGGAGTCAATCTCTACGTAGCAATGCTCCCCCTCTACGGGAATGCATACCAGGTCCACGTCGCCGTAAATGGTTTCGGTCCGGGCGCAGAAACTGCCGTCGGGAGCGGTCTCGGCCTGGCAGCAATCGGTCTTCGATCCGGGTACGGCAAGGATTACCCTTTCGGCCAGGCCGGACCCCCTGACCCATCCGGAGATGGTCTCAACATAACTGCCTTCCCGGGCGGGAGAGGGCTTGAACGATGCAATCGAGCTGCGCGCAGCGCCTTGCAGAGAGTCTTCGCGGTAGAGCGAAAGGCAGAAGGAAACGTCACTTCCCGAGGTATTGCGGATGACAAGGGAGTCGCGTACTATATTTACGGCAAAGCCATAGCCGCTCTGCGAGCTAACAGGCGCGGCGGCACTGCGCTCAACCACTTCCACTCCGCCCTTTACCCTGTCGGTACAAAGGGTGTTGAATATCGACAGGACCGGCCCCGCAGAGGCGTCGGGCGTCTGTCCGGGAAGGTAAGAAACGAGCCTGTAGTTTCCGGTAGGCGTGTCGAAGGGGATAGCGAGCGTACCTGCTCCGCGCCCCTCGTTGAGGGCTATTTTTCCCTGCGCAGCCGAGCCCTCTGCCGAGGCGAGTTCGAGGCAGGCAACGGGCGGGCCCGGGCTGCAGAAGGCCGAGCAGCCTATCATTTCCCCGGCAAGGTAGCACGACTTGTCGGTTGCTACATAGAGCCCCTGGGCCCCGGCGCTCAGGGCAGAAAGAGTGAGGATTATTGATATAAGCAGGCGTTTCATCGTCATTTATGGTCGTTGGGCCACCAGTCGGGCTTGTTTTTGCTCCCTTTCAGCTCCCTGCAATCGACACAGCGTTTGGGCCCCCATTTCACGTTGGTCTTGGTCGGCGTGTCAGGGCAGGAAACGGGAGAAGCATAACCGAAAAAGTGATCGAAATTATACATTCCGTCCTCGTCGGGTTCGGGGTAAAAGAGCCATTGTGCGGGGTCGTAAGCCATATGGTAGTACTCCGGGCCGATGAAAAGGCGCGCGGTGGTCCGGCAAACGGCGTCTATGTAACCAATAGCTTGCAGGGTGGGGTCGGAGGTGCAGCGGATGTTGCCGGTCATCTCGCTTGGCGTGGGAGAGAACAGCGATCCGGTTTCGTTGGAAATGTCGTGCATGTGCTGCAGATACGCCCTTCCGCCCGCTGAAATGCCGCTGGCAGTAACGTCGATGCAGTACAAGGTGGAGATCCGCATGTCGGTGCAACTTATAGAGAGCACGCGGGCGTTCTTGACGGAATTGATGCTCTGTCCCTCTGCGCTTGCAAGCCCCGGTTCGACCGAAGGGGCGCTGGTCCAGCAGTAATAGTAGTCTTCTTCGGGGGTGGGTAGGCGGTAAATCTTTTCGGGGTTTTCCCTGTCTTTTTCGGGAAGGCCGGGGATGAACATCAGGTCGGGATAATAGTCGGCGTGGTACTCCCAGGTCTGGTTGTAGTCCCAGCGGAAGTTCCACAGGCTGTCGGCGCCCTCGAGGTCCATGCTGATGTTGACATACTCGCCGTCGCAGTCGGCCTTCAGGTTATGTATGGCGGGGGCATGGTGCACGCCCATCCACTCGCTTACGTATTCGGCTCCGTCGTTGATTATGATATGCAGGCGGTAGCGGCCCTCGGCGGGGGCATCAGAAGTATCGAAAACATATAGTCCGCGCGACTGGTATTCACCCCTCCAGCGCCCTCCGTCTTCGTTTTCGATGGTCAGGGAGCCCGTCGGGAAGTCTCTTCGCATTTCGGTCGGGAATGTGCCGACGGGGAATACATATCCGAGCTGGATGCGGCTCTGCTCGCCTATGAGGATGTCGCCGGACACCACTATGTCGGAGAACTCGGCATCGCCCTTCTCGACGGAGAAAGGATAGATGCAACTGTTCAGGAGCAGCAGGACCAAATATGTAAGGGCGCTCTTTTTCATCAGAATTTCAGATTTAGGCTTAAATAAGGAATCTGCGTGGCGAACACCGATACCATGTATCCTTTTATATCGTTACCGCCGGAGGTGGTGTAGAATACCGAGTAGGCGTTGCGGCGTCCTGTAACGTTGTAGCAGCCGAGAGTCGCCGACATGTGCGTGAAGGCTTTCAGATAGTGCCCCGGCTCGATGTTGAGCGCCAGGTCGAGGCGGAAGTAGTCGGGAATGCGGTAGGCGTTGCGCTGGGAATACATAAGCCTCACCGCGTTGCCGTAGTAGTATTGGCCCACGGGTATGGTGACTGGGCGTCCGGTGGAATAATCCAAATTGAAGGAAATGCTGTAGCGGTGCGTGAATTTGTAGTTGCCAACCAGCTTAAGGTCGTGCGGCTTGTCGTGCGGGGCATTGTACCAGTCGCCTCCGTTGATGGTTTCGATCCCCCGGTCCTGCATCTCCTTGAGCATTGACCTCGACCAGGTGTAGGAGAGCCATCCGGTCAGGCGGCCGGTCTGCTTGCGGAGCATCAGCTCCACTCCGTATGCCCTGCCCGTGGTGCGTACCAGGTCGGCGCTTAGCTGTTCGTTCATGCTCAGCACCGCTCCCGATTTGTAGTCGAGGCAGTTGTGCATCCTTTTGTAGTAAGCTTCCAGCGAAATGTCGAGGGCGTTGCCGAACACCGTCCAGTACGCTCCGCCCGCCGCCTGCCATCCCTTCTGGGGCAGCATATCGGCTCCAGCGAGCCTCCAGGTATCCATGGGGGATATGGCCGACGTGTTGGAAATCAGGTGGATATACTGGCTCATTGAGTTCACTCCCGCCTTGAAAGAGAGATTGGAGAGGGGAGAATACTTGCCGCTGAGGCGGAACTCCGGGGTAAAGTAGAATTTGACCGGGTCCAAGGCCAGGAAGCTTGACAGCCTCACGCCTCCCTCCACGCTGAAGGGCCCTTCGTTCTGCCACAGGTCGCCTGCGTAAACGGCGGTCTCCTGTGCCATTTCGGGCTTAAGGTTTTTTGCAATTATGGCCGAGCCTTCCAGCGGCGAAATGCTGCCAGGTTGCAGGGCGTAAAACACTCCGTCGCCGCCCCAGCTTATGGTATGGCTTCCAAGGCGCTGCTCCACTCCGGCCCTGACAAAGCCTTCTCGAATACGGGTTGAGAGGCTGTATGAGCCCAGAGGGTCGGATTCGAGCCCCCTCTGCAGGGTATTGGAATACTGGTCAAAGCCTGCCGTAAGCTTGAGAGTATGGTCTTCGTCGCGTTTGCGGGTCCACTTAAGGGCTATGTCGAGATTGGAGTAACGGAAGGTAGTATCGCCCCTGAAGGAGAAGCCGTCACGCGACCAGTAGCCGGTGAGCTTGAGGCTGTTGCGCTCGTCGATGCGGTGCGTCAGGCCCAGATTTACATCGCTGAACGATGCGTTTCCTCCAGCATATCCGCTGCTGCGCGGGATTTGCCGCAGAAGCCAGTCGGAGTAGGTTGTGCGCCCGCCCAGCACGAAGCTTGTGCGGTTTTTAATTATCGGACCTTCGAGCGAGAGATGGCTGGTGAGTATGCCGAGCCCGAGGGAACCGTGCAGGCGCTCGGCATTGCCGCTTCGCGTGCCAATGTCCAGCACCGAGGAAATGCGGCCGCCGTAGCGTACGGGGATGGAACTTTTGTACAGTTCGATATCGTCCACCACGTCGGTGTTGAACGCCGAAAAGATGCCGAAGAGATGCCCCGGATTGTATATGGTGCCGCCGTCTAGCAGTATGAGGTTCTGGTCGGAGGAGCCTCCGCGCACGTTGAATCCGCTGGACGCTTCTCCTACCGACTTTACGCCGGGCAGGGTAAGCACGGTCTTTATGATGTCACCCTCTCCGAATGCCGAGGGGACGTGCGTGATTGTGGACTGGCTGAGCTTTTCGATGCCCATGCCGGCCCTGCGGTGGTCGGCCATGCCTTCGGCGGTCACATAGGCGCTTTGCAGGGCGGTGACCTTCTCGCGCATAACAATATCGAGTTCGCCGGAGGAGTTGACAATCACGTGGATGTCCATGTCTTCCATCGAATACTCCCTGAAAGTCAGCAGGTTTTCGCCTGTCGGGAGGGAGAGGGAGTAGCGTCCTTCTTTGTCAGTGTAGCAGTAGTTGCGTCCGCTGCGGTCCGATACGAGCACCGCCCCCAGGGCTTCTCCGGAAGCGACGTCCCGTACTACGCCCGACACCTTGGCCCGGCCTTCGCCGGCGCCTTTGCGCCCTATCTCGTAGGTTTTGTTGCGATAGCTGGCGATCATGGCCTCCTGCTCTATGGCTGCCAGCAGGGCGCTGCGCTCCGAGGAAGTCTCGTTCTTTGAGAACCATTCGGGGGGCAGCTCGTAGCCTGCGCCTTTCAGGGGGTTGTTTCGTTTGATTTCACGGGCTACCCACACTTCCGGATTGTTCTCCGGCGGGATGCCCGAGGGAATCATAGCCCTTCGGCGGGCTTTGCCGGGATGGATTCGCTTGAAAGTGCCGCGCTTGACGGTGTAGTAATAATCCTTCTGGCGGAAGTACGAAATGATATTCTCGCGGTAGTTGGGGTCGTCGTAGCCAATTCCGCCCACTCCGTTATGGTCGCCCGGCTCGCGCAGGAATTGCTTCTGCCGCTGCATCCACACCGTCCTCTTGCCGTCCTGCAGTGATATCCAGAACCCGGCCGGGGCCTCCTTGACGCCATAATAGCGCAGGTTGACGTAGCAAATTCCGTCTATTGCGAACCAGCCCGTAAGGGACTGCTCGGCAGCGACGGGCGGCGCGAACTGGGACTGCTTTACCAGCAGTTCCTGAGTGTGGGCGTTGATGTTCACCGACACGCCGCGGTAGGTGACGCCGTTGAAATAGACGGTTCCGGGACGGTATTCGACGCCGTTCCAAAAGTAATGGCCGTTGAATGGGAAGTTATACTCGTTGAGCGTACGCCCCCTGTCCAGGGGGGTCTGCGCAGCGCATACCCCCGCCAGAAGGACAAGTATACACACAACTAACCTTCGCATAACAAGCGTTAGACGCAACCGAGAGCTGCGGGTTTAATTCTATAAAGACCTTAAACTGAGGGCGAATCCGCCACCGCGAGCCATTTTGACCTTGATGGTGTCGGATGAACTTACCTCGCTGCGGCTGACGGTATAGGCCTGGGGAGCGCTCTCGTAGTCGGCATCGGGAGCGTCGGCGTAGAGCGTTGCCTCGTAGCGCAGGCCCGGAGTAAGGAAGTCAAGGGCGATTTCGCTCTCGTGGGCGGTCTCGCCGCAAACTCCTCCTACATACCATACATCACGGGCCTTGGCTCCCTTAAGGTTCTTTGCCGTTGCTCCTTCGGGCAGGGCGTACACAAAGCGGGCGGCTCCGGAAAGCATGTCTTTCTTGCCGTCAGACAGGCTTGCTACACCTGAAGCAGCCTTGTTGAGGGTCTCCAGGCGCGGCTTTCGGGCTGTCACTATGTATTCGCCGGGCTCGGCTTCAAGATAGATGCTCTTTTCCCAATCAACGGCTACGTCCTTGATGAACTGGAACGCATCGGGGAAGCGCTCGTAGTTGCAAGGCAGGTCGGCTGCCATCTGCAGGGGCGAGTAGAAAGTTACGTACAGGCCCAGCTGGTTGGCAATCGTGTGGCGCATCTTTCCGGTCTGCCCGGGAGCGGTGATAGACATGTCCTGCTCGAAAATGCCGGGCGTGTAGTCCATCGGGCCGCCCTGGAGGCGGGTGAACGGCAGAATGGAAGTGTGCCCCGGATTGATGTGGGCGCGGTATTCGGTGCCCATCGCGCTCTCGTTGCCTATGAGGTTGGGCCAGGTGCGGCAAAGTCCGGTGGGGCGTACCGCCTCGTGGGCGTTGACCATGATGTGGTGCCCGGCCGCCTGCTTGAGGGCGTACAGATAATGGTTGATCAGGGTCTGGCTGTAGTGATGCTCGCCGTAGGGGATAATGTTGCCCACGTAGCCGCTCTTTACGGCATCGTAGCCGTAGCGGTTCATAAGCGAATACGCGGCTTCCATGTGGCGCTCGTAATTGACTGTCGATGAAGACGTTTCGTGGTGCATCACAAGGCGTATGCCCTTGCTGTGGGCGTATTTGTTGAGAGCGGGCAGGTCAAAGTCGGGGTAGGGGGTTACAAAGTCGAACACGTAGTCTTTCTGGCAGCCGAACCAATCTTCCCAGCCTTCGTTCCAGCCCTCTATGAGCAGGGCGTCGAAGCCGTTTGCCGCGGCAAAGTCGATGTAGGCGCGCACGTTCTCGTTGTTGGCTCCGTGCCTGCCGTGGGGCTTGAGGGCTTTGTAGTCGGTCACACCGAGCTGTACCGAGGGTACATCGTAGGTGTAGCTCCACTCGCTGCGTCCCGATATCATCTCCCACCATACTCCCATATACTTGACCGGATGAATCCAGCTCACATCTTCCAGTGCGCAAGGCTCGTTGAGGTTGAGTATGAGCCTGGAGGCCAGTACTTTGCGTGCGTCGTCAACCACCATTACCGTGCGCCAGGGGCTTGTGCAGGGCGCCTGGAGGCGTGCACCTATCCCTTCGGCGTCGGGAGTAAGGTGGATGTGGAACACCATTGCCTTGTCGTCAAGGTCGAGGTTGGCGGTGGGGTAGTTGACCACGGCGGCCTCGTGCAGGTTGATGTACAGCCCCTCGTCGGTTTTCATCTGCAGGGCGGTCTGCACTCCCGTGGGCGAGAATCCTGTTGTTGAGGCATTGGCAAGGCGCATGCTTTCCGAGCGCGCCCTGATGCCGCTCAGGCGTGTGCGGCTGTAGTTGAACTCCTGTGTGTCGTAGTCGCCGCTGATCCACCAGGCGGTGTGGTCGCCGCTCATGGCAAATTCGGTAAGTTCCTCAGCCACGTTAAAATAGCGGAGCTTGTTGTCCTGGGGGAACTCGTAGCGGAAGCCGAGTCCGTCGTCGTACAAGCGCAGGCGCACATTCATCTTCACCCCGTCTTCGCGCCCGAAGAGAACGAGCAGTTCGTTGTAGTTGTTACGAATGTCGCGTTCCTCGCCCCATACCGGCTGCCAGGTTTCGTCGAGGCTTGCGGTTTGGGAACCGATAATCGAAAATCCCGTGCAGAGGTCGCTCTCGCCGGTGTATTTGAGCCCCCGGCGATTGTTTTTGATTACCATGTCCTCTTCGACATTGTTCGACCCTTTGACCAGTCCGAACCCGAGGCGTGAGGGCTTGATGACCTCTGCTCCGGCCCTTTCCAGTTTGTAGCAGGGCTCACCCTTGGCGCTTATGCCCACGGAGGCTGTCAGCTGTCCGTCCGGGCTGCTGAGGGTGATGGCGTCATTTATGACGGGAGCTTCCGTCTTGGCGCAGGAGGACAGGACTAACAGCGCCCCTGCCGCTCCTATTAAGATGTTTGTTAAAACTCTCATCGTCATGCACTTACTTTTCCACTACATCGTAACCCCAGGGGCCGAGGGTGCGTCCGTCGGGGAGTTCGATGGCATCGGGAGTGAGGTTGGTCCAAACGGAAACGGTATTCTTCTTGGCAACTCTGCGGAAGGCGAAAACTCCCTCGGGCACATCGGCTATGTATTCGAAGCGGCCGCCTTTCTCACCTGCGGCAAGAGCGGGATTGTTATGCTTGAGCAGAACCAGGCTGTGCCAGAAGTCGGTCCACTCGTTGTCGGACCAATCGGTGATAGGATCTTTCTCGAAGAACTCGAGCCTGCGGTCGAGGCCTATTTCCTGGCCGGTGTAGATGAGGGGCTGGCTCTTGGGAAGGGTGAAGCAAAGCAGCGCCATTACCTTGGCGGCGTCGCCCATGCGCTCGAATTCGGTGCCGGACCAGGAGTTCTCGTCGTGGTTGGACGTGAAGGTCAGGCGGAATGCTGTCTTGGGAGTATTGACCTCGTCGCGGGCTATGTAATCCTTAAGGTCACCGATGGTTTTCTTTCCCTGGGCGATTTCGTTCATCAGGTGATGAAGCTCCCAGGCGTATGTGGCGTCGAAAGTCTGGGCTGGATCGCACAGTTCGGGCTTCTCTGCTTCGGCAAGCAGATAGGCCTGCGGGTAATCGCGATTGATGCCGGGCAGCACGCTCTGCCAGAACTTGGCGGGCATTTCACCTGCTGCGTCGCACCTGAAGCCATCCACTCCCTTATCGAGCCAGAAGCGCATGCAGCTGTCCTGAGCCGCCCATACCGCCTCGTTCTCGTAGTTGAGGCTGCGGGTGTCGGTCCAGTCGTATTCCCATATTGCATTGCCAAGAGAATCTCTCTCGTAGAAATCGGCGGGGCGGCCTGTCATCCACACGTGGTCAGGCGCCGTCTGGTTGGCAACCCAGTCCAGGATTACCTTGAATCCGTATTCGTGGGCCGAGTCGAGCAGGCTCTGGAAATCATCCATCGTACCGAACTCGGGGTTGACCTCGCAGTAATCGGATATGGCATAATAAGAGCCGAGAGTACCCTTGCGCTCCACTTCGCCGATCTTGTACATGGGCATCAGCCAGAGAACGTCCACACCAAGTTCCTCCAGGCGTGCGAGCTGTGCTTCCACGCCCTTGAAAGTGCCCTCGGGGCTGAACTGGCGTATGTTGACTTCGTAAACTACGGAATCGTAGGTCCAGTCGGGATGTACCGGAGCCTTGGGGGTGCAGCAAACGAGGGTGAGCAGTGCTGCGGCTGCAAATAAGAGTTTTTTCATATGTATATTTATTTCATTACAGGATGGTTCCGGCTTCACGGGCTTTTTGGGTGACCATTACCGGGAGGCAGGTACCTATGTCGTCGCAGAACACCAGGACTCCTTTTCTGACTTCGTACTCCGGGTTGGCGCCTACGGAGAATGTGTGCACGTTGCCGCTCCCTGCCGTGGTATTGTCCTTCACCCAGTCGGGCTTGCTGCTTAATTTATAGGTGGTAGGGCAGTTTACCTTAACCGTAAAAGTGCCGCCGGTCGCTTCCAGTTCCACCTCAGTGGGGCTGAGCGAAAAAGTGGTTTCCGAGGGCGTTGGCGTAGGATTTACCTTGGCGGGACAGCCGGTAAGCATCAGGGCTACCGGGAGAAGCAGCCACAACTTTTTGGTAACCAACCTTCTAAACATAAACTAACTGATTATTGCTCAAAAACAACCGAGGAGAAAGGCCCCAGGCTTAAAGTTCCGTCTTTAGCGGCGCTGTATTCGCCGTTGGAGACAAGGCATTTGGTGAGTTTATAGTCCGTGAACACCGCCTTGGCGGGAGTGTTGCGGAAGTTGTGCACAACCAGCACGGTCTGGTCTTCGTAGGTCATCGTCCATACCGCCAGTTCGTCGGAGCTGCAGCTCACTTCGGCCATCTCTCCGAGAGAGAGGGCCTTGCTGGTATTGCGGGCGCGGGCGAAGCGGCGGTAAACTTTGAGTATAGAGTCGTCGTTCTTTTCCTGGAACTCCACCGACATGCTGCCGGTGAGCATATTGTAATCGACCTTGCCGTTCAGGGCCTTGGCCGCCACGCTTCCCTCGGTAGTCCATCTGATAGGCGAACGGACGAATTCGTCCCCGTTGTTCTTGCCGCCCCAGTATCCGAGTTCCTCGCCCTGATAAATGAAGGGCTTTCCGGGCGAAGTGAGCAGCACGGCGCCGGCCAGTTTCATTTTGGGAAGGCTCTTGCCCAGGTCGTTCCCGGCGCGGTCTTCGTCGTGGTTGGAGAGTTTGATGGCGTCGATAAAGTCGGGACGGTACTGCCTGTACTGGCTGCGGAACCAAAGCACCGTACGCGCGAAGTCCTTGCCGGAGCCGCGGTTTATACGGTCTTTGAGCGTCCACCAGTAGCTGAAATTGAACAGCGACGGGAGCCCTTTGTAGTACGAAGCAATCTTGCTTGTCTCTTCCCAGGCCTCACCAACCATGTAGATGTCGCCCTTGCCTCCACGCGCTTTGTAAGTAGCGTTGCAGTGGTCGTACCATTGTTTAAGGAAACTCGTGTTGGCTTCGGCCTGCTGCTGGTAAATCCACAAAACTGCATCGAGCCTCAGGCCGTTCACGCCCATCTTTATCCATTTGTCGGCGCTTTCGGCGAGGGCCTTGAAGGCGGGTGATTCCGACGCTTTGGCATAAGGGCCGTAGTTAAGGTCGGGCATCGAGGCGTCGAAACTGGCAAAGTACCAGATGTTGCTGCCGCCGAAGGTTATGTCGGCCGCCACGGTGTTGTCGAGCTTGAGCGGCTCTCCGAACTTGACAGCCCCGCTTGCGCTGCCCCATTTGGTGCCGCCATCCCAAGACGTGCTGGAAGAGCGCACGAGGAAGCCCCAGTCGGTATCGACGTCAACAGTGATTTCGTGAATATCGGCGCCGGTCTGATACAAGCCCACCAGCCCTGCGCTGCCTATCCAGAGCCATAGGGAGGCGGAGGGGTTGGAACTCTGCACGGCTGCGGTGGTCTCGGTTACCGTTATGGTCTTGGCTTTCCAGTCAAGCTTGAAGTGCAGGCGCCCTTTGTAGCCCAGGTCGCCTGAAGCGGCGCTGTGCCAGGATCCCATGCCCGGGTTGGTCGCGCCGGCAAAATTGTCCACCTTTCCGGCCGCCACGTCGGCCTGCCAGTTATCGGAAAGCACGTAGAAGCTTCGGTAGGGGCTGTCTTTGGACGATAAAGCGCTGTTGAACCATTCCCCCCGTCCGGAGTGGTTGAGCACGTAGTCCATATAAATGTCGATGTTGTACTCGCGGGCCTTGTCGATGAGTTCTTTAAAGTCGGCCTCCGTGCCAAGATGCGGGTTGATGGTGCTGTAGTCCAGGACATCGTAGTTGTGGTACGATGCCGCCGTCTGGACGGGCGAGAGCCACAGGGCGGTGGCGCCAAGGGCATCCAGATAGTCAAGATGCTGAGTAACGCCGCGAAGGTCCCCCCAGCCGTCACCGTCCGAGTCGGCGAAGCTGTACACATTGAGCTGATATGTTATGCCGGAGAGCTTGTCGGAGCTTGGCAGCGGCCGCGAGTCGGGACTGCTCGGCTTACAGGACCAAAAGAGCATAGCCAGTACGGCCAGGGCGGGGAGTACAAACTTTCTCATAATAAGCAATATGGATAGGAGCAGCAGGGACGGTCAGGCCCCTGCTGCCAAAGAATATTATTCGCCGAAGGTTACTCCGTCTGTGGAACCTATAACAGCTGCTGCAAAGAGCAGGCTCTTGTAGTTCTCGGCAGTCACCTCAGTGGTGGTTTCGCCGGCAACGATCTTGCCTCCCTTAATCTTGCCGGTGAGGGCAGTGTTAAGTTCTGCATCAGGAATTGCAGCGGTGCTGGTATAAGCGGCACCGATTACAAGACCTTCTCTGCCACCGTCTGCGGTAGTCAGGACGACATCCTTGCCGACGGTAAAGTTGGTGAAAGTGGAAGCAGGATTGCAGGAATAGCCGTGGATACCGCCGATGATGCCCTTGCCGTTTGCTCCGCTGATGGAACCGGTGTTGGTGCAACCGTCGCACTTGACGATGCAGGTTATGGTCTCGGTGAAGCCGATGATACCGCCGAGGTGGGTCTTGGCACCACTGCCGTCAACGGAGATATTGCCGCTGTTGGAGCAGTTCAGGACCTCTACGGAAAGAGGATTGTGAATGTCAACCTTGGTACCGCCGCAGTGGCACAGGATGCCGCCTACGCGATAGCAAGTCCCGGATACGCCGGCGCTGAAGGTGATGTTGCCGGTGTTGACGCAGTTATTGTAGAGCACGTGGCTGGCGTCGTTAGGAGTGCCGAAGTATCCGGTGATGCCTCCTACGTAATTGTAGCCGCTATCAGCGTTGGTTGCAATCCTGATATTACCATTGTTGGTGCAATTGACGAAAGAGGCTTCTTTGAGGTTGTTGACATAACCGCACATACCGCCCATACGGGGGGTACCCTTGGCCTCGAAGTAAAGCTCGCCGTTGTTGGTGCAGCCTTCTACGGCGCCGGTCTCCTCAATGTGGCCGATGATACCGCCAAGCTGGATGGCGTTACCGTTGCCCATATTGGGAACGGTGTTGCCGATCTTACCGTTGTTGACGCAGTTCTTGACTGTGACGTTCTTTCCGCCAAGGCCGACAATTCCGCCGAAACGGTAGCTGGCCTGCATAGGGCCGCTGATCTCAACAGAGCTCTCGCAGTTCTCGAATACTGCTCCGTCAGCTGCGCTACCGGCAACACCGCCGGCGTTAGCCGCCCTGGTTTCGATGCTGCCCGCTACCTTGAGGTTCTTGACTGTTCCGTCCACAACCTTGAACAGACCGACGTTGACATCGGTGGGTTCTGCGGTTGCGTTGTAAGTCACGGTGTGACCCTTTCCGTCGAAGGTTCCCCTGAGGGTGTCGGCTGCAAAGGTCTTTCCGGTGAGGTCGATATCCGCCTCAAGGCTTGCGTCTCCCTCGGGATTTTCAAGGAAGGCGATGAGTTCGTCTGCGTTGGTGATGGTGGTGCCGCCCACAGGGCCTGCACCGTCGACGTACTCTGCAGTGCCTGCATTGAAGTCGAGGACGAGGGTCTTGCCGGCCTGTCCCTTAACTCTATCCTGGTCGTTGCCGGCGCCGCGGTAAGCGATCTTGCCGTCGAAGAAGATGAATTCGGTCTTCCACCAATCGTACCAGCCGTTTCCGGTGATGCCATCCTTGGCGGTTGTAGGCTGAACTTTGACACCCATACGCATTTCCTCTTCTGCGATGACGGGGATAGTGAGCTTGTCACCGTCTGCAACGAACTTGGGAGCCTTGTCGAAGTCCCACTCTGCAGGGTTGGCGAATGCAGCGCCGATACCGTAAACCTCAGCGGGGCTGATCTCGACTGCGTTCTCGTTGCCGTCAACATAAACGGTGTAGAAACCGTTCTCGGGGACCCAGCAGTTGCCGTCGTTGATAGTGTAGCCAACGGTGCCGGCACCGGTGAAGTCACCGTTCCATGCCTTGGTTGCGCAGAACTTGAAGCCCTTGTCGGCCTCGAAGTAGCGGGTGCACCAGAATTCGCCTGCCTTGCCCCATACAGGGATGAGCTCGACGACTCCGGCATCTTCCCACTTCCAGTCGCCGAACTGTGCACCGATCATGTACATGGTCTCGGGAGCTGCAGAAGCGGACTCGAGTTCTACATTGTACTTGAAGGAATTGGAGATATCGCCTGCAGCGAGCTTGTAATTAAGGGTAATCTTGTACTTACCTGCACCGTCTTCCACCACGATGTTGTCTCCGCCGGGCTTGCAGTCCTTGCCGAGGTTGGTGTTGGCTTTGACCTGCTTGGTTCCGTCGGCGCTCTGGCCGAGGGTGATCTTCCATGCGCTGTTGTAAGCGAACTTGAACTCACCTGCCTTTGCCAGCTCCTGTCCGGAGAGGGTGAAGGTGATGCCTTCGTTGGAAGCCTCTGTAGCCTCGAGAGGAGTGAAGCCCCAGCTGTTCATACCGCCGCGCACACCCAGGGTAACGGGGCAGAGAACGATCTGTGCATCATCGATGTCATTGTTCTTGTTGAGGTCGAGGACAATGTGATACAGACCGGTCTTGCTGACCTTCATCTTGGGTGCGGAGTCACCGACCACGAGCTTGCCCTTGAACACTGCGTCGGCAGGGTTGTCGGCATACAGTGCGTCGGTAAGGTCGGCCTTGAACTCGGTGAGCTCGGCGCCGTAAGCTGTCTGCTTGCCGCCGCTCACGTAAGCGAGGGTGAATTCCTTGCCGCCCTGAAGCACGATGTACTTCTCGAACATACCGTCGCGGGCGCTCTGGTTGTCAGCCTCGTTGATACCGTTGGCCATGGTAAGGTCGGCGGTTACCTCGGAAATGCCGGTAGCCTCGCCAACCACATAGAAACCGTCCTCGGTGATTTTATTCACATCGGGGCCTTCCGATTCCTTCTGTTTGCATCCTACAATAGCTAATGCCATTGCGGCAATGCTAAGAAAACTGAAGATTTTTTTCATTTTTTTTGATTGAATTAGTAAATGGTGTTGTGTGTATGTTATGCTATTAATACCCGGGGTTCTGGGTGTACACGCCGGGAGCTCCGTCGCGTACCCAGTCGGGGATAGGGAACAGTCGATGGTTTTCGTCGCTGGGATTCTTGAACTCCCAGCTGCTTCCGTAGGTGCCGAAGCGGATCTGGTCGTCGCGGCGGTGGCCTTCCCAAGCGAGCTCGCGTCCGCGCTCGTCAAGCAGTTCCTGGAGGGTGAGTTGGTCGGCGGTGTAGGCGGGAAGCCCTGCACGGGTGTGGACTTTGTTGACGCATTCCAGAGCCTCCTCATCGGCCTTGCCGCCGTTCTGCCTCATGCGGGCCTCAGCCTTCATGAGCAGTACATCGGCGTAACGGTAGATAGGGAAGTCGGAGTCGGCGTGATGGGCTATGCCGTTGGCGAACTCGAACTTGACAAAGCGGGCGCCCTCGCAGGAGTTGGCTGCGGTAGGATCCTGGATGGTGGTGACCTTGGGGTCGATTATCACCTTGAAGTGAGAATCGGCGTGGTCCCATTCCACTATCTTGCCGGTCCAGTTTTCGCGGTGGTAGATAATGGTGTTCCAGTCGGTCACGGTATCGTACACGGGTCCGACGAACCACTGGGCCTTGCGCTTGTCGTTGTCGGAGTACTTGTTGTAGAAGGACTCGAGGGTGCAGGGGCCGTTCCAGCAGTCGGTGGTGAACTCGAAGGCGGCACGCATCGCGTAGTGCTGGGTCATGAGGTGGAACATGTTGCCGTTGGCATATACGCCGTCGAATACGATGGGGAAGATGATTTCTTTGTTGGAGGTGTTGCTGATCTTGAACGCGTCGAAGTAGTCGGTGTTAAGAGTGTAATAGCCTCCGTTGATGATAAGGTCGCAGTACTTTTCGGCGTCGGCCCAGCGGGGCTTGCCTGTGTAGACCTCGGAGTTGAGATACATCTTGGCAAGGATCATATAGGCAACCGGCCTTGTCATGGAGCCGTAGCGGACGTCGTTGTCAACCTTTTCGAGGTTCTCGAGAAGCTCGCCCTCGATCCAGTCGAACACTTCTTTGCGGGTGTACTGCTTGATGGCGCGGTTACCGTCGTCGATGTGCACGTTGCCGTAAGTGTCCATTGCCAGGAGGTGGTAGAAAGCCCTGAGTATCTTGGCCTCGGCCAGTCCGGCCTTGGCGGCGTCGGACCAAGTGCTTTCATCTTCGCCGGCGATGGTGTGGATATTGTCGATAACGGTGTTGCACTTGGTAACGCCGCCATAGGCGAAGCTCCAGCCGTTGTTCACGTCGCGCGTGTTGCTGCCCCAGGTGTGGGAGTGCATTGCGATGGGCACGCCGGCGTCGTACCAGTCGGTGCCGCGGGTAGGTACCACAACCTCGTCGGAAGTGTATTCCTGAAGGCTCCAAAAGCCCTCGCGGTAGATGTAGCCGTATTCACCCGCAAGCTGCGAATAAGCGTTGGCGATGAGGGTCGAGAACTGGGCGGGTGTCTTAAAATAATCTTCCTTGCGTACGTCGGTATAGACTTCCGGAGAAAGGTCGGTGCAGGCCGCGGCGAGCAGGCCGGCGGCGGCGATTATGACAGTATAAATCTTTTTCATACGCTTAATCACTAGAAGTTAAGGTTTACGCCCAGGGAGAAGGTCCTTTGGGTAGGATAGTAGGAACGTCCGTCAAATCCGGGAGAAAGCCCCGACATCGACACGGTCGAAGGGTCGTGGCCCTTGTAGCCCGTGAGCGTGAAGAGGTTCTGCGCGTTGACAAACACCCTGCAGCTGTGCACATACTCGGCAATGGCGCCGCCCAGCTTGGGGGTCCAGCCGATGGTAAGGTCGTTGAGCTTGAGGTATGAAGCGTCCTCAAGGTAGAAGTCGGAGAACTGGCGGAGCGAAGCTTTGGTGATCTCCTGGTTGTTGATCCAGTTGGTCAGCTTGGCGGCATCGCCGCTGAACGAGCTCAACAGCACGTTCTCGGTACCGCGGGTGTTCTCGTAGAAGTAGCGGGTCTCGTTGAAGATGAGTCCTCCGATCTGGCCGCGGAAGTTAAGGGCGGCGTCGAAGTTCTTCCATTTGACAGAAGTGTAGAAACCTCCGGTAAGCAGGGGGAATGCGTTGCCCAGCACCACGCGGTCGGCGTCGGTCGGGCTGGTGGTATAACCGCCTGCGGGGGTCTTGAACACCCATACACCGGTGTCCTGGACACCCACGTACTTGTAACCGTAGAAGTTGCCCACGGGCTGTCCTTCCACGAGCCTCATCACGTAGTTGCCGGTCTCGCCGTCACCTGAAGAGATGTAGCCGGTGTTCTGGTAACTGGCGATAAGTTTGCCGTCGGCGTCGTAGTTGCCGTACTGCTCGCCGGTAATGCGCACCACCCTGTTGCGGTTCCAGGCAAGGTTGAGGCCTGCCGACCACTCGAAGTCTTTCTTCTGCATGATGATGCCGTTGAGCATGAACTCTACGCCGTAGTTGTGGATCTGTCCGTAGTTATCCCACTTCTTGGCGGATACGTTGCCGCCGGTGAGGGGCACGTCGTACTCGTAGAGGAGGTTGGTGGTGTTGCGGAAGTATCCGTCCAGGGAGCCGGTGAGGCGGCCCTCGAAGAGCGAGAAGTCAACACCGACGTTGGTCTCTCTCTTCTCCTCCCAACGGATATACTCGTTTACGTTGGTCTGGGGACCCCAGGGCAGGATGAACTTGCCGTCGGAGAACACATAGTCGCCGCCGGGGCCTACGAGCATGAGGTAGAGATAGGAACTGCCGGGCATGTTACCGGTCACACCGTAACCGGCGCGGAGCTTGAGCTCATCGAGCCAGGCGATGTCTTTCATCCAGTCTTCTTCGGATATGATCCAGCTGGCCGATACTGCAGGGAAGAGACCCCAGGGGCCCAGCACCGGGTTGGCCTTGGAGCCGAACTTGGAGCTGCCCTCCAGACGGGCGCTGGCGCTCAGGAAATACTTGCCGGCATAGTTGTACATGCCTCTGACGAAGAACGAAGCAAGCTTGTCTTTGTACTTGTAGCTGCCCATCGTGGACTCGTCGTCCTTTCCGGAAAGCTTGCCCTCGCCGAGTCCGAGATTGTTAAAGGTAATCCCGTCCAGGGGGAAGAGGGTGTTCTTGACGTTGAAGCCCTGGCTTACGTTGGTCTGGTAGCTCTGGCCGAGCAGGAACTGGTAGTTGTGCTTTCCTGCGCTGCCCATGTAGTTGAGGGTGTTTTCCACGACCTGCTGGGTGTTGGAGCCGTAGCTCTGGGTGGCCACACCGTCGCGGCCCGACACCTCGCGAAGGGTGCTCATCTGGTACTTGCCGTTCCAGGAAGAGCTCTCCTGGATGGAGTAAGCGGTGGTGAACTTGAGGCCGGGCAGGATGTTGAGGGTAGCACGTACCGAACCGATGATGTTCTGGTCTTTCTGCTGGTTGGTGGTCTGGTCGATGTCGGACACCGGGTTGCGGGTGTAGAAGTTGTCAGACTCGTAATAACCGCCGTACTTGACATATTTTTCATCGTCGGAGCGGATGGGCATGGTGGGGTTGGAACGGATGGCCTGGTTGAAGTTGTCGTAATTGGCCCAGTTCTTATTGGCCCTCTGGTAGGAGAAGTCGTAGGAGATGTTGAGTTTGTCTTTGAACGCCTTCTGGTCGGCTGCAAAGCGGCCCGAAATCTCGTCGAAGTCGGACTTCTTGGCAACACCCTGGAGGTTGCGGTAACCCACCGAAGCGCGGTAGTTGAAATTCTGGGTGCCGCCGGTGAGCGACAGGGTGTGGTTGTGCGAGACGGGGTTGCGCGAAATGGCCTTCACCCAGTCGGTGTCGGCGCCGAAGTCGGAACCCAGTCCGTGCTTGACCATATGCTCACGGTACTCGGTAGCTGTAAGCACGCGGGGGACGTTGGTGATGAAACCTACGCTGGCGCCACCGTTGTACTCGGCGCTGAACGCTCCGTCCTTGTGGCCGCGGCGGGTGGTGATCAGAATAACGCCCGCATTGGCACGGGTACCGTAGATAGCAGCCGCCGAACCGTCCTTGAGGATGTCGATGGATTCGATATCCGAGGGCTGTACCGACGAGAGGTTGCCACCCGGAACGCCGTCGATGACGTACAGGGGCTCGGTGGAACCGTTGAGCGAACCTACGCCTCGGAGCTGCACGTTGTAGCTGTTCTGTGCAGGGTCGTCGCCGCCGTTCTTGATAACGTTAAGACCGGCAACCTTACCCTGGAGCAGACCCATGGGGTTGGCCACGCCGCCCTTGTTGAAGTCGTCCGGTTTGAGCGAGGATACGCTTCCGGTAACTTCCTTCTTGGACTGGGAGCCGTAGCCTATGACCACCACGTCGTCAAGGAACTCGCTGTCTTCTGCAAGCAAGATGCTGGCAGGGATCTCGGAGGCCTTGAAAGAGCGGGTGGAGTAGCCTATACAACTCACCTCCACAATGGCGTCGGGGCTTGAAACGGTGAGGATAAATTCGCCGTCAAGGCCTGTAGAAGTGCCCGTGGTGGTGTCTTTCTCCAAAACCGTAGCGCCTATTACCGGACCCAGGGCATCCTCGACGACACCCTTGATCTGGTAGCCCTGAGCCATTGCGGCCCAGGCTGCGCCCAGGAGAAGGAAAACAATACTTAGAACTCTTTTCATTGAATGTTTATTATTTGGTTTGTTTGGTTTTGACTAAAGCTACGCTGCAAGCTCCCAGCACCAGGAACACTCCTGCAAGCAGGAGCATGGCCCCCTGGCTTCCGCCCACCAGGCTGATAACCGCACCGCCGGTGGCTGCCGCCACGATCTGCGGCAGGCAGATGGTGCAGTTGAACAGGCCCAGGTAGCTGCCCATGTATGGATTGCCCTCCAGGGCGTTGGTCAGGAAGGTGAAAGGCAGGGCGAGCATTGCTGCCCAGGCGAATCCGATGAGGAAGTAGCTGACAAACAGCAGGTACTGGTTGTGGATGAACATCACCGACGCAAATCCGGCGGCTCCCGCGAGCAGGCTCACCACGTAGGCGAGCTTGAGGTTCTTGAAGCGGGGGATGACGAGGGCCCACAGGATGGAACCCACGGCCTGTACGGCGAAGAGCACTCCCACCCAGTTGCCGGCGGCCTGGTAAGCTGCCGATGCGGTGTCGGAGGTGCCCCAGCAGTTATGGGCGATGGCTCCGTTGGTGTAAGTCCACATATACAGGAAGGCGGCCCAGCAGAAGAACTGCACGAGGCCCACGGTCCAGAAGGTCTTGGGGGCCTTGACCAAGAGCTTCAGCAGGCCTTCCGATTTCTTTTCTTCGCTCTTGGCGGGATCGATACCGTGGAACTCCGCATACTCCTTGGGCGGCATCTCCTTGACCTTCATGAAGGTGTAGAGGACGCATACGATGAGTATGGCGGCGCCGCACCAGAAGCTGTAGATGACGCTGTCGGGCACTACGCCCTCGGGTGCGGTGTTTGCGATGCCTATCCAGGTAAAGAAGATGGGGAAGAGATAGCCCACAAGCGAACCGGCGTTGCACAGGAAGCTCTGGATGCTGTAGGCGGTGGCCTTCTGCTTTTCGTTCACGAGGTCTCCAACCATCATCTTGAAGGGCTGCATTGCCACGTTGATGGATGTGTCAAGGAAGATGAGGGAGAAGAGGCCGAACCACATTGCGGAGTTCAGGCCAAGGAACAGATAGGCGGTGGAGAGGTTGAGGCTTCCGGCCTTGGGAAGCAGGAGCATCACCAGCACGGCCACAATAGCTCCCACAAGCAGATAAGGCTTGCGCCTGCCCATGCGGGTCCAGGTGCGGTCCGACCATTTGCCGATGAGCGGCTGGACTATCATGCCCATGAGCGGAGGCAGAATCCAGAAAAAACTCAGCTGGTGCGGATCGGCGCCAAGGGTGGCGAAGATACGGCTGATATTGGCGCTCTGCAGCGCGTAGGCAATCTGAACCCCGAAAAAGCCGAAGCTCAGGTTGAACATTTGGGCGAAGGTCAAGTCGCGTTTGTTGGTCATTTCTTATTCAAAGCTTATGTGGCAGCCTACAAATATAAGAATTTTTACCAATTATATAATTAATAAGACACAAATAAATAATGGCTCGGAATTTGTTTATCTTTGTGGCGTGAAAAAAATTGTAGCCATAGTATTCGCTTTTGCGGCTCTCTGCGCGGGTGCCGCCGCCCAGACTATAAAGGCGCCGAAAGGCTATCCTATGTACTATGAGGTGCACGACGGCGATACTACATTCTTCGATACAATCGATCCTATATGGGTGTTCCCCCGGGGCCGCGGCTTCAAAAAGAGCGGTGACTGGCGCCGGGAGTACCGCCTCGTTTATAATTTCAACAAGATCTATCCCTATGCCCTGGTGGGACGCAAGCTGATGGCCCAGGTGGACAGCACAATCGCCGCCGACGCCACCAAGCGCAGCCAGCGCACCCAGTACATCAACCAGGTGGAAAAAGAGCTCCTGAGCCTGTTTACGGCCGATATCAAGAATATGACCACCTCGCAGGGCCTGCTGCTGATGCGCCTGGTTGACCGCGAGTGCGGCATGAGCGCCTACACCATCATCAAGGAATACGAGAGCGGATTTGCCGCCAATTTCTGGCAGATCGTGGCCAAGCTCTTCTCGCAGGACCTCAAGACCCGCTACGACCCCAAGGGCAAAGACGCCAAGATTGAAGAACTTGTGCAGGTTTGGGACGCCGGTCAGTGGGACCAGTTCTATTATTCAGTATTCTGGGAGGCCCCGGTCAAGACCGTCATCAATGTCGACCACCTCAAGAGCCAAGTCAAAAAGAAAGGCTCCAAGAAGCGCTAAACTACACCCTCATAATAGGATAAACCAAGTGCTGCTGTTTGGTGGTCATTGAATGTACGGGCAAACAGCATTTTGCCCCTTTTTTGCGGTTTGCCCACCCACAAAAGAACCACCAAACCGCAGTTATGCACTGAATAGAGCGCATTTGAGCAGAGAAAAGAGCCCGGTGTTGAATCGGGCTCTCTACAAAGATAAATGATTAATATAAATCTACTTAAGGAAGAACATTTTGCACCTCAATGATTGAAACCCATGTAATATAAAGTGACTGAGTTATTTCAGTTAATAAGAGGTGATAATTCTAAATGAACTGAGTTGTTGAACTTCTTATATTTAAGATATTTTAAAGATGACAAATCTATTGCGAGAGAGTCAAGCCCGGCTTTATACTCTTCAATACTTTCATATGAATAGATAGTTTGATAATGCCCGGGGCGATTTAATTTGATAATATGATACACAGAGGCATTGGATACTCCCAAGCAATGACCGCAGGTACATATATATTGATGATTGTATAACACTTCTCCGGCCTTTTCAATGATAATCCGTGGTCGAGAAAAGTGCTCATCACCGCTATTCCCATATATTTCGCTAATAAATGTCACATCGTTTTGAGTAAAATAGAATCCTGTTATTCCTATATGTTGATTTGTCACAGCATTTCCTATGTGTGAAAGTAAGATTAGCAGAAGAATAATTGACACAAATAATTTTGCGAGAATTCTTAAAATATTAAAGAAGAACATGTTACTTATTGCGAATAGAGAGATAAAACTGATATGTGTTGCCAAATAATCTAGACTGATCTCGGCTTTTAGTGCCGAGAGAGAAAAAAGAGCCCGGTGTTGATCCGGGCTCTGGGAAACTGTTTTATTCTTCTATTTTGAAGAGTCCGGGATATTTCTTTTTATAGCAAACTATAGTATCGGCATACTCGGCCTTGTTCTTGCTCATTTGGTAATTGATCATCGTCGCACTGATGTTGATCATTGCAGATAACCATTTTGAAGACACTAGATACTCCTCCTTCTTTTTTTTAAACAAGCATGCTTTAGTCTTTCTTTTCATCTGATAGTTGTAATCAATACGATGTTCCTTTGTATTAATTGACAGATACCAGTATGACAAATCATATGTGGTAGTGTCCCTCACAAAATCATTTGAAATTAAACCATTGCTTTGAAGCATCTCAGTATAAGCTGGGTCTTCCAAGTAACGAATCTGATAATATTGATCTTTATCAAGGGTCCTGCCCCAATAAGCGCTATACTGATGATTACTGTCGGGGACAACCATCGTCCATGTAACTCCATACAAAAAACCTATGTATGATGTGTCATTGATTGCGCTGGAAAGCGAATAGTGGTTTATTATTTCTGACAATACTTCGCTTTCATGTGTCAATGCCTGTTCTATAGAGTCTTGTGCAAGAGACTCTAACGAGAGCCCAACAAGAAGTACTAATACTATGATTTTTTTCATATTATCTAAAAGCGGGTAGCGCTGATGGATTTGAAATGCGTTTTTTATTAAAATGATTGGAGCCATCATTTATAATTTTAATCCCCATAACTCGATATATTAAATTTTCTGTTTGAATAGCATCTACGTGTTGTTGACTTGTTCTACCTAAAGACAAACTGCCAATCCGGCGTTGTATCCAACGCCTTCCACTTTCGAAGGCAAGTTAGCAAGATTGTAGGTGAAAAGCAAGCCCTTGCGGCTGTCTGAGGCCAGGTTGCCCGCAGCGTCATAGCCGTAGGGACCCTGGTCGGTGGCATAGTTGTCCGTCCAGCCGGATTGGCTTCTGTTCATTGAAAGAATGACTCATCAAGCGAAGCGAATTCAGGGTATGCCGCGCACAAAAATTGGCTTTTTGTGTCAAAGCGATAGATTCGTTGCTGCTTTTGACACAGATCTCCGTGTTTTGTGCGCTTTTAGCCGGTTCGACGCCGCTTTTGACACAATTTCCTTGTTTTTGTGCGCTTTGCGGTCGTAGGTGAAGGTCTGGCTGCCCGAGGGGCTGCCGGAGGCTCCCGGCTTTACGGCAAGGGTTAGTTGCTGGAAGGCTCGATGGTCAGGCTCCCGTCGGAGAGGTCGAAGCGGGCGTGGGGGGTGCCGCCGGATAGCCAGTCTTTTAGGACGATGAGCCGGGCTCCGGTGGGGAGTTCCAGGTCGACGGCGTCGTGGAAGTGCCCAAAAATGAAATAATCTACCTGCACTTGAGAGGACTGCTCGAGTGCGAATTGGTATAGGGGCTCCTGCTCGCCGCGGAAGTGGTAGGCGGGCCTTTTGGAGCGCTTGCCGCCCGACCATTTACGGGCCAGTGCAAAGGCGATCCGGGGGTGGAGGGTGCTGAAAAGGCCCTGCGTTATGCGGCTGTTGAACACCTTTAGCATGAACTTGTAGCCCGGCCGGGCGCCACCCAGGGCATCCCCGTGCCCAAGGCAGAAGCTCTTGCCGCCAATCTCCACCAATTGCGGCTGGGCGCACTTGCGCATACCAATGCTCTCGAAGAACGAATAGCACCAAATGTCGTGATTGCCGGGGAAGAAGTACACCGTAACTCCGGCGTCCATCAGGGCGATCAGGCGAGCGACCACCCGTGCTCCCTCGCGGGGGATAACGTCGTGGTATTCATACCAGAAATCCCAGATATCTCCCAGCAGGTAAAGCGCAAGAGCATTGTCGGGAACCGTTGACAGGAAATCCAGGAAGCGCTGTTCCCGCTCGGCGGGATCTGCGGTGGCCAGGCCAAGATGAACGTCGGCGACGAAGTAAACCAGTGTGCGTTCCGCCATCAAACCATGAATATAAGGACCGCCAGGCCCACCAGGGCGCAGTAGAGGCCGAACCATTTGAGCTGGGCCTTGCGCACGAGGGCTATCAT
Organism: uncultured Bacteroidia bacterium; assembly: GCA_902792815.1. Classification (GTDB taxonomy): domain Bacteria; phylum Bacteroidota; class Bacteroidia; order Bacteroidales; family UBA932; genus Cryptobacteroides. The sequence continues at coordinate 29,248 of CADBAY010000019.1, forward strand.
TACTTTGCAGGCAAAGAGGCCGGAAATGAATGCTGCCACGAAGCCTACTGCGAGCGGCAGGAAGCCGGTAGAAGATGCCGCCATATCGCCTCCCACTACATCGAGGAATGCTTCTCCCAGGATGGGTACGAGTACCATAAGGAAGGAGAACTGGGCCATGTTGCTGCGTTTGACTCCGCAGATCAGACCTGTGCTGATTGTGGTTCCGGAACGGGACAGGCCCGGGATGACTGCGAATGCCTGGCCTATGCCTACAACCAGCGCCTGCCAGAAGCTGATGCCGTTACGGTACCGGTCAGTGCCGCTCTGTCCGGCGTCTCCCGAAGCTTCTGCCCCGAAGCCCCGCTTGGTCTTCCAGTCGGAGAAAACCAGGAGCATGGCAGTCACGATGAGCGCCAGGCCAACTATGAGCATAGAATTAAACGCCGACTCTACCTTATCTTTAAAAAACATCCCCACAATGAACACGGGAACCATGGACAGGCAGATTTTGGCTATATAGTCCGTCTCGTCGTTATACTTGAACTTGAAAAGACCGCAGAGCAGCTTCCAGATTTCCTTGCGGAAAACCACAATGGTGGCAAGAACCGTAGCAGCGTGCACCGTGACCTCGAAAACCAGGTCTTCGGATGGCTCGACGCCAAGCAGCGCCTTACCTATTGCCAGGTGTCCGCTGCTGCTGACGGGCAAAAACTCGGTCAGTCCCTGGACCAGTCCGAGCAAAAGAGCTTGCAACCAGTCCATAGCTATTTCTTACCCTCTTTTTTGTCTTCGAAACGGCCCATGATGGCCACTATTACCACCACGATTCCCGCCAGAATCACCAGCGGAGCCGCAACCAGGCGGCGGGCGTCGAACATGGCGTAGTTAAAAACGTTAGGGTCGGGGCTGAATCCGCCCATCATGAGAACATAACCTGCTACCATCACGAGCAGGCCGGCGAGCATTATACGGATCCCCTTGCGGGACATTGCCATTTTATCCATATATTAATAATATAAGCGGTCCTTGTCGAGGGACACTAACTTGTTGACCACAAAGAATGTACTTATCATGCATATAGCCACTCCGCACACCACCACCGTGCCGGCCACGATGAGCAGGCTCTTAAGCTCGATGGCCGCAAATAGCTGCGGGAACGAGCGGTGGAGGAAGTACAGCGCTCCGGCCAGGGCTGCAAGTGCCAGGAGCGACGAAATAAGCCCCTGCAGCACTGCGCCGCGCATGAACGGCTTGCGGATGAAACGCCTCGTCGCGCCCACCAGCTGCATGGTATGGATGGTGAATCGGCGCGAGAATACGTTGAGCCGCACGGTATTGTTGATGAGCACGAAGGAGATAAAGAGCATCAGAAGGATGAAGATGCCCAGAACCATCGAGATCTTGGTGAGGTTGGAGCTCAGCGTCTCGACCAGCGACTGCTGGTATTCCACCTCTTCCACTACCGGAGAGGCACTCAGGGCACGCCGCACGAATGCTACGCTGTCCGGCGAGACATAATCCCCTTTGAGCTTGATTTCCAAAGAAATGGGCACGGGAGAGGTCTCGAACACCGACAGGAAATCGTCTCCCAGCATCTTGCTCAGTTCTGCGGTGCCTTCCTCGCGGGTCACCAGCCTGGTGCCCTTGATGAATGGCATGGTCTCAACGGATTTCTGGTAGCCCAGGGCCTCGTCTTCGGAGGCGTCCTGCTTGAGAAGAACCGAAAGCTGAAGATTTTCTTTGAAATAATTCGAAACTGCACGGGCGTTGACTATCAGCAGGGCGGCAATCCCTATCAAAAGCAGCACGAGGCTGATGCTTATGATGCTGGAGGCGTATGCGTTACGCAGCCGGCGGCGGATAATCTTGTTCTCTTCTTTTGACATAATCTCCCAAATTGACTTCAAATATAAGCATTTATCAATATTTCAAAAAAAATTCTTACCTTTGTGCTGTGGCAGATAATATTAAAAGAGTCCTTTTTGTCAGTTCCGGGATGTGTCCTTACCTCCCGGAAGCGCCTGTTTCAAGCATAGCGCGCTATCTACCCCAGGGGATTCAGGAGCGTAAGAGGGAAATCCGTTCATTCATGCCGCGCTACGGATTCATCAACGAGCGCAAGAATCAGCTGCACGAAGTGATACGTCTGTCCGGAATGAACATCATCATTTCGGATGTGGACCACCCGCTTATCATCAAGGTTGCAAGCATCTCGGCCGCCCGTATCCAAGTGTATTTCATTGACAATGAGGATTATTTCCGCCGCAAGCAAACTTTTGCCGACGAGGAGGGCAACTTCTTCGAAGATAACGACGAGAGGGCCATTTTCTTCGCCCGCGGAGTGCTTGAGACGGTAAAGAAGCTGCGCTGGGCCCCGGATGTCATACATTGCCAGGGCTGGATATCCCACCTGCTGCCTGCCTACCTTAAAAAAGCATATAAAGACGACCCTATCTTCTCATCCAGCAAAATAGTGCTTTCGCTTTATAACGACCTGCCCGATGTGAGCTTCCGTCCGGGCTTTGCCGCAAAGGCGGCATTCGGCGGTCTTACGGCGGCGGACCTGCACTTCCTGGACAAGCCGGATGGCATAAATCTTGCTAAAACTGCCATCCAGTACGCCGACGGTGTAATCCTCGGCTCTCCCGACATTCCCGCCACACTTACGCGGTGCTGCAAGTCTCTCAAGCTTCCGGTACTTCCGTTCGATGCGGCAGCGCTCGAGAGCGGGTCCTACATCGATGCGTACAACGCTTTTTACGACAAGATTTGACGCGATGAAATTCAGATTGGCTGCCGTGGCGGCATTGTTCTGCTGCCTCGCCTGCGTAGAAATAAACACCGAACTGGGAGCGAATCTCGTCCCGGTTGACCAGACGTATAGTATTTACCCCAAGGATGCGCTCCTGCCCCCGGGCTCCATCTCCATGAAAATGACGGACTCGCTGTCGGGCTATTCCCAGACGCGCATCACCATAGGCGCCGTGAGGGACGAAAAGTACGGCCTGAGCACCCGCAGCTGCGCTCTCACCCTCGTGCCTGCGCTGGACGCCCTTGATTTCGGCAATCTTGCCGCCGTCAAAATCAAGCGTTTCCACTTTGCCGCCGTAATGGACACGGTTTCGGTTATCTCCGACGACCAGCGGCATATCATCCAGAACGTCAATGTCCACGCCCTTTCCGAGCCAGCCTCGCCGGGGCGCGATTACGACATCAACGGCAACTCCATAAGGGTTGATTACAGCAAGTCTATCGCCGTCGGCTCGCCCGTGGTATATGGCGCCGACTCGCTGTCGTTCGACTTTACCGAAGAATATGCCCGCCGCTTCCTGCAGATCACGCAGGAGGACCTCCAGGACTTCAATCGTTACACCCGCAAGATTCCCGGCATCTACCTCTCTACCGACAATCCGGTGGGCAATGGCGGCCGTATCAACATGTACGAACTTCAGGTGGGCTACGACAGCAACGCCCAGTTCGTTACTGGCAATTACGCCTCGCTCGACCTGAAATGCGACTACGACAACGACGGCAAACCCGAGAAGGACACTACCTTCTACTTTATGTACGGGTTTACCAGATTCGTGAAGACCGACTCGCTGTTCAGGTATTCCAGCCACGGTTCGTATCCTGAGTACTGCCTCAATCTTGCAGAGCATGAGAGCCGTCCCATGGCCGGTAAGGCCAAGGAAGAGATTTTCATCGAGGGCGGCGGCGGACTCAAGCCCGTCATTTCGGCGCTTGACCTCAAGCACACCGCTGAAGACCTTATCCTCGCCGAGGGCGGAAATCCCCGCGAGGCCGTCATCAACAAGGCCACCCTTGTGCTGCCCTTCCGTTTCCCCGAAGACTACAGGGACATGAACAAGTACCCGGTGATTCTTTCGCCCACCTGCCGTATACGCCAGAACGACACCACGGTTATGTTCGCCGGCCTAACCGACGCCAGCTCGGCCGAGGAGAACCAGGGCGACATCAACCGCAGCCTGCTGCGTTACGAGCCCGATATTACCTACCACCTGCAGGAACTTCTCAAGATCAACGAAAAGCCACAGGAGGGCGAGGAGGCAGTGGAGACGTACAAGCGCAGGAAACTGCTTGGCGGCGAGTATGATATATGGTTGATAATCACTGCAAAGGAGGTATCCAAGAACAGCTCGAGTTCGAGCTCGTCGATGAGTGATTATTATAATTATCTTATGTACCAGAACTACTATAACAGCATGTATTACGGCGGTTATGGTATGGGTGGCTACGGTATGGGCTACGGCGGTTATGGCATGGGAGGTTATGGCGGTTACGGCTACGATCCTTATACCAATTATTATACATATGCCATGATGGCCCAGTATGCCAGCGCGTCGTCGTCTAAAACTACGACCACCGAGAAACTGGACAAAGACCGCTACTACAACGCCGTTCTCTACGGCCCCGAATATACCGATGCCGCCCTGCGTCCCAGACTGGAGTTGACCTTCTCTCTTGCGGGCAAAAAATAGAGCGTCGAAAAAGTTCGGAAAAATTTTGAGCCGCATTCGGTAACTCTCCGAAAAACGCGTAGTTAGCTTTAAAATTCCGCGTCGAAAATAGTTGAAAAATTTTTGCAAATCACTTGCGGTTTGCAAATTTTTCATTATCTTTGCAGTCCCAAAATTTGGCTTGTTGTGTGCTATCACATTGAGAGTCAAGCATTTAGGGCTTAAGGAAAATATTTTTTAAAGTAATACTACAATGTTACAACCTAAGAGAACAAAATTTAGAAGGGAACAGAAGAACCGTATGAAGGGCAATTCCCAGAGGGGAAATCAGCTTGCTTTCGGTTCCTTCGGTATCAAGACCCTTGAAAATTGTTGGCTCACCGCGCAGCAGATCGAGGCGGCCCGTCAGGCAATCTCCCGTAGAATGAACCGTGAAGGCCAGATCTGGATCAGGGTCTTCCCTGTGAAGCCTATCACCAAGAAGCCTCTCGATACCCGTATGGGTAAAGGTAAGGGTGATCCCTATGCATTCGTGGCCCCTATCACTCCCGGCCGTATCATCTTTGAGGCCGAGGGCGTTTCACTCGAGACCGCCAAGGACGCAATGCGCCTGGGCGCCAACAAGCTCCCTATCGCCACCAAGTTCGTGGTCCGCAGGGATTATGTAGAATAATTTAATGGAGAAAAGAAAATGAAAGCAGCTGAAGCACGTGAGATGTCTGTTGCCGACCTGCGCGACAGAATCGCAATCGAGAAGAGCAATCTCGACACCATGAAGATCAACCACGCTATTTCTCCATTGGAGGACACGTCTAAATTCAAAAAGACCAGAAAGGATATCGCTCTTATGATCACTATCCTCGCTGAAAAAGAAAAACAGAACTAAATCAGAGCGTTATGGAAAGAAATCTTCGTAAGGAAAGAGTAGGAGTAGTGGTCAGCAGCAAGATGGACAAGACCATCGTGGTAGCTGTCGAGCGCAAAGAAAAGCATCCTCTCTACGGAAAGTTTGTCAAGAAGACCACCAAGTTCGTGGCCCAGGACGAGAAGAACGAGTGCGGTGAGGGCGATACCGTCCGCATCATGGAGACCCGTCCTCTGAGCAAGACCAAGAACTGGAGATTAGTTGAAATCGTAGAAAAAGCTAAGTAGTTATGATACAGCAGGAAACACGTTTACAGGTGGCCGACAACAGCGGTGCTAAGGAAGTCCTTTGCATCCGCGTGCTTGGAGGAACCAACCACCGTTATGCGACAGTCGGCGACAAGATCGTCGTCACCGTCAAGAGCGCTATCCCCGGATCGGACGCCAAGAAGGGTACCGTATCCAGGGCCGTCGTCGTGCGCACCAAGAAGGAAGTCCGTCGTGCTGACGGTTCCTATATCCGCTTTGACGACAATGCGTGCGTTCTTCTGAACAACGCCGGCGAACTCCGCGGCACCCGTATTTTCGGTCCCGTGGCCCGCGAGCTCCGCGAGAATTATATGAAAATCGTTTCACTGGCACCGGAGGTCCTTTAAAAGTACATCATTATGAATAGAATAAAGAAAGGCGACACCGTGTATGTAAATGCCGGTAACGACAAGGGAAAGACCGGTAAGGTGCTTTCCGTCGATCCCGCAAAGGATCGCGCCATCGTGGAGGGCGTAAATATGGTGAGCAAGCACACCAAGCCCAATGCCAAGCAGCCTCAGGGCGGCATTCTCAAGCAGGAGGCTCCCATCCACATGTCCAATCTTAACCTCATCGATCCCAAGAGCGGCAAGCCCACTCGCGTTGGTTTCAAAGTAGATGGGGACAAGAAAGTCCGTATCGCTAAAAAATCCGGGGAGGAGATCAAGTAATTATGGCAAAGAAAGCAGAAAAAGTTGAGGTAAAGGCCCTGCCTGCAGGATATGTTCCTACCCTCAAGAAGGTTTATAAAGAGGAAATAGTGGACAAACTCACCAAGCAGTTTGGCTACACCACCGTGATGCAGGTCCCCAAGCTTGTCAAGATCACCCTCAACGAGGGCGTCGGACAGGGCACCCAGGACCGCAAGGTCGTTGAAGAGGCAGCCGAAGAGCTCTCTCTGATCACCGGCCAGAAGGCCCTCATCACCAATTCCCGCAAAGACGTTTCCAACTTCAAGCTCCGTAGGGGCATGTCCATCGGTACGAAGGTCACCCTGCGCGACGTGAAGATGTACGAGTTCCTCGAGAAGCTCATCCGTGTAGCTCTCCCCCGTATCCGCGACTTCAACGGCATCGCCGAGAAGATGGACGGCCAGGGCAACTACACCCTCGGACTCAAGGAGCAGATTATTTTCCCCGAGATCGACATCGACAAGAACCCCCGTATCCACGGTCTCGAGATTACTTTTGTGACGACCGCCCGCACGGACGAGGAGTGCCACGCACTGCTTGCCGCGTTCGGTCTGCCTTTCAAGAAACATAACAAATAAGATACTATGGCAAAAGAATCAATGAAAGCCCGCGAAGTAAAGCGCGCAAAACTGGTTGCTAAGTACGCCGAGAAGAGAAAGGCACTTAAGGAAGCCGGCGACTGGGCCGCTCTGGACAAGCTCCCCAAGAACGCCAGCCCTGTACGTCTGCACAACCGCTGCTCCCTCACCGGCCGCCCCAAGGGCTACATGAGGGCCTTCGGCCTGAGCCGTATCCAGTTCCGTGAGATGGCCTCCAACGGCCTCATCCCGGGTGTCAAGAAGGCAAGTTGGTAATAATAAAACATTCAACGATATTATGACAGATCCTATTGCAGATTACCTCACCAGGATTCGCAACGCCTATCAGGCCGGCAACAAGGTCGTGGAGATCCCTTCTTCCAAGATGAAGGTCGCCATCACCCAGATCCTTTGTGAGAAGGGCTACATCCTCAGCTACAAGGTGGTTGAGGGGACCCCTTACAATACAATCAAAATAGCCCTCAAGTACCATCCTCAGACCAAGACTGCAGCCATCAAGAAGATTGAGCGCATCAGCCGTCCCGGCCTCAGGCAGTACACCGATGTGGAGAGCATGCCCCGCGTCCTTAACGGACTCGGCATCGCCATCCTTTCCACCTCCAAGGGCATCATCACCGACAAAGAGGCCAAGGAACTTGGCGTAGGCGGTGAAGTGCTTTGCTACGTATATTAATCAACAAAACAGTACATTACAATGTCACGAATTGGTAAATTGCCTGTAAGCCTTCCGTCCGGGGTCAGCGTAGAGCTGCTCGACGGCAACGTGTTGAAGGTTAAAGGACCTCTCGGAGAGATGTGCCAGAAAGTAGATCCGGACATCAAGATGACCGTAGAGGACAATCAAATCAAGTTCGAGCGCCCCACCGATCAGCCTCGTCACCGCAGCATGCACGGTCTGTACCGCGCACTGGTGCACAATATGGTCGTTGGTGTGTCCGAAGGTTTCACCACCCAGCAGGAACTGGTGGGCGTCGGCTACCGTGTAGCAGTCCAGGGCCAGCTTCTTGTTTTCTCCCTCGGTTATTCACACGAGATTCACCTGATGCTTCCCGACGAGGTAAAGGCTGAACTGCCCGACGTCCGCAAGGGCGAGAATCCCCGCCTGGTATTGAAGAGCTGCGACAAGCAGCTTGTCGGTCAGGTGGCCGCCAAGATCCGTTCTTTCCGCAGGCCGGAGCCGTATAAGGGCAAGGGTATTAAGTTCGTCGGTGAGCAGCTGCGCCGCAAGGCCGGCAAGACCGCATCCGCTAAATAATAGGAGGATTGAATTATGGCACTCAATAAAATTGAAAGAAGAAGAAGGATCCACTTCCGCATCCGCAAGCACGTCAACGGTACCGCCGAGCGTCCCCGTATGGTGGTTTTCCGCAGCAACAAGCAGATCTACGTGCAGGTCGTGGACGATCTCCAGGGCAAGACTCTTGTGGCCGCCGCATCCAACGATAAGGAGCTGGCAGCACAGTGCAAGGGCAAGTCGGGCATCGAGGCCGCAGCCGTCGTCGGCAAGGCCATCGCCGAGCGTGCTCTCGCCAAGGGTATCACCACTATCGCATTCGACCGTGGCGGTTATCTGTTCCACGGCAGGGTTAAAAGTTTGGCAGACGCTGCCCGTGAAGGCGGTCTCATTTTCTAATCAGACACACTATGGCAAATACAAACGTTAAAAGAGTAAAGACATCTGACCTTGAGCTCAAGGACAGACTGGTCGCCATCCAGAGGGTTACCAAGGTAACCAAGGGCGGTCGCCACTTCCGCTTCGCAGCCATCGTCGTCGTTGGCGACGAGAACGGTGTCGTCGGTTACGGCCTGGGTAAGGCCAATGAGGTCACTGCCGCTATCGCTAAGGGCGTGGAGGATGCAAAGAAGAATCTGGTCAAGATTCCCGTCATCAACACCACTATCCCTCACGAGCAGGAGGCAAAATTCGGCGGTTCCCGCGTATTCATGAAGCCTGCAGCTCCCGGTACCGGTGTAAAGGCCGGTGGTGCTATGCGCGCCGTGTTCGAGTCTGCCGGTATTCAGAACGTCCTTGCTAAGTCAAAGGGCTCATCCAACCCTCACAACCTTGTGAAGGCTACCGTGACCGCCCTGACCAGCATGAGGGACGCTTATACCGTGGCCGGTCTCCGCGGCATTCCTATGAACAAGGTTTTCAACGGCTAGGAGGACACGATTATGGCAAAACTCAGAATTACCAAGATTATAAGCAGCAACGGAGAAACCAAGCGTCAGAAGGACAACCTTCGCTGCCTTGGCATCCGCCGTATGCATCAGACCGTAGAGGTGGAGCAGAATCCTGTCACTATGGGACAGCTCGCAAAGATCGCCCATCTCGTCAAGTATGAAGTTATTGACTAAGGAGGACCGTGATTATGAAACTTGAGAATCTCGCACCTGCAGCAGGTGCAACCAAAACAAGCAAGCGACTGGGTCGCGGTCAGGGTTCCGGTAAGGGCGGCACTGCCACCCGCGGTACCAAGGGCGCACAGGCCCGTGCCGGTTACGAGCACAAGATCGGCTTCGAAGGTGGCCAGATGCCTATCCAGAGGCGTCTGCCTAAGTTCGGCTTCAAGAACCCCACCCGCGTGGAGTACAGGGCCATCAACCTTAAGGCCATTGAGAATCTCGCCGCAGGACTTGGCGTTTCCGAACTCGGAGTTGAGGATTTCAAGGCCGCCGGTCTGGCTGGCAAGAACGACCTCGTGAAGGTCCTTGCCGTCGGTGAAATCAGCGCAGCGCTGACCATCACTGCCGACGCTTTCTCCAAAACTGCTGTTACCAAAATCGAGGCCGCCGGCGGTAAGGCGGTCGTAAGCGAATAATTGCGATGAAGAAGTTTATTGAGACAATCAAAAACATCTTCAAGATCGAAGAGCTTCGGAAGAGGATCGTCTACACCTGCCTTCTGATACTTGTGTATCGTCTCGGGTGCTTCGTGGTCCTGCCTGGCATCGACCCGTCGATGCTGGCCCGCTTCCAGCAGAGCACTTCAGAGGGCCTCGTGGGCTTGCTGAACATGTTCTCCGGCGGCGCTTTCGGTAACGCTTCGATCTTCGCGCTGGGTGTGATGCCGTACATCTCGGCATCCATCGTCATCCAGCTTCTCGGCGTGTTCGTCCCTTACTTCCGCAAACTCCAGATGGAGGGCGAAAGCGGCCGTAAGAAGATGAACCAGATGACACGCTGGCTTACCATCGTGATCATCTGCATCCAGGGTCCGGCTTATATGGCCGCCCTTCATGGCCAGATTCCCGGCCAGGCCTTCGTGGCCGTGCAGCAGCTCGGTTGGAGCAACTTTATGTTCAACCTGCTCTCCACCATCATCCTGATGGCCGGCTCCATGTTCGTTATGTGGCTCGGCGAGCGCATCACCGACCGCGGTATCGGCAACGGTATCTCCCTCATCATTATGATAGGTATCGTGGCCCGTCTGCCTTACGCGGTGATTGCTGAAATCGGTGCTAAGCTCAGCACCAACAACGGCGGCGCCCTCCTGCTCATCGTGGAGTTCGTTATCTGGTTCTTCGTTATCATTGCGGCTATCGCGCTTGTGCAGGCTGTGCGCAGGGTTCCTGTGCAGTATGCCAAGAGAGTGGTCGGCAACCGCCAGTACGGCGGCGTCCGTCAGTACATCCCTCTGAAGATCAATGCTGCCGGTGTTATGCCTATCATCTTCGCCCAGGCCCTGATGCTGTTCCCTCTGATTTTCTCCCGCTGGGATGCTACCAGAGGACTTGCCGCTACGCTCGGAAATTATACCGGGTTCTGGTATAACTTCATTTTCTTCCTCCTTGTGGTGGTGTTCACGTATTTCTATACTGCCGTCACCGTCAATCCTCAGAACATGTCTGAGGATATGAAGCGCAACGGAGGTTTCATCCCGGGCGTCAAACCCGGTAAGAAAACCATGGAGTATCTGGATTCGGTGATGTCGAGAGTTACCCTCCCGGGATCTATCTTCCTCGGCATCATTTCCATTCTTCCTGCAATTGCTATCATCCTGGGTGTCAACAACTCGTTCGGCAGCTTCTTCGGCGGTACCTCGCTGTTGATTCTCGTCGGCGTCATCCTCGATACGCTCCAGCAGGTTGAAAGTTATTTGCTTATGCGCCACTATGACGGCCTTATGAAGACCGGCCGTCTGAGCGGACGTTCAGGAATGTAATTCTCCAGGAAAATTCAAGGTATGATGGTCAGGCCCAAAACAGAAGAGGAAATTGAACTCCTGCGCGAGAATGCGATAATCGTCTCCAAGACGCTTGCGGAGGTCGGCAGACATGTCGCCCCCGGTGTCACCACAGCGCAGCTCAACAAGCTCGCCGACGAGTTTATCCGCTCTCACGGAGCAGTGCCCAGCTTCCTCGGCTACGAGGGCTTCCCCGCAGCACTTTGCATGTCGGTCAACGATGTTGTAGTACACGGATTCCCGTCCGATTATGTCCTCAAAGAGGGGGACGTGGTATCCGTGGACTGCGGCACGCTCTACAAGGGCTGGCAGGGTGACTCGGCTTACACTTTCCCCGTGGGGGAGGTGGATCCCGAGACCCGCAGGCTCCTCGACGTCACCAAGGCGTCGCTTTACAAAGGCATCGGGGCTGCTGTGGCGGGTAACCGTACCGGCGATATCGGATACGCGGTACAATCGTACGTAGAAGCACAGGGTTTTTCGGTCGTACGTGAACTGGAAGGCCACGGGCTCGGGCGCGAAATGCACGAGCAGCCGGGAGTGCCCAATTTCGGGCGCCGCGGCAAAGGGACCCATCTTGTGGAAGGAATGGTAATATGTATCGAACCTATGATCAATGCGGGCGTGAAAAGTGTGTACCTCGACCGCAACGGTTGGGCGGTGCATACTTCCGACCACAAGAAATCGGCCCACTACGAACTTACGGTTGTTGTCCGTAAAGGCCGGGCAGAGCAGCTGTCAACCTTCGATTTTATCGAGAAAGATCCCAAGATCAATTTTTAAAGTGTTATTTTAATGTCGAAACAAGTAGCTATAGAACAAGATGGAAAGGTCATCGAGACCCTTCCGAACGCGATGTTCAAAGTCGAGCTTGAGAACGGTCATGTCCTGCTGTGTAATATTTCAGGCAAAATGCGGATGAACTTTATCCATATCCTTCTGGGCGACAGAGTGAGAGTTGAAATTTCACCTTATGACTTGACCAAAGGCAGAATATCTTTCAGATACAAATAAAATTTTTCACGATATGAAAGTCAAAACATCCATCAAGAAGCGCAGCGAGGATTGCAAGATAGTCCGCCGCAAGGGCCGTCTGTACGTAATCTGTAAGAAGAACCCCAAGTTCAAGATGCGTCAGGGATAATATTCAGTAACTAATTAAGTAAAGTATAATTATGGCACGTATAGCCGGTGTTGATTTACCTAA
>CADBAY010000020.1 GCA_902792815.1 uncultured Bacteroidia bacterium
TGGAAGGAAAGATAAAACCGTACTCCTTGCAGTGTGCTACAAGCACTTTGAAAAGTTCGTCCTGTGTCATAATCGTTTATTGTTTTGTTCTGTCGGTGGCGGCGCGGATGCAGACCGTCGCTTCGCGACCCCTCCCGCAAGCGGGCCCCTCCCTCTTACGGAGCCGAGGGTGGCTACGGGTCTGCATCCGCACCGCCGCCGACTATCCATTATATCGTCCCGAGTCTTTAAGCATTCCGGTAATTTCGGTGTTGAGGGCGGTTGCGCAGTTCAGCTCCGCCATGTTGCGGTGGAAACGCCAGCGCCAATGGTGGTTGGGGTCCGCCGGCTGGTTGATACGTTCGTTCTCAAAATCTTTACGCCTGAGCTTTCCGTCAAGCGCCACCCAGTCCTGCAGAGGGAAGATGGCGAGCATAGGGGCCGAATTCAAGTGGTCCCAGAGGGCGCGCCGCACCTCCCAGGGCTCCATATCGCGCCCGTGCTCCTCGGCAAACTGCATACGCAGAGTGGCCATATCGTGGCTTGAGGAAGCGCACACGGCAAGCGCGGGCCAGGGGCGTCCCTTGTCCATATTGGACATCTCCAGCGAGAGGATGCTCTCGTGCTCCATCACGCCGGGCACGCAGTCGGGCACCATACCCAGGTCTTCGCCGCAGGCGAGCATGCCGGTGGCGTCCAGGAGCTCGGGGAGCTTGCGCTCGGCGTTCCGGCGCCAGAGAGCGTCGTTGCGATGATAGAAGAAGTCGGTGAAGATGGCCCCGAAGCGCTCTTTCTGCTCGGGCGTAAGACCTTCAGTCTGAGGAAGTATGCGGGGCTGGACGCAACCGCTGTTGCGCGGGTCGTCAAGGAACAGACCCTCCAACGGCAGGCCGGCGGCGGCGATTTCTTCTTTGGTGTAGGGGAGTGCAGGGTTGAAGTGGCCCATGGAGCCGCTGCTGTACTGCAGAGGAATCTCCCAGATGCGGAAGAATCCCAGTATATGGTCGATGCGGAATGCGTCGAAGTATTCGCTCATCTTCCTTAGGCGGCTCTTCCACCAGGCGTAGCCGTCGCGTGCCATCTCGTCCCAATTGTAGGTGGGGAAGCCCCAGTTCTGGCCCTCGGCGCTGAAGAAGTCCGGCGGTGCGCCGGCGCTGGAGTCGAGGTTGAACAGCTCGGGATGATAGAATGCGTCGGCGCTGTCGGAGCTCACGCCGATGGGAAGGTCGCCTTTGAAGTGTACGCCCTTGCTGCGGGCATACTTGGCCTCGTCGGCAAATTGCTTGTCGAGCTGCCACTGTATCCAGCGCCAGTAGTCGGGCTCGTTGGAGTCTCTCTGGGCGCAGAACTCGGCATATTCGTCAAGCCAGTAAGCGTTTGCCTTGCAGAAATGCTTGTAGGCGGCTTTTCCGGCGTCTTTTGCTCCGTGCTCCTCCCAGGCCTTGCGGATGCGGCTCATCTTCTCTTTGAACACCCTCGGGTAGTCCAGCTCGGGCAGGGCGTTAAGCTCTTTCTGCGCTTTTTTGAACGCGGCGTCCTGCTTCACGCCTATTTCCTGCAGGCGCAGGTACAGGGGGTGCAGGGCGAAGGAAGATATGGGGCTGTAGGGGTAGGAGTCTTTCCACTCGCCGCGGCGCGTAGTGTCGCCTACAGGAAGCAGCTGGATGATGCTTTGCCCCGTGGCGGCGGCCCATTCGGTAAGCGGCCGCAGATCCCTGAAATCACCTATGCCGAAGTCATCTTCGCTGCGGAGCGAGAAGACCGGAATGGCGGTGCCGGCTCCGCGGAAGCCCGGACGGTCGAATTCGGCCGCGCTGTGCTTGCGCACGAAGGGGCATCCCGGCAGGGGGCAGTCGTTCCAGTGGTCGTTGATGGCGGGGGCGGGCGCTGCGCTGTGGTGTTCCCACTCGCTGCGGGCGATGAGGCCGTCGCGCATTACGACGTAGAAGTAGTCTTTAAGCGCTGCCGCCGAGGCGTTGAGGGTAACGGTCCACAGACCGCCCTCGTTCCAGGTCATTGGGTATTTTTTGTCCTGAAGGACCAGGCTGAGGCTCTCGCCCCAGACGGTGTTGTAGTGTATCGAAAATGTGGTTTTCACTATAGATGGTAATAACTTCCAAGTATGGCCGCAAACCAGCTGGGCGGCAATATTGCCTTAAGGAACACCGACAGGCGCTGCTCAAGGGTGGATATTATATAGTGGTAGTTTGGGTTGCGTTTGCGCACGATGCGGCTTATCTTTCCGGCAAGATACTCGGGCTTCAGGCCTCCCGTCTCGTCTTTTTCGATGCTCTGCAGCGAACGGGCGTAGGAAGGATAGGCCTTGTGGGCCTCGGGGTCGTCGACACTGTTGCGGCTGGCGGTGAAAGATGTGGCAAAGTCGCCGGGTTCTATCACTACCACCTTGATCCCCAGCTTCTTAACTTCGAGCCTGAGGGCTTCGCAGTAGCCTTCGATGGCGAATTTGCTGGCAGAATATAGGCCCTGGAAGGGGAGTCCCATAAGGCCGCCGATGGAGCTGAAGCAGATGATTTTGCCGCTGCCCTGCTTGCGCATTGCGGGAAGAACCCAGTGAAGGCAGCGCACCATTCCCATCCAGTTGGTGTCCATCTGCTTCTGCGCCTGTTCGAGGGTGCAGAACTCCAGCGGACCGCCTATGCCCATGCCGGCATTGTTGATGAAAACATCTATCCTGCCTTGCTCGTCAAGCACTTGCTGCACGGCCGCCCGGCAGTCCTGCTCGCTTGCTACATCGGCCTTGATATAATGCACACCGGGGAGTTGTTCGCACTCGCGGCGGTGGGTTCCATACACCGTGTGGCCGTCGGCATTGAGCCTCTCTGCCATTGCCCTGCCGAATCCGGATGTTATGCCGGTGATAAGGATAATCATATGATTTCCAGCTGCTTGAATATCTTGGTTAGCTTCTCCACGGCCTCGTCCACCTGCTCGATGCTATGGGTTGCCATAAGGGCGAAGCGGATAAGCACGTCTTTCTCGGGCACTGCCGGGGCGATGACGGGAGTGATGAACACTCCGGCTTCGTATGCCAGCTTGACAATGGTCATTGCCTTGATGGTGTCCCTTACGAACAGGGGGATGATGGGCGACTGGGTGTGGCCGATGTCGAAACCTGCATCCTTGAAGGCCTTATGGGCGTGGTTGGTGAGCTCCCAGAGGTGCTCTCTGCGCTCGGGCTCTTCTATCATTATGTCCAGGGCCTTGCTGGCTGCGGCCACGGCGGCGGGAGTCATTGAGGCGCTGAATATGAGGGTGCGGGAGTTGTGCTTGAGGTAGTTGATGACCTCGTGGTCACCGGCGATGAATCCGCCCAGGGAACCGAAACTCTTTGAGAATGTGCCCATTATGAGGTCAACCTTGTCGGTGAGACCGAAATGGCTGGCGGTGCCGGAGCCGTTTTCGCCCACCACTCCGAGGCCGTGGGCATCGTCTATCATGAGGGAGGCGTTGTATTTCTCGCAGAGTTCCACAAGCTTGGGAACGGGAGCAAGGTCGCCTTCCATTGAATAGACGCCGTCGACGACTATGAGTTTGTTGGCGTTGCGGGGGGTGAGCCAGAGCTTCTTCTCGAGGTCGACCATGTCGTTGTGGCGGAATTTACGTACCTCGCTGAAACTCAGGCGGCTTCCGTCGATAATACAGGCGTGGTCAAGAGAGTCCAGGAAGATGAATCCGCCCCTGAATCCCAGACAGCCGACAACTCCGAGGTTGACCTGGAATCCGGTGCTGTAGGTTACGGCCTCCTGCTTGCCCACGAAGCGGGCGAGCTTCTCTTCGAGCTCCTGGTGAATATCAAGGGTTCCGTTGAGGAAACGGCTGCCGGAGCAACTCGTACCGTATTTTTTGACCGCTGCTATTGCGGCTTCTTTAAGGCGCGGATCGTCGGAAAGTCCGAGGTAGGAGTTGGAGCCGAACATCAATACTTTAGACCCGTCGGCCATTGTGACCAAGGGATCCTGACCTGAAGAGATGGGACGGTAATAAGGGTACACGCCCTTGGCTTTCACCTCGTCCGCCAAAGTATATTTGGCGCAGGTCTTGTTCAATAATTTTTCCATTTGCGGTTTTGGTATTTACACTTTAACTCGCAAATATATAAAAATAGATTGAAAAACTGATTCTTTGGCTTGGTTTTGCTAAATTGGAGATAGCTTCTCCCGCTGTTGCTGCGGGTTGCTGCCGGAGGAAGCTCCTCCGACTGCAGGCAAGCACCCCTGCGGCGGAAAACCTAATTTTCCGCAGTCCGGACTTAATCTAAAGTGGTAAAAAGTACGGTTATGCTTCTTGGCCAGCCGGCGAGGGTGGCGTATTTGTCCCAGGTTTTGCCAAGACCTTTGTTCCAGCTGACGGTCAGAGGCAATCCTCCAAGATAAAGGTCAGGGTATTCCTCGGGATTAACCTCCGGGTGTAAGTCATTGGAACTTACGGTAAAAAGAGGGTCTTCCGGGCCGCTTCCGTATAAAACCAGACCGGTTGGAATAATGCCATAATGATAGTGGAATGAGTCTGTTTCTGTTTTATACGGCCAGGCCATCAGTCCCACATTAATATCGCAGGACATATCATCGTACAAGGTAAGCCCTACCGACATATTTGGCTGGAACGGCTCATTCCATCCTTCGATGCTTTTCTCTACCACGTACCGGCCGAACCATCCGCCTATGCAATTGGTAGCATTGTCGGCCTGCTGCTGAGAGCATGCAACAGCAAGAACGCTCCATATAATAAAAAATATTCTTTTCATAATAAGGTGGTGAGACGAATGGATATGTTCTTTATTATTAAACTTCCGCTTTATGCGTCATTATGTCGAGCACCATCTTGTCCGTTTCTTTCATTCCCACCGATCCGAGGCGGGTCATATTGTGGATGGTGCGGTCAACATCTTCTTCGATGAGGCCCTCGGTGCTGCCGACGGTGTGATTCTGGATGGCTAGCATTGCGCTCAGTACGGCCGTGGATACGCCGCTGCTAACCTTTAGGGCGCAGCTTGGCTTGGCGCCGTCGCAAACCATTCCGGCCAGATTGGCAATCATGTTCTTGACGCTGGCGGCAACTTGCTCATAACCGCCGCCCATCAGATAGGTGAGGCCACAACTGCTTCCGGTCGAGGCCACAACGCATCCGCACAGGGCGCTCAGGCGTCCCAGGCTCTGTTTGATGTAGATGGCGGTGAGGTGGCTGAGTACGAGCGCGCGGGTAAGTTCCTCCTCGGTGTTGTGATTCTCGCGGGCGAAGACAACCACCGGCAGGGTGGCGGCTATGCCCTGGTTGCCGCTGCCGGAATTGCTCATGACGGGTATCATCGCTCCGGCCATACGGGCGTCGCAGGCGTTGGAGGTGGCGCACAGGATGTGACTGAAGATAGTGTCGCCGAAGATACCCTTGCCCATGGGGCGTGCGAGGGTCTTTCCGAGCTCGTGTCCGTAATTGCCCTCCAGGGCCTTTTCGGCGGCGGCTTCGTTGAGGCGGCGCGCCTCGTTGATGAATTCTAAATCTTGGAGCGGGGCGGTGGTGGCGAATTCGAATACGCGCTTTAGGGAGAGCTCTTCCTGGGCTTCTTTGTGAGGTGCTCCGGCCCCGATTGTTGACAGCAGGTCTGTTTTGTGGGGGGCGGCCGGGCCGTCGAGGAACACCAGGCCGGTATGCTCGCGGGCTATGACGGCGCGGGACTTGGCCTCCTGGGAGGAGCATTCAACATCGATGTAGAGAAGCTCGCCGTTATCGGGTGCCAGGTCGATTTTGATGCGTCCTTCGGCTATGAAGCGCTTTCCCTCCTGTACCGCCTCGGGGGTGCAGTCTTTAAGGACTTCAAGCTTGTAGGAACTTTTGCCAATGAGGGCGCCCAGGGCTACTGCAATGGGGAGACCGGACATGCCGGTGCCGGGAATTCCGACGCCCATGGCGTTCTTGAGCATATTGGCGCTGAGCTTGACATTGATTTTTTCGGGGCGGACGCCGAGGGCCTCTGTGGCGTAAGATGTGCAAAGGGCGACGGCTACGGGCTCGGTGCAGCCCACTGCAGGCACGACTTCTTTTTTAATGAGGTCGATAATTTGGGAATTAGTCATAGCACACAAAATTACGAAAAAAATTTTGCAGTTCACAAAAATCGTCTTATATTTGCAGTCCCAATGCGGAAATAGCTCAGTTGGTAGAGCGCAACCTTGCCAAGGTTGAGGTCGCGGGTCCGAGCCCCGTTTTCCGCTCAAAACGAATGACCGTCCATGTGGCGGTCATTCTGTTTTGAATGGCAGCAGGTACGATGCCCGCGACCTCAACGGCCCCCCGAGGGGGCAGGTGGCATCAGCCACCGGGGGGTAACGTAGTAGCAAGACGCAGCTTGCTGCGTCGCGGGTCCGAGCCCCGTTTTCCGCTCCAAACGCTTGAAAATCAAGCGGTTAGCCATCAGAGATTCTCTGGTGGCTTTCTTGTTTGGCAGTCAGCAGGCACGATGCCCCGCGGCCTCAACGACCGTTTCCGGAGACTGGCGACGCTCGGAAACTTCGCTTCGCTCATCCCTCCCACTGCGCTCCGCTTGTGGGCCCCTCCCGTTCACGTGGCCACGGGCGGCCACGGTTTCCCGAGCGGCGTCAGCCTCCGGCACCCTTGGAGCCGTCAAGGTTGCGGAATTCGGGAATAATGACTAACTTGCAGAGTTAACTCAATGGTCCCCGGCATATGAAAAGATTGATTTACCTCTCGATGGCTGCGCTTCTGGCGTTTTGTGCCCTGTCTTGCAATAAAGACGACAGTGAAGTAAAACCTGGTTCTATTGCCAGGCCATATACTACCGAAGAAGCTGTAAAGGCAGTAAGCAACCTCACCTGGACCAGCAATACCGAATACGAAACCACTGATGTTGTATATGTCAGGGGCAAGATTACCAAAGTCGCTGACTCTGGAAATTATAAGGCAAGCGGTTCATTCGGCAATGCCTCATTCTATATTGCATCTGACGAAACGCCGGCTTATGTATTATTCTGTTACAGAATTCTCTATTTTAAGAATCAAAAATATACCGGCGGGCCTGATATCCAGGAGGGCGATACGGTGGTAGTCTGCGGCAAACTGCTGAATTACAAACAAAATACTCCTGAGACAGAAGCACTCACCTCCTATCTGTTCGCGCTGAATTAACGCCGTGTATCATCCCCGGCCGGAGCCATTATGATTACCGGCGGAGCAAGGGGTATCGGGAGGGGTCCGGGAGCAAAAGCGTTGGAAGAGGCCGAGGTCTTACGGTTTCGGGCGTCGTAAGAGACAAAGTCTTCATACCGGTAAGTCCAGTCTTTGCCATACGCAAGTTTGTGAATTCGGTACCAGATGGCCTCCCTGGAAGGGGCGTTGTATCCGCCCGTATTATAGCGCATGATGCTGTTTTCGGTGGGGCGGTAGACTCCTCTAGGGTAATACATGGCACCTTCGAACACTCCAAGACCGTCATATTTATACCTATCGTCCGAGAGGAAACGACTCCACTTGACAGCCGACGGATCGGAAGTAAAATCGATGTTCTTGTACCATCCCCACTTTTGAACCGACCTGACATCATCTATTTCCGACTGGGGCACTGTATCATTGTAATCATAGGTATATTCGTCGGCGAGCTTGGCAAACCCGTGGCCGCCTGCCTCATGATGAACGGATTGCGCGAGGACTTCATCCGAAGCGCCAAGTGAGAAGTATGCATGCGCCGGGCCATTACTCCAGTCGCCAGGCATAGAAGAAGTAACATACATATAACAAGTGCCTGCGTATTGTGGGGAGTTCATAGCAATGATTACCAAGGCGTTATCAATACGGTCTTCCGGTAAGGCCTTCTTGGCATAGGCTTCACATAAACCATCATCTCCTCCCACTTTGGTCCCTTCTCCAAACCAGGTCTTGAGGGCAGAGCCGGATGAAGAAGAGTAGCCGTCGTAAGGAGACACGACATTTACCTGGTAAACATTGAATAGATGACGGTAGCTCTTATATGGTTCAACATCAAAGAACGCGTCGGTGATCTTCTGCATAAGCCGGTCGTACGAACCGTTGTCAAACTGATATTTGCTGAAGGCATCACCCATTACAACTATATCGATACCGTTGCCCTCGGAGGCTTTTTGCAGTACCGTTACTTTTCCGTCGCGCGGGTCAGAAGAAATATTTTGAGGGGTATAAGCTTTCATGTACGGCGCGAGGAAGGAGAGTGATGCTTCCCGCTTGTACTTTTCCAGCGACTCCTCCGGCACATAAACTGTTAATCCGGAAGGGAATATGGCGCCAGAAGAACTTCCGCAGGCAGGAGGATCCACGCCCCGGAAGAAGATTTCTTTTAGATTATCCATACTCCCGAAGCAATAGTAACCTAATGAGAGCAGGGAGGCGGGGAGAGTAAGAGACTCCAGTGCATCAGCAGAATAAAAAGCAAAGTCGCAGATGCTTTTCAGGTTGTCGTTAAAAGTAATCTTCTTGACAGGGAAATCTATCCAAAGATTGAAAGCTGTGGCCTCGGGAGGAGAAGTGTATTCTTCGATTCCGGGGGTAACGGCCACCACAGATCCGTCTATGACCAGCGAATGTGCGTCAGCCGAAGCGCCTTTGCCATAAAAGTAGCACAGGTTTTCAACTTCCACAAATGCCGACTCGAAAACGCTGTTCAAGGAAGACGGGAACGTAATACTCTTCAAGTCAGGCTTTCTGCTGAATACATAGCTCTCGATGGCGGTAACGCCTTCCGGCATAACGTAGTCGGTAATACCGGCCCCAGCAAAATCGGTTACATGTCCATCGTTGAACATAAGCAGCTTGCCGTTGTCGTAGATTTGCGGACACGGCCCGCGGAACTGTTTAAGGTTGGGGCAATGCGAAAACGTTCCCTGCCAGGTGATGCTGAATGTAGAAGGAAGATAAATGTATTCCAGATTCGGCAAACCGGAGAAATTGTCGCTGGCAATACTGATAAGCCCTTCGGGGAAAACAAGCTCCTTAAGTCGCGGAGCAACGCTGTCGTCCAGCCTGAAGCTGGTTGCAGCAATAGAGTAAACACCCTCCGGAATTACAATTCTGGAGCCGATGTTACCTATATAGGCAACAATCTCATCATTCAGTACTATAGCGTTGCCGTGGTCGAAAGTATGGGGCCCGGTAAACTCTGAAAGATTAGGACAATAGGCGAACGCACCCCTGTCGACAGTTTTAAGATTATCCGGCACCTTGAATGACTGCAACGAGCTGTGTGCGAAGGCCTCTTTTCCGATTATTTCGATGGATGACGGAACAATAACTTCTGTAACGGGTTGACTATCGAAAGCTTTCTCCGGAATCTCTTTTATCCCTTCGCGGAAGACCAGTTCGCCGCGACCGTCTTTGTATGTATGGGATACTATGGGGGAAGCAAAAGCATATGTGGGTATATCGATCGGCTGCCCGTTTTCTGTTTTATACCATATTGTATTGTCCGGCAGATCTGTCGGGTCGATTTGGGCTCCGCTGCACTCGAAAGCCGGAATGGCGCGCAGCTCGGAACGCTTGAACACCAGGTCTGTATCGGTAGAGCGTATGACGGTTCCTTCCGACGTCTTGATCTTGAGGGTTATGCCTCTTTTGTAGGTACCGGGAGGGACAACTATGTAAAAGTCGGTGGCTGTTTGTTCTGAGAGCTTAACTCCGGGCACTACAAGCTGCACTTTCGGCGAGCCGCCGCCCTCCATTACAAGCGCGGGAGCTTCCGGATTCGCGGTGCTCAAAGAGGCTTGTCCGCTGACCGCCATACCCTCGTCGTTTGCAATGAAGGTAATGCTCTGTACCGAGTATCTGCCAGTCATCGACACTTTAAGCACCGCACATAAATTCTTAAAATATAAAGAGTTGCTTGAACTCACGGCGAGCATAGGGAATGCTCCCTCGCCAAACGTCCCCTGCTTGTAATTCTGCACGGCAGGAAGCGTGAGAGAAACCGAGCCTTCATTATGCTTCCCTCCGTTCTCAAAAGGATATAGGGCAATATACCTTCTGCCGGAAACTGGACCGGCAAAGGTGGCCTTACGGCTGTTTTGGCCTGACTTGAGCGCAAAACGGGCGGGATCGCTTGAATTGTCGGAATAAACGGCAATGAGTTCGTCCCCCGACCAGCAGGGATAGTATATGCCCTCGTCGGGACCGGTAAGATGAGTCTTGGTAAGTTCTCCGCCCTCAAGAATGGCGGTCAGGATGCTCTCGCCTCCGGGATCGTAACCCTCGGAAGGAAGTGCCACACAGGCAGAGACTGCCGGCAGCAGGCAGAGGAAGCAAAATTTGGCAAGAGTTTTCATGTCGGCGGGGTTTACAGATTGATATCATTCCCCGTTTTTACGCCTTCTGTCCCTTCTCCCTGAACCGTGTCCGCCATCATAAGGTTAAGTATCTGCCCTATCGGTACGGTAACGCAGTTGTCGACGTAGTAATTCCCGTAATTCTCGCTTTGATTAACATTGCCCGGACTAAACGTGCTCTGTACATACACCAGGATCTTCATCTTTTCAAGCTTATAGCTGGATGGGATATTCTTTACGGTATATGAGAAGTCCTTGAAACTGAAGTCCTTTGTGATGTTGAAAGCTTCACCGGTACTTTTGGTTACAGCAATCCTCGCCACGTCGTTGTGGACGGTGAAACCGCTCTCGGTGCCTATTTGGGCATTAAAAATACCATCTTCCAGCAAAAACACGCTAATCATATAATCCCCCGCCTTTTTAGCATAAACTGTAAGATCGATCGTCAAATCTCTCCCGGAGAGGGTGGAATTGAGCGATATTCCGGTCTGGGTGCTATAAAGTTGCTCGGTTTGCTTGGCTGCGGCAATAATATTTCCCGCGACCTCTGGCACTTGAGTATTATAGACTTTAATGCGTCCGTCAACTATTCCGGTGGGAAAACCGTTCACTCTGTACAGGCTTTGTAGTAAAGATCCGTCGCCGAACTCCAGGTCGCTTCCACCTCCGTGAAGGGCAACGTGAATAAGTTTGTTAGGATATTGTTCCTGGGCGATAAGTACAGCACGCTGCATCATGGGGCAAAAGGTGCACCATGTGGCGGTAAATCGCATAATCAGCGACTGATGATAGAAGGCCTTGCCCCAATCGACCGCAATTTCGCGGGCTTTCTGGGTAACCGTTACCATAAGGCTCCCGCCCTCACTGTTGCTGAAGACTATATTCCCAGTCCTTGCCTCTTCCGAGTTGTTTGGACGGGCGCTGAAACTATGTGTTTTTGTCGGCGCCTTGGTAGGTGCCGAGCTTACCGAGATCCAGTTCGGGAGAGACTTTATTTCATAATCGAATGATGAAGTTACCTGAACTTCAAAACCGCCGCCGGTATAGTCCAGTTCCACCTTGTCGGGCGTGAGGGAGAATACCAGGACGGGCTTTTGCTTGACGGTTACGGTCTCGCTGAGGCCCAGGGCTTTGTTCGAAAAAACTATCTTTCCCTCGCGGGGCTCGTCTTTGGGGTTTAGCGCTGCAATAAAAGTATGGTCGGAATCGGAGAGGGTGGCTTTGGTGCCGGCGGAGCTTATCCACGAAGCCCCTTCGGTAATAGCGACATCATATTCGACATTGCTTCTGACGCTTACTGTAAAGCTTCCGCCGCCCTGATCGACCACAATATCTTTTTGTGGAACGATTATGCATTCAGAAATCCCTTTCTGGATTACTTTCACGGTTTTTTCTCCCAGTTCGCTGGAGAACGTAACGCTTCCTTCCCTGGGCGTTGATTCAGGGTTCAGGAGCACCTCGAAGCCGACTTCATCTTTTTCGGGGCCCTTTGTGGTCAGCGGAATAATCCACCCGGCGGCATCTTTAGATACGCTCACACTGTAGCTGCAAGTGTGTGAGACCGTAACCATGAGAGTGCCGCCTTCGGCAGGAATATCAACCGAAGACTGGTCGAGAGAAAACTCTTCTTTTTCGGACTGCTTGACTATAATCGTGGCGCCTTTGCCGTCGCAGAACAGCGAAACCACACATTTCCGCTCTTCATACTTTTCGTTGGGCTGGGCGTTGATGATGATGAGTTTGTCTGCCGCCGACCCGCTCTCGGGCGAAAGCGTGCACCAATCGGAGTTCTTGTCGGCAAGGCGGGCGACCCACTCTCCGGACGCGCTGAACGACACGTCGGCGCTTCCTCCCCGCCCGGGCAGGACAACGGTCATTACTGTAGAAGACTGGTAGTCGAAACTCACCAAGCCGGAGGGCGTTACTTGATCGAACAGCAGCCCTTGCTTGGAAAGATTGCACCCTGCAGGCAGCAGCAATACCGCCAGGAGGAATATTTTCCGGAAAAGTTTAAACATAACTATTACATGGGACGGCAATCCGGCTGGGGAATGCCGTAGGCGTTTTTATCTATTTGCTCAGGCGGAGCGAGCGGACCGCACTCGGCGCAAGCTTCGCTCTTCCAGCCGTCGGGCTCCGGAGCGCCGGCCCCGCCGGAATCGCGCACAGGGTCCAGGGTAACGTCGAGGTTGAAGAAGTCGGACAGGCTGAAGCTCTCTCCGGCCAGACTCATTATCCTTTTGACTATCAACTCTCTCTGCCAGGTGGAGAAGTACTGGCGGTTGTCGATCATGCAACTTATCTTCTCGCTGCGCCAGCGGTTCATAATCATCTCGTCGCCTCCCTGGAAACGGCCGATTCGCGAGTAGCGGGCGTCGCGTGCAATCAGGGCGTCCCGGTTGTTCAGCAGGTCGGCTTGCCAGGGCACATTGTCGTAGGTGCCGGAAATGTTGAGGCGTACTGGCAGCGCCCAGTCTTGCCCCGTGATTTGAGTCCCGGTCGAATAAGTGGTGCCGTTCCAGTATTCGTCGCCAAGGCGGCCGAAGCCGTGGCCGCAGAACTCGTGCAGGAAGGTATTGCGCCAATCTCCTTTGCAACGGCCGACCTCGGCGTATTCTGCCTGGGTAGTGTAGTGTGCGCCCGACTGATCAACGTCGTTATCCGCCACAATCTTTGGGAACGACCACGAAATGGCGCGGCCGTCGTATGTGTAAGGAGCGTGCGCAACGCATCGTCCGCTTGAAGTGAAATGGCACCTTCCGCCATCGCGGTTATCGTTGATAATCATTCCCACAGGCACTTCGTCAATAGTGAGCAGGCCGCTCTGGATCTCCGGGCAGCGGGCGCTTACGAAGCCCCAGACTTTATCAAAGTCGGATTCCATATCCCCATAGGAACTTGCGCCCCAGCGGGCTCCGAAATAAGTGTCCTTCTTGGTGGTTATGGTACCGCTGCCGTTGGTGATGGATGCCCCGGACTCGTTGGAGACGGCCTTCATAATGTACACGTTGAAGTAATCTTTGTACGTCTTGAAGGGTTCCGTGCTGAACATAAAGTCCACGGCGGCCTTGGCAAGGGATACGAACTTATCCTGCTCGGTGGCCGTAAAGCCTTCCGCCACTACCGCAATTGTCACAGGCCGCGAGCCCCTGTTGCTCTCCATATACTTTATGACGTTGGGGTCGGGAGCTCCGAAACTTCCATTCAGAGTTACGGTTCCGATATCGGTAATCCGCGCCCGGCGCAAAGGAAGCACTTTGTTGGAGTAGAGGGCGATGATACGGTCCGAAGCGTCAAAAAACAGCAGCGAAAAGCCGTCGGAGGTGCAGGGGAGAGTGGCAAAATAATAATCCTCTCCGCTCTCGAAGTTTCCTTCGAGGGTGATGCCGTTAAGCTGTCCGTATTCCAGAGGGAGATACCAGCGGCGGGTATTGTAGGAAACCTCGCCGTTGTCAAGCAGATGTATTAAGCAGTCTCCTGAAATCGTGGCATTGGCAACGAGCTTAACCTTTTTCACCTGGTTGGCGGCGCTCCCGCCCAGGCGGAACCGCAGCAGGGCAAGGGCGTGTTTGAACTTGATATCCGGCGCCATGCTGTCACCGACTCTGGCATAGGATCGTATGAGTCCTCGCTCCACGCCGCCCTTGACTGCGGTCTGCACCGGCGGCACCACAAGCCCGAAGGTATAGCCCCCGGTGGTGCTGTAGGAGTAGCCCTTCATCTTGTCGGCCGGGTAAACGGCTGCATATTTGGAGTTGCTCACCGGATTCCAGGCGTGGCAGGAGAATTCACCCACGGCCACCCCGTCGTCGGTAGTGGAAAAAGTGGCGGAAGAATATGAATTTTCGCCTCTTGCCGCCAGCACCCGAATCTCGTCGCCGCTGTTCCACACCACGTCGGCCCGGGTTTGGGCGCTGTTCATTTCAAGCGATGTGCGGGTGTCTTCGGCCTCGAATCCGGCCCGTATAACCAAAGTTTGGTACTCTTTAGGAGCCGCCTGCTCGAGTTCTTTTGTGCAGGAGGCCATTGCTGCAACGGCCAGGACTGCTAAAAACAAACACTTCTTCATGGCGGCTACGGAGCGGTAAAATCAGGATCGAAAGGATCTATTTCGTAGCCCTCATTGCTGGCAACCAGCAGAGAATAAGCTTCGAGCATCTGCTCCTCGGCCAAGTCCGGCGGGCAATATTTTAAGGCCATATTACACTTCGGGAGCTGCTGCGAACTCGCGCAGGAATCGCATGTCGTTCTCGAAGTAATGGCGCAGGTCGTTGACCCGCCACTTAAGCATAGCTATGCGCTCGAGGCCCATACCGAAGGCGAAGCCGCTGTAGCGCTTGGAGTCGATACCGCTGGCTTCCAGCACGTTAGGGTCAACCATACCGCAGCCCAAAATCTCCAGCCAGCCGGTACCCTTGCAGATGTTGCATCCCTTTCCGTGGCAGATGTTGCAGCTTACGTCCACCTCGGCCGACGGCTCGGTGAAGGGGAAGTAGCTGGGACGCATGCGTATCTGGGTGTCGGGACCGAACATCTCGCGGGCGAAAAGCAGTATGGCCTGCTTGAGGTCAGCGAAGCTCACGTTCTCGTCGATATAGAGTCCTTCTACCTGATGGAAAATGCAGTGGGCCCGGGCGCTGATGGCCTCGTTGCGGAATACCCTGCCGGGGCAGATGACGCGGATGGGCACGGGCATTTTCTCCATTGTGCGCACCTGTACGCTTGAAGTGTGGGTGCGGAGAAGCAGCGGGTTGATGTGCCCGGTGGACACGAAGAATGTGTCCTGCATGTCGCGTGCGGGGTGGTTAGGCGGGAAGTTGAGAGCCTCGAACACGTGGTAGTCGTCTTCAATCTCTGGCCCTTCGGCCACGTCGTATCCGAACTTGCGGAAAATATCGACAATCTCTTGGCGCACAATGCTTACGGGGTGACGGCTGCCCAGTTCGTACGGATCTCCGGGCATTGAAAAATCGATTTTAGGTCCGTCGGAAGAACCCTCGTCGGCTGCTTTGCCCTTGAACTCCTCAATGCGGGCCTGGGCCTTCTGCTTGAGCTCGTTGAGGATACGTCCGAAGATGGCTTTCTGGTCCCTGTCTACGGTGCGGAACTCCTCGAAGAGCGCCGTAATTTCACCTTTTTTACCGAGGAAGCGCACACGTGCCTCTTCCACTTCTTTGAGAGTCTTGCACTCCAGAGCGTCAAGCGACGCTGCAATGCGGTCGATATCTTGCTGTTTCATAATTACTTGTTCTTTTTGGCTGCTCGCTTTTCGCGCGCTTTCTTGTCGCGGGCGGCTCCCGCTTTAAGGTATTTGTTCCACTGCTCCTCGCTGAGAATCTTGTGGACCGACTGGTAGATTTGTTCCATCCACTTGTCCTGCACGGCGTAAAAGAGGTCCGAATTGGACACTTTTGCGGCGGACATATCACCGAACTCGTCCTGCATGCACTTGTAGTCGTGGGTCAGGATGCTGTCGAGATAGAACACCTGGGCGTCATCCAGCTCCAGCATCTCGGTCAGGCGGGTTACCTGATTTTCTATGGCCTCGTAGAACTCTTTTTCCTGTTGCTCCGGGGTCTTGTTCTCCTGCGCCAGAGCGGTTATGCCCGCCGCGCACAAGAGCAAAGTGACTAATATCTTTTTCATAAACTGCAAAGTTAATAAAAAACCCTTGAACGCAAAAAGCAGGCCGCGTAAATAAGCGGCCTACAGACGCTGCGCCGCTTGGCTCATCCCTTCCCGCTGCGGCATGCCCGGCTTGACCGGGCATCTCCTTGCAGGGCCCTCTTAAATACACCCTCTTATTTAATAGGATTAACCAAGAGCTGTTGTTTGGTTGTCATTGAACATGCGGCCAAACAGCATTTTGCCCCCTTTTTGCTGTTTGCCCACCCACAAAAGAACCACCAAACCACGGTTAGGCATTATTTATTAAATAACTGAAGTGGTTACAGAAACATTAGGCCTTTATCATAAAAAGTGAGAGAACCTCTACTATGTTCCTCTCCCCGCTTTTTGTGCTTATGTATTAAGCTATATTCGCTTAAGTTGGTAGCGCACCTGGTTAGGGACCAGGAGGTCGCTGGTTCAAGTCCAGTCATCCAGACCAAAAAGGCTCGAAGCATTAGCTCCGAGCCTTTTTTAGTTTAGTCTTTAGGGCATACTGGACGGATAGAGAATCCAAGGCACCTGTCACCCCGACCTCTCAAAACATTGTCGGAATCAAAGTAAATGTAGTACGCATTGCGCGGTCGGTCAATAATAAGGGAAGAAGACCAGTAGTAGCCAAAGGAGCGCTCATTGTGGAGTTGCGCGTCCTCCCGTTTACCAGCAGCTGGGAGGAAGATACTAATTCCGTTACTAGCATTAACGACTCGGCCAGCCTCTCCTGTCCCGTTGTAATTATCGGTCCAGGTCCATGTACAATTCTCTCTGAGTTCCGTCCACTCTGCTTCTGTGGGCATTCTCCATTTGCCACCGAGTTTTACGTGGGCCACATCGTCCTCCGGGTCAAGTACTGTCTTGTTGTCCACGGTTCCGTATAAACTATCTGTATTGTACTTTGTGAATGGCCAGGAATAATTAGTCCCGAACTTGTAGCCGAACCATTGGTAGTCCGATCTCGTCTCAGTCTCGCCCCAGGCGAAGTAATCGCCATACTCTTCTGGGGTGTTGGCACCAACATTACATGATGCCCATTTGACAGAAAGACCAAGGTCGACGGCTTCGAATTTAATTCCCTCTTCAGTTAGGTTTTGTTCTTCAGGATTAATATTCTTCTTGTTACAAGAACAGAGTAACACAATAGCTATATTAATAAGAAATAATAGCTTTTTCATATCGTGAATTCTAATTAGAAGTGCAACACACTTCAAAAGTCAAAATTAAATAATTGTTTACAATATTCCAACGGTGTCCTGTAACCGAGTGACTTACGGGGCCTGTGGTTTAGTTTCCATTCTATCTCGGCAAGCATCTCGTCGGTGAACTTCAGGTAGTGTCGTCGTGCCTTCATCCTTCTTTCGTACTTCTTTTGGGCCAGTTGCCATCGGTACCGATGGTAGCCACGCATATCGCAGTTCCTTCGAATCTCACGGCTCACCGTACCTGTGCTGACCCCAATCACTTCTCCTATCTCCCTTAGGCTCATCGGTGTTTGCAGCAACGCCTCAATCGTATATCGCTGCTCCCTTGTCAAATGCTTGTATCCCATCCTCTGTCGCTTTTCTGGTTATGACAGTAAAGTTATACCGTCAGGCTTCAAAGCGTTGCACTTCAGAGTAGAATCCAGCAAGAATGATCCCTAGGAATGAAAAGCTGTTTCTCATTACATGCAAAGATAAGCATTATCCGGCAAAGGGCAATGAAAAAGTATCTGAAAGTGATTTTGTAACGCGTTGATTTATAATGATTTGCAAAACTCGAACCTTACAACTGCTCTAAAGCCTCTGCTTCTCGTACACGAACTGCTCCCTGTAGCGTAGTTCTTTGCGGCTGTCGGAGGTAAGGTTGCCCGCCGCTGCGCCGCGTGGCTCATCCCTCCCGTTGCGGTGTTCCGCGCACATAATTCGGCTTTTCGTGTCAAAACGATGGACTCGTTGCCGTTTTTGACACATTTTCCCGGGTCTTGTGCGCTTTGGCCTGTCTGAACCAACAAATACCGCACGGAACCCCGGATCTTGTGCGCTTTGGCCTGTCTGCGGCACTTGCGGCGCTCGTTTGCAAAAAAATCATTAGATTTGTAAATATGAAACGCTTTCTCCTTGTTATTGCGCTCGCCGCAGCGGCGGCCGCATTAAACCCCCGGGCTCAAGCCTGCACAAATGTAATCGTTACCCCCGGCGCCAGCGCCGACGGCTCTTCAATGGTCTCCTACGCCGCGGACTCCCACTGGCTCTTCGGCGAGCTATACTTCCGCAAGGCTCAAAAATGGGCTCCCGGCTCCCGGCTCTCCATAATTGAGTGGGACACCTACAAACCTCTCGGCAGCATCGCCCAGGTGCCTTATACTTTCCAGACGGTAGGCAATATGAACGAGCATCAGCTCATCATAGGCGAGACTACCTGGGGCGGACGCGAGGAGCAGGTAGATACCAACGGCATAATGGACTACGGCTCACTCATATACATTACGCTCCAGCGGGCCCGCACGGCGCGCGAGGCCATCCAGACCATCGTGGACCTTGCCAACGAGTACGGCTACCCGTCCGAGGGCGAGAGCTTCAGCATAGCCGATCCCAAAGAGGCCTGGGTCATGGACCTGGTGGGCAAGGGTTCAGACAACAAGGGCATAGTGTGGGTTGCGCGCCGCATTCCGGACGGATACATCTGCTCGCACGCCAACCAGTGCCGCATCACCCGTTTCCCCTGGGACGATCCCGACAACTGCCTGTATGCTCCCGATGTGGCCGAATTCGCCCGCAGCAAGGGCTGGTACAGCGGTTCCGACGAGGACTTCAGCTTCCGTGACGCTTACAATCCGCTCGACTTCGGCGGCGCCCGCGGATGCGAGGCCCGTGCCTGGTCGGCATTCAACATTCTCTGCGACGGGCAGTTCTGCTATATCGACGAGAACGGCGACGAGGTGACCCGTCCCGCTTCCGACTGGCTCGATTACGCTATGGGCTACAAACTGGACGGCGAAATGCCCCTCTTTGTCAAGCCCGCCCGCAAGATCGGCGTTAAGGATGTTGCCGACGTGATGCGCGACCACTACGAGGGTACGCCCATGGATATGCGCGTGGATATAGGCGCCGGCGGCAACGCCTGCCCTTACCGCTGGAGGCCCATGAATTTCAGCTGGGAAGGCAAGACCTATGTCAACGAGAGGGCAATCGCCACCCAGCAGACCGGTTTCTGGTTCGTGGCGCAGGCCCGCAGCTGGCTTCCCGACGTTCTTGGCGCCCTGGTATGGTTTGGCTGCGACGATGCAGCAACCTCATACCTTACACCCATTTACGCCAATATCAAAGAGGTTCCCGAGTGCGT
Organism: uncultured Bacteroidia bacterium; assembly: GCA_902792815.1. GTDB lineage: Bacteria > Bacteroidota > Bacteroidia > Bacteroidales > UBA932 > Cryptobacteroides. The sequence goes on from CADBAY010000020.1 coordinate 19,287, forward strand.
GCGCGAGGGCAACGGCGACCTGCTGCATTACAGCCCCACGTCGCAGTTCTGGATCTGCAACCGGGTCACCAATTCTTGCTACAGGATGTACGATGCCATGGAACCGGTGGTGCGCGAGTCCATCGACCTCTTCGAGAACGAGATGATCGGCAATGCGGTGCCCTCTCTGGACGCCCGCCTGCAGGAGATTTACAACAAACGCAACGGCAGCAAGGGAGCTGTACGCAAGATTAAGAAGGAGATAACCAAGTTCTCGGTCAATACCGCCCAGGAGCAGTTCTCCCGCTGGGTTGCCATGGAGCAGATGCTCACGGTGAAGTTTATCGACGGTAACGTCAAGGCACAGGACGACAAGGGAGAATTCCTGCACTCGGAGTACAATAAGGGTGTTCCCGCCGGCCTTAAGCAGCCCGGCTACACCGATCGCTGGAAAGCCGCCGTGGCGCGTGACGCCGGAGACGTGTTGGAGGTCAAGTAAAAATTTTTCAAAAATTATTGTTTTTCAATAAATATTTACTATTTTTGCAAAAACTAATACGAAAAACGATATGATTGAATGGTGGAATTCTCTTAGCGTAATGATGCGGGTCCTCTGGGCAATCACCCTTTCGGCCTCGCTGATCTTCGTTATCCAGAGTGTGATGACTTTCCTTGGCGCCGACGGCGGCTCGGACTTCGACATCAACTCCGACACTGACATCCCGGACGGCGGTCTGGGCGACCTGCCCGACGACGGCTCCGCCCCAATCGACGGCAACGCCGTGCACGGCACCGGTATGGGCCTGCTGACTTTCCGCAACTTCGTCAACTTCTTCCTGGGCTTCGGTTGGTCAGCCATCCTGCTTAAGAACAGCATCCAGTCCACGAGCCTCCTGATGATTGTTTCCATCATCGTGGGTGTGGCTCTGGTGTTTGCTGTGATGATGCTTTTCCGCTGGCTGAGCAGCATGCAGCAGGCCGGCAACATCGATGTCTTCAAGGCCGCTCCGGGCTGCGAAGGCAAGGTTTATCTGCGCATCCCCGCCGCGCGCGAGGGCTCGGGCAAGGTGCAGATTACCATCAACAATTCCGTACGCGAGTACGAGGCTCTCACCGACGGCGACGCCCTCCCTACCGGATCTTCCATCAGGGTGGTGGAGGTGCTCAGCGCGGATACTCTTCTTGTAGAACCCCTTGAATCACTAATTATTTAATACTATGTCTCTTTATCTGATTCTTATTCTGGTGGTGGTCCTTTTTGTGACCTTTGCCGCCATTCTTGCACGCTACAAACGCTGCCCCTCCGACAAGATTCTGGTAATCTACGGTAAGACCGGCCGCCATGCATCGGCCAAATGTATCCACGGAGGCGCATCTTTCATCTGGCCTGTGTTCCAGAGCTATTCTTTCCTGGACCTGACTCCTATCAGCATCGAGTGCAACCTTACCAACGCCCTGAGTAAGCAGAACATCCGCGTTGACGTCCCCTGCCGCTTTACCGTCGGTATCAGCACCGAGCCGGACAGCATGACCAACGCCGCCGAGCGTCTGCTCGGCCTGAGCACTGAGGACATCCGCAACATCGCAACCGATATTCTCTTCGGTCAGCTGCGTCTGGTCATTGCCACCATGGACATTGAGGAAATCAACGCCGACCGCGACAAGTTCCTTGCAAACGTTTCCACCAACGTGGAGGCCGAGCTTCGCAAGATTGGCCTTAAGCTTATCAACGTTAACGTTACCGATATCCGCGACGAGTCGGGCTACATCGAGGCTCTGGGTAAGGAAGCCGCCGCAAAGGCTATCAACGATGCCAAGAAGAGCGTTGCCGAGCAGAACCGTTACGGTGAAATCGGTAAGGCCGAGGCCGACAGGGACAAGGACATCCGTATCGCCGAGACCACCCGTGATACCCGTATCAAGACCGCAGACGCCAATGCCCTCGCCGTGCAAGGTGAGAACAGCGCCAAGATAGCCATTGCCAATTCCGATGCCGCCCGCCGCGAGAAGGAGGCCGAGGCCGCCCGTATAGCCGTGGCAGCCGAGAAGGTGCAGGCCGCTAAGGCTCTGGAGGAGGCTTACAAGAGTGAGCGCGACGCCGAGCTTGCACGTGCCGAGAGGGAAGAGGCAACCCGTAAGGCTAACGTGGTGGTGCCTGCCCAGATCGAGAAGGAGAAGGCCATCATCGACGCCGAAGCAGAGGCCGAGCAGATCCGCCGCAAGGCAAAGGGTGAGGCCGACGCAATCTATGCCAAGATGGACGCCCAGGCACGCGGTGTACTGGAGATCCTCACCAAGCAGGCTACCGGTTTCCAGCAGTTGGTCGGTGCCGCCGAGGGCGATGCACAGAAGGCCGTGCTGATGATGATTGCCGACAAACTGCCCGAGCTGGTGAAGACCCAGGTAGAGGCCGTCAAGGGCATCAACATCGACAAGGTGACCGTATGGGACGGCGGAAAAGGCGAGAACGGCAAGACCGCTACCGCCAACTTCGTCTCCGGCCTGATGCAGTCGGTACCTCCTCTGCAGGACCTGTTCAAGATGGCCGGTATGGAACTGCCCAACTACCTGAAGGGCGAGTCCAAGCCGGAGGAAGCAAAAGCCGAGGAGGAATAAGATGATTATAGTTAACCTGGACGTGATGCTTGCCCGGAGGAAGATGTCCTCCGGGGAGCTTTCGGAGAAAGTGGGCATCTCGCCGGCCAACATATCTATTCTTAAAACCGGAAAAGCCAAGGCGATACGTTTCTCCACGCTTGATGCGCTGTGCACTGTCCTGGACTGTCAGCCCGGCGACATACTCGAATTCAGGCCCGATTAAGTTCGGGAGTACATAATTAAATAAGGCGGCCGACCGGCCGCCTTATTTGGTATATAACATTCGCTTATAAACATCTTTTAAAACACAAGAATTATTAAAAATTTAAAAAAAAGAGCGGCTGATGGTCGATCATCAGTCGCTCTCTGTTTTTGAAGCACTTGCATAGTCAAGGTGCGGCGCTAAACCAATATTCACTCTATAAATACACGAAAAGAGTAAATCTTGCATATAAAAGTCGTATCTTGCATAAAAATTACGCTGAAACTAATGAAAAGGGTATTTTTCTTTTGCGTTTGCGCCGCTTTGGCGGCCGCTTGGGTTGCATCCTGTACTCCTTCGGCTATACCCGAGCCCAAGCCGCAGGAGCCGCAAGAGCAGCCGCAGGAGCCCGAACCGGACCCCGGGAACCTATCATATCCGGTTGACGTCCAGGCTGCATTTGAAGAGGCCGGGCTGATTGCCCGCGTTAAGTCGTGCGTTCATTACAGCCCCCATAGCAGCGTTGATGTTACCGAGATTCGCTATACCGACTATGCCTCCCAGCCGCAGGCTGTGTTCGTGATGCAGGTTGACCTTTCCGATCCCACCGTGAGCATGACCAATACGGTGCCCGACGGAAGAGAGAAACTCAGCTCCCAGCTGCGCCGCATCGACGCCGAGGGCAGCAGGGTGATAGGCGGCATAAACACCGACTTTTTTATAACCGATGCAGGCCCGACTGCCGGTCAGGCGCAGGGGATTTTCTGGCACAATGGCATCTGCCTTAAAGATACGTTCAATTCGCAGACCAACAGGCCGCGCTGCTTTGTGTATTGGGACGGGGACGAGACGGTGCGCATTGCCAGCAGCTCGTATTACACCCAAATCAAGGCCTCGACCTCTTTACGCGAGGCTTTCAGCGGCGGGCAGTTCCTGGTGGTAAACGGCGGGTATTCGACTATCACGGCAGACAGTGTCTACGGAGTGCATCCAAGAACGATGTTCGGCGTGCAGGAAGGCGGCAAGAAAGTGATCCTGGTAGTGCTGGACGGCCGCAACAGCGTGCTTGCCGTAGGGATGAATTATCCTGACATGCAGAAGATAATGAAGGCCCTCGGAAGCTTCGACTCCATCAATATCGACGGCGGCGGATCTTCGACCTTTATTGTCCGTGACACTTCGAGCGGGGGTTACGGCCTCAATGCCAAATTCCTTATCAAGAATATGCCCTCCGACGGCACCGAGAGGGCCATTGGCCCCGGCCTTGCCATCGTGGCTTCAGATTAAGGGCCACGGCTTTAAGCGCAAGACCTCACTTGCACTCGAATGGCCCGTGGATGGACGCCACGCGGTATTCGAAATCGGAATCGTCCAGTACGTAGATGTAGTAGGAATCGCCGCCAGGCTGCACCCGGAGCACGATGTGACCGCCGGTGGCGTCGAAGCGTGACGGGTAGTAGCCATCGTTCTTGAGGGTGGTCTTGAGGTTCTCCGACATATTGGTCGTGAATACGCGCAGGTTGGGGCTTGCCGTGAAGAAACGCTTGAGCGTGGCCGATGTGGGGTGGTTCTGCGTCCACACGCCGACTATCAGATTGTCGGGTTTCAGCGCCGAGACCAGGGCCGTGCTGTTGGTGTTGTTGGTGCAGTGGTGGTTGGCTTTCATCGCCTCCACTTTGCCGACGACCTTTGAAATGGGCTTCTCGATGTCTTTCCAACTGTATTCTTTGTAGTCATTGTACTGGATATCGCCGCCTGCGAACCAGTCGAATTTGCCGAACTTGAGGGTGAACACGCAGGAGAAGATGTTCTCGTTGATGTCGTAGGTGCTCAGATTTGCTAGACAGTCGGCCGCGGAAGGCACGTAGGTGGTATTGACGTTTGTTCCCGTGCCGGTCCAGATGTCGCCGCCGGCTGCAATTCCGCGAACCTCGAACCCGGGATAACTCCCCGTGTCGTGCTGTAGCACTATCTGGTCGGTGTGCCCGACGGCCAGTTTCTCGCGCACGGTGCCGTTGACCCTGGTGGTCCAGTCGATAAAGTTGTAGTAGTTCTGCCGCCGGCCCTTGCCGCTCTCCCACACTGTAGAGGCGCGATTGTTCCAGTCACCGCGGTCGATGAGTTTGACTATGGGCCAGGATATGCCGACTTCCGGAAGTCCGTTCAGCAGGAAGCCTCCGGCATTGAGATTGATGGCCGGGGTGATGGTGCCGTTCTTGTCCACTACACGCCAGCCGTACTTTGCGAAGTTACTGGTGTAACCGCCCATATGGTCGCTGTGATAGTGGGAAATCATCATGTAATCGATCCTGCCGCCGGCGATTTCGGGGGCGAAGTGGCCAAGGTAGCGTACGATGACGTTGCCGCTTGAGTATTGTTGCGAGGGCCGCGAATATATGCCGGAACCGTCAGGGCCTTCGATTTCGAAGTCATTGGCGCCGGCAGCATCCACGAGCATGGTCGTGCCGTCCGGGAAGATATAGTAGAACGATTCCCCGCGCCCGCCGTTGATGGAGTGTATGTCCAGCCAGCCTTCCTGCCAGAGGGGCAGCGGCTCGCCCACTTTCACCTTGTCGGGGGAGGAGTACTCCACTTTTCCGGCCGTGATATGTTTTATTTCGCCCCGGGCAACGCTCACCGGAGTGCTGATGCCCAGTTCGCACTCCTTTCCTGAGCCGTTTTCCACCTTCACGCTCAAGCCGTTGCTGAAAGTTACGGGCGGCACCATGAACCAGATTTCCTTACCTGCGCCGATTTCCACAGGGTTAGTGCATTTGAAACTGATGGTGCTGCCGCCGGATGTGAATTCTGACGACGGGATGCCGTTACCATCTATGCTCACCGTCCCCTTCCCGGTCAGGACTTCATTGCCGAGGCCGCTTATCGTCACACGGGATATTGTCTCCTCTCCGCCGGTGAAACGAAGCACCAGCGCTCCGCATATATCCTTGAATTCCAGATTGTTGTCGCTGCTTTTGGCGACCATCACCGCACTTCCGCGGCCTGGCTTTCCCGGAACGCCTTCCTGCACTTGTGGCAGTTCGACATAAATCAGCCCGGCGTTGGTCGCTATGGTCGAGGACATATAGGGGTAGACCCCGTAGCGTCCGGGCAGAGCGATGCCTTCTGTGCTAAGTTCTTTCGCTGTGAACTTCCCGCTCCTGGCTGACGCTTCTCCGGCGTAGGCATACTCGGAATTCCCGGAATTGCCGTCAAAAACGGAAATCCTGGCATCCTGCTCCCAGCCGGATGCGATGCTCTCTTCGGCAATCGTGCCGAAAAAATCGCCCCCGGGTCTGGCCTCGGGCTTGCACGCTGCCACAACCAGCAGCAACAACAGGATCTGCTTTTTCATCACATCCTCAAAGATACAAATCCGCCTCCAAATATCAAAACCGGCAGGGCACCGGGGCCTGTAGCTTATGCCCTTGTGGGCCATGTGCCCTTGTGCCGCGTGGGCCCGTAGCTCTGCCGTTGCCCTGTGCCTGTGGCTCCCCTGTCTGCCTTCCTTCCGCCCGCCAACATCCTTATTATCAGCAAGAGGCTGATATGGAAGTGGTTAGGCGCCACCGCCATAAAAAAGCCCTAAGTGATTAACTTAGGGCTTAATTTCGGCGGAGAGAAAGGGATTCGAACCCCCGAAGCAGGTTATGCCCGCTTAGCGCATTTCGAGTGCGCCGCCATAGACCACTCGGCCATCTCTCCGGGTGCAAAGTTCGTAAATATTTTTTAATTTTGTACACTATGACCATCGGAGATTTGAGTTTTGGCTCCAAACCCTTGTTCCTGGCGCCTATGGAGGATGTTACGGACATCTCTTTCCGCATCCTGTGCAAAGAGCAGGGAGCGGCCATGGTTTACACGGAATTCGTTCCCTCCGAGGGCCTTATACGCGACGCCGACAAGGCTATCGCCAAAATGCACACCCTCCCCGAGGAGGCTCCGGTGGGCATCCAAATTTACGGACACATACTTGAGAACATGGTGGAGGCCGCCCGTATGGCCGACCATGCCGCCGAGCTTGCAGGAGGCCACGGTGCCGACATCATCGACATCAACTTCGGCTGCCCTGTATCAAAAATAGCAGCCCGTGGAGCCGGGAGCGGAATGATGCGCGAGCCCGACAAGATGGTGGCCATTACCAAAGCGGTGGTCGAGGCCGTCCATAAACCCGTTACCGTCAAAACGCGCCTCGGCTGGGACGAGGACAGCAAGATAATAGTAGAACTTGCAGAGCGCCTGCAGGATGTCGGTATCCAGGCCCTTACCATCCACGGCAGGACTCGCTGCCAGCTGTATCGGGGCAGCGCCGACTGGACTCTGATAGGAGAGGTGAAGAACAATCCCCGTATGCATATCCCCATCATCGGCAACGGCGACATTACCAACGGCCCCCAGGCCAAGGAGGCCTTCGACCGTTACGGTGTCGATGCAATAATGATAGGCCGCGCTTCGTTTGGGCATCCCTGGGTGTTCAATGAGATACGGCATTATCTCGACACCGGAGAAGAGCTCCCGCCGCTCGCGGTGCCCCAAAGGGTTGCACTTGCCAAACGCCATTTCAATCTTTCGCTGCGCTACAAGGGCGCTCCGCGCGGAATTTACGAGATGCGCCGCCACCTGAGCTGCTACTTCAAGGGTCTGCCCGAGTTCAAGCCCACCCGTATGAAACTCGTCACCTCCAACGACCCGCAAGAGATACTCGATACCCTCGATTTCATAGCAACCAAGTGGGCCGATGTGCCTTTGGAATCCTCGAACGTATATGATATATAGGCTGATTCTTTCCCTGCGCAATGCCCGCTACAAGGGCGGACGCCATTCCGTAAAGGCGCCGGTACCGACCATCTGCGTAGGCAACATTACCGTCGGCGGGACGGGCAAGACTCCCCACTGCGAGATGATCCTGCGCCTCCTGCTCGACTCCGCCCGCTGGGGCTCACGCAACATCGCCCTGCTGTCGAGGGGCTATAAACGCCGCAGCAAAGGCTTCCAGGAAGTGCTCTATAACGGCTCCGCAGCAATGTTCGGGGACGAGCCCCTGCAGATCAAGCGCAAATTCCCGCCCGTGGTGACGGCGGTGTGCAAAGACCGGGTGGCGGGCTGCGAGGCCCTGGCAAAAGACGGCGCCGAGCTTATAGTGCTGGATGACGCCTACCAGTACCGCAAACTCAAAGCCGACCTCGATATTGTGCTTACTCCTTATGACCGTCCGGTGAGTGAAGATTCGCTGCTTCCGTTCGGCCGCCTTCGTGACCTGCCCAAGCGCCTGTATGACGCCGACATAGTGATAGTAAGCAAATGCCCGTACGTTCTCGACCCGGAAGACAAGTCGGCCATGGCCCGCACCTTGGGCTTCGATACCTACGACCCCGACACTTGCATCGCCACGCGCCCTTCCGTTTCGCGTGCGGGCAGAAAGGCCGGCAAGGTGGATTCCTGCCTCCTGCTGTTTACCGGCATCAATTACGACCGCCCTACGCCTGTCTTCGAGCAGACCGACAGCCGCTATATATATTCTCACAAGATAGTCCTGTTCAGCGGCATCGCCGACGATACGCCGCTCCGCAACTATCTTTCCGACAGTTACAAGATAGTCGAGCATCTGCATTTCCCCGACCATCACGCCTACACCAAGGCTGACCTGAGAGCCCTCCGCAAAGCCATCAAGCACAACCCCACGGCGGCGTTCGCCACCACCGAAAAAGACGCCCAGCGCCTCCGCGACCTGCCTCAAATGCCCAGGGAATTGCTCGAGCGCCTTTTCTACTTCCCCATATCCGTTGACTTTCTTTCCGAGCGGGAGAGGGAACTCTTTACCGAAAAACTGACCACATTATGATAACCATCAAACGCTTTCTTATCTGTGCGCTTTTTTGCGCCGCAATGATTCCCGCCGCCGCCCAGCCCGATTGGCAGGATCCCGCATTATTCGAGACAAACCGCCTTCCCATGCACGCCAGCGTGCATTCCGATTGCCCGACCCTCCAGCTAAACGGGGTATGGAAATTCCGCTGGTTCGACAGCGTCAATGAAAAAGAAGGAGGTTTCGAAGCGGTAAAGTTCGACGACTCTTCGTGGGGCACGATGCCGGTTCCCGGAATTTGGGAGCTCAACGGCTACGGAGACCCGGTATATGTTAATCACGGCTATCCCTGGACGGGACACTTTGACAATAATCCCCCCTTCGTGCCCGAGGAGCACAACCACGTGGGGCAGTACCGCCGCCACTTCTCCCTCACCAAGGCGCAAGTCCGCTCCCAGGTGGTGCTGCGCATAGGCAGCGCGACTTCCAACGTGCGCGTGTGGGTAAACGGTAAGAGCGTAGGCTACAGCGAGGACAGCAAACTCGAGGCCGCCTTCGACATCACGCCCTATGTGAAGAAAGGAGACAATGTGATTGCCCTCGAGATAATGCGCTGGTGCGACGGCACTTACCTTGAGTGCCAGGATTTCTGGCGCCTGTGCGGCATAGCCCGCGGCGTGAGCCTTGACTTCCGTCCGCGCAAAGGGGGCCTTGTGGATGTGAGGGTAGAGGCCGATATGTACGGTGCTTTCGATTTTGACGTTGCGACCAACGGTGCCGACCAGGTGCGCTACGAACTCATATCTCCCGATGGCAAGCGCCTGGTGCAGGTGGAAAAGACTTACGACGGCGGCGCCTGCTGGAACGGCAAACTGCCCGATCCCAAGCTATGGAGCGCCGAGACGCCCAATCGTTACGCCCTTCGCATAACCACCATAAAGGGCAAGAAAGAGATTGAAAAAGCCACACTCGATGTGGGCTTCCGCAGCGTTGAGATCAAGAACTCCCAGCTGCTTGTAAACGGCCGGCCGGTGCTTATCAAGGGCGTCAACCGCCACGAAATGAGCCCCGACGGGGCCTACTGCGTCACACGCGAGGAGATGCTGCGCGATGTGCGCGTGATGAAGGAACTGAACATCAATACAGTACGCACCTGCCACTATCCTAACGACCCGTTCTGGTACGAGCTCTGCGACCGCTACGGCCTGTATGTCATCGATGAGGCAAATATCGAGTCGCACGGTATGGGCTACGGTCCCGCCACCCTTGCCAAGCGCGACGATTTTGCCGCCGCTCACATGATTCGCATGCAGCGGATGGTCCAGCGCGACCGCAACCATCCCAGCATCATAGTGTGGAGCCTTGGCAACGAAGCCGGCGACGGTCCCAATTTCGAGAAGACTTACGCCTGGACCAAGAAGGCCGACACTACCCGTCCCGTGCAGTACGAGAGAGCCGAGCATAACGACCATACCGACATCTACTGTCCCATGTATGAAGGTTACGATGCCTGCGAAAAATACGTCTCCAACAATCCTCCCAAGCCGCTTATCCAGTGCGAGTATGCCCACGCCATGGGTAACTCCCTTGGCGGATTTGCCGAGTATTGGGACCTTGTGAGGCGCTATCCCGCATTTCAGGGCGGATGCATCTGGGACTTTGAAGACCAGGCCCTCCGCTGGCCCTACGACCCCGAGCAGGGCAAGGTGTACAATATGAGCGGCGCCGGCTCGCGCCTCGAAGACAAACCGTCGTGGATTTATGTGTTCGGCGGCGACTTCAATACTTACGATCCTACCGACAACTCATTCAACTGCAACGGTGTAGTGTCGGCCGACAGGGTGCCGCATCCGGGTGCCGAAGAGGTGCGCTATCAATACCGCAATATTCTGTGCAGCGCCACGCAGGACGATATCCGTGACGGCTACATCAATGTTTACAACGAGAATTTCTTCATAACCCTCGAGCGCTACCGTCTAGAATGGCAGCTGGTCCAGGACGGCAAAGTGATCCGCAGCGGCAATATGCCCATGCCCGCGGTAGAACCGCAGACCATGGACCGTGTGCAGATTGCCGGGCTTGCTCTACCGGAGACGGAGGGGCACGACATTTCGCTGTGGCTCGATTTCTTCCTCATCCGTGACGACGGAGTGCTGCCCCGCGGAACCAAGGTCGCTTCGGACCAGATAGCCGTAAGCCGCGGCCTTGTCTGCAAGGCGGAAGGCGTTCCCGGCAAGGGCGGGCTTGAGTTGATTGAGACCGAAGAGCTGTGGAAGGTTGAGGGAGAAGGCTGGTCGGCTGCCTGGGACAAGACCAGCGGCGGCCTGTGCTCTTATATTGTAAACGGGCGCGAACACATCTCCATTCCGCTTATGCCTTGCTTCGGCAGGGCCGTCACCGAGAACGACCTGGGCGCCAAGCTGGACAAGAAGATGAGCTGCTGGCTGTACCCCGACTTCGATCCGGTGGGCCTGTTTGCCTTCGAAGAGGATGGAGACGCCGTGGTGCACATGATTTATCCGATGAAGTACAGCTACGTTCAGATGCGCTACCGCGTGGCCCCCAGCGGCATTATCACCCTTGATATGAACATCAAGCTCAACAGAGGCGTGGAGACGGCTCCGGACCTGTTCAGGGTGGGTGTAGAGTTTGCCATGCCGGGAGAGTTCTCGACCGTCGATTTCTACGGCGAGGGACCCTTCGACACCTACATCGACCGCCGTACCGCTGCGCGCCTGGGCCATTGGGTGCAGGATGTGACCGAACGTTACGACTTTAGTGCCGCACGTCCCCAGGAGCACGGTACCAACGTCGGCATCAAGAGCTACAAGTTGCTCGCCGCCGACGGCAAGGGCCTTGAACTGACATCTCCTGCCGAATTCTCGGCATCGGCTCTGCCCTTCACACGCTCGACTCTTGACCTTACGGTGGGAGAGTGGCGTCACAGCCGCGAGCTGCTGCCCCTGCTGCACAAAGAAAACAGGTCGCTGGGATTGACTGCCGTCAACTGCGACCTGGTTCAGATGGGTCTCGGCTGCGTGAACTCATGGGGCGAGACGCCCAGGGATGAGTATATGATCCACGCAGGGACTTACGAGTTTACTTTGGTGCTCTCGCCGGTGCTGTAAAGCTAAACGGTGAGGATTTCCTTTTCCTTGGCGGCCACGATTTCGTCGACCGCCTTTACTTTTTTGTCGGTGAGTTTCTGTACCTCGTCCTCGGCTTCTTTCTCTATGTCCTCGGAGAGGCCCTCGTTCTTCTGGGCCTTTTTGAGGGTGTCGAAAGCATCCCTGCGGGCGTTACGTACGGTGACCTTGGTCTGCTCGCCGGTAGCTTTGGCCTTCTTGATGAGGTCTTTGCGCCTTTCCTCGGTGAGGGCGGGCACTACGCAGCGGATGATCTCGCCGTTGTTCTGGGGAGTGAAGCCAAGGTTGGCGTCCATGATGGCCTTTTCGATTTTGGGAATCATGTTCTTCTCCCAGGGCTGGAGGGCCAGGGTCTTGGCGTCGGGAGCCGATATCGAGCACACCTGATGAACAGGGGTGGGACTGCCATAGTAATCAACCATAAGTCCGTTGAAAATGGCGGGGTTGGCCTTGCCGACACGGTATGTCTTGAGGTCTTCCTCGAGGAAGTTGAGGGCGTCGGCCATCTTGGCCTCGGCGCCGCTGACGATTTCTTTTGCTCTGTCGTTCAACATATTATTCTGCTTTTACTATTGTTCCGATGGGCTCTCCTTGCAACAGACGGGCCAAATTGCCCGGCGTGGTGACGTCGAAGACCACGATGGGCACGGGACCTTGCTCGCAAAGTGCATAGGCGGTCTGGTCCATTACCTTCAGGTGGTCGGCAAGGGCTTTGGTGAATGTGAGTTCAGTGTAGCGGGTGGCGGTGGGGTCTTTTTCCGGGTCGGCGGTATAGACGCCGTCAACGCGGGTCCCCTTGAGAAGGGCGTCGGCGCCGAGTTCGAGGGCGCGCAGGGCGGCTCCCGAGTCGGTGGTAAAGAACGGGTTGCCGGTACCTCCTGCAATGAGGGCTACGCCGCCTTCTTCGAGCACCTTGATGGCGTTGTCGCGGGTGTAATAGCGGGCATAGGGCTCCAGGGGAGTGGCGGTAAACACTTCGGCGTTAACGCCTTGGCTCCTTATGGCTCCGGCCAGGGCAAGGGAGTTTATGATGGTGGCCAGCATGCCCATACGGTCGCCGGTCACGCGGTCGAACCCTTTGCCTACGCCTTGCAGGCCGCGGAATATGTTGCCTCCGCCGTTTACTATTGCCACTTGGTGCCCGGCACGTACGGCCGCCACCACTTCAGAGGCATAACGATTCAGACTCTCAGGCTCAAGGCCTTTGCCGGAGGGCCCGCCAAGGCTCTCGCCGCTAAGTTTCAGAAGAACTCTTTTGTACATACACCAGATATGATTGTAACAAACAAAAATATCGGAAATTCTTCAGAAAAGCAAAAATACTTGATATTGCCGCTTCGGGGCTCCTTCCTGCGGCGGACTACGGCCTTCGGCCTATCCCTCCCAGCCTGACGGCCGGGCCCCTCCCACTCACGGCTGCGTGGGCGCAGACGGTCCGCCGCGGGAAGGTGCCCCGAAGCGATTAAGGAAGTTTGTTGAAGTCGTCCTTCAAGCTGTCGGCGCGGAGCAGCATCTGGATGGAACTCAGCGAGCAGTTGACCCAGAACGTG
>CADBAY010000021.1 GCA_902792815.1 uncultured Bacteroidia bacterium
TGAGGCTAAAAGGAAAGAGCCCGGTGCAATACCGAGCTCTGTTCCAATCGAATGCCTCGTAAATAATGTTAAACCGTCCAACTTTTGGGGGTCACATCAAAAATTGGCGACCTCTTTTTTCAAATAGAGAAACGACGTCTTAATTGTTTACCAGCAGGCGGCAGCGCATGTTATGTGCCTGAGAGCTGAAAGGCTGGTTGTCGAAGGAGAACTTCTTCTGGGCCTGGTTCATGTAATTCCTGCGGAATAAATGATCCATGTTCGTTTTGGTATCTCCGTAATAAGACCAGTAAACCACACGGCCCTTATTGTCGGAAACGCCGCCCACAAGGGAGTATTTTCCGTTGGCCAGGTAACCGGCTGCGGGGAAGTACATGATATGTCCGCTGATATCGGTATTCCACTTGCCGGCAAAATAACCGCCGAGAAGATGGTCGGTAACCTCATTGTTCATGGTTTCCTGATAGGTATAGGTTGCTGTGATGAAACAGTAGCCCTGCGGACAGGGATCGTAGTCGCTGGTCTTCTCCGTGTTGGTATTGGTCACGTACCAGACATTCTCGCCTTCATCTCCGGTGGGGCCGCCCTTAAGCACGACCTGTGTCCATACGGTCTCAGTACTCTTGTCATTGTTGAATTTCACACCGGTACCCTTGTGGTAGGCGTAGTTGGGATACTGCTCTTGCTCGGCCAGAGTCGCCTTAGCAGCGCTACTGTGCGCAAAGCGATGGCAGTAGTTGCTGAATCCGTACATTACAGCCATTCTGTAATTGTCCCAGGCGGCAGCTGAATTCTTGGCATCCTTCAGACGGGGGTAAGGGATGTGGTTTCCGTACTGAAAATAGGTTCCGATGGTCTCCAGCCACTGCGCCTTGGTCATGCCGGTAATTTCATCCTCAGACTTGGGAGCCCAGGTAGCGCCGACGTTACGGTCGAGTATGGCCTGAGGCATATCGGTTTCGTCCATAAGGATATTTTCCGGCTGGTCGGTTACCCAAATATGGTAGTTCCAGAGCAGGGTTGCACCGGTTCCAAGTAGGTTCTGGTCCAGGGAAATAACGGCATTGCCTTCCTCGTTGCCACCTCCATACAGGAAGGTAACGATGTGGGTGTTGGCGTCATAAGTCATACTCCTGATAAGAGTCTTCGACTCCGACCACAAAAGGCTCGCGACCTTGGCAAGGTCGAAGTACTCTCCGGATACGCACTTCTGGGCGGTAAAGCTATAGTGCTTGGCCTCGGGGCCTGCAATTACCATATAGCAGTTGGACTGACCGTTTTCATCCAGTGCCTCAGGGGCTGCAGGGAATAGGGCGTCGGTATCTATAGGCTTGATCTTGCGGACCTTGTTGCGTTCTACGACGATATCGTTGGTTGAAAGCACTGCAGCCGCAGTACCGTCGGTAAATTCAAGCACAAGTTCGCTGTCCTTATAGGTTGCAGGAGGCACTACCACATACACGCTTACAGGAGTGGAGCCAAGGGGGATTTCCCGGCCGCTTACATTGATGTAGCCGTGCTTGTAAACTCCGCTGGTGGAGACCGTGGAAAGAACGGGATACTCCAGAGTCATAGTGTTGCCGCTCACCGTAGGCACAACCTTGCCGGCGACAGCGGGAGAATTCAAGTTGTTTACCTTGAAGCTGAGTTTACTAAGTGTCTTGGAACCGGTAAGCTGGAACTGGATATAGCCGCAGAGGTTCTTGAACTTGAGCATATCGCCTTCCCTTATGGCATACATGGGATTGGCTCCGTCGGGAATCAATTCATCGCCTTCCGCAGACAGATGGTGATTATAAGAGCGGTTCCATGTGAGTTTGTCTTTATCGTAACCTGACTCTTCCACAACCATAGTCCGGGAAGGATAGATTACCCACTGTGTGTTTTCAGGGACCAGGAAGGTGGCGGTTCCGAACTCGTCAATTTCTTGTATTTCTATGTCAGTGGTTGCCGTAGTGCCGTCCCAGGCGGCAATCTTGTCAGTCTCGCTCCAGAAGAACTGTGTGGAGCCGTCGGGAAGAATGGTACGGGTAGGCAGTTCGCCCTCGTCAAGCACGGCCTTAACCTTTATCATTTTGGGGCCGTCGGAGGGAGAGACGATACTTTCTTTAACCTGGCAAGCGGAAAAAACCGCGGTCAGCGCAATTGCTGCAATAAATAAAGTCTGTTTCATAATCTTTCCTCCCTTTAAAAAACGATTCCTTCACTATCGTCGGGGATTATCCCCTCCAACTGACTTTCACACAAAAGGCCCTGAGGCCAGAACTCCCAAACATCTATGTCGGGAGCCGAATACTTGATGTTGTTTTTCCTCATACTGTTATATTATTTATTGTATCTGATTGCAATGTATTCAATGGAGCTGGCATGTGCTGCGTCGCCTGCAGGCTGGTTGATAAGTATGTCGTTGGCATAGTCGGAACCGTTACTGCATACGTCGCTGGTGGGCCTTAGGCGTATGTACACGTCGGGCTGGTCAAGAATATCCAGCGGAAGTTCAAAATCAATTGCCTTGTATCCCACAATCGAAGAATAGAGGGTGTTGGACCATACCGATACGTCAGGAATAGTGTAATCGGCAATGGTGTGCCACTGGGCGTCGTCTTTAGGATCCATACTATCCACGAACGACCACTCCGCCCTCCAGAAGCGAGGCGAATACCAGTTCTGCTGCGTGTTGAGCACCGAAATCTGCATGGAAATATGGCTCGTAGTTATTCCTTCCGTGGAGAAGTTCAGCATCCATGCATAAGGACGTGAAGTATCGTAGTCCCACCAATAATGGGAACCCCATCCCGTGAACGTGCCTCCATAGAGGTTGCTCTTGCCATACATAGAGCTGGACTGGTTGTTGATTCCGCCGCCGCCCATGGTGGTCCCCACGGCATCGGAGCTGGTTGCATTGGGACCGCACCACTCGACAGAGCCGTCGGGATTGAAGCTTACCAGGTTCAAGAGGGCGGCATGCTCGGTATCGTAGTGCTCCTTGAGCGGATCGATTACGATTCCGCAACCGTTGATGTTACCCCAGTTAAGGCCGAACATGTACTTCTCATTGTTGCCCATGGGACCGAGATAAGAGTAAGTGCCGGCTCCCCACATGTGCTGCCTGTAGGTCTGCTGCATATATTCCTTAACCTCCAGCCCCGTGTATTTACGCTGATAGGTATGCGTAAACCATCCGTTCCCGCCGTACGTAGGCAGGCAAACCTCGTTTGCCGTATCCGGATACCAGTAACGATACTCGGCAAGGAGAGCGGAGAAACTGTCCTCCACACTGTCGTTCATCTGTCCCCATATATCCTCCTTGCACTGATGCCGTATCTGGTAGCGGCCTATGTTGCCCAAGGTCACATCATCCTCCATTTCGGCAGGGTCTGCGCCTTCCCTCCAATCAAAACGCGGGAAGCGTTCATGCACCAATACGCCGCTTAACTTGCCGGAACCATACGGCAGACGGGTTCCGTCATTGCGGTAAACGCACACCGTGTTGGTGTACATGTAGATGTGATTGGCATCGATATCACGGACCAACAGAGGGAATTTGGAAATACGGTGGGCGCCCGTGCCTATGGCATAGCCTTCGTTGACCGGGGTTATGGAGCCCTTCCTGATAGGGAATTCCACATCCTTGAGCGTAACATAGGTGTACAGGTCGTTATCGGTAAGTTCGCCTATCCGCTTCTCCTTCACAGGAACTGAAGCCTTGGTTCCCGCCACCTGCGAAACTACCATATTCTTGGTTACGTTCTTTATGGTCACCCGTTCCGGCTCGTCGCTGAGCGTAGCGACAGCGCCGTGAAGCAGGATCTGCACGCGGTCGAACTGCTTGAAGATGTTGTCGGAGGAATCGGAGAGAAGCACCATCACGCCACGGCTGCCGTCCGGTGCCTCTATGTAAACCGTACGCTCGCTCCCCGTATAGTCGATACTGGAGGTGGTTATCTGCTCGTTTTCTCCGGAGTTGCCGGATTCCGGGTTGCTCACAACGATACCGTCGAGAATAATATAGTCTTCGATAGCCTTGCCGGTAGAGTAATCGCTCAGGATTTGATTGAACGGAAGTTGTACGCCGATACCTTCCTTGGCGTTACGCTGCACCAGATTCAGCAGCACGCTGACCGCATCGCCCCAACCGTCGGTAAAAGAAATATTGATAGTAGCCGTGCGAGGTACTGTATCATCGGGATTGGCGTCAGTGGTGATTGAAAGGGTATGGGTACCATCCGTGAGGGGGGTGTCGTCAATGGTTACATCCTTAACCCAGCCGCTCGGGGAGCCTTCCGGATATTCGATATCTACCGTCATGTAGGAGAACGGCACGTTGGTCGTAACAAACTCGGTAACCAATCCACCGGCTCCTGGCAGGACAATGGATGTGTTTTCCTTGGAGAGCGCAGCGTCTATCGACCCTTTTTGCTTGAAAGACAAAGTATCACGGCGCTCATCGACCTCGCTGCACAGCACAATCTGGCTCATACGCTTGAACTCTTCGTTCATGGTAGCGGTTACTTTCAGCGAATCATCCCCGTTGCCGCTGGTACTGCCGAGTGTCAGCCATGGTGCATCGTCCAATGATATAACGTTGTAAGGACCATTGGAAAGGACGGCAATCTTGATGGTGCCGCCATCCTCGTCTATGATAAACTCTTTCTGTGTCGCTCCGAGTTCAACGAGGGATACCGGAGCGGCATCGTCGTAGTCACAGGCTGCGGCAAAAGCCAGCGCCGTCACCAATACGAGGATTCTATATATAGTGTTCTTCATATTCATCGCTAATTATATCGGATGGTTATGGTACCCAGACGGATGCTGGTGGCCTTGTCGGTCAACGTGGCCGTCTCCAAGCCCAGATTCGTGAGATAAGTAGATGCTTTGGTGGAAGGGGCTTTGTCGGTAACCATGTCGGCAACCTCCATGCGGAGGATGACTTTGTCGCGCCCGAAGCACTCGGAAGGAAGAGCCCTCAGATGATCCTTGAATCCGGGACAGGCGTCCTGACCGGTACCGGACCACCAAACTATGGAACGGTTCTTTATCATCCCGGCTCCAGGAACCGGTTTGAAACTCGCTCCTCCGTCGATGGAATAAAGAAGATTCCAGTGTGCCGGAGCGTCAAGGGTAGTGTTGTTCATATTACCGTGGTTCCACACCAGGCCGAAGACCAGGTTCGTGCCTCTAATACCGGCTGTGGAGAAGCTTATGTCGAAGTATTCTCCCTTTCCGTCACTGAAATTCCACCATTTCCGTGTAACCAGGAGTGCTCCGTTGGGCACAAGGCCCGCCTGGCCCTTCTTATCGTACTCATGGCTCATCATACTGTTGAAGTCCGCAGAAGCGGCGGTGGTGGCATCATAAAAGTCCAGTGTTCCGGAACCGACTTCCGGCACCACGTCGGCCACATTGTCGTTCCAGTTCCATTCTACGATAGTCTTGGAGAAAGCAGGGCTGTAGAATTGTATATCACTCTGAGTCATGGGACGTATCTTGTAGCGCCCGAGCTCTCCATAACGGACAAGGTCCTCGGTGGTTATAATACCGAGGAACGTGCCTGAGCCCTGCGCCACCACTTCCGTACCGTTGCCATAAGTGGTACCGTTACGTCTCCAGGGCACCATAGCGTTGGTTAGCATGTATATCACGTTACCGGAAGTGTCGCTCATAAGCAGCGGGGCGGTATCCCACCGGGGTGAAGTGGTCCCCGAAAGGGGATTCACAACATCGTCTTTGAAAGAATAGCCGTCCGTGCAGTTGGTGTAGGAACCGTCCTTGCACATGATTTCCATATTCTGGAGTGCTACCAGGGTATAGATATCTTCATCGGTGAGTTCCGATACCGCCTTCTTCTTGGAAGGGACCAGATACTCGTCGGGAGCGGACACCACCTCGATGATGTTGCCTGCGGTAAGACCATCCAGCGTAAAGCACAAGGGCTCGTCCTGACGCTGGAGGGTAAGGTCCTTGATGCTGATGCGCACACGCGACCAGCGCTCGGTGACATTATCTTCCGGTGTAGCAAAACGCAGCCGGAAGCCATAGCGCCCATCTACGCTCTCGAAATAGGCCGTCTTGTAGTTCTCTTCAAAATCGAACTGGAATTGGGCGGTCTGAGGGCTCTGGCAAACGTTGGCGCTTTCGGGTTCGCTTACAATAAATCCCTCGATATATTTATCTTCACTCAGCAGTCCCGGAGCCATGGAGCGCACGTCCTCGAACGATGCCGCCAAAGGATAAGAGAGCTGGGTTATCTTGTACTCGGCAGTCAGGATCGTGCCGGCGCCGTCGTCAAAGGTCACTTTAACGGTGCCTGTCCTGGGTTCTCCCGTCTCGTTCTTTGTCACTGTAAACGACAAACCTTCTGAAGTCAAGCTAACGGAAGGAATCCAGTCATCGCTTCCCTCGCAGGAGATATACTGGCCATAAGCATAAACATTGTTGTCGGTCGTGGCAACCATATAAGAACCAGGGAAGCCGCTGTATTGTCCAGAAGTCTCGGAAAGAGTCAGGGCAGGGGTTTCCACACCTTGGGTGACACTCTGGGAGGAAGTGTATATTTTGCCGTCGGCTGCGTTCACGACCAAAGACATCACTGCAGTGCGGGCGACTCCGGAGTTGTTCTCGCTTACGTCATAACCTACATGAAGGCCGCCTTCGGAAGCTACTTTCATATTGCTTATCCAAGGCTCGACGTGAAGGGTGTCGGGCACTGCTTCACCGGACACGACCACCCCCAGGGAAACGCCATCTTCATCGAAGAATTCCACCTTGGGAACTATCATATCGGTGCTGTAGATGAGTGATGTGCTGATAGGAGACTTGACACTGTAGCCGTTTTTCAGCAGGGTTATCGCGGGGCTCTTGAAAGAGATGGCCACGTTGTCACCACTCTGGATACCTTTCTGTATGAGTACTATCGTGTCACGCAAATCGTCTTTGGTAAGAATGAGGTCAACGCTTCTGGTCACGCCATAGTTGGCGGCATAGGAAAACTCGATGTCGCTGTTGCCGCTTCCCTCAAGCTTGTTCAAGGAGCCCCAGTTTATTTCCCGGCCGAAGCCTGCAGTCCAGTCTCCGTCGGCCCAGATAAGGATATGGGTGGAACCCGAAGGGCTGTTAAGGGTCAGCTTGTGGGAATTAACGGCCAGGGGAAGATTCATTTCGTAGGGCTTGTCGCATGAGAACACAAGGAATGCCGACACCAACAAGCCGCCCAGTATTCGGAATATGTATTTGAGTTCTTTCATAACAGTACTTGAAAATTAAAGGCCGTATTTTTCATATTCCTTATTGTCCAAGGCATATTTGGACTTTATTACTTCCTGCTCCGGAATCGGATAGAAACGGTGGCAGGGTTGAATGTTTTCGAGCAGGGCGTTGTAATTACTGTTGGCAAGGGTTTCTTCGTACCAGATGCCCCAGCGTACAAGGTCGAACTTGCGCTGGAATTCTCCGAACAGCTCCCGTGCACGTTCATTACGGATTTCCGTCTGCAGGCGCACATGGGTACGAAATACATATTCGGAAAGGCCGGCGCGTGTCCTGGTCTTGTTAAGGTACTCCACGGCTTTTGCGTCCATATCTTTTTCGTTGTAGCACTCGGCAATCATGAGGATGGCGTCGGCGTAACGGAAAATCTTGTAGTTGTTGCCGTCGTTAGTCTGGTACATGTTCGGACACCAGAACTTGGGACCGCACCACGGACGGGTATTGACGCTCTTGAAATCGTGGCCGTCATAACTCCAGGCCATGTTGTAATTCTTGCGGATGTCTTTGCTCATCTTGGACTGCAGGCCCTGGCAGAAAATGACGTTCGGCCTCATGGGCGACCATGAAGTGGCCTGGTCGCCGAGCTCGGAAACCTGGATGCCGTCATAATAGTCGGTGCCGGAAGTACGCGGATTAGGCATGCAGATGGCGGCAACGTTGGAAGTATAAACCGTTCCGCCTTGAGTGTAGGTATGCTGGATTTCGAGAATAGACTCCGGGGTGTTTTTGTTACGGAACATTACGTTTTCCGCATAATCGTACTGCGAGAAATCGCCGTAGATCTCTTCAAGGTGTCCGAGAGCTTCAAGCGCGGTGTCCCACCTCTGGTTCCACATGGCCATCTTGGCTATGAGCATATAGGCCGTAGCGGCACCCAGACGGTGTTCCTCGTTGTCGGAAGTGCGGGTCTGGGTTGCAAAAGGGGCGATTGCCTGCAGGTCTTCGATACATTTGTTCCTGGTTTCGACCGCACTCATGCGGGGCAGCACGCCTATACGGTCCAGCGTTTCAAGATCCTCTACATCATCGAAATAGAAGGGAACGTCGCCGAAGAAGCATGTAAGCGTATAGTAGTAGAAAGCACGCAGGACTTTGGCTTCGCACAACAAGCGTATACGGTCGGCGTTCTTGGGGTCGATCTCATGAGTATTCTTGTCGATGAATGCTCTGGAGTTCTCAATGCCTTGTATGGCGAAGTTACAGCGCTGTACACCCATGTAGCATTGCGTCCAGACGGTCTGGCCGTGGCGCGGAGTGGCAGGAGAAATGTCCAGGCGTGCATCCAGGGTTCCGGAAGCGCAATACGCCACGTCGGTGCAGCACTCGGTCGCTATAAGAAAAGTATAATTGTAGAAACTCTTCATCGGAATGTAGCAGCCGTTGACCACCGACTCGCATTCCGCCTTTGAACGGAAGTAGTTGTCCGGAGTGGAAATGGGCGAAAGGTCTTCCTGTAGAGAACATGCCTGGAAGAGAACGGACGCGAAAGCAAGCGCTATGATTATATTTCTGGTTTTCATAAATGCCTTCTTTTTAGTATCTGACCTGGACACTGAACGTAATAGTGCGCGACTTAGGATATGCGCCCAAGTCCACACGGCGCAGAGTGGAAGAAGTTCCTTCGGATGATACGTCGGGATCGAAGCCGTTGTAGTTCTTCCATAAGAAGAGATTATCGCCTATGACGCTGAATGTCATGTCCCTCAGGAAGTTGCCACGCTTGAAGGGCAGCGTGTAGGAGAGGGAAACGTTCTTCACGCGAAGGAAGGAAGCGTCATGAATCATGAAATCGCTGGGGAGGGCGGCGTCGGTCTTGGCAGCAGCCCTTGGAATATCCGACATCGGGTTGCGCTCGGGATGCCATGCGTTGAGCATGTAACGGTACTGGTTGCAGAAGATGGATCCGGCCATGTAGAATTCGGAGTAATTGTAAATCTTGCCTCCGAGGGAGTAGGCCAGGAACACGCCCAGACGCAGGTTCTTGTAATGGAAAGTATTCTGCAAACCACCGTACAGATAGGGATCGGCGTTCCCCATATACACCAGATCGGCCTGCGACAAGATGCCATCGTGGTTTATATCATAGTAACGGGGGCCGCCGTCGATATTATTGATGGAAGCATAGGCGCGGGTGACCTTGTTGCGTTCACGCTCATCCGCATTTTTCCAGGTGCCGCCGTATTTGAAGCCCCACAAAGAGTTGAGAGGATATCCGGCCACGTAGCCGTACATCATGTACTTGTTGTTGCCCGGACTGTCGTAGGCGGACACGAACTCTTCTCCGCCGATATCGTCCACCATCTGGGAGTTGTGCGAAATGGTGAAGGATGTAGTCCAGCTGAAAGCTTTCTTCACGATATTCCGGGTTTCCACCGACAGCTCTATTCCCTTGTTGGAAGTCTTTCCGATGTTGATGAATTTACTGGAATAGCCGACCTGGGTAGGAGTAGGAACGTTCAGGAGCAAGTCGGAAGTGCGCGAATCGTAAAGCTCGAGGGTTACCGACAGGCGCTCCTTGAAAGCGCTGAAGTCAAGGCCCAGGTTGTAGGCTGCAGTCTTTTCCCATTTGAGCTCCGGAGAATCCAGCCTGCTGCGGTAAGCGGCCGCCGGCTGCTTGCCGTCGAACAGGTAGCCTCCCGTGGTGGTGCTGATGGCCGCATGGGAACGGTAAGCGCTGATGGCGTCGTTGCCTGAAAGACCGGCACTTACCCTAAGTGAAAGATCGTCTATCCATTTGACGCCCTTCATCCACGGCTCGTTGGCAATGTTCCATTTGAACGCGCCGGAAGGGAAGGTTGCGTATTTATGGTTGTCGGCAAAGTTGGACGCACCGTCGCGGCGTATCGTTCCGGTCAGATAGAAACGGGAATCGTAATTCCAGTTGACCCTCGCGAAGACCGAAAACTTACGGGTGGTGGAGGAAGACGTACCGGCGCTGTAAGTCTCCTTGTCCTGCACCGCATTCATGTTGTTCCACTTCACTTCATCGTCCATGTAGCCGCTGCCGGACAAGGTAAAGTTGTTCGCTCCGAACTTATAAGCCGACATACCCGCCATCACGTTTATGTTGTGCTTGCCGAACTTCATCTTGTAAGTGGCGGTATTCTCAGACGAGAGAGAGTGCTCGTCGTATTCGGCCCTGTACGCATCTCCTCCCTGGTCTTCACCTTTGACCGGCAATGTTCCGGGATAGTAGCGATAGGTATGACGCTGGTAGAAATAATAGGAGAATACGCTGCGGATTTCCAGGTTCTTAACAGGAGTGGCTACCGCAGAGAAGTTGTTGGTCATAGAATGACGCTCCAGATAATGGGTATTCATATCTATGAGCGAACGCGGAGTATTAATCCATGCTCCGGAATAGTAATAGTCGTTGAAAGTGTCTTCCGGCTTCATGTTGGGATTCAGGTAAACCGCGCCCTGATACCATGACGTTCCGCCGAGGCTTGCCTTGTTCTCGTCGTTGTGACGCCATGTATATGAGCCGTTGTATCCCACTTTGAGCCAAGGGAATATCTTGCGGTCCAGGTTGATACGGCCGGTCATACGTTTCTGTCCGCTGCCCTGGATGATACCCTGCGTGTCGTTGTAAGAGAAGGAAGCGTAGTAGCTGTGCTTGTCTTCGGAGCCGTTGAGCGTCAGCGCATAATTCTGCGTAACAGCCGTACGGGTAATCTCCTCGACCCAGTCGGTACTGTACGCTGCGTGGTAAGGGTCGGAGTAAATAAGGCCCGAAAGAGGCGTATCGAGACCCATGCCGGTATGGTTGGCATCCGCTCCGAACGAAGCAATATCATTACGGTACATCTGGAACTCTGCGGCATTCATTATGTCCAGTTTCCTGGGAAGCTGGGAGAATCCCACGTCGGCCTTCATGGAAATGCTCGTATGCCCCTTGCGGCCGCTGCCCTTCTTGGTGGTGATGATAATGACGCCGTTGGCGCCGCGGCTCCCGTAAATTGCCGTAGAAGATGCGTCCTTGAGGACTGAGATGCTGGATATATCGTCGGAGTTGATATCGTTAAGGTCGTGGATTGCGTCAATGATGCCGTCCACCACGAAGAGGGGCTCGTTCGAAGCGGTGATGGAGCGGGTACCGCGGATACGTATGGTGGTAGTGGAACCCGGCGCACCGTCGGTGGACATGAAATCGGCGCCTGCGATACGTCCCTGGAGGGCATTATCTACGGAGAGCACAGGGGCGGTCTGGATGTCCTGCATCTTGACATTGGTGACCGAGCCCGTAAGATCTTGCTTCTTAACCGAACCGTAACCAATCATAACCACCTCTTCCAGCATATTGCTGTCCTCTTCGAGAGTGAAGTTGTACACAGTCTTGTCGCCGCTTATGCGGGCGGAAACGGTCTTGTAGCCCATGAAGAGCACCTCTATGGTGTCTCCTTGTTTGACTTTGAGGGTATATTTTCCTTCGGCGTCGGCAACGGCGCCCTTTGTCGTGTTCTGGATCCGGACGGTTGCGCTCGGAAGGGGGAGGCCCTCGCTGTCCACAATCTTTCCGGAAATGCTAATCTGCTTGTCCTGTGCACCGAGCTCATGGGTTACGGTGCATAGCAGGACCGAAAGCAGGACCATCGTTATTCTTTTCAGTATATTACTCATGGCCTGGGCAGTTTAATCGTTAGACTTAACCGTGGGGGCTCCGAGCAGATTGTCTTTGCCGCTGCCTCCGTTGGACGTCCAAAGGTCTTCATCGCCATTCTTCATATCAATCGTGCGGATATAGAAGTTGTCTATGAACACCCTGTTGGGAGTTCCGGAACCGCTTGCGGAGATGCGGATGCGGGTGTTTCCGGTAAACGGGTTCTGGTCGGAAGAAACGATTCCGACAAGGAAATCAGCGCCATTCCAGAAGTTTGCCGGATAATCCGAAGCGGTAATGTCGGCATAGGGAGCCTCCAGTTCCATTTTGGTAGAGCCATTGTCACGGAACACTCCGCCGTCAATTATTTCTACGGTGAACTTGTTGCCGTCCTTGTTGCCGTCCTTGTCGGTAAAAGCAACCGCACGGAACGAGACCGCGGCAAGCGAATCCTTGCGGATACCCTCATAGAACGGCGAGCATATACTGCCGCCCTTGCCTGTTTCGTCGCCAAGCATCAGGAAACCGTTCTTGCCGTACACCGCCTCGTCGTCGGCGGTTACCCAGCCACGGTTTTTGTCGTTGTTAATCCATTGGGAATAAACGGTTCCGTCCAGCTTTCGGGGATCGGAAGTGCCATATTTGCTCCAGGAAAAATCACTGGCTACAGGTGTCGTGAGTCCTTGGTGCACCGTTATGAAACTGCCCAGCTGCTCACTCGGAGCGGAGAGCAAAAGCGTTCCGGTACGGCGGGTGTAATAAGCCCCGGACGAACGGGGGCGGAAGGAAAGAGTGAGCTCATAAAGGTCATCGCCCTTCTTTTCCAGACTTTCCACAGCCGCCCACGGAGATTTCAAATCATCTTGCCATGATGCCGTAAACTCCACGTTTGAGCGAACAGTGAAGCTTGCAGTGCCGCCCATCACTGTTACGCTGACAACTTTTGATGCTGCTTCGTCGTCCACGCTTTTGTAGAAATCGATATATTCTTTTCGCAGCACTTCACCTTGGTCTTTCCCGCAGGAGAATACCATGGTGAGAGCCAGTAAAGAGAGTACACCGATGATAGTGTTTTTGGACATACTTTGTAAAGGTTATTATTTTAAGTCGAAATCAATCAGGATAGGTCTATGGTCCGAGGGGTCATAAAAAGACGGTACATACACATTGGGTGTCTGGTCCATCCATTTATCCCCAACAATCAAAGCGTTGACTACCAGATTCATAAGGGCGGGCGAGGCATAAACGAAGTCAATCCTGGCCGTGCCGCCGGTTGACGACAGGTAGTTGGTCGGAGGCTGATAGTACTCGTAAATGACGTCTTTCAGATCGGTTTTGTTCAGCACGACGTCCTGGGTCAGGAGGCGGGTATCATCTGCAGGATATCCCAGATACCAGTTGTCCAGGCGCGAACGGGAGTTAAGGTCACCCAGAAGAATCCAGTCCGAAACTCCGGAGTAAGCCGCGGCGTTGACGGTGCGGGAAATGATGTAATCCATTTCAAACTGCCGGTAATAATCACCTTCATGAGCCTCGGCGCTTGCATCCCGATAATCCTTAACCACCCCGAATCCATAAGCCTGGGGCCACATGTGGCAGGTTACAAAGTGCAGCACCCGGCCGTTAACGTTGACTTGATGCAGCGCAGCTCCATGGGAAACGGGGTTGTTGGCAGTGGCCGTATTGGTTATTTTCAGCAGTGTATTGATAGGGTATTTGGAAGTTATTACCTGCGGATAATTATCCCTGAAGCCTCCGATGGCCGAGTAACTGTGCCCGTAACGGGCGGCCAGCGTGCTCCATCCGGAGGGCAGATAACGCAAAGAAGTGGACTGAGAGTTGTTAGTCCTGTCTTTGTAGATTGAAGAGGCCTCGCACCACACGCAGATATCGGGATCGTATTTTTTTACAAAGGCCACGAAATTGTCGTAATTGTTATGCTGATCCGACCACATGCCGTTTTGGATGTTCCAGTACAGAAGCCTCAGGTTGCCTTTCCTCACGGCGCCGGCCGTCAGGCGCACAGTTATATCGTCCAGGTAGAAGCCGTGCACCGCGGCAACGTTGGGATCTTCGCCGGCAAAGTACAGGAAAGTGCCGTCGGTAGCGTTTGTTGCCGTGACGGTGACCGTATGCCAGGTTTTGGTTTCCAGCGCCGAGGTGGGAATGCTTACTTTCGCCTTGTTAACGGAAACCTTGGATGCATTGCCCACGTAAGTAATGGCGGCTCCTGCATCTTTGCCGTCAACTTGCATGGTTTGTATGTGTCCGGCATTGACCAACTGGAAGAGAAGGTTGTCGCCGGCGCCGTCCTGGAAACAGAATTTGAATTCTATTGAAATGTCAGCAAGGGCTTTGACGTTTGTAATGGGCGGCGTCTGCATGATACCGCGGGCTTTGTTCCCATCCCCGGAACCGACTGCCATGACGCCTTGATATTCCTGGCAACGGAAAAGATAGCGCCAGTCGGTAAAGCCACGGCTCACGACATAGGAATCCGACATTGCATGGGAGCTCCCTACCCTTTTCCCAGAAACTTCAGACCAGGTGTTGGACTGTATGAAGCCGGTGCCGGGATTATTGACGGCAGTGGAAGCAAAGGCATCGGAGTAACCGTCACGGCCTGCTCCGCCGGAGATGCCCATCTTCTCTCCGTCGGGAGCATAAGCCATGGTCTTTTCTCCTCCCATAATGTTGCCGCCCCAGACACAGTTGTCAAAGCCTTCGTACCACACCAGATCGGCATCGGGAGTGAAATCGATAGTCTGGCTCACTACTGCCCCGGAACTGAGTTGGACTGGGGAGATAATCTTGCGGACCATCTTGTGGTCGGAGGAGCACACCGTAACTTCAAGGCCGCTTTTCAGGGAAGCAGGCGCCAAAACGAACGCTACTCCCGTACCTTCGGGAGAAAGGGGTACGCAATTCCCATTTTCGGTGCAGTTAACTACTGCAAAATCAACGCCTTCCGTCATTTGGAGGCTACCTTTGGAAGGAGAGTAAACCGCCTTGCCGGCGATTATTTCCTTTGCCGGAGACTGTACCTTCACCGAACTTATCTTCCCGGCGCCTTTGATACGGAGGTCGAGAAGGGCTACGGCGTCTTTGAACACCAGGACATTGCCGTTTGACTTAGAGTAAGAAGCAAAACGCGGATAATCTTTGAACGACTCCTTGGTATAAGACCAGAATTGGGAAAAAGGAACCGCCAGGTCTTTGTATGCGGAGCTGCCGAACCACTTGGAAGAATTGCGGGTTATCAATACTGCGTTGTAGCTGTCGTTGGGCACCGCTTCAATATCGGCGTACCAATTGTCGCCGGAGTCTTTTTGCAAAACGTATTCAGAACCGTTGACACTGAGTTTATAGCCAGTAAAATCGTTGGCTGGGACCCCCAGAGCCTCACGTACGGACGAAGGGGCATCGTAATCGACGTAAAAGCGCACTTTTCCGTCAACCACGCTGATAGGAGCTCCAAATTCAGTCTGAGTGACGGAATTGGAGCCCTGGTTCTCGCATTTGGCAGCCTTATCGCAAGCAAATGTCAGGAAAGCCAATGCCAACGCTAAAAAAAGGTTTTTCATTAATAATGAAAAGGTCATTAGTTTTTGTAACTTGCAAATATAGAAAAAAAACATTTCATTTCATTCAACTCCCGGCATTGCTTGCGTATTTGTGAAGGCTATTCTTACATTTCGAAGTCGTTAAGCATACAAAAGACCCTCTGGGCTGAAATAAGACAGAATTTGAGTATATTTGTAGTCCCGTCGGTTGTGTCTCCGGCGGGACATTTTGATTGTTCTAAAGGCCTTGGGGTGAGAGTTTGGGTGAGAGTAAAAAAGCGAATCGGCCTCCCAGATAGCTGAGAAGCCGATTACAGGTGCCCGAGGTGGGAATCGAACCCACACGTCTTTAAGGGACAATGGATTTTGAGTCCATCGCGTCTACCATTCCGCCACTCGGGCAAAGGCTTGAGGGTTGCAAAGTTATCCAATTTATCGGAATTATCCAATTTTTGGCGTATATTCGTAAGCAAAACACTAATTGATATGATCTGCACAAGCCTGCAACACAAATCGTACGACGAAATACTCGAAATACTGCCCAATCTTGAAATGGCGGAAATACGCCTTGATCTTTGTCCGCTGACTGACAGCGAGATAGAAGACTTGTTCGGACAGACGGATATTCCCCTGGTTGCAACCTGCCGCTCTGCTGAGCCGGACGGAAACCGCCCCGGCACCGACTTTGGCCCTTACGAACAGGAGGCGTCAGGGCGGCTTCCGGCCGGCCAGGCCGACGCCGAGCACCGCCTTACCGTCGCCATACAGGCAGGAGCACGCTTTGCAGACCTTGAGATTGAAGCCCCTTCCGATTGGAGCCGCCGCTTCCAGAAACTTTGCCACGAATCCGGCACCACAATCATCAGGTCATATCACAACTTCACCGAGACTCCCGACGAAAAAGGCCTCCAGATGGCCCTCGCCCGCTGCTTCCGTTACGGCGCCGACATTGCCAAGATAGCCACCATGTGCAACTCCCCCGAAGACGCCGCACGCATCGAGGGACTCTACAGCATCATCCTTGAAGATGTTGACTCTTTGCAAGGGCGCCTGATCGCTTTCGGCATGGGCGAGCAAGGCCGCAACTCCCGTATCGAGTGCCTCAAACGAGGCGCCCCGTTCACCTACGCCGCACTCTCACCCGCAGAAGCCACCGCCCCCGGCCAGCCAAGCACCGAAGAGCTCAAGCAATTGATATACAAGGGCAAAGACGGCTTCCATCATAAAGGCCTGAGGATGCCGGCGTCGAAGAGCTTCGCCCAGCGGGCAATAATCGCCGCCACTCTTGCCGAAGGCACATCGCACCTCTACAACTATTCCCCCTGCGAAGACAGCGAGGCCGCGCTACAAGTGGCCCGCTCCCTCGGCGCCAGCGTCGAAGCCGACGGCAGCACGCTGATAATCACCGGCATAGGGCCGATTGCCCAAGCCCCCGGGCTACAACTTCTCAACGTTGGTGAATCGGGACTGCTCTCCCGCCTCTGCATCCCTGTTCTATCGGCCATCAACGGCGCCCCCTTCGTGCTGGAAGGCTACGGCACACTCACTCGCCGTCCCATGAACGAAGCGGCATCCATAATGGCAGCCTTCGGCGTGCTGCTGAACAACCTCGACGAGAGCTCCGGACGCGAAATCAGAGTGCCCCTGTCGGTACGCGGAAGCCTCATCCCCGGCAACGCCGAAGTCAGCGGCGAGAGCGGCTCGCAGCTCATTTCGGGCCTGCTGATGGCTCTCCCCCTATGCGCAAAAGACAGCACCCTTCACGTCAGCAACCCAAAGAGCATCCCCTACATGTACATCACCCTCGACGTGCTGAGGCACTTTGGGATCAGCACCCGCAGCGAGATGGAAGGCGATGCGCAAATGCTTGAAAATGAAGATTGGAGCGGCTGCACCGGCATCACTTTCAAGGTGCGCGGAGCCCAGAGCTACAAAGCCGCCGACCTTGACATAGAAGAAGACTGGAGCGCGGCGGCACCGTTCCTTGTGGCGGGAGCAATCGCGGGAAGCGCCGAAATAGAAGGGCTTGACATGAAATCAATCCAGGCCGACATAGCCATACTCGACGTGCTCGTTGAAGCCGGAGCAATAGTATCGGAGCTCGAGGGCGGCACGGTATGCGTCCGGCGCGCCCCGCTCGATTCGTTCACCTTCGACCTCAACCACGCACCCGACCTCTTCCCCGTGGTGGCCGTACTGGCAGCATTCTGCGCCGGTGAAAGCCGCATAGGAGGCCTCGGGCGCCTGGCCGGCAAGGAATCCGACAGAGCCACGGCAATAATCGAAATGCTGCAGCAGATGGGCGTAGAGGCTTACGCCGACGGCGACATCCTTGTCGTCCAAGGAGAGAGTCTTTCCGGCCGTTCCCTGGGCGGACGCCTGCTCAAAGGCGGGCAATACACCTCACGCCACGACCACCGCATGGCTATGGCCCTCGCCGTAGCCTCCCTCGGCGCCGACGGTACCATAACGATAGACGACACCGCCTGCGTAGCCAAGAGTTTCCCGGAATTCTTCGAAGTGTTTCAAAACAAGTAGCGGTCGGACAGGATGCACCCTGAACCGTCCATGATGACTTCTGCATACGGGAGCACTACTTCCGCACAACTGCGCACCGCCACAAGCCCTGCGCCGCCGTCGACGTTGCATGGATATACCATGGCGCCGCCTATCTGGTCCAGGGGGTTCTCAAATCCGTCCCAGCTGTCTCCGGAAAGCAGGAAAGACGTCCAATAGTCTCCGGCGCACAGGGAGCACAGACGCAAGCGTATCGATGTTTCGAGCGCGAAACGTTGTTTTTCGGGCACTTCATGACCATAGTCATAAGAACCATACCACCTGTACATATATTGATAGCGTGTAGTTCCGTCCACGACGATATTCATTGTCTGTGCCGCTCCCGCAAAGGCATGGTCGCTGAACACATGTCCTTTTTCTCCCCTGACCAGCGACGGACTGCGTTCCTGCAGGACGACTTCGCCGCCGTCCTGGTTATAGACCACGTTATCCTCATATAGCTTCACGACAAAATAATCCTCTTCGGGAGAATTGTCCGCGACTTGCAGGCGTACTTGTTGATATCCTTCGATCAAGCCTATACCGGCTTGCCCGATTACAGGAGAGAGGGGGGCCACCGTTTTGGCGCTGACGGATGGCGCAAGCGGAGCATCCGCAGTAACGCATACAGTATCGCCCGGCTCAATCCGGGCACGGAGCTGCGCGTCTCCGAGCGAGTCGGCCACCGCTTCATCCACCCGGACGCCGTTCACAAAACACACCACCACAGTCCCCGGCGCAGGCTCTACGCCAGTTCGGCAGCCGTAGCACGCCGACACAGTATGCAAAGTATCAGCCGTATAGAGTCTCGCATTAAGGCACAGTATCTTGTCGGCACCTGCGGGTTCCGGCACTATCATCTGGCTGCACGAGACCACCGGCAGCAGCATTATCAGCAGAAAAATATATCGTCTCATCAGAAATTGCGTGTATATGATACAGTGGGCAGGAACATAAGTATGGAATTCCTCATAACAGCCGGGATTCCGTCGGGATAGGAAGTGCTGTATCCCGGAACTCCGGGACTGCTGCTCTGCGTGGCCGTCAAATAATAAATCTCGCCGTTACGGCTGCCATAGAGATTATAGATACCGAAGCTCCAGACTCTGTCTCCCCGGTGCAGCGGCTTCCGGAAATTTACGCTCACATCGGCACGGTGCACAGGGGGAAGCCTCCAGCCTCCTGCCGCCGAAGCATACAGGACATCCCGGTATTCCTTATAATAATTCTGGGAAGGTTCGCTGAATATACGTACGTAGTGCGAAGGGACGGTCATGGGAGCCCCGGAAGCAAAAGTCCAGGCTGCCGTGAGATCAGTGTGCTCGTTGAAATTATATGTAAGGCACAGATTGATACGGTGCCTTCTGTCGGTAGAAGCCGGGAAGCGCCGGCCCCCGCCCACACTGCCGTCCGCGAATTGACGGTCCGCCCAGGAAAGGGTATATCCAAGCCATCCGGTAAGACGGCCGGAAGTCTTGCGGGCCAGCAACTCGGTGCCCCACGCACGGCCCTTCCCTGACGCTACGATGGATGACCACATAGCGTAGCTCGACCCAAGGGTGGAATAGCTGTTGCGATATTCTGTCACCCCGTTCAGGCTCTTGTAATAAGCCTCCGCCGAGAAATCCCATCCTTCGATGCCCGAGTAGCGCAAACTGGCAGAAAGCTGATCGGAAGTCATAGGAGGCAAGGATGCCGAGATCGGTCTCCATTCATCTCCGGGCATAATAGAGAAAAGCGACGGAATACGGTGCATGCACTGGGACATGCGTGTGTAGCCGGCCTCGGCCAGCCAGGCCTCTGACGGTGCCCAGCGGACGCTGAATCTGGGTTCAGGAATGAACCAGGTCTTCCCGAAGGAGTGGAAAAGGCTCAGGCGCAGCCCTGGATGAAGGGACAAGCGGTCTCCTATGCCTATAATACCCTCTCCCCACACCGCAGCCTCGTGGGAAACCGCAGCCTCCGGCCGCACAAGCCGGAACAGGCTGTCGGTGACGCTCGCCCCATTTTCTGTCTCCGAAATATGGCGTGTACGCCCGCCAGGACTGAAAAGATGCAGGGTGTAATGCGCCCCCAGATCCAAGTTTTCTGTCTTGTAGCCGGCGGACAGATGCACGTCGCGCAGAACGGAAGCGGCCCGGGTAGCGGTAGTGCTGGAATGCAGGTCCCCTTCCAGATCCGTATCCACCGTACCTGCCCTCATGTCCCTTATTCCGTAACGGGAGTATGCCAGAGCGACATTCAACTCTTTGGAATGAGTCCACCGAAGAGCCGCAAGAGTATTGCCCCAGGCATACAGATAGTGATTGTCGGTGTAGATGTATTTGTCCAGCGGAGCGAAATTGCGGTCGTACTCTCTTTGGAATTCAGCTCCCTTCCTGTCATCCCGGTACAGGTCACATCCGTTGTAGACCGTAAGCGACAGCTTGTCGGAAGGCGACAGGTCGCGGTCGAGGCGTCCGCTGAGGTCGTAGAACCAAAGGTTGGAAGAAGAATCCAGGCACAGCAGAAGCGGCTCGGCAAGCATGGTGTGGAGAACTCTCCCGCTGAAGGAAAAGCGCGTAAGGCTGTCTATCGGACCGTCAAGATGCAGTTTGCTTGCCAGCAGGCCCGCCGTCACGCTGCCCCTCAGGGCAGTGCCGTTGCCTTCGGCGCTCGTTACGCTGACCACAGAGGACGTGCGGCCGCCATAACATGCCGGGAAGTTCCCCTTATAAAGGGTTACCCCGCCCACCGATTCGGCCGGAAAAACGGAAAACAGGCCCAGCAAGTGGTCGGCATTGTACACCGGAACTCCGTCCAGAAGGATAAGGTTTTCGTCGGCATATCCGCCCCTGACGCTGATGCCGCTGAATCCCTCGGACGCAGCCTGTACGCCTGGAAGCATCTGGAGCGTCTTAAGCACATCCTTCTCCCCGAACAGGACCGGCGCCTGAAGCACCGCTAGGCGGCTCAGCCCTATGCTCCCGGGAGCTGGCACGTCCATCATCTGTTCCCTCCAGTCCACCACTTTTGCAGAGTCAAGCAGCTGCACTTCAGACAAAGAGGCCATCTGTTCGGGCGATATTTTCACTGCTGACGGCAAGCGCTTAAGCACCACCTGCCGCTTATGTATATCGAAGTCCAGACCGGTGCCTTGCAACAGCCGCCGCAGATTGGTCCGGAAACCTCTGGAATCGAGGGCCTTTCCGCCGTAAGCCGAATCCAGGGGCAGGGTGGAATCGTACACGAAGTGCACTCCATAGCGCTTTTCGAGCTGGTCCAGTCCTTCCCTGACTGTCTTTTGCGCAAAAGAGGGAAGCGAAATGCCCACGGCCAGCAATATAATCATCAACTTCTTCATTGCTCTCTCTCCTTTGATGATATGCAGCGCCACACGCTGGTCATGCGCCCCTCGATGTATTCACGGCCAGGCATCACAAGCACTTCCGTCATATAAGACAAAGTCAGACGGCCATCTGCAAATGTCACTTCCGGCTCTTCCAGGCGGCCACCCTGAATGTAAGAGTCCATAGTCTCGAACGACAGGGTGCCGTCTTTCTCTGCTTTGAACCGGACAGAAACATACCCTGTCTGCGGATATTGACTATATCGCACGCTGCTGACTACCGGAATATAAAAATAACCGTTGCCATTGGAGATATCGTCACGATAAACATACACAGTGAAGGAATGTTGTTCCGCCAGCTTCTTCTCAATCTCAGCGAGATTCACTTCCGGCCCGTCCCACATAAGAGTATCGGCGACATACTTACCCACCAAAGCATCAATGGCGCGCTGCGCAGGCCATCCTATGGAAGGCTCCGGAAGCTTGCGGCCGCAAGACACGGCGACTGCCGCCAGCAGCGCCGTCATAATCAGAATCTTAACCCTCATCACTTCGTTCCTCCCGACTCCCTGGTTATGGACACGCCAAGTGCGCTTTCGATCAGTCCTATTATTTCATCAAGAGATTCTTCCGCCCCGAACTTGGCCGTCAGTAGCCTTCCGGGAGAAGCGGTGGACAGATTCTCGCCAAAGTATGCCGCCAACTCATTCAGAACTTCTCCAAGAGGCTCAGCTTCATAAACGAAGGTCTTCGTCGCCCATGCCGAGGGATTCGGCGTTGACGGAAGACGCACCACGGTGTCTGCCGAGGCCGATGCCGACTGCCCTGCCGTGAGTATTTCAGAAGCATTGCCGCAGCTCAGGCGCACGCGGCCACTTGTCACATCTACCCTGGAGCCGAGGCTGTCCTGCAAGACCTGGAACCTGGTGCCGAGCACCTGCACCCTGGCTCCGGGGACATCCACGGTGAAAGGATGTGCTTCGTCGTGAGCGACCTCAAAATAAACCTTGCCACTCATACTGACGGCACGGGGATTCCTGTGCGCCCGAAGCACGAGGGTGGAACCTGGAGCGAGCGTCACGCGGCTTCCGTCCTTGAGGGTAAAACTCTGAACTATATCAATTGCCTTGTATTCCGTGACAGCTCCCTGCCAGCGGAAAAAAAGCAGTGCCGCGATGGCGGCGAAAGAGAGCGACAATACTGCCGGGCGCCACCAGCGGGGCCACGCATTGACGTGGTCCGAGGCCATGGCACGGAACCGCCTGTATGCGCGACGGGCGTCAAAACGTCCCTCCTTGAAATGAGTTAAAACAAAATTTATTCTGTCCATTATGACCTTAAGACGGAGCCCGGTTCAAAAAGTACCATCGCAGGATCAAAAAAACAGCAGAATGAACAACAAATCTTTTGATGCCGCACCGCGAAGGGTATTCAGCGCCCGTGAAATATTGTTGCGGACAGTATTCTCTGACAGCCCGAGTTCAGATGCTATCTCGCTGTACGACATATTATCACGTTTGGCCATGATAAGACAGCGGCGGCGCTGTTTGGGAAGGGCCTCCACCGCAGACCACAGGCGTGCTTCGCGCTCGCTGCGGGAAACTATTTCATCGAAAGAGAGTTCTTCGGCCAGGTCTTCAGGGAAGGAATCAAAGGAACGGTGCGAGCGCAGGCGGTCTATGCACCGGTTGCGCACCGCAGTGTATAGCCATGGTTTCGGATTGTCCGGCTTGCTTTGCCACAGCGAAAGGAAACACTCCTGAACAACGTCCTCGGCGTCATCTGCATCTTCCAGATAGTGCAGGGCATAGAGACACAACGGCCTGAAATGCTGCCGGAACAAAGTTTCCATGTCATAGTCATGTCCTTTCACCGCTGCAAAGTTAAGGATAAATACCAAAACGGGCAAGGTCTCCGGCTTAAAAGAGACCCCGCCCGTGTGTTGATCAGAAGGTAATTCCCTACAGCAGGTGGAAGCTGGCGGTAAGGCCCGCCATGACGATGCTCACCATGCTCATAAGCTTGATGAGGATGTTGAGCGAAGGGCCTGACGTGTCCTTGAAAGGATCGCCCACGGTGTCACCCACCACGGTAGCGTGATGGCACTCGGAGTTCTTGCCTCCGAAGTGGCCTTCCTCCACAAACTTCTTGGCATTGTCCCAGGCACCGCCGGAATTGGACATAAACACGGCCAGCACGAAGCCTGCACCCAGGCCGCCGATAAGCAGGCCGAGCACACCGGCTACGCCGAGGACCACACCCACAACCACAGGCACTATGATCGCCAGCAGCGAGGGACCCAGCATTTCGTGCTGAGCGGCCTTGGTGGAAATCTCAACGCAACGCTTGTAGTCGGGAGTCCCCTCTCCGGTGAGGATGCCCTTGATCTCGCGGAACTGACGGCGGACCTCAACCACCATCTTGGAGGCTGCGCGGCCCACTGCGTTCATGGTAAGACCGCAGAACAGGAATGCCATCATTGAACCGATGAAAACGCCCGCAAGCACGGTAGGATTCATCAGCGACACATTGTAGTTGTTCAGGATGTCAAGAATGGAAGCCTCGGCGGCCTTGACCTGTCCGGCAACACCGGAAACCATGGTACCGGCCCTCTCCAGGGCTATCTTTATCTCCTCTATGTACGATGCCAGAAGAGCCAGTGCGGTAAGAGCCGCGGAGCCTATGGCAAAGCCCTTGCCGGTAGCGGCGGTGGTATTACCGAGGGCATCGAGAACGTCGGTCCTCTCCCTTACTTCGGGCTCCAGTTCGCTCATCTGGGCATTGCCGCCCGCGTTGTCGGCTATGGGGCCGTAAGCGTCGGTGGCGAGGGTGATGCCCAGGGTGGACAGCATGCCAACTGCCGCGATGGCCACGCCGTACAGGCCCTTGGACAGGGATGCGGCGGTCATCATGTGCTGCACGTCAAAGCCGATGGCAAAAAGATATGCCAGCACGATGGCGCAGACGATGGCTATGACAGGCACGGCGGTAGATATCATACCCAGACCAACACCGTTGATGATAACGGTTGCGGGACCGGTCTTGGATGCCTCCGCGAGCTTCTGGGTGGGCTTGTATGAGTGAGAAGTGTAGTATTCTGTAGCCTTGCCGATGACCACGCCTGCCAGCAGACCGGCAATAACCGAGCAGCTGAAGTGCCACCAGTCGTTGGTGGAGGTGCCGAATACGAGGGCCAGGATGCCGAAAGTGGCTACGCCGCTGAGTATGGCGGCCAGGTTGGTGCCGAAGCTCATGCTCTTAAGAAGCTGTGCCATGCCGGCGCCCTCTTTGGTGCGTACGGTAAAGATGCTGCAAACCGACAGCAGCACGCCCACGGCGGCAATCAGCATAGGTGCCAGGATGGCGCGGGTCTGCATCTCGGGGCCGAGAGCATAGAACGCCGATGCGCCAAGGGCCATGGTGGACAGGATGGAGCCGCAGTAGCTCTCGTAGAGGTCTGCGCCCATACCGGCCACGTCACCCACGTTGTCGCCCACGTTGTCGGCGATGGTGGCGGGGTTGCGGGGATCGTCTTCGGGGAGATCACTCTCGACCTTGCCCACAATGTCGGCACCCACGTCGGCGGCCTTGGTGTAGATACCGCCACCCACACGGGCGAACAGCGCCTGGGTAGATGCACCCATACCGAAGGTAAGCATGGTGGTGGTGATGACCACGAGCTTCTGTGCCTCGGTGGCCTCGACCACGAAGGCATTCAGCAGGATATACCAAAGGGCGATGTCGAGCAATCCGAGGCCTACTACGGTAAGACCCATCACGGCGCCGCTTCGGAATGCCACCTTAAGGCCGGCATTGAGGCTGCGGCGGGCTGAGTTGGCCGTACGGCCGGAGGCGAACGTCGCGGTCTTCATGCCGATAAAGCCGGCAAGGCCGCTGAAGAAACCGCCGGTCAGGAATGCAAACGGCACCCAGGGATTCTGCACGTGGAACACATAAGCAAGTATGGCAAAGAACACAGCCATAACTGCAAATACAATCACAACTACCTTGTACTGCTGCTTGAGATAGGCCATAGCCCCTTCGCGAACGTACTGGGCAATCTGCTTCATTGTCGGAGTTCCCTCGTCCTGCTTCTTCATCTGACGATAGAAAATGAAGGCGAAGAGCAGTGCGACCACGGAGGCGCAAGGAACTGCATAGAATAGTGGATTCATATTCGGTTAGTGTTATTTAGTCTGCTAATGTAAGCAAATAAAGTCAGAAAAACAAAGCCCCGGCCTGTGTTTCGGTCGGGGCTTCAAAATCTGGTGCGTCTTATTCCGCCTTCTGCTCCTGGGCCTCAGGGGCGGCCTCCTGTGCGGGGGCCTCGGCCTTCTTGGCGCGGCTGCGACGGGTCGCCTTCTTCTCCGCCTTTGCGGTTGCGAGGGCTGCCTCGTTGAAGTCAACCAACTCTATAAGAGCCATTTCAGCGGCATCTCCCTGACGGAAACCGGTGTGAAGCACGCGGGTGTATCCGCCCGGACGGTCGGCCACCTTGGGGGCTACGGTAAGGAAGAGCTCCTTGACCGCATTCTTGTCCTTCAGATAGCTGAATACGACACGGCGGGAGTGGGTGGTATCTTCTTTTGATTTGGTAATGAGCGGCTCCACATAGCTCTTGAGGGCCTTGGCCTTTGCCACGGTGGTATTGATGCGCTTATTGAGAATCAAGGAAGAAGCCATATTGGCGAGCATGGCCTTGCGGTGACCGCTCTGACGTCCAAGATGATTGATAGCTTTATTGTGTCTCATCTCTACTGTTGTTGATCAATTTTTTTCTTGGGTTCGATATTATACTTGGTGACGTCCATTCCGAACTCGAGTTTCATCTTCTCGACGAGAAGCTCAATCTCGTGAAGGCTCTTGCGGCCGAAGTTGCGGAACTTCATCAGCTCGGGACGGGTGTAGGATACGAGATCTGCGAAGGTCTCAATCTCAGCCGCCTTGAGGCAGTTGAAAGCACGCACCGACAGGCCTACGTCCGCCAGCTTGGACATCAGCAGATGCCTTGTGCGGAGCGACTCCTCGTCAAGCTCTCCGGCGGTGGATTCCACAGCATTCTCGAGAGTGACTTTCTTGTCGTCGGTGAAAAGCCTGAAATGGTAAATCAATATGTTGGCAGCTTCCTCGAGAGCGCTCTCCGGGCTGATGGAGCCATCGGTAACTACCTCAAGGGTAAGCTTCTCGTAGTCGGTCTTCTGCTCGACACGCCAGTTGTCGACGCTCCAGTTGACCTTGCGGATAGGAGTGTAGATGGCATCCACGGGAATGGTGCCGATGGGCGTATCCTCATCACGGCTCTCGTCGGCGGGCACGAAGCCGCGGCCTTTGGTGATGGTGATGCTGATTTCGAGCTTGACGGACGGTTCGAGAGAACAAATGTGCTGGTCCAAGTTCAACACCTTGAAAGAAGACAATCCTTTGGAGATATCTTCAGCGGTAAACTCGTGCTTGCCGCTGATGGTAATGTTGACGGTCTCGGAATCGACGGACTCGACCATCTGACGGAATCTTACCTGCTTGAGGTTGAGGATGATGTCCTGCATACCCTCGATGACGCCGGGAATAGTCTGGAACTCCTGGTCAACTCCGACAATCTTGATTTGGGAAATCGCAAAACCCTCGAGAGAAGCAAGGAGGATGCGCCTGAGGGCATTGCCGATGGTCTGGCCGTAACCGGGCTCGAGAGGGCGGAATTCAAAACGGCCGACGGTATCGGTGCTTTCAAGCACGATCACCTTGTCGGGTTTCTGGAATGCTAAGATTGCCATATTGT
Source organism: uncultured Bacteroidia bacterium (assembly GCA_902792815.1). GTDB lineage: Bacteria > Bacteroidota > Bacteroidia > Bacteroidales > UBA932 > Cryptobacteroides. The sequence continues at coordinate 27,090 of CADBAY010000021.1, forward strand.
TCTTTTGTTGGTGTTATCTGTTACTTGGAGTAGAGGTCGACGATGAGCTGCTCGTTGATGGTCTCGGGGATCTCGGCGCGGGTCGGGAGGTTGAGGAACTTACCGACGAGAGTCTTCTGATCGAACTCAAGCCATGAATACTTGGCCACGGAGGCAACGCTTGCCTGGATGACCTCAAGGCTCTTGGAGCGCTCGCGCACTGCTACGGTATCACCGGGCTTTACCTGTGCGGAAGGAATGCTGCACACGTTGCCGTTGAGGGTGATGTGGTGGTGGGAAACGAGCTGACGGGCGGCGGCGCGGCTGGGAGCGATACCCAGACGGTACACCACGTTGTCAAGACGGGACTCGAGGAGGAGAACGAGGTTCTCACCCTTCTGTCCGGCCATGCGGGTGGCCTTGTTGTAGGTGTTGCGGAACTGACGCTCGAGCACACCGTACATGTATTTGACTTTCTGCTTCTCCTTGAGCTGGGTGCCGTACTCCTTCTGCTTCTTGCGCTTGGAGGCCAGACCGTGCTGTCCCGGAGGGAAATTGCGCTTCTCGAAATACTTATCGGAACCGAAGATAGGCTCGCCGAACTTACGGGCGATCTTGGTGCTGGGACCTGTATATCTTGCCATAGTAATTCTGCTTTAATAAATTAAACTTTACGACGGCCTTTGGGTCTGCAACCATTGTGGGGCATAGGGGTGACGTCGATGATCTCGGTCACGATGATACCTGCATTGTTGATGGTGCGGACTGCGGACTCACGGCCCGATCCGGGACCTTTTACATAGCATTTAACCCTGCGGAGACCTGCATCGTATGCTGTTTTGGCAGCATCCTCGGCGGCCATCTGGGCAGCGTAGGGAGTGTTCTTCTTGGAACCTCTGAAACCGCACTTACCGGCAGAGCCCCAGCTGATAACCTGGCCCTGTGCATTGGTAAGGGAAACGATCACGTTGTTGAAGGTTGATGAAATATGGGCCTCGCCATAAGCTTCAACCTTGACAACTCTTTTGGATGTTGTAGTTTTCTTTGCCATAATTCATCTGATTACTTGGTCGCCTTCTTCTTGTTGGCAACGGTCTTCTTCTTGCCCTTCCTGGTGCGGG
>CADBAY010000022.1 GCA_902792815.1 uncultured Bacteroidia bacterium
CGGGCACTCCCCGGAGGGGCTTTTCCCCATGTTTTATGCCCCTCCGGGGAGTGCCCGTCCACCGAAGAGACAGAATGAACCAAAACAAACCAATATGGCAGTAATTGACTGGTTAATCGTCGCCCTGTTCCTTGGTGCCCTAGTCACCATAGGCTATCTTTTCTCCCACAAAAACAAAAACATAGAAGATTACTTCGTGGCCGGCCGTTCCATGCCTGGCTGGCTCGTGGCCATAGCCGCCACGGGCACGACCATCAGCGCCGGTACCTTTGTGGGATCGCCCGAACTGGGCTTCAACACCAACCTGACTTACGTACTCAACCTCCTTGGCTCCATCGTCGGAGGCTGCCTGGTGGCGGCCCTTATACTTCCCAAGCTCTATAACGCCAAGACCATCACCATTTACGGTTTCATAGGCGACCGATTCGGCGAGGGCTCCAAGCAGGCCAACTCCGTCATGTTCCTCATCGGCCAGCTGCTTACCAGCGGCAGCCGCCTGTTCATAGCTGCCATTGCCATAAGCGTCATAGCCTTCGGCAGCATACAGTTCCAGTTTATGGTATGGAGCATTATCATCCTTGGCATCGTTTCCACCTTCTATACCATGATGGGCGGCATCAAGGGACTGCTGTACATCGATACTTTCCAGACCCTGCTGATGATCTTCACCGGCATCGTAGGCCTGGTGCTGGTGGCGTGTGACCTCGGCGGCTTGAGCTTCAAGGAAGTTTGGGAAACCCTCACCACCAACGGTATGGTCAAGTCGCCGGCAGCGGCGGGAGTGGCCCCCGGGCTTACCGCCGAAGGTACACTCAACGGCTGGGTCCCGGGCAATAAAGTCCAGATGTTCGATCCCAGCATCGATTTCAGCAAACCATATACGATCCTGGGCGGCCTTATAGGCGTAGCGTTCTTCAAAATCGCCCAGTACACCACCGACCAGGAGTTCGTCCAGCGCCAGCTCGCCTGCAAGGACGTGCGCAGGGCAGGGCGCTCTCTGGTTGCCTCGCAGCTGCTTGCTCTCCCGGTGGTCCTTATCTTCCTGAGCATAGGTCTGCTGCTCTATGTCAAGTACATACATAATCCGCAGGCGGACGGAGCCCTTAGCGCCGCATTCTTCAGCGATGCCCGCGACGTGTTCCCCCAGTACATCAAGAACCACATCCCCGTAGGCGTCAGGGGCCTGATGATAACCGGCCTGCTTGCCGCTGCCCTGTCAAGCTTCAATTCTGCCATCAACTCCATGGCCTCCAGCTTCGTGGCCGACCTTTACTTGCCCCTGCGCGCCAAGAGAGGCAAGGCGGTAAAGAGCGATAAAGACCAGATAGCCTCGTCCCGCTGGATGGTGGGCCTTATGGGCATGATGCTTACCGCCTTTGCCATTGTCACTTGCGTAATGCAGCAGAGCAGCGGTCTCAACCTTGTGGACTTCGCCACCGGTATTATGTGCTTCGCATACGCCGGTATGATAGGCGTATTCCTTACCGCCATCTTCACCAAACGGGGCAATGCCCGCAGCGTGGTGGCGGCCCTGGTGGTAGGCGCCCTTATCATCATCCCGCTGATGTTCCAGAAAGAATTCTTCGGCCGCAGCTACATCGCATGGAGCTGGTGGTGCCCCATCGGCGGTCTGGTTTCAACAATAATTTGCATGCTCGGTAAACCTAAGAAATGAAAAAGATAATACTCTCGGCGGCGCTCTGCTTGTGCTGCGCCGTTGCCCTGGGCGGCAACATTGTCGGACGCGTGATTTGTAATGGGCTGCCTGTCAACGGTGTGCCTGTTTCGGACGGGCGCACAATAGTGCTGACCGACCGTGACGGGCGCTACAGCATCGACTCCGACAAGAGCGACGGGGCTGTGTTCGTTATAACGCCATCGGGCTACATCGTCCGTACCCTGGACGGTCTGCGTCCCGGATTCTGGCAGCCGCTGTACCTGGACGCCGATAAAGAAGAGATTCACGACTTTGTGCTGGAAAAGCAGAGCCAGAACCGCTATACGATGCTGCTTCTGGCCGATATGCATTTGACAAACGACCCTGCCAGGCAGGACCTCAAGCGTTTCCGCAATATCGTGATGCCGGTAATACGCCGTGAGGCGGCAGCGTCCCGCGGACACGTGTACACCGCCAATCTTGGAGATACTACCCATGATATTTACTGGGGCGAATTCAATTTCAACGAGTCTGACGCACTCCGATTGCTTCAGGACCTATGCTATCCTACGCCCATGTACAGTATAATGGGCAACCACGACCACGATCCGTCCATAGTGGGCGAGGATGTGGACCGCCGCTCAGGCTGGAGGGAGAGGGACTGCTGGGGCCCCGGGCAGTACTCGGTGAATATAGGAGACGACCATTGGATTTTCCTGGACAACATCTTCTATATCAACGTAGAGGGCAAAGGAAAGAAAGCTCCCGGAGTTGCCGGTGACCGCTCCTATGAGACAATACTCACCGACGAGCAGTTTGCCTGGCTTGAGCAGGATCTTTCGCTTGTGGATGAAGATACAAGGGTGTACATCTGTACCCACGCCCCTGTACTTTACAGCGGTAACTCAAGCGGACTTCTGATGCCCCGTGAACAGGTGCAACATCTCTCCGACCTGGTGTCCTCCTTCAATCACGACGTGGTCATTTTTTCCGGCCATACCCATCGTAACGACATTTGCGACCATCCTGATTTCCCGAAATTGCATCAGCGTACTCTGCCCGCTACTTCGGGCATAATGTGGACTACCACCGTGGGCTGGCCTCTGTATTCCAGCGACGGCGCCGATGCGGGAATATGGATTGGGGAGTTTGCCTCCGGGCAGGAGCCCCGGTTCAGGCTCGAAACTTATCAGTACGGCGAAAAATACTTCCGCTTCTATGATATGAACTCCGTCGGCGAGGCATATCGCGCCAGCGAGGGCGTCAAGAAACAGCAGGAGTTGTTCAGCTCCACCCGTCTCGATTACGGCCAGCGCAAGTGGCGTAACTATGTGTTTGTGAACTACTGGGGCTGGGAGCCCGGCGACTGGGTAGAGATGTACGAAAAGGGCCGCAAACTTAAGGTTGAGGCCACTCGGTATGAAGATCCCGCCAAGAATTTCGCATACGAACTGAATCGGGTTATGAGCCCATACAAGCACAGCCGCAAGGCCAGCAAAGACATTACTTACCACATGTTTGTGGCCAAGACGTCCTCCCCCAAGACAGACATCACCGTTCGCATCTATGGCTCCGACGGAAAACTGAAACACGAGAGCGTGTTCTTGCGCCCCCGTGCCTTCGATCCTTCAAAACCGGAAGAATAAACTCTATTTAATTCCGCTCCATTCGCCCTTCATAACCTTGCACTGCGAATAGCAGGAAGGGCAGTTGGACACTATGTAGTACTCTCCGTTCTTCTTGAGCTCCACTCCGCGAAGGTTGGTGTCCCAGGCCTCGGAATAAATGTTCAGATACAGGAAGTCTCCCTGGTTGCGGGTGACGCTGGGCAACATCTGGACGGTATAAGGAATGTCCGGAGAATATGCACTCTCGGCGCGACCGCCCTTGAGCAGTGCTGCCGGAAGATAGCGCTGTACGTACAGGTCTTCCTGAGGAGAATAAGCCGAGCGGTACAGCTTGGAGTCAAGCTCGCGGATAATGGCCTCTGCGTTGCTGGCTGTGCCGAAGAGGAGCCTGAGGCATTTTTCACCTGTGGCGCGGTTGCGTCCGTAAAGTTCCATGGCCATAGGAATCATGGCCGCGGCACCCATGATACTCTTGCCCAGAAACTCCCGGTAAACAGTAGAAAACTCGTTATATCCCTCGGGGTTGGATGTGAAGGTAACCCAGCCGGTAGGAGCCTTGGGAACAGGGGAGAGCAGCACGCCGTCTTTGTTATATTCGAGGGCAGGGATAGAGCCTCTTATGGTATATTCGTGAAGGCCCCAGGTCATGGTGTTTTCATCTACAGTCCATTCCCTCTGGGTTTCATCTACGCCGGTAAAGTCGCTGCAGGCAGCTGCTGCTATGCACGCAAGGGCGAATAATACGAATCTTCTCATTTTTATTGCATTAAGTCACTAACATGCAAATATAAAAAATCAAGGACGCTTTTGCAAGCGCCCTTGACTGTTATAGAAAATTAGGTAAGAATTACTTCCTCTCCTCGCGGCGGCCACGGCGCTCGCCACGGCCACGGCGGTCACTTCTGCGGTCACCACCCCTCTGGCCTGCGGCCTGGGAGTTGGCGGCAGCAAGAGCTGCGGGGGTCAGGTCCTGACGACCATACTTCTCACCGTTGCAGATCCACACCTTGATACCGAGGGTACCAACCTTGGTGTTGGCCACTGCCAGAGCGTAGTCGATGTCTGCGCGGAAGGTGTGCAGAGGAGTGCGACCCTCTTTGAACATCTCGCTGCGAGCCATTTCGGCGCCGCCCACGCGGCCTGCGATCTGAATCTTGATGCCCTCTGCACCAACCCTCATGGTGTTGGCGACGGCCATCTTGATGGCGCGGCGGTAGCTGACGCGGCCTTCGATCTGACGGGCGATGGAGTCCGCCACGATGTGGGCGTCAACCTCGGGGCGCTTGACCTCGTAGATATTGATCTGGATGTCCTTGCTGGTCACCTTCTTGAGCTCTTCCTTGAGCTTGTCGACCTCTTGTCCGCCTTTACCGATGATGAAACCGGGGCGTGCGGCGTAGATGGTCACGGTGATGAGCTTCAGCGTACGCTCGATGACGATCTTGCTGAGGCTGGCCTTGGCAAGGCGGTTGCCGAGATACTCGCGGATTTTGTAATCCTCGGCGATTTTCTCTGCATAGTTGCCACCACACCAGTTGGAGTCCCAACCACGGGTGATACCGATTCTGTTGCTGATAGGGTTAGTTTTCTGTCCCATATTACTTATTCTCCACTGGTTGTTTTACATCAAGAATCACGGTCACGTGGTTGGAGCGCTTGCGGATGCGGCCCGCACGGCCCTGAGGGCACGGACGGATGCGCTTCAAAGTGCGGCCTTCATCTACCATAATGGTCTTGACATACACATTGCCGTTGTCCAGCTCCTTGGCCTTGTCCTGGTTCTTGGCTTCCCAGTTTGCAATGGCGCTGCGGAGGAGCTTCTCCAACTTGATGGATGCCTCCCTCTTGCTGAACTTAAGCATGTCGAGGGCGAGGTTCACCTCCTTGCCGCGGATAGTGTCTGCAACCAGACGCATCTTCCTCGGGGAAGTGGGAACGTCATTCAGCTTGGCAATAGCTGTAACCTTCTTGGCCTCCTTGAGGCCTTCGGCCATAAGTCTTTTACGCTTTCCCATAGTGATTACTTCTTATTGTTACCTGAATGACCTTTGAATGTGCGGGTGGGGGCAAACTCTCCGAGCTTGTGACCTACCATCTGCTCAGTAACGTAAACAGGAATAAACTTGTTTCCATTATGAACGGCGATAGTGTGGCCGATAAAGTCCGGGGAGATCATGCTGGAACGGGACCAGGTCTTGACCACCTCTTTCTTCTTGCTACCATCATTCATAGCAAGAACTCTCTTCTCCAGGGCTTCCTGGATATAGGGACCTTTTCTTAAAGAACGACTCATAATCTCTAACTTGTTATTCCGTTATTTCTTTCTTCTCTCAATGATGAACCTGTTGGACGCAGCCTTGGGGTTGCGGGTCTTGTAACCCTTTGCAGGCAGACCCTTGCGTGAACGGGGATGTCCACCGGAAGCACGTCCTTCACCACCTCCCATAGGGTGATCGTGAGGGTTCATGACAACACCACGGTTGTGGGGGCGCTTGCCAAGATGGCGACGGCGGCCGGCCTTGCCGTGAGACTCGAGGTTGTGGTCCGTGTTGGACACGGTACCTACGGTAGCGCGGCAGCTTACGAGAACCATACGGGTCTCGCCGGAGGGCAGACGCAGGACTGCGTGGTTGCCTTCGCGGGCTGCGAGCTGGGCGCTGGTGCCGGCGCTGCGTGCCATTGCGGCACCCTGGCCGGGACGGAGCTCGATGTTGTGCACGAGGGTACCGACGGGGATTTCACTCAGAGGCAGGCAGTTGCCGACTTCGGGAGCGATACCGCTGCCGGAGGCTACGATCTGGCCGACCTTGATTCCGTCGGGAGCGATGATATAACGCTTCTCGCCATCCTCATACTGGACCAGGGCGATGCGGGCGCTGCGGTTAGGATCATACTCGATGGTCATAACGGTTGCGGTGCACTCGTCTTTGTCGCGGAGGAAGTCGATGATGCGGTACATCCTCTTGTGGCCGCCGCCAAGATAGCGGACGGTCATCTGGCCGGTGTTGTTACGGCCACCCGTGCTCTTGAGAGGCTCAAGCAATGATTTCTGAGGCTTCTTGGTGGTGATTTCGCTGAAAGAGCTGATCACTTTGTTCCTTTGACCGGGAGTTACCGGTTTGAATTTTCTAACTGCCATAGCTTTCTCCTCCCTTAGATGTTAGCGTAGAAGTCGATCTTCTCATCACCGGTGAGGGTGATGTACGCCTTCTTGTAATGGTTGGTACGGCCGCGGAGAAGACCGCTCTTGGTGTAGCGGCTCTTGCGCTTGCCGTGGTAATTGGCTGTATTGACAGCGGCGACGTTGACGTTGTACATCTTCTCTACCGCGTCCTTGATCTGAAGTTTGTTGGCCTTACGATCAACGATAAAGCCGTAACGGTTCAACTTTTCGCCCTGAGCCGTCAACTTCTCTGTTACGATTGGCTTAATAATGATTCCCATCTTCTTGTGCTTTTAGGCTCTCTCCGAGAGAATGTCCTGGACACCGTCGATGAGTACCAGAGAATTGGCGTTCATGATGGCGTAGGTGTTGATCTCGTCAACGGTGATGACGTTGACCTGCTGGAGGTTGCGGGATGAAAGAAAGATATTGTCAGAATTCTGGGGAAGCACCATGAGAACCTTGCGGTCGCCGGCCTTGATGGCGTTGACGATGCCGAGGAGCTCCTTGGTCTTGGGGGCTTCCATCTGGAAGGGCTCGAGCATGATGATAGCATTCTCCTGAGCCTTGTAGCTGAGAGCGGAGAAGCGGGCAAGCTTCTTGACCTTCTTGTTCAGTTTGTTGTGGTAGAAACGGGGAACGGGTCCGAAGACGCGGCCGCCGCCTACGAAGATGTTAGCTTTGCGTGAGCCGTGACGTGCACCGCCGCCGCCCTTCTGGCGACCGAGCTTCTTGGTGCTGTATGCGGTCTCGCTGCGGTCCTTGGTCTTGGCGTTGCCGTGACGCTGGTTGGCAAGATACTGGATAACATCCAGATAGATGGCGTGGTCGTTGGGAGCGATGCCGAATACCTTCTCGTCGAGGGTGACATTCTTTCCGGACTGGGTGCCGTCAATTTTCAATACTGCAAGTTCCATAATCTTAAGCCTCCACTAATACATAAGAACCTCTGGCTCCGGGAACGGAACCCTTGACTACGATGATGTTGTTCTCGGGAAGGATCTTGACGACCTTGAGGTTGAACACCTTTACACGGGCGTTGCCCATGTGGCCGGCCATGCGCATACCGGGAAGTACGCGTGAAGGCCAAGAAGATGCTCCCATTGAACCGGGGTGACGAAGACGGTTGTGCTGACCGTGGGTCTTGCCGCCGACTCCTGCGAAGCCGTGGCGGTGCACAACGCCCTGGAAACCCTTACCTTTAGAGGTGCCGACCACGTCCACGAAGGGGACCTCAGCCTTGAGGATATCCTCAACGGTGAGAACGTCGCCAAGCTTGAGCTCCCTGCTGTAGGCCTTTTTGAAATGGCCCATAAGGGGCGCGCTGGCGTGCTTTTCGGTAGTTTCGTCATAGGCAAGCTGTATAGCGGAGTAACCGTCGGTTTCCACTGTACGGACCTGCGTGACAACGCACGGACCAGCCTCGATAACGGTGCACGGTATGTTCTTACCGTCGGCACCGAAAACGGAAGTCATTCCGATTTTCTTTCCAATTAATCCAGGCATTGGTTTGTTAATTAATTGATAATAAATACTTTAGTTTCCGCAGTGCATTTTTGCGGGCTGCAAAGATACAACTAATTTTTTGATTTACAAAGTATTATTTATCTTTGCGTTATGAAAAAACTCACACAAGATTGTATCAAGTGGATACGGGGCTGGTTCGACGCCAACGGTCCCACCTGCACGGCCGTGCTCGGAATGAGCGGCGGGAAAGACAGTACTATAGCTGCGGCCCTCTGCGCCAAAGCCCTGGGTCCTGAAAGGGTAGTGGGCATAGCGATGCCCGCCGAGGGGCAGAGCCTTAACGAAGCCGACGAAATCTGTGCTTACCTTGGCATTAAATACCTCTGCCTTCCTATCGGCCGCATCGAGGCCGAGTTCGATGCTCTCGAGGTCTATATGCCGGATGGCAAATTCTCTTTGCAGACCATTCAAAATATTCCCCCGCGCATACGTATGACAGCGCTCTATGCTGCCGCCCAGTCACTTAACGGCATGGTTGCCAATACCTGCAACCTGAGCGAAGATTACATCGGCTACGCCACCCTCTTCGGCGACGCTGCCGGTTCGTTCTCTCCCCTGGGCGGGCTGGTGGTGCGTGAAGTGCTCGAGATAGGCCACGACCTTGGCCTGCCCTCCCGCTGGGTGGATAAAACCCCCGACGACGGCCTGCCCGGCTCCTGCCCCGACGAGGCCAAGTTCGGCTTCTCATATGCCACTCTCGACCGATACATCCGCGAGGGCGTCTGCGAAGATGAGGAAATCCGCGCCAAGATAGACCGCATGCACCGCCGCAACCTCTTCAAGACAGAGATACTTCACATTCCCACTTTCCGTCCGGAAATATGAACCTTTTCGCCGAAAGAATAGCCTCCCTGCGCTCGCTGATGCGCTCCCACGACTGGGATGCGGTTATACTTACAGGCTCCGACCCGCACGGGAGCGAGTATCCTGCCGAGCGATACAAGCAGATACGCTGGCTTACCGGTTTTACTGGCGAGGCTGCCGACCTGGTGGTCACGCTCGATCACGCCGGGCTTTGGACCGACACCCGCTATTTCATCCAGGCCAACACTCAGCTGGCGGGCACCGGGGTTGATCTTCACAAGACACGTGTCCCGGAGCAAGTGCTTATCCCGCAGTGGCTTGCAGAGCATTTTCAGGATGCCTCCGAGCCTGTGCTCGCAGTGGACGGCCTGTGTATGGGCGAGGCTTTCGCAGCCGAAATTACCGAAGCATTCGAGAGTACCGGCGCGACGCCGTATATAGTCAGCTCGCCGGACCTTATAAATGTCCTTTGGACAGACAGGCCGCCCATCCCGCAGACGCCGGTCTTTACCGTCGATTCCGGCAGGCCGCGCACAGACAAACTGGAGATGCTGCGCTCGTTCTGCCGCTCTGAGCGCTGTGACGGTATACTTCTCTCGGCCCTCGACCAGATTGCCTGGACGCTTGATGTGCGGGCTTCTGATATCGAATACAACCCTCTGGTAATCAGCTATCTGCTGGTAACCGACGATTCGGCTCTCTGGTTTGTGCTCAAGGAGCGTATCGAAGATCCCGATACCGAGCGCTCTTTTGAAGAGCTTTCCGAGGACGGAGTGAGTCTGGAGCGCTACGACGCGCTTCAGGATTTCCTCTCCGAGTCGGGCGGAATGAGTATTTTTGTGGATAAGGCTACCCTTAACCACCAGCTTTTCCAGACCATGGAGCAGGCGGGCGTGACCCCGGTATTCGGAACCACTCCCGTCGCTCTTGCCAAGGCGGTAAAGAATCCTTTCGAGATAGAAGGCATGAAGAGCGCCCACATCCGCGACGGCGTGGCCATGGTGCGTTTCCTCCACTGGCTTGAGAAGTCGGTGCAGGCCGAGAGACGCGTGAGCGAATGGGACGCTGCGGTCAAGCTGGGCGAATTCCGCTCCGAGGTGTCCGGCTATCAGGGCGACAGTTTTGAGACTATATCGGCATACGGCTCCGGCGCCGCCCTTCCGCATTATGTGACTCCTCGCGGCGATGCTCCGCTGCTGGAAGCGCACGGGCTGTATCTGTGCGACTCCGGCGGCCAGTACCTTGACGGCACCACCGACATCACCCGTACCGTTCCCCTCGGCGACCTTACCCCTCTCGAGCGGGAAGATTATACTTTGGTGCTCAAAGGGCACATCGACCTTGCCATGGCGCTGTTCCCCGAAGGCACTCCCGGCTGCCGTATCGATGCTCTTGCCAGGGAGCCTCTGTGGCGCTTCAAGCGTAACTTCGGGCATGGCACCGGGCACGGTGTGGGTTCTTTCCTGGGTGTGCACGAAGGGCCTCAGGATGTGCGCCAGAACCTTAATCCGCAGCCGCTGGTGAGCGGTATGGTCATTTCTGACGAGCCTGGTATCTACCGCGAGGGGCAGCACGGCGTAAGGCACGAGAATTTGCTTCTTTGCGTTCCGAAGGGCGAGAATGAGTTCGGCCGCTGGCTGGGATTCGAGCCCCTGACTCTTTGCCCCTTCGATACCGCGGGGCTCGATCTTTCGCTGCTCGACCGTGCCGAGAAGGAGTGGCTGGACGAGTATCATGCTCTGGTGTACGAGACACTTTCGCCGCTGCTGGATGACGACTTGGCGCGATGGTTGCAGCAGAAGTGCCGGAAAATTGTTAATTTTGCAAACTAATTAATACTGATATGGAAAGAGAAGATCCCCTTGAGAGGCTTGAGCGCAAGGAGCAGGAGCGTAAGGCAAACGGCGGTGCCAAAACCGTCATGTACGCAATGATTGCCGTCGCTGCACTCCTGGCGGGCGCCCTGGCTTACGTGCTTATCCAGAAGAATACGCTTGTGGGCCAGCTGAATATTGAAAAGCAGGAACTCACCGACCAGATAGTCGCCCTGCAGGGTGACTATGAGGCCCTTTCGTCAGACTACGACTCCATCAACCTTCAGCTCGACTCGTCCCGCGAGGAAGTGGCTCAGCTTGTGGAGCGTATCAAGAAGACCGAAGCTACAAACCGCGTGAAGATGCGCCAGTACGAGAAAGAGCTGGGCACCCTTCGCTCCATTATGCGCGGCTATATCGTGCAGATCGACTCGCTCAACCAGCTTAACCATAAGCTTACGGCCGACGCCGCCGCGGCACGCAAGGACGCCGCCGAGCACCGCCGCCTGAACGAGAAGCTTACCGCGCAGGTTGAGGATCTCAGCGGCAAAGTTGCTACCGGTTCTGTCATCAAGGCCCGTGGAATGCGCCTCGAGGCATACAACAACGCCGGCAAGATGGTTGACCGCAGCAAGAACGTCACCCGCCTTATGGTGACCCTGAGCCTTGTCGAGAACGCTTTGGCCGAGGCCGGTCCCGTGAGGGTTTACGTGCGTGTCAAAGACCCTGCCGGGAATTTGCTTGACGACGGACGCGGAGCATCCTTCACCATCGGGGGCGAGACCATTCCCGCCACCGCTTCCCGCGAGGTGGATTATCAGGGCCAGGAGGTTGAGCTCAGCATCTATGTCAACAACATTCCTGCTTTCGACAAAGGTATCTACACTGCCGAAGCCTACACTTCCCAGGCTAAGCTAGGCAGCGCCGAACTCATGCTCCGCTGATTATCAATGCGTTATGATTCTTGACCTGGTGCTTTTTTACCAGGTCAAAAGCGGTAAGTCGTTAAGAATCAGCAGTTGAAGGGTTTTTGCCGATGATTTACGTTCATGTGCCATTCTGCAGAAGCCGGTGCCTTTACTGCGGATTCTTTTCGCAGTGCTCCAAAGGTCCCGGACGGGCATGGGCAGATGAAGTTTGCGCGGAGGCGCTGTCGAGAAAGAACGAAATAGCCGCAGCGGCGGCAGTCGATACACTCTACTTTGGAGGCGGTACCCCATCGGTGCTGCCTCTTGAGTTTATAGGCCGCATTGCCGATGCCTGCGGAGGGCGGCATTACCGGGAGTGGACGGTGGAGGTCAATCCGGACGATATCACTCCTGAATATTCCGCCGGCTTGCGCTCTCTGGGTGTAAACCGGGTGAGCATGGGCGTCCAGTCGCTGGACGACGGGATGCTGCGCTGGATGAATCGACGCCACTCTGCCGAAGGCGCGAAACGGGCGTTCCTGATGCTGCGTGATGCGGGGTTTGACAATATCAGCGTGGATATTATCTTTGGCGTGAACGGGATGAGCGGGGAGATGCTGGAGAGGACTGTAAAGGTAATTCTGCAGTGGCGTCCCGAGCATATTTCAGCGTATCAGTTGTCCATTGAGGAAGGGAGTGCTTTGGGACGGATGGCTCGGGAAGGGCGTTATCTGGAGCTTTCGGACGAGGATTGCAGCGCGCAATACTATCTTATCTGCTCTCTCCTTGCTGCCGCCGGATATGAGCATTATGAGATTTCCAACTGGGCTCTTCCGGGTCGCCGTGCCGTTCACAACAGCGCCTATTGGACCCGTGCTCCGTACGTTGGATTAGGTCCCGGAGCGCATAGTTTGCACTATGCGCAAACTACTATCCCCCTGCACCCCCAGGGGACGGAGGAAGGGCCCCCCGAAACTCCCTCTGTCGCTTCGCTCCGAAATGTCTACGGCGGAGGCTTTTCCGGACCGGAATCCGTGGCCGCCTGTGGCCGCGTGAACGGGAGGGATGAGCGAAGCGAAGGCGCCCGGGCTGAAGGGCCCGCCCAAGCTAACTACCGGAGCTGGAACAGCGAGGATTTGAGCGGATGGACTAGAGAAGGAGAACTGCTGACAGAGTCCCAGATTCGGGAAGAGCAGATAATGCTCGGCTTGCGAACAGCCGGCGGTATCCCGGCATCTCTCTGTCATCCCGCCGAGCTTTCTTGTCCTCCTGAGCGCAGCGTAGCGGAGTCGAAGGATCTCCTTACCCCAAGCGCCCTCCCGGGCCATTTCAGGATCCCGGAAGAGCACTGGTTCGTTGCCGACGATATTATCGCCGGTCTTATTTAGGCTCTCTAAAGTTTAAATACCACACCTACACATACTTCAGGCGAGAAGCGGGAAGCTCCGCCTTCAAGAGTTACGCCGATGGTATCGGACACATAGAACTGTGCTCCCAGGAATCCGCCGTAGCTGAAACCGAAAGTCAGCGGCTTGCCGGCGTGCCAGTTGGTAAATCCAAGTCCGGCAATGGCACCAAGGTGCAGCTCGCACCATTCGGCTACGTCCCATCCGATAGTGAATCGGGGAGCGAGGGAGAAATTGAGATGATCGTTGCGCCAGTTCTGAAATCCCGCCTGAGCACCCACGGTGAAATGGCCGGAGGTGAAAGCTGCTACCGGATAATCGAAAAAGATACTGCCTCCGGGGTTAAAAGTCCATGCAGCCCCGTGGGCTATTCTCGTGAAGGCGTTGGTTCCGCCCAGAATACCAAGTGTGGCTTTCTGTCCCGAGGGCATATTGCCAGATGCAAAAGCGGGCACGGAAACGGTGAGGGCGACAGAGAAAATAGCCAAAATGGTAAATAACTTTTTCATACTGCAATTGTTTTGATGAGCAAAAATACAAAAAAATTACTCCGAACCTCACGGCTCGGAGTGAATTCTTACAAATCAGCCAAAAAGCTAAATGTTCTTTCCGCTTTGATTGCCTTTGTTATCCCTTGACGGTCTTTCACCACGCGGGCCTCTGCTGAAGCCGCCTTGTCCACCGCCTTTGCCTTTGAATCCCTGAAGGCGGCCTATCTGCTGCATGCGGAATTTCTCCTCGCATGTGAAGAACTTGGCAACCTTTTCGGCCGAAAGGATCTTCTTGTACTCTTTGGCATTGAGTACGTGCTGGTTGACGTTAGCAGCCTTTGCCTCGAGGTATGCATCCAGAAGGGCGGCAGAATCTCCCTCTCCGGTTGACAGTGCTTTGCACAGAGCCATATAAGCCTTACGCTCCGACTTGTTAAGCTCTATTTGAGCTGCCTCGATTTTGTTGTACACGGGCCAAAAAACCTCTGCTTCCTGAGATGTCAGACCCACCTCGCTCGTGATGAATGCCACTCTTTCGGCTTTGATTTTTTCGAAGTGCTTTTGCCAATCCCCGTGTTTGTGTCCGCCCTGGTTTTGCGCAAGCGCAACTGCGGCGATGCTTAAGGAAAGTAAAATGGAAACCAACTTTTTCATAATCGCTTTTTGTTTAGTCGTTAATAATAACCGCATTCTCCAACTGGGCAAGTGTCATGCCCGAGTCGATAAGGTATTCGATGATCTCTTCGTCGCTTGCCGGCTGGCTTGCCGTCGATTTGGTGAGTATGAAGTTGCCCAGCATTACCAATAGGGCAAAGCTCACCGCAAGTGCAAGGTAAGGTACAAGATTGAACCTCGACCGCCTTGACGGAATCTCGGAAAGCCGCGAGGGGAGAGAATCAAAATACCCCGATGGCGTGGAATATGGTAATTGCTTTTTCATTTCGCTTATTTAGACGTAAAACTGATGCAAAGGTTTAATCGGAATCGAGTAAATGCTGTTTAACTTTCTCATAGGCAATGTGGTAGGAGGCCTTAAGAGCGCCCACCGAAGTGCCTGTGATATCAGAAATGGTCTCGTAGGGAAGGTCTTGATAGTAGCGCATCGTAAACACGAGCCTCTGTTTGTCGGGGAGCTTTAGGAGAGCCTTGCGGAGAGAGCGCATCGCGGCGTCGCCGTCAAAATAGGGGTCCGGGTCAGATACCCTCTCGGCCTGAGCGTCCAGGGTCGAAAAACTCAGAGCCGCCCTTACGCGCGCCTTGCGCAGAAAACTCAAGGTCTCGTTGGTGGCGATGCGCCAGAGCCAGGTAAAGACGTCTGAATCGCCCCGGAAACGGCCGAGCGCATTCCATACTTTAATGAAGATTTCCTGCAGGAGGTCGTCCGTGTCTTCGTGGCTGCCCACCATGGCACGAATGTGCCAATACAGCGGCTCGCTGTACTGCTTTACAAGCTCGTTGAAATATTTCTCCTGCTCCTGCATACGCACTTTAGACGCAAAAACCGCGCCTTGGTTTAAGACCTCCTCGCTTTACATCTGCCTTTCCTATTTTTGACTATCAATCACTTATGCCACTTGACCTGGTAAAATCAAACCAGGTCGAGAGAGGTAACTGCTTGAAAATGAGGCCATGTTTACTTCTTGCGTAAAAGAGGCAGGCGGAGATATTTTGCCAATTGCTCAGGCGTGGCGGCTGTTTTGCCCGAAAGTTGTATGAATAATTCAAATCTTTCATCCGAACTGAGTCTGAGCACCTCCCTGATACTAGTGAATCTGCCGGAATTCAACAGCAGCGCAGTAATTTGGCTATATACTTTGTCACTTTTTCCGGTGAAGATTTCCCGTATTTCGTATTCGCTGCCAGTTGTTGAATGATCGGCGGTCAGCATATTCTCGTAACTGCCGAAGAAGCGAATGGCGGTTGAATGGTCGATGACGGA
Source organism: uncultured Bacteroidia bacterium (assembly GCA_902792815.1). Taxonomy (GTDB): domain Bacteria; phylum Bacteroidota; class Bacteroidia; order Bacteroidales; family UBA932; genus Cryptobacteroides. Next base: position 15,338 of record CADBAY010000022.1, read on the forward strand.
GAATGTGGATATGATAAAATCCGTCAACTGCTCGCTTTCTTTCTTGTCCAGGTTCTTGAAAAGCATATTGGCCAGTTGGTAATTCAGTGGTTTGTTAGCCCTTTGTCTCTCTTGTACCAACGCCATTGATAATTTCATCTTTTTCGAAGCTTTATTAGGATCTATCGGGTCGGAAAATGGATGTGCCGACACTGCGAAGGCAATGAAATTCCATCTGAAATCTTCTGCTTTTTCGGTAAGACAGCGCTCGACGGGATTATTGTCAACATAAATCAAGTTTGTTCGTATCTTTTTGATATCTGTCTTAGGAGTACTTCCGAAAGGAGAATTGAAAAGGGCTCCGCTTCGTCCGTAATACTCATTCTGGATTTTTGAGAACAATTTGGTGTAGTCGCGTATAAATGAATAGAGTTCCTTGCGACTGTTTGCATAGACTGAAATGTGGATGTGGTCAGGCATAAGGCATAATTTATACACATTAACATTATACCTTGCGGCCGTGGTGCAGAAGATAGTGAAAAAGACGAGGCAGTCAAAAACGGTATAGAACAGAAGATAACCGTTTTTAGTGTTTTGGTAACAATGATTCAGGCTGGCTGAATAAAACTTTCTATTGTGGCCTTTCATAGCAGTGTTTAGTTAATAGCTACAAAGGTCGCAAGAATTAGAGAAAGGAGCAAATAAAACAACCGCCCCTTGATTATCAGCTACTTACCAAAACTGACCTGGTGCGTTTTTACCAGGTCGAGAGGGGTAAGTGGTTGATAATGAGGAGGGGCTAGCTGTCCAGCTTGAGGACGGCCATGAAGGCGCTCTGGGGGACCTGGACGGTGCCGATCTGGCGCATGCGTTTCTTGCCTTCCTTCTGCTTTTCGAGGAGCTTGCGCTTGCGGGTAACGTCACCGCCGTAGCACTTGGCGGTAACGTCCTTGCGGACCTGCTTGACCGTCTCGCGGGCGATGATCTTGGCTCCGATGGCGGCCTGGATGGGGATGTCGAACTGCTGGCGCGGGATGAGGTCCTTTAGCTTCTCGCACATCTTGCGCCCGAAGGTGTAGGCGTTGTCTTCATGAATCAAAGTCGAAAGCGCATCGGCGGGCTCCCCGTTGAGCAGGATGTCCAGTTTGACCAGTTTGGCGGGACGGTACTGGGTGATGTGGTAGTCGAATGAGGCGTACCCCTTGGAGATGGTCTTCAGTTTGTCGTAGAAGTCGAACACAATCTCGCTCAGCGGCATATCGTAATTGAGTTCCACGCGGTCGGCGGTAATGTAGTGCTGGCTTACCAGCGTGCCGCGGCGGTCCAGGCAGAGCTTCATAATGGGACCGAAAAACTCGGTCTTGCTGATGATCTGCGCGCGGATGTACGGCTCTTCGATGTGGTCGATGAGAGTGGGAGCCGGCAGGCCGGAGGGATTGTGCACGTCCAGCACGTCGCCCTGCATGGTGTAAACCTTGTACGATACGTTGGGCACGGTGGTGATGACGTCCATGTCGAACTCCCTGAAGAGCCTCTCCTGCACGATTTCCAGATGCAGAAGGCCCAGGAAACCGCATCTGAAGCCGCTGCCCAGGGCAAGCGAGCTCTCTGGTTCATAGACAAAAGATGCGTCGTTGAGTTGGAACTTCTCCAGTACGCTGCGCAGCTCTTCGAACTTATCAGCCTGGACGGGGTACATACCGGCGAACACCATAGGTTTGACCTCCTCGAAGCCGGCGATGGCCTGCGAGCACGGGCGGGCAACGTGGGTGATGGTATCGCCCACCTTAACTTCCACCGCGCTCTTGATGCCGGTGATGATGTATCCAACATCGCCGCAGCCCACGTCGGTGCCGGGGATGAGTTTCATCTTGAGCGAGCCTACTTCTTCGACCTCGTATTCCATGCCGGTGGCCACGAACTTAACTTTGTCCCCTTTGCGGACGCTGCCGTTTGCCACCTTGAAGTAAGCTATCACGCCGCGGAAAGAGTTGAAGACCGAGTCGAAAATGAGGGCCTGGAGCGGTTCTGAAGGGTCTCCGGAAGGTGCAGGAATCTTTTCAACTATGGCGTCGAGTATGGGTGCAACCCCCTCGCCGGTGCGGGCGGAGACTTTGAATACATCCTCCGGATCGCAGCCAAGCAGGTCACATATTTCGTCCGTCACCACCTCGATCTGGGCGGACTCCATGTCTATCTTGTTGAGCACGGGGATGATTTCCAGCCCGTGGTCGATTGCCATATAGAGATTGGAAATGGTCTGGGCCTGGACTCCCTGGCTGGCGTCCACAACCAGCAGGGCGCCCTCGCAAGCCGCAATGCTGCGCGAGACTTCGTAGCTGAAGTCCACGTGGCCGGGAGTGTCGATGAGGTTGAGCCTGTACTCCTCGCCCTTGTAGTTATAGGACATCTGGATGGCGTGGCTCTTGATGGTGATGCCTTTTTCCCTCTCCAGGTCCATGTCGTCCAGCACCTGGTTTTCCATGTCACGCGCGGACAGGGTGCTGGTGAGTTCCAGCAGGCGGTCGGCCAGAGTACTCTTGCCGTGGTCTATGTGGGCAATTATGCAGAAATTGCGTATGCGGTTCATTTCCATATCAGGTGCAAAGATAATACTTTTGACAGTTTATTGCTTCGGAAGGATTTATTTTATATATTAGCAGTTGATTTAATAAATACAGATAAAAACAGTCTGGTTAAGCAGTTAATTCTTTTAAGTATGAGAAACTTGTTTTGTGTCCTTATTGCATTGTCGCTCATTTCTTGCCAGAAATTTGACGAAGATCCAAAAGTATATTATGCCCCAAACAACTACATTCTTGGTGTTGAGGATGAGACCATGCTTACTACCGAATATGCTACCCTTAACATCACGCCTCGCGGGGAAGTCGCTGATATTTTGTTTAGTTTCAAGGGTATGGAGGTAGACATAGCCTCTACTATAGCGCAATTTGATATTGAAGTGTCCGGCATCGCGTGCACGCGTAACGGCCGTCAATATTCTCTGGAAGGTAACGGCATCGAAAGTGTCATGACCTATACAATGAGATACTACGACGATAAGAAAGAGATAAACATCAAAACCGGGCAGATTACCAGAAGTGTTGACGTTTCCGGCTTAATACATCAAACGAATCCTTCGCGCTCTTCCGTATCCATTACTTCGACAATTTTGAACAAGGAATTAACTCTTTCTTTGCAAAACCTCACGACTAATAAGAAGAAAGCACAATTCGGGCAATTGGGTTATCCCTCAAGGGATGGCGGCTTTATAAACACTGAAAGGCGTTTTAAAAACGAATCCGGCCACGTTGTGACTGTTTTTTATTCAGGGCTAAAAGGTTGGAGAGAAAGTGAAGTCACTATCAAGCCCGGCGATACAGGGAAGTATTCAATGATCGAAATAATGGACGTGCCAGGATCGTTCTTCTTGCTTACATTCGATGACGGCAAGGTTTCCAAGCATACCAAAAGTGAGAAACCGTTTGATTATTCCGGCTTGCCTCTGGAAATCGCCGATACGCCCTTTCTCTATTTTAATTATGGTCGTATATATTATATGGACGACCATGTCTGTACATATACTGTAACGCCTGAAATCTATGACAATGCTGTAGCGGCGTACGGCAATTAACATATATTTTGACGTTGATTGTAGTTTTTTTATATTTGTTGAATAATATAAAGAAACCAATCAATTTCAAAATGAATAACACTCAAGAATTAAGCTCCATTGCCTCGCAGGTACGCAGGGACATTGTGCGTATGGTTTCAGCGGCAGGCTCAGGTCACCCGGGCGGCTCTCTCGGCATCACGGACGTGATGACAGCCCTGTATTTCAACGAAATGAAACATGATCCCGCCACCTGGACTCGCAGCGCCAAGGGGCAGGATGCATTTATTATCTCCGCCGGGCACCTTGCTCCGGTATATTATTCGATACTGGCAAGGGCAGGTTACTTCCCTGTAAGCGAGCTTGCTACACTCCGTAAGTTCGGCTCCCGCCTGCAAGGACATCCGTGCATTACCGACAGTCTTCCCGGTGTTTTCCAAAGCTCCGGCTCCCTTGGCCAGGGCCTTTCCTGCGCTGCCGGTATGGCACTGGGCAAGAAACTTGACGGCGCTCCCGAGAGGGTTTACTGCCTGCTTGGCGACGGTGAGAGCGAGGAAGGACAGATTTGGGAGGCCGGAATGTGGGCTGCCCATCACAAGCTTGATAACCTTATTGCCTTTACCGACTGGAACGGCCAGCAGATCGACGGCCCCGTTGAGGCCGTGGGCGGAGTAGGTGACCTTCGCGACAAGTGGACGGCATTCGGCTGGGATGTCATCGAGGCCGACGGACACGATTTCGAATCGATACTTCAGGCTTTCGAGCTTGCTCACGCCGCCGACGGCAAGCCCAAGATGATACTTTTCCGTACCGAAATGGGGCACGGCGTTGACTTTATGGCAGGTACCCACAAGTGGCACGGCAAGGCCCCTAACGCAGAACAGTGCGCTTCCGCTATGGCACAACTGGAAGAAACATTAGGAGACTATTAACATGAAGAAATATGTCTATCTTGATGGTAGTACTATTTGCCAGATGCTTACGGCCATGCTTGGGCTTTAGATGGTGAATGGGACCCATATTATCATATTAATTGGGGATGGAATGGTGCTGCTGATGGATACTTCAATAAAGGGCTTTTTGATACCACACAAAGGCAGTTATATGATTCTCAAATTGATAGTTTAACATATGGTTACACTAATTTCCCTCATAAATGGTATACATGGACATATAGAATGGTGACATACTCATTATAGTTGGAAGATATGGGCAATTGGAAAATCGTTGTATTATTAGGCTTTCTTTTTCAGTCGTGTTCATGTGACAATATGATTAAAGTGCATAACACTTTAGTCATAAATAATCATACAGAATATAACGTATCTTTTATGCCAATTAATTGCACTGAAACTATTTTTGCTCCAGAAGTATATGGTATAGATGTCAAGGCATATTCTGAATCGTCCATTTCCTGGTCTGATATAGGGGTTGTCCCTAAAATAATCTATCTTCCTGAAAGGATGCTCATATCAATTGATAAAGTAAAATACCTAGTATCAATAGAATTACCCATTGATAATAATCCTTGTCTATCTTGTAGTTACAAAATTGAAACACAAAAGTTGAGTTGCTGGAATATAAAGAGAATTGAAACTTATAATAATTATATTCATTACGAAATAACCGATAATTTTATCTCATCTATTAAAGGGAGAGTGGGTATTTATGAAGAAATACACTGACCAGGGTAAGGTAGATACCCGAAGCGGCTTCGGAGCGGGGCTCCTTATGTTTGTTTGCTCCGAAAGGCTTGATGGATACAACTCAGCGGCAATTAGCTGATGATATTATTGATTCTCACACACAAAACATTCCAAGTGGAGCATATTATTGGTTTAGTTGGAATTATAGAATGGTAACCTATTCGTTATAATCATAACATGAAGAGACATCTTTTATATTTGTTGTTCTGTGGTGTATTGCTGTTGTCTGCTTGCAAGTATACATCACCGTTAGTTGTACAATACAAAATGACTATTAAGAACAACACTAATTATGATGTTTCTTTTGTTGCTAGTGCAGGCGGTAGTTTATATGCTCCGGGATATAATATAAAAGAGATCTATATTCCTTCCAAGTCAGATTGGTCTTATTCTTGGACAATAGAAGATGATATGCCATTATGGGTTTATGTTCCGAATAGTGTTGTAATAGTTATAGAGAACAATAAATATTTATTAACCAAAAGCATGTTGATTGATGATAACCCATGTGATTTATCAAGTTACCAAATTCAAATAGAAGCAGATGGTTCAGGAAAAATATCTAGATCTTTTATTTTTTATGAGATAAAAGATTGTTTTATCGAATCTTTGAAATCAATAGAATTATAAATGAAGAAATACACTGACCAGGGTAAGGTAGATACCCGAAGCGGCTTCGGAGCAGGGCTCCTTGAGGCCGGACGCAAGGACAGCAGAGTCGTTGCCATGACCGCGGACCTTAAGGGTTCGCTCAAGATGGATGCATTTGCAGCCGAATTCCCCGAGAGGTTTATCCAGTGCGGTATTGCCGAGACTAATATGGTTGGCGCCGCCGCAGGTCTTGCAATCACCGGCAAGGTGCCTTTCATAGGCTCCTTCGCCGAGTTCGTGACGGGCCGCGTCTATGACCAGCTCCGCCAGGAGGTGGCCTACGGACATACAAATGTAAAGATTGCATCGTCCCATGCCGGTATCACGCTGGGCGAGGACGGTGCCACCCACCAGACCATGGAGGACATTGCCCTCATGCGCGCCCTTCCCGGAATGGCAGTGGTAGTTCCCTGCGACTACAACCAGACCAAGCAGGCCACCATCGCCTCGGTAGATTGGGACGGACCTGTGTACCTGCGTTTCGGTCGTCCTTCCGTGCCCAATTTCACCGATCCTGACGAGCCGTTCGAGATTGGCAAGGTTTACGTGATGAACGAGGGCAAAGACGTTAGTATCATCACTTGCGGCCATCTTGTTTGGGAGGCCCTGCAGGCCGCGGAAGCGCTTGAGGCAGAAGGAATCAGCGCCGAAGTGCTTAACGTCGCTACTGTCAAGCCGTTGGACAAGGATGCGATTATAGCCTCTTTGAAGAAGACTGGCTGCGCCGTGGTGGCTGAAGAACACAATGCTTTCGGAGGCCTTGGAGAAGCGGTCGCGAGTGTGCTGGCTGCCGAGTGCCCCAAGCCCGTGGAGTTTGTGAACGGTGAGGACAAGTTCGGCCAGTCGGGAAAGCCCGCCGAGCTTATGGCCGCCTGGGGCTTCGACGCCGCCCACCTGGCCGAGGCCGCTAAGAAGGCAATTGCCCGTAAATAAAAAGAAGCTTGCTGCTGGAAGCGGCCCTTCCCACACTTGTGGGACTACTTACCCCCTATAGTCCCCCAGGGGACATTTGCCCAAAGGGGCGGCTGCGTGGGCGCAGACGGTCCGCCTACTGCAGCAAGCTACTTTTAAAAAATTACCGATATGCGTTACTTCATACGTTCAGTAAAGTATTTTGTGCAGTTGATGGTGATTCTGGTGATTATCATCGCTGTGCTGATAGTTGCCAAGATAGTTCCCGGTGACATTTCCAAGATATTCGTCAACGGCTATAACTCGCTGTGGCAGATAGCTTTGCTGATGGCGGCCTTTGCTGCTATCTATCCTCGTTTCGGATATATCAAGCGTGAGGCGGTGGTGCCAGGGAGCGACGAGGAAGTGCTGCCGGTGCTTCGCAAGGTTATGGAAGCTCACGGCTATGTGGAGGAGCCGCAAGGGAAAGACGGTGTGCGTGCATTCCGCAAGAAGTCAGTGGGCGACAAGCTTACACGCCTCTGGGAAGACCGCATAACTGTCACGCGGTGCGCTACCGGTTTTGAACTCGAAGGCATAGGCCGTGACGTCACCCGCCTTGTCAATGCCTTGAGGGACAAGACTTAAGCTATTTGCGTCGCTTTTAGCTTCTGCAGAAACTCTGCTGGAGTATATACCGGGAGGCTTGTGTAAAGGGTGAAGTGCTTTTTGTCGTTAGTGACAATTACATCACTCTCGGCGTTAGCTGCGGCTATTTGTATTGCGTCTTCATAGTCAGGACACTCCGAGTTCAACGCTTCGTTGATGTCTATATGACCTACAGAAAGAATTTGCCACTCTTTGTTAATGAAATCAATACGAGCCATCACCTGCTCTTTACTGACGTATTTTCGGCAGCAATAAACAGTAGTAGCTATGCTCAAACTGCTTATCCGGAATCTTATTTCAGGTATATACCCTAAATTAATCAGTTCTGTTGATGCCATTTGAGAGGGGCGTCCTGGAATAATAGTGTCCAAAACGACATTGGTGTCCAAAAAAACTTTCATAACCCTCTGTTTAAAATAAAATTAAGTCTTTCGTCATGCTCCATTTCTTCTTTGGTAGGAGCATGAGGAAGCATCAGTGCTTTAATTTCCGGCCGTATTTCAACAGGAAATATTATTTTGGGCCACTGGGGCTCTGCGGGGGCCAGTCTTTCCAGTTGCTCCTCTACTATACGGTTAAGGCTTTTGTTCTCGCGCCTTGCGCGGAGTTTAAGCCTTCCTACCAGCCCCTCGTCGAGCCGGAACGCCGTTTGGATTTTTCTTGTGCCCGTTTGCATTGTGGTTCTGTTTTTGGCAAAGTTATTAAAGTATAACAGAATATGCAATATGTTATACATAAAAAGTGCTGAAAAAATATTATATTTGGAAAAACAATCGCGCACTATGGTTAATATTTTCAGGTTTAAAATATGCCCTGTTATTGTGGGCTTGACTTTGGCGGCTGTTTCCTGCGCCGGCCCTTCCGGCCCGGCCGGGACCCTTGCCGCCCCCCTTGTCGATGAAGCCTGGGATTGCTCCCAATGGATTTCGGCAGCTGATGCACCCATAGTTACGGGAGCGGTTCATTCTGCTACCAATTGCCGCGCGGCCGACGGGTCAAGTTGGTTCGTGAGTACCGTCGCCAATTCGGGAAAAGTCGTTTCAGCCCGCTGGATGACCACGGGACTTGGCGTTTATGACATATATGTAAACGGCAAGCTGATAGGCACAGAGGTGCTCAAGCCGGGCTTTACCCATTACACAAAAACCAAGATATCATATACTTACGATATTACAGACGCCATTGTTAAAGGCGCGGGCAAAGAGAATCAGCTTGCAGCGCAGGTCACTCCAGGCTGGTGGGGCGACAAAATAATCACCCCTTCCGGCCACGAAGGCATGATAGGCCGTAAATGCGCCTTCCGCTCCGTGCTGGAACTCACTTACTCCGATGGCACTAAGGAGCTCTTTGGAACCGATACCGAGCATTGGAAGGCCGGAATCGCCGGCCCGGTTAAGCACGCCGCCATTTTTGACGGAGAGGAATACGACGCCCGCGAGCTGCCCGGCTATGAGTGCCCGGAAGTACTCGGCACTCCTGAGATAAACGATGAATTCAACGGCGAGATAGTCCCTACCGAAGGCGCGGAAATCTATCTTCGTCACGACCTGGCGCTTAAGCCGGTCAAGGCATATACCTGGAGCGGCGTAGAGGGAAAGACCGGAGAAGAATATGGCAAGGTGCTCGTTACCAAGGAATTTGCCCCCGGTGCCGTAATTACCGTCAACCCCGGCGACACCCTGGTTGTAGACTTCGGCCAGAATGCCTCGGCCGTTCCGTCCTTTGTTTTCAAGGCCGATGAAGGAACGGTCCTGACTTGCCTCCCCGCAGAGTTGCTTAACGACGGGAACGGAGCAAAGAGCCGAGGGATGGACGGTCCCGAGGGCAGTTGCCACCGTACAAATCTTCGTACTCCCGATCAGGGAATGATACTCAAATATACATTCGGCGAGGCAAAGGATTACGTCTCTTATACTCCCCGCTGCACCTTCTTCGGCTACCGGTATGCAAGCATTACCGCCACCGGAAAGGTTGAGTTCAAATCGATCGAATCCATACCTGTATCGTCCATTACCAAAGAGATTGAGACAGGACGTATCAAGACCGGCGACGAGAGTATCAACAAGTTGATTTCCAACACCCTATGGGGCCAGCGCTCCAATTATCTCTCGGTCCCTACCGATTGCCCGCAACGCAATGAGCGTCTCGGATGGACTGCCGATACCCAGGTGTTTACGCAGACGGGAGCCTTCTTTGCCAATACCGATGCCTTCTTCCACAAGTGGACTCGCGATATGCGCGATTCACAGAACGATGCCGGAGCATATCCGGGCGTGGCACCGACGGCGCAGTATGGCGGCAATATGTCTCGCCTGGGCTGGGCGGACGCCGGCGTGATAGTGCCCTGGACCATCTACAAGCAGTTTGCCGATACTGCTATCGTACGGGAGAATTGGGAGTCGATGTCCCGCTGGATGGAGCATATTGAGGCGGTCAATTACGATCATACCGCTCTTGCCTCCGAGAACGGCAACTATCAGTGGGGCGACTGGCTCAGCTACGAGCCTCTGGAGTCGAGCGGCGGCTCCGCATTCACCAAGGATGCCGCCGGCAAGAGGGTTCCGCTCCCCGATGCCATTGCTTACTGGAACTATCTGAGCGCCTGTTACCTGGCGATGGATGCCAGGATGATGGACGATATGTCATATGCCGTAGATTCTTACACCAATGATTACGAGGAACTTGTATGGGACACCTGCCAGTACATCAAGGATACTTTCTTGAATGACGACGGAACCTTCAAGACTCCGATATTCAACACGATGCAGACCCCCGCCCTGTTCGCCCTGCGCAACAAATTGGTGGATGGCGAGGCCAAAGACGCTATGATCCAGCGCCTTCGCGAGAACTTCGCAGCCCACGGCGGCTGCTTGCAGACGGGATTCCTGGGGACCTCGATCCTTATGCAGACTCTTACCGAAAACGGAATGGCCGACCTGGCCTGGGACCTTCTGTTCCAGCACAAGAATCCCAGCTGGCTGTATTCCGTCGATAACGGAGCTACGACCATCTGGGAGCGCTGGAACAGCTACACCATCGAATCCGGCATGGGACCCAAAGGAATGAACAGTTTCAACCATTACGCCTATGGCTGTGTGTGTCAGTGGCTTTGGGAAACTGCCGCGGGAATTGCCGCCGATCCCACCCAGCCCGGCTTCATACATATAGTTATGAACCCCATTCCCGACAAGCGTCTGGGATGGCTCGAGGCGGAGTATGATTCGGCCTTCGGTACCATAAAGAGCGCCTGGCACTACGAAGGGGACACTTGGAAGTGGAGCTTTACTGTACCTGAAGGTGTGGCCGCCACAGTATATCTTCCGGGCGAGTCTACATCCAATGACTATGGTCCCGGTACCTATACTATTGTAAAGTAGATTGCCGATGCGGAAGTTCCTCTGGGTGATGGCGTTGCCGCTTTCTCTCTTGCTGGCGGGAGGGGGCGTGGCGGCCGCACAGAGCAACAAGGGCTTCCCGTACAATGCCGATGAGCGGGCCGTAGGACCTTATACCCTTGAAGACCCGCTTTGCTTTACTGACGGGCGTCCGGTGCGCTGCAAGGCCGGCTGGAAAGCGCGCCGGTCCGAGATCCTGTCTCTTTTCGAGCGCGAGATGTACGGGCGTATTCCCGGCCCGGAACCGCTGCATCTTCAGACTCTGGAGGATGGCATAATGTCCGATGGATCGTTGAGGCGTACGGTCATCAGGATGCGTTTCCGCCCCGACTGCAGCGGGCCGTGCATTGACTGGACAGTTTTTGCTCCCGAAGGTCACAATGGCTCTCTTCCGGTGGTTCTGATGCTTCGTTTCGCCGACGGCACCACCGAACTGTGTGATCCTGTTCAGGCCGTTACAAGTCGCGGTTATGCTCTTGTATGCGCCTTCTATAATGATATCAGTCCTGATCCCGCCAGAGCGGAGCTTCAGGACTCGCTTGCATTCAGCGGCATCTTCGACCTCTGGCCCGACAGCGGTACGCCTGACGGCCCCCGTGCACTTGGCGCCTGGGCGTTGGCTCTGATGCGCGGCATGGACCTTATTGAAACGCTTCCCGGCCTGGATGCCGGCAGGGTAGTGCTTGCAGGATCGTCCCGTCTGGGCAAGGCTGCGCTCGTGGCTGCTGCGTGGGACGAGCGCTTTGCCGTCATTTGCCTTAACCAGACGGGTGGCGGGGGAGTTACTCTTGCCAAACGCTATTTCGGGGAGAATGTGCTTTCCGAGACGTCCCGTTTCAGGCATTGGTTCTCGCCCGCTTATGCCAAATATGCCGGCTGCGAGGCCTCCACGATGCCTTTTGACCAGCATCTGCTGGTATCGTGCATTGCGCCTCGTCCGCTGCTTGTCGAGGGCTTCGACAACCCTTGGTTCGATACCCGCGGAGAATTCCTCTGCCTGAAGGCGGCTTCGCCCGTTTGGCGTTTCCTTGGGGCCGAAGGCCTTCCCGATGTAGACTGGCCGGACGATTATGATACCTCTGCCATAGGGCCGGTCCTGGGTTACGTGCGCCGTGACCAGGGTCATGGCATTGCCGCCATTGATTGGACCTGGCTGCTTGATTTTGCCGACCGCGCCCTGCGTTAGATACGACAGAAAATTAGTATATTTGAAAAAAAATAAACTAACCGATGAAAAGAACACTTCTAATAGCCGCTTTGATGCTGGCAGCAACTCTGTCACAAGCTCAGATCCTCATCACCCGTGAAGACCGCGAGAGGGCCGGGGCCCTTGTGGAGCAAATGACTCTTCAGGAAAAGTGCGCACTCATTACCGGTCAGGACGACGGCTTCCACACCGCCGCCATCGAGCGGCTCGGCATCCCCGCCGTCCGTATGGCCGACGGTCCCCAGGGCGTCAGGAATAAAACCCACAGCACCTATTATCCCTGCGGACTTAGCCTTGCGGCATCGTTCAACCGCGCCATAGCGCACGGCGTTGGTACGGGCATTGGCTGGGATGCTTCCGCACGTGGAGTGCGGGTGATGCTTTGCCCTGGCGTAAACATCTACCGTTCACCCCTTTGCGGCCGCAACTTCGAGTACTACGGAGAAGACCCTTACCTTGCCTCCGAGACAGCGGTCCAATACATACGCGGCATTCAGGAGCAGAGGGTCATCGCTACCATCAAGCACTTTGCCCTCAATAATCAGGAGTACGACCGTCACGGTACGGCTTCGCTTGCCGACGAGCGTACTATCAACGAAATCTATTTCCCTACCTTCCGCAAGGCCGTGGAGCAGGCGCGCGTGGGCGCCGTTATGACCAGCTACAATCCGGTGAACGGAGTGCATGCTCCCGAAAACCGCTGGCTGCTTGACCAGCTGCGCGGATGGGGCCACGAGGGTATAGTAATGTCGGACTGGACCTCTACCTATACCACCATGGGCTCCCTGAACGGAGGGCTCGACCTTGAAATGCCTAAGGGCTATGTGCTTAATTACGAGGCGGTGAGCGAGCTTGTCAAGAACGGCGCCATAAGCGAGGAGGTGGTGGATGAGAAGTGCTGCCACATCCTGCAGACCTTTGCCGCCTACGGCCTGCTTGACCTTCCGATGAAGAACGAGAGCATACCCGAAAACAATCCTGCATCGCGCCAGAAGGCATACGAGGCCGCCCTTGAGGGCCCCGTGCTGCTCAAGAACGATGGCATTCTGCCCGTCGCCCCGTCGCCAAAGAACAATATTGTAGTGCTCGGGCCCAACGCGGATATCATCCCTTACGGCGGCGGCTCCGGCAGGATGGATCCCATAGAAGGGACTACCACTTCTCTCTGGCAGGGTATCGCCGGCCTCGGCAAAAAGTATAAGGCCACGCTGCTTGACTGGAAGAACATCGATGAGGCGGCCCTTGCCAAGGCATCTCTGGTCATTTTGTCCGTCGGCTTCAACTACGACACCGAGAAAGAAGGCGCCGACCGTACCTATTCCCTCCCTGAAGGCCAGAACGAACTCATAGCGAAGGTGGCCTCCCTGAATCCCAATGTGCTGGTGGTGGCCAACAGCGGCGGCGAATTTGACGTTACGCCTTGGATCGACAAGGTCAAGGGCCTTCTGATGGCCTGGTACGCCGGGCAGGAAGGAGGACGCGCCCTCGCCGCTATCATCAGCGGTGCCGTATCGCCTTCGGGACGTCTGCCCTTTACTTTCTGGGGCTCCGAGCAGGCTAATCCTGCGGCAAAGTATTACCATGCCGTGGATGCTGTGATTACAAAAGCCCGCAAGAACCGTGACCCGTATCCTTTTACCGAATACAGCGAAGGTATTTTCGTCGGCTACCGCGGAGTGGAGCGTTTTGGCGTAAAGCCCATGTTCCCCTTCGGCTATGGCATGAGCTACGGTTCTTTCGAGTATTCCAAGGGCTCCGTCGAGACGCTTCCGTATGGATACAAGGTCAAATTTACCGTCAAGAATACCGGCAAGGCGGCCGCTGCCGAGGTGCCTCAGGTGTATGTATCCAAGACCGGAGGCAAGATCGCCCGTCCCGACAGGGAACTTAAGGGCTTCGAGAAGATTGCCCTCGCTCCCGGCGAATCAAAGGAGGTCAGCATACTGCTCACGAGCGGCTCGTTCGCACGTTACAGCACCGCCGGGCACGACTGGGTAGTGGACAAAGGTGCCTACCGCGTGCTTGTGGGCAGCTCGTCAGTGGATATCAAACTTGAGTTCCCGATGGAATTGTAGAGCTTAATCTACTCGCCTTACGCGGGTGCCGCGTACTTTTTCGGCGCCGAACCATTCGTTAAGAGTATCATCTGCTTTCTGCAGTACCGCATGGGTGATACTCTTTTGAATTTTGTTGTACACCCAGGCGCCCACCGCTGCATCGTCCACCAGGCCCAGCAGGCCGAATACCCGGCGGGGGAGCAGGTCGCGCGGTACCGCTATATATATAATACTAGCGTACAGGAGAGCTTTTTCGAGGGTGGAGAGCTGCTCGCTGGTGAGCGTATAATAGAATATAAGGAGCAGGCGGGTGGCGGAGCGTCCCGCTCCGGCGGCAAAGCTTTTGATGCGCATCCAGGCTGTGTCGGAGAACTTTTTCCAGTCAACTCCCTTCAGGGAATCGAGCAGGCGTCCTGCCGGCTTGTGGAGTATGGCGAATACCAGGATGATGAGGCAGATGGTAGTAATCATAATCTATTCTTCAATTGCTTCAAGGTAGAAACTCACAGGGCGGAATCCGTCGTTGCAGCTGATCATTGCGCTGCGCGGGTTCTTCATCCAGCCGTCGAAGAAATTGCCTTCTCCTCTGGCCAGGGCCCGGGCAAACTGCTTCATGGAGTCCCAGGCCGAGGGGCACAGGCCCTCGGGGCGCCTGCCGCCGGTGCTGATCCAGCTTTGGCCGGTCTGCACCGAGCAGGTGTGCTCGATGGGATTCTCAAATTGCGCGCTCAGGTCGGGGTACTCGCTCCTTCGCAACGCGGTGATTCTTACCTTATACATTTACCGCCAAAGTTAAGCATCCTCCCACTGATAAACAAGTATTGTAAAAATTTTAAAAAAAAGTTTAAAAAAATTTGGTGGGTAAAAAAAAATGTGTACCTTTGCATCCCCTTCCGAAAGGGAGGGAAACAACAAACAAAGTTCATTGACAATACTGAGAGAGATAACGAGGTAAAAAGAGATTATAGTCTGATAAGAATCGAAGTTTTTTCGAGTTGTAAGGGCTGCAATTTCATAGGCAAAACGAGTAAAACACGAGACGTTGAAATAAAGTCGTCAAAGTGTGATTCACAAGAAGAGAAAGAGAACAAGAGCGAACGGAGGATGCCTAGGCTTCCGAAAGCGAAGAAGGACGTGGTAAGCTGCGAA
>CADBAY010000023.1 GCA_902792815.1 uncultured Bacteroidia bacterium
GCCCCGCAGGAGACTGCCCGCAGATTATCTAAAGTCTTTATATTTAATATCTCCAATCATCTTTCCGTTGCGGAATGCGGCGGCGGTAACCCGCTGCTGACGGTTGATTGCAAAAGGCCCCTCGTACACGGGCGATGCAATAGTGGGAGTGCTGCCGTCAAGAGTATAACGAATCTCGGCACCCGGCGCATCAACACTCATAGTCACAACCTTACTGTACTCCGTATCCTTGTGGAACTCTATGAACGGGTTCCAGAAAGCACGGCAGTAACCCACATCCAGGCGGTCGAGCCTGCCCAGATGAGTCTCGAGCCGGCGCGTAAAGCCGTCCCAGTCTTTGCCGGCCTTGGTCCAGCCTGCCTCGGCAATGGCACACATACGGGGCCATGCCATATATTCCACACGTGCCGGAGTGGGCATGTATTCTGTCCACACGCACCCCTCAACACCAATAATATACCTCGCTTCCTCAGGCGTCAGCACCTCAGGAATAGGATTGTATTCATACATAGTACGCAACAAGGTGGGGCCACCCATGGCCAGCGGCTCGCTGTCAGGATCGGCCTGCCAGTAATCCAGATAATACTTGGGATATGGAGCCATCACCACCTCGTGATGCTGCTGCGCGGCTTTTATGCCGCCCTCCTCGCCAAGCCACGACATGACCTTGGCATTGGGAGCCAGGCCGCCCTCCAGGATTTCGTCCCAGCCGATAATCTGGCGGCCCTTGGAATTGATATATTTCTCCATGCGCTGGATAAACCAGCTCTGGAGCTCGTACTCGTCTTTGAGACCGAGTTTCTTTATCATGGCCTGGCAGTGCGGACACTGCTTCCAGCTGGCCTTGGGGCACTCGTCGCCGCCTATGTGTATGAGTTCCGAGGGGAACAGGTCGATAACCTCGTCGAACACATCTTCAAGGAACTTGAAAGTCTCTTCCTTGGTGCAATATACCTGCTTGAAGATGCCCCACCTGGTGGCGGTCTCATAGTGGTCTTCCAAGCCGCAGCTGAGCTCGGGATAGCACGAAATGGCCGCCAGCGAATGGCCCGGAATCTCTATTTCGGGGATGATAGTTACGTAACGGTCGGCGGCGTACTTGATGAGGGCCTTGATTTCCTCCTGAGTATAGTAGCCTCCGTAAGGCTTTCCGTCGTACACTCCCGAGGCGAGCGACCCCACCACGGTCTCCTTGCGCCACTGCCCCTTCTCGGTAAGCAGGGGATATTTCTTGATCTCGATGCGCCAGCCCTGGTCTTCAGTAAGGTGCCAGTGGAAGCGGTTCACCTTATGCAGTGCCATGAGGTCGATGTAGCGCTCGAGGAAAGGAATGTCGAAGAAGTGCAGGCAGCAGTCCAGATGCATGCCCCTGTAGGGGAAACGGGGAGCGTCTTCGATGTCGCAGCAAGGCAGCGTCCAGCGTACCCCGTGCTGCACCGAATCGGCAAAAATAGCATCGGGAAGCAGCTGCAGAAGGGTTTGCAGGGCATAGAAAGCACCTGCTCCGGAGCCGAATTCAACCACTACCCTCTCCGGATTGATATACAGATTGTAAGCCTCCTTGGGGAGACCGGCGTCAAGCCAGAACAAGCCCTTTTCGTTGCCGTGCCTCAGCGGGTCGTCGGCTATGACATTAAGGGTCCAGCCTGCTGCCTTGCTCAGCTTGTCGTTCAGGAAGCCGACGGTACGAAGCAGCGCCGAATCACCCTCGTCAATATAAACGGGAGTGTTACGGTCGATGGTAAAGACGCCGTCTGCGGTCTGAATGAACGCAGGCTGGGGTATAATCTGCGGCTCCCGCGCTTCCTGCGGCCGGGCGCAGGAAGCGACAAGAAGGATACCGCACAAGGCTATGAGCCTACTAATTTTCATAACTGCTGAAGAATCGTTTTTCGGTTACTTTGCCAAGCGGCTTGCCGTCGCGCCCGAAAGCACGGGCCTTGATGACCGCGTCTTTGTCCACCATAAACGGGTTGCCGTCATAGACAGGGCTTTTTATGGTCGGCTCGGAGCCGTCAAGGGTGAAATGAACCACTCCCTCGGGATAATCCAGCTCAAGGTTCATGGGCTTGGGGAAAGGAAGCCTGCGGTCGTAGTCGAAGATAACCTCGTAATACACGGGGCAGTAACCTATGTGCTTCATCTCAAGGCGCTTGAGTATCTTGGGCATACGCAGGCGGAAATTCTCCCAGTCTTTGTTGGGACGGCTGGTCCAAGCCACCTCCGAAGCGGCCACGTTGCGCGGGAAGGCCATCCACTCGGCCTTGGCCGAATCGGGAATGTACTCAGTCCAGAGGCAGGTTTCGTAACCTATAATGTATTTCTTGCTCAGGTCGGGAATGGAATCCACCGCAGGATAATAATTGTACACCTTCTTAAGAGGCATGAACACCTCCTGCGCAAGGTCGTCCGGCTGGTCGTCCTGATGGTTGTCGAGGTAGCACCAGCGGTTGGGGGTAAGCACCACGCGGATGCCGCGCCTGATGCCCCTTGCCGCGGGAGCATGGCCGCGGTACGACATGGCGATGGGGTCGTCAAGGGCACCGCCGTCCAGAATCTCGTCCCAGCCGATGCAGGTCTTGCCGTTGGCCTTGAGGAAGTCACCTATCCTCTTGACGAAGAAGGTCTGGAGCTCCTCGACGTCCTTGAGTCCGAGAACTTTCATAAGGTCCTGGCAGTACTTGCTCTCGCGGTACACGTCTTTGGGCGCCTCGTCACCGCCGATATGGTAGATGGGTGAGGGGAAGAGTTCGAACAGCTCGCTGAATACATCTTCCAGGAACTGGAAAGTGTAAGCGGTGGGGGCATAGAGGTTCTTCCAGATGCCCCAGCGGGTCTCCACCTCGTAGTGGCGGTCGGGGAAGCAGCTCAGCTCGGGATAGGCGGCGATAGCAGCCGTGCTGTGACCCGGGATCTCGACCTCGGGAATCACAGTCACGCACCTGCGGCGGGCATATTCCACCACCTCGCGGATATCGTCTTTGGTGTAGAATCCGCCGTGAGGCTCTCCGTTGCCTATCCAGCTGTGGAACGCAGTCTCCTTGCGCCAGGCGCCGATCTCGGTGAGGCGGGGATACTTGTCGATCTGGATACGCCAGCCCTGGTCTTCAGTAAGGTGCCAGTGGAACATGTTCTGCTTGTGCATGGCCATGAGGTCGATGAACTTCATCACTTCCTCCTTGGGGAAGAAGTAGCGCCCGCAGTCGAACAGGAAGCCCCTGTAAGCAAACTCGGGTTCGTCTTCTATGATGCAGCAGGGAGCGGTCCATTTGACCTTTTTCTGCAGCTTGTCGGCATAAATCTCCGCCGGGAACAGCTGCAGGAGCGTCTGGAGGCCGTAAAACGCCCCGTTAACCTCACTAGCGCCGATGACTACCTCAGTAGGGCGGACGCTGAGCTTGTAGGCTTCCTTGCCCAGGCCCGAGACTTTGCTCAGGACTATTTTAGGGCCTTTGCCGTCAAGCTTGAAGCCGGTGGAGGCGGCCACCTGGGAGCGGAAATCGGCTGCCACTTCGGCAAATGCCTCATCTTCAACCACCAGGGCACTGCTCTTGGAGAGGGTGAATAAACCCTCGGCGGGAGTAAGGCTCTTGGGCGTGGGCACTATATCGTAGCGGGGTGCTTTAGACACCGGTATAACCGCAAGGGCGAGGGCAAGCAGAAGGGATGTTATCATAGTACTTTGCGTATGGTTTCTTCGATGGACTCGGCATAACCCTGGGGGAAATACTCCGACAGAGGGTAAGGAGCCTTTATGTAAACGTGCATCTGGTCGATTTCGTACTCATAGCCCTTACGGTACTCAAATGCATGAGCCGAAGGAAGATACGAATTCTGGCCGTTGGTATATCCGGCAAAAATGATGGTCCTGTCGGGGAACTTCTGGCGCGCCTCCATCTGATACTCGCAGAAAGGCTCGCCCTGGGTGAAGAAGAATATAATACCGTTGATATTGACGGCGCCGAGATGGAAAATAAGGTGATCGGGCACGTTGCCCTGGGCGATACGGCTCAGAATAAGCTCTTTCCAACCCTCAACATCATCTTTCCAGGTGGCCGACACGGTCTTGTCCCACTTTGAGATCTCCGCGGCGTGCTCCTCCACCGCCTCGGCGGTAATATGGTCGATGCGGTACGGAAGGCCGATAATGTTGTTGAACACCTTAAACTCGCCGGTAGGCTTGACTTTGTCGAACTTGATCCTGAGCACGGAGTCGGCAAGGCAGCGGCCGCACTCCTCGGCATATTCCACCATCTTGGGTCCTTCGGCGGGGTCCATGTTTCCGGCGGCTCCTGTGAGCTGGAACACGTCGCCTCCCCAGGCCTCCTTGAGTATCTTGGACGCCACTCCGGGATAATCGGATGACACCAGAAGGCTCCCCGCTCCCATGCAGACAGGATGGCATGCCAGGTTCATAAGTGAAACTATGGGCTTGCCCTTGCGGTCAAGGAAGCGAACCACATACACGCTGCGGTCGACGGGGCCGGTGCGCTTCTCGCAACGGTTGCCGTTGATGCTTGTACGTCCCTTGCCGACCTCCATCTTGAAGGGGCGGAAAGCCGCCTCGTCGGTAATGGTCTTGACGGCATTCTCCACCAAAACCCGGTGCAGGCGCTCCTTGTGCGAATAATTGCTCCCGCCGGGCTCGGCCCTCACTCCCCCGTTGCGGGGTGCGGAGTGGGTGTGGATGCAGTGCATGAAAATGCGGTCCATCGGGAGCCCTGACTTTTCGGAAATCTCAGAACGCCACTCGGCACTAAGCTCGGGCGAGATTTCCATAAGGTCGTTGGAGATGATGCACACTTTATCTTCACCTTTGCCGATTACAAGGCAGTGCGTGTAAAGGGGCAGGTGAAGCTCCGTCGAGAGTTTGCTCCGGGCGGCAAAGCCGGCGAGCATGGTATGCTCATCCGGAGTGGTGGATATATCGGCGGCGTTGTAATTCAAGGTAAGACCCTTCTCCCCGCAGCCGGTGAGGCAGCAGAGGAGAAGGATCGAAAGCGCCGAAATGCCAATACGGTATTTCATGATGGTTTAGTAGATATAGCCGGGGTTCTGGACAATGCGTCCCTTAGTCTTGTCGATTTCGGTCTGGGGAATAGGCATCAGGTAGTTAGGATAGTCCTCGCTGTTCTCGACGCCGGGCTTGTTGGAGCACTTGATGACTCCGGTAGGACGTACGCGGTTCTTGTTGGGGAACCACTTCTGGGTAGGAGAGATGGTAAGGCAGCACTCGCCATAGTCGACCCTGTAGGTCTTGCCCATCCACTCGTAGTCAACAAGGTAGAGCACGTCGTTGCCACGGTTGGAGTCGATGTATGCGGTACGCTCCTCTGTATTAGCCCAGTAGTAGTTGCGCTCCTTGTTGCTCAGGTCGAACGGCTGGACGCAGCGATACAGGGTATCGGGCTGGGCGCCGCCGGTGAGCAGCATGGTGCGGGTACCTGCGAACGGCACGTTCTCGTAACCGACGGCAATCTTAAGACGCCTGGTGTCGAAATAGCGGAAAGCCTCGAATGCAAGCTCGATACGGCGCTCGTTGACCACGCGGTCCCAGAGATTGTCGCCGGACTCGGTGACAGGAGGCATCTGGACGTCGGCGCGTGCGCGGACCTTGTTGAGGCACTCGCGGCACACATCTTCCTTACCCACATGCCAGGCAGCTTCGGCCAGGTTGAGGTACATCTCGCCCATGCGGAACCAAGGATACATCACGTTGCCGATCATAGAATCGGAGATGTATTTGTCGGGCATATACCACTTGGTAAGGCCGCTGCCGCCGGTGTTGGTGAGGTGGATCTGGTCGCTGGCCTTCTTGGACGTGACCGGCTCCGGTTTGCCCTTGTCGAAATCTGCCACTGTACCGGTCATCTCGTGATCGACACCCTTGGCGTCTTTGAACGAGCCTTTCTCATAGAGGAGATAGAGCTGGAGAGGATCTTCACGCTGCTTACCGTCTTTATCCACCCACTTGTATATCTTCCTGGGATAGATGATGCAGTGATGGAAGCGTGGATCGCGGCCGTTGAAAGGATGCAGGGGATCATAGCCCGAGCCTTCCTCGAAGATCTTCTTGCCGTTCTTCATCTCGTAGTCGAGCCACATGGCCTGGGTGGGGTTGAAGCTCTCCCAGCCACCGCCGCCGAAGTCCATCATACCGTAAAGCAGCTGGGCCTTGTGAGGCTGGTTACTGCTCTGTACGAAATACTTGGCCCAGATAACCTCGGGGGAGTTGATGTCACGCCAGAAACCGTCGTAGGTATCGTCGAGCTGGTATGCACCGTCCACGTCGGCACGGTCGCAGATGGCCTTGGCAGCGTCGTACGCAATCTGCCATTTCTGCTCCGAGTATGCGCCGCGGAAAATGCCTCCCTCAGGGTTGGTGGGATCGTTGAAGAGAGGAGAAGCCACGATGAGGGTCATACGGCAGCGGAGAGCGAGCACGCAGTCTTTGTGTACACGGCCCTGGGCGGTTCCGCCCTTTTCGGGCAGGAGCTCGTAAGCCTTGTCAAGGTCGCCGTTGATGAATTCGACACACTTGTCGAAGTTCTCACGGGTCTCGGCAAAATCGGCACCAATGTCATCGTGAGGCTTGTCCACAAGCACCACGCCGCCATAGCGCTCGATAAGGTTGGTATAAGCCCAGGCGCGGAGGAAATAAGACTCGCCGAGCAGACGTGTCTTAACTTCTTCACTCATGGCGGAGCCCTTCTCCTCGACATACCTGATGAAGTAATTGAGACGGTAGATATACTCGTAGGCACGGTTCCAGATGTTCAGGTATGTGGTACGGGTATTATGCGCCGGGCCGCCTTCTTCCATGGGGATGATGGCGCTCGGGGTCATGGAACCGTCGGCGATATAACGGGTGGAAGTGCCTCCGTAACGGAAGAATCCCTCATCCGAGATACAACCGATGTTGCCCTCCGTGAACGGGTCGGGCATCACGGTGTAGATAGCGTTGATATAGCTCTCTGCAAGGGCGTCGCTGTTGAACACGGCCTCCTCGGAAAGCTTGTCAAGGGGTTTCTTGTCCAGGAACCCGTCTTTGCAGGCAGTAAGGGCTGCGGCAAATGCAAGAATATAGAATATCTTTTTCATATCAGGTTCGGATTAGAAGGTTACTTTAACACCAAAGTTGAAAATCTTGACCTGAGGATAGGTCTGGTAGCCTTCGTCACTAGTTTCCGGGTCGATGGTCTTGAGCTCGGATAAGGTCAGGAGGTTGTAGCCTGCCGCATAGAAACGGGTGCTCTTGATGCCCACCTGATGGCCGAAGACGTTGCCGGGCAGGGTGTAGCCCAGTTCAACGTTCTTCAGACGCAGGAACGCGGCGTTACGATAGTAGTAGGAAGTACGGTACACACCGCCGTTGCCGATGTTGGAGGCGATACGGGGATGGTCGGTCTGGGTATTGTCAAGCGTCCAGGCGTTGACTGCCACATCCCTCTCGATATTTCCTGACACGGGGTCGGTCAGAGGAGCGTAGTAGTAACGTGCGAGAGCCTGGCCCTGAAGCAGGATGGACAGGTCGAAGTTCTTCCACTGTGCCTCGCTGTTCAAACCGAACACTATCTGGGGAACCGCGGTCAGGTCGCAGCGCAGACGGTCCTGTGCGTCGATGATGTTGTTGCCGTCAAGGTCTTCGAAGTAGAAGTCGCCGAGGCCGGCACCTGCCATCTGAGGATATTTGTCGAGGTCTTCGTGGGTGCGGTTGATGCCCTTGACCTGATAGATAAGGGTAGCTCCCATGGGGTGGCCGGTACGGTTCATGTACTGGTGCTTCTCGTCGTAAGGAGTCTCATCCATGTACTCGATGACGTTCTTGGCGTACATGATGTTGCCCGCCACGCGGTAGCGGAGGTCGCCTGAGAGAAGCTTGTTCTCGTGGGTGAGCTGGAGCTCGACACCCTTGTTGGATACGATACCGATGTTCTCGTCGGGCAGGTTGCCTGTCAGACCGGTGTAGTACGGCACGGAAGCGTTACGGGTGCAAAGAATGTTGCTTCGGCGGGTGTGGAAGAATTCCAGTTCCCATCCCAGCAGTCCGTGATGGATGTTACCGTCCAGACCGACGTTCCAGGTGCGGGCCACTTCCCAGGTGATGTTGGCGTTAGGCACTCCGTCGGGCAGGATATAGTTGACTTCCTTCTGGTCGTACAAGGCCCTGTAGGAGGTGCTGGTGGAATAAGCGTAGGTAGCCAGATACTGGAATGCATCTACCTGGTCGTTACCCTGCTCGCCGTAAGAGGCGCGGAGCTTGAGGTTGGTGAGCCAGGGGATGTTGTTCTTGATGAACGGCTCCTCGGAAAGACGCCAGCCCACGGACACTCCGGGGAACACGCCCCAGCGCCTGTCGGCGGGGAAGTTTTCACTTCCGTCCCAACGTACGAGGGCCTGGATCATATACTTGCTCTTGTAGTCGTATCCGGCACGGGCGAAGAATGAGCGGCGGGCAGTCTCGGCCGCATAGCCTCCGATCTTGTAGAACGACTTGTCGGCGTTACCGGCGAAGAACTCGTCGAGGATGTCGGAGTCGTACTTCTCGATGTTGGCGTTGAAGCGGTCGCGGCGGAACTGGCTCTGCTCCATACCGGCGAGAGCGGTCACGTGGTGGTCACCGAAAGCGTGGTCGTAGTTGATGTTGGCGTTCACGGTGAGAGTGTGGTAGTTGTTCTGGCTCTCGCTCAGGGTAGGAGTGGTAAACTGTCCGCTGTCCCTCAGACGGTAGGTCTCCGTAATCTCGTCGTAGGAGTAGCAGGGCCAGTTCTTTGACCAGTTCTTATTGAAGTTGTTGTGAACGTCGTAAGCGAGCACGGCATTGATGGACAGGCCCTTGGTGATGGCGTGCAGGTCGTAGTTGCCGCGGAATGTGGTGTTGATGGTGTTGTAGGTGGTACGGTCGTAACCGGTCAGGTCCTGCACCAGGGCCGCAGGGTTGGAGCCGCTGCGGATGTATCCGTTGGGATAGTACGGTGCGCTGGAAGCGTAACGGCGGGTGGTAATGTAGAAAATACCATAGTTATCCGAAGGATATGCCGAGTAGTTCTTGTGCTGCTGGCGCACGTTCAGGTCAACTCCGAGCTTGAAGTCGTTGGTGACCTGGATGTCAACGTTGGAACGGACGTTGTACTGGTTGTAGTTGGTGGCGGACTTGTAGTAGATACCGTCCTGGTACTGTCCGTTGAACTGCAGGAAGTAGCTCACCTTGCCGGCACCGCCCTGCAGGCTCACGCCATATTTGTGCTGTGAGGAGAAGGGCTTGATGATGGCCTTGAACCAGTCGGTGTTGGGATAGTTGATAAGGTCGTCGCCGTCGATGTAATGCTGAATCTGCTCCTCCGTGTAGATGGGGGAGGCGCCGGTGATGGCGCGGGCGGCGTTGTATGCCCTCGCAAACTCCACTGCGTCGGCCATCTTGAGCAGACGGGTGGGCGACTGCATACCGTAGTCGTAGGTGAAGGTCACGGTAGGAGTGCCGTCGGTGCGGCCGCGCTTGGTAGTAACCAAAATAACACCGTTGGCGGAACGTGCACCGTAGATGGCGGCCGACGCATCCTTCAGGACGTTGATGCTCTCGATTTCTTCACCGGTGAGGCGGGAGAACTCGTCTCCACGGCCGGGGACACCGTCGATGATGATGAGCGGGGAGTTGTTGCCCAGAGTACTGCGGCCGCGGATGTACATAATGGCGTCGTCACGTCCGGGCTCACCTGAACGGTTGTTGACGATAACACCCGACATACGTCCGGCAAGACCCTGGGAGAGGTTCACCGAAGAGTTCTTGACCAGTTCCGCGCCGGTGGTGGAGGTGACGGAACCGGTAAGGGTGATCTTGGACTGGGTACCGTAACCGATGGCCACGGCCTCTTCGAGGAGCATCTTATCCTCGTTGAGCGCAAAATCGACAGTACTTTGGCCGGTGAATTTGATGGACTGCTCCTCATAGCCAAGGAGACTTGCGGTTAGAGTTGCGCCATTTGCAACACCCGAGATGGAATAGTTGCCGGAAGCATCCGTCATAGCGCCGTTCTGGGTGCCCTTGACAAGCACCATGGCTCCGATCAGCGGTTCGCCGTTGGCGTCTTTGACCGAACCCTGCACGCGGACGCGGTTCTGCGCCACGGAAGGTAATGTGGTCAAAATCAACGCAGATAGGAGCATCAAGAAGGTTTTTAGTTTCTTCATATGCTTTGGATATTAGTTTCCAGTTCTCAAATATATAAAAATTTTTCGATAAAAATTGCTATGTTTACACCCATAATTATATTTGCTTTTCAGAATATGGAAAAGACATTATACTTTGCCGGAGGGTGTTTCTGGGGGACCGAGCACTTTTTCAAAGGCATCGACGGAGTGACGGAAACCACTCCCGGATATGCCAACGGAAACCTTGACAATCCAAGTTACGAACAAGTATATACCGATACCACGGGCCACGCCGAAACTGTAAAAGTGGTGTACGACCCCGCCAGGGTGAGCGCCGCCAGGCTGGTCAAGCTGTTTTTCGCAAGCATCGACCCTCTGTCGCTCAATCGCCAGGGGCACGATGTGGGCACGCGCTACCGTACGGGAGTCTTTTATGACGACCCCGCCGACCTGCCTGCCATACGTAGTGAATTCGAGGCCGCGAGCCTTCGCCTCGGGGCCGATCCGGTAACGGAACTGCAGCCCCTGAAGGGCTTCTGGAGCGCCGAGGAGCGTCACCGCGACTATCTTGACAAGAACCCCGGCGGATACTGCCACCTGCCGCTCAAGGCATTCAAGTACCTGCGCCTCTACCAGGACCTCGGACTCCTGCTCGGCAACGAAGAAGACCCCACTGCCCGCCAGGCGCAGACAGCGGCGCTCATAACCGAGAGGATGAAGTTCTTCTGGACCGGATTCTACCGGGTAATCGGGGATACGCTCGTGCTGGGGCCTTTCCAGGGCTCTCCGGCCTGCTTCAGGATCAAACGCGGCCGGGGCGTCTGCGGCACCGCCTGGGAGAGGAAAAACACCGTCGTGGTGCCGGACGTGGAGCAGTTCCCCGGGCACATTGCCTGCAGCTCTCTGTCGCGCTCGGAGATTGTGGTTCCGGTAATCCGCGGAGGGGAAGTCACCGCCGTCCTGGACATCGACAGCACCTCCCTCGGCACGTTTGACGAGACCGATGCCGTATGGCTTGAAATGATATGCGAACTGCTATGAGTCAGAAAGTTATTCTTATTACCGGAGCCAGCAGCGGCATAGGGCTCGATACCGCCCGTTTGCTGGCATCAAAGGGTTGCAAGGTTTATGGCGCCGCCCGCCGGGTAGAGTTGATGGAGCCGCTGAAGGAACTGGGCGTTGTCCCCCTCTATATCGACCTTACCGACCCGGTGTCGATGCAGAAATGCGTGAATACCATCCTCGATGCGGAGGGACGCATCGACGCCCTGGTCAACAACGCAGGATACGGGCAACTGGGCCCCATAGAGTGCGTCCCCATCGAAGACGCCCGTAAGCAAATGGAAGTCAACGTGTTCGGTATAGCCCAGCTATGCTCAATGGTGATTCCCGCCATGCGTGCAGCCCA
Organism: uncultured Bacteroidia bacterium; assembly: GCA_902792815.1. Lineage (GTDB taxonomy): Bacteria > Bacteroidota > Bacteroidia > Bacteroidales > UBA932 > Cryptobacteroides. The sequence goes on from CADBAY010000023.1 coordinate 11,558, forward strand.
CAGCGGACGCATTGTCAACCTTTCGTCCATTGCGGGCAAAGCAGTGATTTATTTCGGTGGCTGGTACAACGTCTCCAAGTTCTCCGTAGAGGCTCTCAGCGATGCCCTGCGCATAGAACTCAAGCCCTTCGGAATCGATGTGGCCAAGATCGAGCCGGGCGGTATCAGGACTCCCTGGGGAATCATAGCCGCAAAGCATCTCGAAGAGTGCACCAGGGGCTCCGCATACCAAAAGGCCGCCTCTGACGAAGCGGCCATCTTTAATAAAGCTTATAGTTCCAAGAATCTGTTGTCCTCTCCGAAGAGAGTGGCGGGAGCGATTTGCCGTGCTTGCTTAAGCAGGAGGCCCAAGGCCTGTTACCGCGTGGGTGTGGGCTCGGGCCTGATGCCCGCTATGCATTCGCTTCTGCCTGCCCGCTGGTGGGATTCCCTTGCAAGGCTCTTCGCTTACAGCAAATCGGCTGTGCGGTAAGAGACTCCTGTGTGAGGGATGTTGTCTGCTATGTCCTCGAGAACATTCCAGGCGTAGTAGGTGCTATAGGCGTTGCTGGGCTGGAATCGGAGGGTCGAGAAGCGGTCCGAGAGGACTGATTCGCGCCACTGCGCCGTTATGGTCACCTTAACCCTGCCGAAGACCCGGGTAATCTTGAAGTACATCGCAAACTGGTTGTGAGTCATAGGATTCGTCCAGTCGAAAGGAGTCGGTATGAAGCTCACTTCGCTGCGGATCCAGTCGTAGTTGTTGCCGTAAGACGCTACATTGTAGTAACGTGCCCTGAGCAGTCTGGCTATGTAGTCGTAGGCCTCCATCTTGCTGGTGAACAGGGTGTTGACCACTATTCCCGCAGCGTTGGTGCGCTCGTAAGCCTCATAGCGGCTGTAGTTGCGTACGGTAGGGATAGGAGGACGTTTGCCGGGATACATATCCGCGTAGCCGGGGATGTAACCGCCGCCGGAGTACCCTCCGTAATTCCCGGAATTATGGGCGGGAGGAGGAGGCGGAGGAGTATTGTGGTTAGAGCCACCGTTAACCGGCCTGCCGTTGTTGTAACCGCTGTTTCCACCGTAGTTTCCACCATTTGCGGGCCTGCCGTTGTTGCCGGAATAATTACCGTTGTTGCCATTGTTGGCAGGTCTGCCGGAATTGTAACCGTTATTGTTTGCATTGCTGCTGCTCGAAGCGCCTCCGTTGACGACGGAGCCGGTGTTCGAAGAGCCGCTGTTACGGTTATCGGTTCCGTTCCTTCTGCTGCCCTCCTTGTCGGTAGTCACGCGAAGCTTAACATCGGTGGCCGCCTGGTTGGAGACATTGGTCGGATACTGCGCTTTATCAACCTTCTCTTGCTTTTTTTCCGCCTTGGTTTCCTGACGGGCCGTCACGGTGTTGTTGCGTCTGGCGCCACCCTCCTGGGCGGCTGCGGGCGCGGCGAAGAAGATCATCGCCATGAGCGCCGGGAGAAATCTAAACATCGTTTTCATAAGGCATTAGTATTAAAAGGTTTCATACCTACATTGGCAAAGACCTTGCCAAACTCAGCCACCCCCCGCCGGAGGGCTACAGGATGGTGATTTCATCGATAAAAATGAACGCCGGATAACCGGCTCCGGGGTGCCACTGGGGGATGGTCCCGTAGTTACGGGCAAATACCTTTACGTAGCGGGCGAACGTGCTCACCGGAGCGCTGCACTCCCAGGTCTGTATGGTCATATCGGTATCGGCCACCCCCGAAGAGAGGGTAGCTACAGTGCGGTAGCTCTCTCCGTCTTTGGAAACCGCAATTTCCACTTCGGTGGGCATCCAAATCCACGAGCGGGCATCCTGGAGGAAGCCTGCCGAAATGGTCTCCACGTGCCTTACCGAGCGAAGGTCGATTACAGCCTCGAAGTCGCAGTCCTGATAACCCTGCCAGCCTCCGGTACGCCAGTTGACCCCTCCCCTGCGGCCGTCGATTAGGCCTGAAGGGCCGCCTGCGGAATACTGGCCGCTATATTCGGAATGCAGTTCTACATCCCTGTCGTTGAATGCTTTATGCACGCTGCAGCAAGTGATGAAACTCTGCCGCCCGTCCTTTTGGGAGCGGGCCTCAAGGGTGCAGTTCCCACTAACCGTAAACGGCCCCTCATACGGGCGGAAATCACCTTTGCCAGCAACCCGCCAGCTGATCTCGCCCTCTCCCCCGATGGCCACCCGCAACGAATCCGTAAATATATCGCTGTCCATCTCGAACCACGGATTCGTGACTATCCTCTCCGGGGCAGAGTCCGCTGCGGCGACTTTGACTCCCGAAGAGGGAGGGGACCCGCTTGCGGGGAGGGTCGCCGCAGCGGACGGTGCTCCGGGGCATCCGTCCGAAACCGGCACCAATCCCGGACAAACAGGATAACGGTCGAGCGCACTAAGCACATACCAAGCCGACATCTGCCCGCAATCATCATTCCCGCACAACCCGTCCGGCGCCGAAGTATAAAGCGTCTCCATAATACGCAGAGCAGTCGCCCTGGCCTTATCCGGCCGCCCCACGGCATTATACAAATACGGAATATGATGACTTGGCTCGTTGCCGTGAGCATACTGCCCTATGCAGCCCGTAATGTCCGCCTGAGTGCGCCCCGTCGTCCCCTCGGGAGCGGCAAAAAGACTGTCTAGACGCTGTTCGAAGGCCTCTTTCCCGCCAAGCGCCTCCATAAGGCCGGCTACGTCATGCGGCACAAAGAAACTGTACTGCCAGGAATTCGCCTCGGTGTAGTTGTTGTTCACCTCACGAGGATCGAAAGGACTGTACCAGCGGCCGTTAAGGCGCGCCCTCATAAAGCCGGTAGAAGGGTCCAGCACATTGCGCCAATACTGCGAGCTTGTCATATAACGCTCATACTCTTCATCCTTCCCCAGATATTTGGCCACCTGAGCGACGCACCAGTCGTCATACGAGAACTCCAGCGTCTTGGACACGCTCTCGTGCTCATCGTCGGCAAGCACCAGGCCGTTGCGCCTGAAGCTTTCCATGCCGAATTCGGGCCTCAGCGAACTGGCTACAAGGGCCTCGAAAGCCTTTTCGACGTCAAAACCACCTATCCCGCGCGCTACGGCGTCGGCAATTATCGGGGCCGAATTGTAACCTATCATACATTCGGTCTCCCAGCTTGAAAGCTCCCACACAGGCAGTTTTCCGTTCTCCTGCCATATGGAAATCATGCTGTTGATGAAGTCGGCGCTGCGCCCGGGCTCTATTTCAAAGAGCAGAGGATGCTCGCCGCGGAAGGTGTCCCAGGTGCTGAACACGGTGTACCGCTCCCAGCCGTCGGCCATGTGGATCCGGCCGTCCATCCCCCGGTACTCTCCGTTGTGGTCGGAGTACAGCGAGGGGTGTATCCCCGTATGATAGAGCGCCGTATAAAAGCGGCGGCGGTGCTCCCGGTCGCGGAACGGGCACTCGAGTTTAGCCAGATACCTCTCCCATTCAGCCCGGGTCCCATCGCGAAGAGAATTGAACGACTGGGGGTATTCTGCCATCAGATTGGCCTTGGCATTATGCTCCGACACGCTCGACAGGGCCACACGCAGGGTCACTTTACGCTTGTCGAAAGTGAACACCGCCTTGCGTCCGTCGTCGCAGATCTCGCAGCTAGCGGGCGAAGAAAACTCAATGTAGAAATACAGCTGCTGCCCCCTCGCCCAGCTGGTTGAGACTCTCTTTCCGCTGCACCAAAGCGGGCCGGTATTTATGGCCCAGTCGTCAAGATGGTCGCGGTGGTTCAGGTCGAGCGTAAGCGTCCAGGGACCCCGGCCCCTGAAAGTATATTCGTGCATTCCCACCCTGCGCCCTGCAGTCATACGGGCAAGCACCTTGCTGTCTTTAAGCCATACCTGGTAGTAGCCCGGAGAGGCTTTCTCACGGCGGTGGCTGAAGGCCGACGGCTTGCCGCCTGGGGTTATGAGCACGTCGCACCAGTCGTCGCATCCGGTACCGCTCAGGTGGGTGTGGCTGAATCCGAAGATGAGGCTGTCGGAGTAATGATAGCCGCTGCAGCCGTCCCAGTCGCCGGCGCGGGGGCGCGTGTCGGGGCTGAGCTGTACCATTCCGAACGGTGCGCAGGCACCTGGAAAGGTATGTCCGTGGGCGTCGGTGCCCACAAACGGATTGACATATTGGGTTATAGCGGTAAGGAGGGAGGCAATGGTTATCAGCAGTGCAGACATGGCTGTTCAGTGTCTAAGAATCGTACTTATTGTAGAAATTGTCTCCGGGGGTAAACAGCATCCAGAGTATATAAAAAGGAATGATCTGCATCCACCCGGAGCGGCCGAAATCGTGACAGCGGCGGGCGTTGCCGGCAATGCGAACCCAAGCTATCAAGGGCAGCGCAAGCAACCATAAACCATAATACAACTCATCCACGTCATCGGGCAGCGACGTAAAAGAAAAAAGATAAAAGTCGCTGATAACAACCAGCACGAAGTAGGCGAGCCGCCCCATCCTGCCGGAGAATGAAAACAGTTTGGCAAGAAAACTCTTTTCGCCTTTCTTATAACCGGAACCCGGCTTTTGGAACGCCTGACGCGGCGTGGAAGGATAGACCGGGGACGGATTGACGGGAGGAGTTTGGGAGCTAGTGCCGGATTGCTCCCCCGGAGCCTCCTCAGGATGCGATAGATTGGTTCCCGCCTGGCTGCGGCGGTGACCTATGATACTTGACGCTTTTTCTGCCATAATTGTCCGCAATATAACAAATTATCGGTGGAAAACCTTATATTTGCGCTATGGACAAAAAGATTCTTGATTTCTTCACAGGCTTAGGCCGCAATCTTTCCGGCGGCAAGCTTAACCTCGGTAACATTATCGGCAAGGCCGGCTCTAAGCTCCAGGGCAAAAGCCAGACATTCACTTTCCAGGCGCTCCCTGCCAACCTGAGCGAACTCCGCGCACTGCCCGAGGCGGCCCTTACCGATCCGTTTGCAACCGCTGCCCTGAGCCTGCTCGCACTTACCCGCTGGCAGGACAGCAAGACTGAAAGCATCCAGATGCTCGACTTCCTCAAAGGCCCCGACAACTGCTCTCCCGCAGAGCTGCAGCACATCTCGGACCGCTTTATGGACGGCAAGTTCTACAAGGTCCGCTCTTACTTCGAGGGTGCCACTCCGGCCAACAACTACACCCCCGCCGTACCCTACAGGGTCAAGGTCTCGTCCACTCCCTATTCTTTCGAAAACGAGGGCTGGGCTACCCTGTACCTGCACTCCGGCGGAGCCGACAATCCCCGTCCCGTGAAGCTTCGCAAGAAGCCCAGCACGGGTCAGTGGTTTATAGTTGAGATTCAGTACCTCAGCGACGTGAGGCCTCCCGTGGCCGAAGACAAGTGGGCCTAATAGCCCATCAGCCTTACTTCTTCCATATCCAGTTTTATACCCTCCGAGAGCTCCGAGCAGCTTTCGGAGCAGAATATGGTGCAGCTCCTGAGCGATATGTCGTGGACCATCTCGGGAGTGCTGTTTACGGCTATGCCTATACGGGTGTCACGGCAGATGACATTTGAAATGGTGATATCGCTGAATTCGGGAATGAATTCACCGGTCTGTTCCATGCTGCCCTTCTCACCAACGTGGACATTCACGTAACCGGTTTCAAACACTATGGCCTGGTCACGTATGTCGCTCATTATCACATTGTCAATATAGAGCCGCGAAGTCTTTCCGCCGCGGCCCGGAGCGCTCTTGAAACGCAGTCCGGTATCCGTTCCCGAAAAAGTATTGTCAAGCACCGCCACATCGGTCACGCCGCCCGAAAACTCGGACCCGATTACAAAGCCTCCGTGAGCGTGAAAAACGGTATTCCCTCTCACAAGCACCCTGGCCACGGGGCCGTCCTTGAGGGCCGCCGCACCGGCACCGGCCTTGAAGCAGATGCCGTCGTCACCAACGTCAACCGTGCAGTCGGCCACCAGCACGTCGCTGCTCTGCATCAGGTCGATTCCGTCGCCGTTCTGGGCGTTCCAGGGACAGCGCACCGTCACTCCCACGATGGCCACCTGGCTGCAGCGCTGAGGCACCAGATGGAAGCGCGGGGAGTTCTGGATGGTAACGCCGCAAATCCTCACCCTCTCGCAGTCGGTAAGGCGGATAAGATGGTTGCGAAGCTTTTCCTGCTCCTTGTACCCTTCTACCAGGTTGGGGAAGCGGGTCAGGTCGTAAGGATACCAAAGGGACCCGCCGTCGGCATCGGTCCCGCCCATACGGTGATAATCTTTCCACTCCACGTCGCTGACCTTGCTTCGCTTGACTGCACGCCACCATTCCCCGTTCCCGTCGATAATGCCTTCTCCGCTGATACTCACGTCTTTACACTTGCTGGCACTGATGCACGGCACAGCCTTTTTACCGTCCTTGGCAAAGAGCGCCCTGTCGGGAGACATCAGAATCATGGCATTCTTCTCAAGGTGCAGGTCGATACCGCTCTTGAGCACTATGGGCCCAGTGAGCCAGATACCGGCAGGCACTACGAGATGCCCTCCGCCCTGCTTGACCAGGGCCTTCACCGCCTTGGCAAAAGCGTCGGTATTAAGGGTTACGCCATCACCCACGCCGCCAAAATCGGCGAGAGAAACCGAATACTCCTGAATAACCGGGGCCTGGGGCTCAGTAAGTGCGATGGGAAGATTCTGATAGTAGCGGGCATAGTCGCCGCCACGGGCCGGAAGTGCCGCAAGAAGGCACAGGGCTATTGCTAATTTACTATATTTCATTGCTTTTGTATATTCCGACCTCGCTCAGCACCGGGCTTCCGAGGGCGGCGTTGATGGTGATTCGCAATTTGCGGGCCAGAGTGGGTCCGGTGAGCAGGATACGTTTGTATCCTATGGTAGTGCCACTTGCAATCCGCTCCCAGCCTTTGGATGTGAGGGCCTCTGCCGTAAAAGCTTCAACTCTCTGCCCCAGAGGCACATACTCCTGCAGCACAATACGGTCGAAGCAGACCTCCCCAGGGAAACTCAAGCAGATGCAAGGAGTGCAGTCCCCTTCGGGCGCCGCCCAGTAGGTCTCGTAATCGCCGTCGCCAAGGCGCGAGGGCTTGAACCCCCTCCGGCAGGGCGCTTTAAAGCGGGCATCACGGGCAAGATTGCAGGCAAAATCGGCATTCAGCCTCTCCCGCCACTGCATCAACACCAGAGAGTCTTCCCTGGCGATGCGTCCGCTGGTATCGGGGGGCACGTTGAGAAGGAGCAGCGATCCGCGCCCTACGCTTTGGTAGTAAATCTGCAGCAACTGCCCGGCGCTCTTGGGTTTTTCGCTGCTTCGCCAGAACCAGCCCGGGCGTATGGAAACATCCGTCTCGGCGGGAATCCACGCCGCCGCACCCTTGTTGCCGGTCTGCAAAGTGTCGGTGGGAGGTGCATCAGCGCCGGGAGTGAAGGCGCAGGTGTCCAGGGTACTCCAGTTGGTGATTCCGGCCTCACCTCTTTCGTTGCCTACCCAACGGCAGCCGGGACCGACGTCGCTGAACATTACCGCCGAAGGCTGAAGCTCGCGCACGGTACGGTGGAAAAGCGGCCAGTCGTACACCTGCCTGCGTCCCGTGGGACCCTCTCCGCACGCACCGTCGAACCATTGTTCGAATACCGGCCCGTAGCGTCCGTCAAGCACGCTGCGCAGCGTCGCGGCATACTTTTGATTGTATTCCGGCGTGCCGTAAGAAGGGTCGTTGCGGTCCCAGGGCGATATGTACACCCCGAACTTAAGCCCGTATTCGCGGCAAGCATCGGAAAGCTCCTTCAGCACGTCACCCTGTCCGTCCCGCCACTTGCACGATGCTACTGTGTGGGTGCTGACCGGATTGGGCCAGAGGCAGAACCCATCGTGATGCTTGGCTGTTACGATAATACCCTTCATGCCGGCGGCGGCAGCTGTACGCGCCCACTGGCGGCAGTCAAGACCGGTTGGATTGAAAAGGTCTTCACTCTCGGTTCCGCTCCCCCATTCCTGCCCGCTGAAAGTGTTGGGGCCGAAATGGCAGAACATATTCACCTCCATCTTCTGCCACTCCATCTGCGCAGCGTCGGGAACCGCCCCCAGAGGGTCGGGAGCGGAGGCGCAGCACCCGGCGGCAAACACGAGCAGGGCGAACCAGGAGAGCGCTCGGGGCATTATCTTCTGAGGGGCCGGACCTCTATGATGTCAGCCTCGGTTGCGGCGTCAATAATGTCCTGGATATATTTGTTGATTGCAGCCACACCTTGCCAATCCTTTTCGGACGGCCAGGCATTGCTGCCGCCGGAACCGATATAGCCGTTCTCGTATGCAATGAACATATGCCAGCCATATCCGTCAAGTATTTCCATGGAAGGCTGGTAAGACCTTTTGAGTTTGTAAACCTTATACTTACTCACCATCTCGCCTATTTTCTCAAGCAAGTCGGCGGGAGCTTTGTACACCGTTGCCTCAAGGCTGTTGGCGCAGTAGGCAATGGTAACCGTTCCGTCTTTGGCACGCTCCACCTCGTAGTTGAGGATGGGCTGGATCATCATACCCGAATAATTGTAGGAATAGCTCTCGGGGACACCTTCCTGGGGCTTGTTGCGGTCTCCGTCTTTGCATCCGAGGAAAGCCAGGATGCAGGATAAAGCGAAAATGTATTTCATATCTGTCAGCTGAAAAGGGTTATCAATGTATCTTTGGTAAGAGTCGAAAGGTCCAGGTCGGGCATATCCGATTCGGTAAACCCGGCCTTCAGCAAAAGGTCTTTCAAATCGACGAACGACAGCGCCTTACGCGCCATGATAAGCTCTTTCTCGCCGGGATGCGCCGCCACGCTTACCGCGTGCTCGCCGGCCCCGAGGTCCATAAGGAAAATCCGCGCCCCGCACACTATGCCGAGCATCTTTTCGCCACTGTCGGAGGTAATGTCTTCGTTTACGACTAT
>CADBAY010000024.1 GCA_902792815.1 uncultured Bacteroidia bacterium
GAGGATCCACCTCTTCCCATCCCGAACAGAGAAGTTAAGCTCACTAGCGCCGATGGTACTGCCCCACCAGGTGGGAGAGTAGGTAGCTGCCGCTTTTCGGAAAGCCCGACTGACGAAAGTCAGCCGGGCTTTCTTCGTTCCGGCTAACGCCGTCACTCGACGTTTGTTTTTATTGCATTTTACCGGTGGTTCTCCTATCTTTGCTGTATGCAAAGGGGGATTTTTTTTGAGTGTTGCTGCCAGTCGGTGCAAGATGCATTGGAAGCGCAGGCAGGCGGGGCGCAACGTATCGAATTATGCTCCAGGCTTGAAGTGGGCGGAGTCAGCCCCTCGGCGCAGCTCATTTCTGAGGCTCTGGGAGCTGTAAGCATACCTGTAAATGTGCTTGTAAGGCCAAGAGAGGGGAACTTTTGCTGGACTCTAGGCGAGGCGGAAGAAATGCTTGAAACCATATCAATCTGTAAAGGCCTGAGAGTCAATGGAGTGGTTATCGGGGCCCTCACTCCTGACGGCCAAATCGACCTGCCTCTTATGTCGCGCTTCATCGCCGCCGCGCGCCCTCTTGACGTTACCTTTCATCGTGCTTTCGACGAATGCGCCGAGCCTTTCAGTGCCCTTGAAGACATAATTTCTCTTGGCTGCAATACTCTCCTTACTTCCGGTCAGGCCCCTTCCGCCCTGGAGGGCAGCAGTCTTATAGCAAGCCTGGTTGGGCAATCCGCCGGGCGTATTACGGTAATGCCGGGCGCCGGAATCAATCCATCCAATATAAGGCAGATCGTACTTTCCACCGGAGCCAGGGAGTATCACGGCTCTGCCCGCGGCCCAGCCGGCACGACCTCCCGAGTTGTAGTAAGCCAAATAGTTAACGTATAGTTTTTCTGATATGAAACGAGTATTACTTTCCCTACTGGCTATGTTGATGGCGCTGAGCGCCTCGGCCGGCATCCGCGTATTGTCATCTGACGCACAGCTTGGCGTTGTCAAAGACGTCTATCCTGCGGCATCCGGGGTACAGCAGTCCAGTGACAGCCGTATCGAAACGGGAGTGGTGAGCAGCAAGATCCTGGGGGCCGATAAGAAATATAACGTCTATCTGCCCAAAGATTACGATCTGCATCCAGAGCGCTCCTATCCGGTGCTTTACCTGCTTCACGGAGCCCACGGGTCGTATCAGACCTGGGCAAAGAGTTACAATATGAAGCTCATAGCCGACTGGCGCACCAACTCCGGCTTCTGCACTCCCATGATAATCGTCATGCCCGATGCTTCCGGCGACGGCCCCGATAATGTGGGACGTTATATGGGCTATTTCAATTACCCGGGCTGGCGTTACGAAGATTTCTTCTTCGAGGAGTTCATTCCGGCCATCGAGAGCCGCTACCGTATCGTAGGCGACAGCGCGCACCGTGCCATTGCCGGCTTGTCGATGGGAGGGCACGGCACCACTCTCTTTGCGATGCACAGGCCTGAGTACTGGAGTTCGGCATGCCCGTTGAGTGCTCGCCTGCAGGGCCGCCCCGACGGCTACAAAGACCGTCCGGAGATGGGCGAATATATTGATCAGGTGGAGTTTAACGATATGCCTGCCTACCTGCACGATGCTCCCTCGGACAAGCAAAAAGCAATCGCCGCAGTGCGTTGGTACGTTGACTGCGGCGACGATGACTATTTGCTTGACGGAAGTATCAACCTCTATAAGGAGATGCGCGCACTTGGATTCCCTTGCGCCCAGCTCCGGGTGAGGGAAGGGACGCACAGCAGTGAATACTGGCGTACCGCCCTCCCGGAAGTCCTTACATTCGTCTCACTTGGCTTTGGCTATTGATGTAAATACTCATCAATAGCTTTCGCGGCTGTACGGCCAGCACCCATTGCCAGGATAACGGTGGCGGCGCCGGTGACGGCATCGCCTCCGGCGAATACGCCCGGACGTGTGGTGGCACCGACTTCGTTGGCCACCAAGCAGCCGCGCCTGTTCACCTCCAGGCCTTCCGTGGTCTTGGAAATCATGGGGTTCGGAGAAGTTCCGAGGGCCATGATCACGGTCTCGGTATCGATCTCGAATTCGCTGCCGGGGATGGGCACGGGGCTGCGGCGTCCGCTCTCGTCGGGCTCGCCCAGTTCCATGCGGATGCACTTAAGAGCCTTTACCCAGCCCTTCTCGTCACCCAGAATCTCCACGGGGTTGGTGAGCATGTCAAATATGATACCTTCTTCCATGGCGTGATGTACTTCCTCGCGGCGGGCGGGAAGTTCGGCCTCGGTACGCCTGTACACGATGTGAACCTCGGCACCAAGCCTGAGGGCGGTACGTGCGGCATCCATTGCCACATTGCCGCCACCCACTACGCACACCTTCTTACCGGCGTGGATAGGAGTAAGATAATCCTCCCTCCAGGCCTTCATAAGGTTGTTGCGGGTAAGGAACTCGTTGGCTGAAAATACGCCGCAGAGGTTCTCGCCGGGGATACCCATAAACTTGGGCAGACCGGCGCCGCTGCCGATGAATACAGCCTTGAAGCCTTCTTCGTCCATAAGGGAATCGATGGTGACGGTCTTGCCGATGATAACGTCGGTCTCGATCTTGACGCCGAGCCTGCGTACTTCTTCAATTTCGATCTTGAGCACTTTGTCCTTGGGTAGACGGAACTCGGGGATTCCGTATTCCAGCACGCCGCCGGCTTTGTGAAGCGCCTCGAAGATGGTTACGTCGTAGCCCCACTTGGCAAGGTCGCTGGCACAGGCAAGGCCTGCAGGACCGGATCCGACCACGGCTACTTTGATGCCGTTGGCGGGAGCGCAGGTGGTGGAAGCATGTCCGAGAGTCTCGTCGGCAACGAACCTCTCCAACTTGCCGATTGCCACGGGCTCGCCCTTTACACCAAGAACGCAGCTGCCCTCGCACTGAGTCTCCTGAGGACAAACGCGTCCGCACACGGCGGGCAGAGAGCTGTCTTCGGCAATGATGGCAGCGGCACCTTTGATATCACCCTCGCACACCTTGGCGATGAATTCGGGAATCTGGATGTTTACAGGGCAGGCGGTAACGCAGCGCGGATTCTTACAATGCAGGCAGCGTGAAGCCTCAAGCATTGCCTCCTCGCGGTTGTAACCGTAGCAGACCTCATCGAAATTGGTTGCGCGGACCTTGGGATCCTGCTCGCGGACCGCGACTCTGGGTATTCTGTTAGCCATTATTTTCCCCTCCCTATTTTACAAACGTGGTGTTCATTGACTTCTGCCTCTTCGGCCTTGTACTGGCCCTGGCGGCGCATTGCCTCGTCGAAATCGACTTCGTAACCATCGAATTCGGGGCCCTCTACACAAGCGAAACGGGTCTTTCCGCCCACGCTCACACGGCAGGCTCCGCACATTCCGGTGCCGTCCACCATAAGGGTGTTCAGGCTCACCACTGCGGGGATACCGAGCTTCTTGCAAGTGAGGGTGGTGAACTTCATCATGATCATGGGGCCGATGATGACGGCCTGGGTGTAGCTGTGACCCTCGCTCACTACATGCTCGAGCATATTGGTGCCCATACCTTTGAAGCCGAACGAGCCGTCGTCGGTACAGACGAACAGATTGTCGCAAACGTCCTTCATCTCATCCACATAGATGAGCAGGTCTTTGGTCTTGGCGCCAATGATGACGTCAACGGGTACGCCGTGCTCCTTGAGCCATTTGGCCTGAGGATATACGGGAGCGGTGCCCAGACCGCCTGCGATAAGGATGTAACGCTGTTTCTTAAGCTCCTCTTCGGGCATTTTTACAAATTCGGACGGCTGTCCCAGAGGGCCCACTACGTCGGCGAAGCATTCGCCTTGCTCGTAAGCAATGATGTCGGCGGTCGATGCGCCGATTTTTTGGGTAACGATAGTCACAGTGCCCTTCTCGCGATCGAAGTCACTGATGGTAAGTGGAATGCGTTCGCCCTTTTCGTCGGCGCGGACGATGAGGAACTCTCCGGGCTGTGCCGCTGCGGCAAGCCTGGGAGCATGAACCTTCATCCGGCAGATGATGGGGGTCAGCATCTCTTTTGACAAAATTTCAAACATTGTTTTAGTTTATTTGATGTTGTTTAGCATTTTCTCGATTACTTCAAAAGCCTCTTTCATGGCCACCGGCTCAGGGGTGGTATCGCTAACCACGAGGTCATAGACGCCTCCTTTGAGCTGATGGCGTCCCGCCTTGAAGCGGGCTGTGCTGCTTGAGGCAGCGTAGCGCTCGTTGATGCAGGGCTTGGGATTGAGCGAAAGGAAAAAGTCGGAATCTGTACGCAGGTCTTTGTCGAACTCCCCGATAATCTTGAGTTCGATGCCCCTCTTGTTGAAGAATTCCTTGAGCTTGAGCTTGAACGGCTCGCAATACGGCTCTACCGCATTCACGTACACCACGGCGCTGCGGATTTCCGACAAAGGCATGAGCCTCGTGGGAACCTTGCTGCGATGCGCCCGGAGCGCAAATGCGCGTACCAACTTGCGAGTGAAGCCCATTATTCGTACTTGGCGATAAGATCCCGGATTTCAATCTTGGCGTCCCTCCAGCGGGGGATGTCGATCTTGGTGCCTATAACCTCCACCACCTTGGCGGCGATTATGGAACCCACCTCACCGCAAACCTTCAGGGGCATGCCGAGCGAATGGGCGTAGAGGAAGCCCGCCGCATAGGTGTCGCCGGCGCCGGTGGCGTCGATGGTATTTGCGGGCCAGGCCTCGATGTAGTGCTCTTCCCTGGCTGATTTGACCCAGCTGCCGTCTTTGCCGACCTTGAGCACGGCAATGTCGCAGTGGTTGCTGATCTCTTCCAGGATTTCCCTGGTGCCCTCCAGCTTGGTGAATGCGCGCCCTTCGGTCTCGTTGGCAAAGACTATATCGACGTATCGGTCGATAATATCATGCAGGAATGCATTGTTGCTCTCCACCACGTTGTACGAGGCCATATCCAGCGATATGATGCAGCCAGCCTCGTGGGCCAGTTCTACCGCCTTGCGGATAAGCGCCTGGTTTTGAACCAGATAGCCCTCGATGTGGAAGTAGTCGTGCCCTGCGAAGTACTCAGGTTTGAGATCTTCGGGCACCAGGTCGAGGGCGGCTCCCAGATATACGGCAAAAGTGCGTTCGGCGTTGCCTCCGCTGACGAACACCATGCTGCGTCCGCTGGAATGCTCGCTCTTGAGCAGCAGGGTATTGACTCCGTATTGCTCCTGGTCGCTCTTGAAGAGCAGGCCCAGCTCGTCGTCTCCGATTTTGCCGATGAAGCTCGACGGCATGCCGAAGATGGATGTACAAACGATGGTGTTGGCAGCGCTGCCGCCGGCGACATATTTAACGCCGAGCGGCTTGAGGGCGGCCCATATCATATCGCCCGTCTCCATGTCAACATGCTGCATGCTGCCCTTGGGCAGATGGTAGGTCTTGAGCAGCGAATCGTCCGGCAGTACTGCCAGAATATCCGTCAAAGCATTGCCAATTCCGAGAATAGATTTCATAACTTACAAAGATACAAATGATTCTTTGAAAAATGCTATCTTTGTACCCGTGTTTAAGAAGTACCTGATTATTTTCCTCATATCCATGGTGCCGCTGATCGAACTTCGCGGTGCTATTCCCGTGGCGGTCGCTTACGAGCTCCCCCTGGTGCCGTCGTATATTATCGCGGTGATTGGCAATATGTTGCCCGTGCCGTTCATCTTCCTTTTCGCCCGGCGTATACTGGAATGGGGCAAGGATAAGAAGTATATTGGCAAGTTTTTCAGCTGGTGCCTCGAAAAAGGCGAGAAGGGAGGCCGCAAGCTTGAGTCAAAGGCCGGTCACGGGCTTTATTGGGCCCTGCTGCTGTTCGTGGGCATTCCTCTGCCCGGTACCGGCGCATGGACAGGTACCCTTGCCGCCAGCATCTTGAATATGGATTTCAAGAAGAGCGTGCTTTACGTTATGCTTGGTGTGGTGCTAGCCGGCGTGATTATGCTGCTGGCGTCCCTGGGCGTATTCGGGGCCATCAACCTATTCAAGTAGATCTTCCTACTCTCCTATTTTTGCCGACATCAGCTCCGAGTTGATTTTGTCTTCCCAGAGCACTACAAGCTGCCCGTTGTTGACAATTACGGGGGCAAGGCGCAGCGTCACAGGGCCGCAGGGCGTGTTGTATGTCGAAATCCATTTGCACAATCCCATATTGAGATGATGCAGTTCGAGCCCGTCGCCCTCGCGGAAAGGACGCTCGAACTTTTCGATCCTTGTGGGACGGCCGAACTGCCTGCTCAGGCCTTCCTGCGCTGCGAGGTAATCTTCTTTGCAGAGCTTCCAGTTGTTGCGTATGGCAAATGTTGCCGTTACTGCGTACACATCGCCGTTGTCGGGGTTGGACTTGACTATCAGAGTGCACTCGCGGCCGAACAGCTTCCCTTTGAGGAGTGTGCGGGCTATATCGTCTTCCCACTCTTTGAATCCGGCCTCTTTAAGCTTGTCTACGAAGCTGGATACGGGACCTTCGATAGGTATTCCCTCGAAGCAAAGATGATCCTGAGCTGATGCCGAAAGGCACAGCATAGCGGCTGCAAATATGGTCAGAAGGTACTTCATAACGCAGTTCATTTGATGTGTTAAGTTACAATAAACATGCCTCCGGTATGCAAATATAGCTTTTTATGCTAACTTTGTAAATATGAAAAAAGTAATTGTTGTATCGGCACTTGCCATGCTGGCAGCTTTTTCGGCCGGCGCCCAGATGATGCCCGATTCCACCGTGCAGGTTATTGCCTACTGGGATAAAGGCGAGAAGGTTATGTACAAAGTCGAGAACTCTACAAAGCAAATTTACAAGAGCGGCGAGGAAAAAGTTTTGTCGTCCAGTTCTGAAAAGGATTGTTTTGAAGTCGTCGACCAGACCGACACTTCTTATATCCTCCGCTTGACAATGAAAGATGTGGTTACGTCCAGCCTGGATGACCCTCTGGATTCTGAATTCATGTCCGATATGATAGGCCGTTTGCAGCTGGATTTCCTTACTGACGAATGCGGCGACCTGAAAGCTTTTAATAATCTTTACTCTGAGTGCGAGCGAGTTACGGGGGCTCTTCCTAAATGGCGCGACGAGTTCATAAAGCAGAAAGGGCATAAGTTGAATTCAAAGCAGAAGGAGCGCTTGAAAGCCTTGACAGGCGGGTTGGCAACGCAGATCGGAGATCCCGACGCGCTATACAACAATACGGTCCCGACGCTCAAGAACATGCTTTTCTTTCACGGGCTCAGGCTGGATACTGCCAAGGTCTATAATGTAAATACTAAAATAGACAATATTCTGAACCATTCATTCGACGCGGAACAGTCTTTCTGGGTCGATCCGGCGCAGTCCGACACAACATTTGTCGTCATCAGAGGCGTAGCTTCACTTGGAAACGATACTTTGATGCCTTATCTGGAAGAGTCCGTAATGGGAAGGCTCAGGGAATCTACGGCCGATGAAGATGAATTCAATCAGTCCTGGGAACAATGGCTGCAGGAGGCTGTCGACACCCACTTGCAGGTGACTTTTGACAAGTATTGGCTTTGGGTGATACATCTCCCTTCCGGCTGGCCGACCCATGTGGAAATTATGACCGAAACGAAGGTGACCTCCGACGATGAAGAGATAAAAACAGTGTCGGATTACCGCTTGGTTTTCGAAGATCAGATGTAATAAAAAACTCCGGAAGTCTTTCCGGAGTTTTTTATTTGTGTGCTGGGATTATTTCAGGAAATCCTTAAAGAGCCTTTCCATCTGCCGGATAATGCTTTCGCGGTCGGTGGGATTGTTCTTGTAGCCACGTGGAATGGAACCGAACCAGACGGGCTTCCCGGTATTGCTGTCAAAGATTAATGAGTATACGCCGGTCTTGTAGGCCTTGGTGTCATCGTAGAGATGTAGATTGCCGTTCTTAAGTAAATCCACAACCCTTCGGCTTGTCTCGAGCGCAGCCTCCGCCTCTAACTGGTTTTCGCTTTTGCAGAATCCAACATCGGTAATCAGCAGGCCGTAGTTGCTGCCGCTCTTTTTTACGGCTTCAACAATCTGCGCGGGGACCTCCTGGCGCTTGGCTCCGGCGGCGCCGATTTCAGACAGGTGGCGCATCCAGTTGGCGGCATCCACATCACTTTTATAATCGATGGAGGCCGATTTTTTGACAGGAAGCCCAATGTTGCCTACAACCTCGGAAATCAACTGCTGGTTGAGCTGTGAAGGCGCATCGACATAATTGGTCTGCCACTCACCGAAAGCGTCAGTCAGATAAGAATAGGGGCTTACTAAAGTTATTGAATCAATGTTGGAAGCATTGCCCGAGAAGAATTTAGATGCTCCGCAGGAAGTAAAAAACAGGGACGCTGCAATAAGCAGCAGGGGGATGAATTTTTTCATATAGATTTATCGTTTGTCTGTGATTTTGACATTTGGATAGTCTTTGGCATCGAAGGAAACCTGCTTTTCGGTAACCCCGAAGGAGATGCCGCGCATGGTGACGGTTATGCCTTTCATCTGTGCGCTTAAGCTCACGGGGTAATAAGTTCCCTTTGCCACCACGATATCGATAGTCTTAGGAACGTCTTTCTCTTTGTTGTCCTTGGATTTCTTGCAGTTGAAGTACCAAGCCTTGTCGGTCTCTTTGCTCAGGGTTACGTCGTAGCCTTCGGCGATGCCGTTGAACATCTCGGTGTCGCCCTCCGAGGAGGTGGGCCTGTCGGGGTTCTCTTTTTCGATAATGACCTCGTTGTCTTTTGATGTATAGGTCCATTTGGATTTGCCGTCCGACCAGGTTATGACATCTACTCCGGCCATGCTGGCCTCCAGGCGGAACTTCTCTCCAAGGGCGTAAGTCTTGGTGCTCATGGCGCCAAGGATGGGGATTTTGACATCGACAGTCATAACTATTCCGTCTTTCTCATGGGCGGCCATCGCGGTCTCCATGCGGGAGAGGATTTCCTCGGGGGTCTGGGCCAGTGCCGCTGCGGAGCAAAGCAGGGCGGAAATAAGGAAAATGAGCTTTCTCATCCTAACAAACAATAATGGTGATACGTGCAAATATAGCACTTTTTCTTATCTTTGCACACTATGCGACAACTCAAGCTTACCAATACGCTTACGCGTACCAAAGAACTCTTTAAACCTATCCAGGAGGGCCATGTGGGAATGTATGTTTGCGGCCCTACGGTTTATGGGGACGCTCATCTGGGGCACGCACGCCCCGGAGTTACTTACGATGTGCTGAGCAAACTGCTCAAGCACCTTGGATATAAAGTGCGGTATGTACGGAATATAACCGATGTGGGCCATCTTGAGCATGATGCCGACTCCGGAGAGGACAAGATAGCAAAGAAGGCCAGGCTCGAGCAGCTGGAGCCTATGGAAGTGGTGCAGGCTTATACCCTGCGTTACCACGAGGCCATGCGCCTTCTCAACGTGGCGCCTCCCTCCATCGAGCCCAGAGCCAGCGGCCATATCGTAGAGCAGATCGAGGCCGTCAAGAAGATCCTCGACGCCGGCTATGCTTATGAGTCGAACGGCAGCATCTATTTCGATGTGCAGAAGTACAACCGCGACCATCACTACGGCGTTTTGAGCGGCCGTAACCTTGACGATACCCTTGAGGGCACCCGTAACCTTGACGGTCAGGAAGACAAGCGTGCACCCTTCGATTTCGCCCTATGGAAAAAGGCCGAGCCGGAGCATATCATGCGCTGGCCTTCCCCGTGGGGCGAGGGCTTCCCCGGCTGGCACCTTGAGTGCTCGGTGATGGGGGAGAAGTATCTGGGCTGTGAGTTTGATATCCATGGCGGAGGAATGGACCTGATGTTCCCGCACCACGAGTGCGAGATTGCCCAGAACGTAGCATGCCGCGGCACTCAGGGCGTGCACTACTGGGTTCACAACAACATGATTACCATCAATGGCCAGAAGATGGGCAAGAGCCTTGGCAATTTTATCACCCTGCCCCAGCTCTTCAGCGGAAATCATCCCAAGCTCGAAAAGGCCTACAGCCCCATGACCATTCGTTTCTTCATACTTCAGGCACACTACCGCGGCACGCTTGACTTCTCAAACGAAGCTCTCCAGGCGGCCGAAAAGGGCCTTGCTCGCGTAATGCAGGCCTCGCGTGACCTGTATGCCATGGCCGGCCGCAAGGCTCCCGTGTATGTGTATGGAGAGGAGAGTTTTGCTGTGGCGCCTGACGACTGCCCCGCCACGTCACCTGCCGTGCGCGAGGTATTCGAGGGTATTTATGATGCCCTGTGCGATGATATGAATACTCCCATGGCCCTTGCCAGCATTTCGGAAGCCGTTAAGATTATCAATTCCGCCAAAGCGGGGCAGATTAAACTGAGCGACGGTGACCTTCAGACCCTTTGCCAGCTTTTTGACGATGTGGTATTCGGCGTGCTTGGCCTCAAGGACGAGGAGACCGGTTCCGAGGGAGCCCGTAAAGTGATTGACGGACTTATGGATATGGTGCTCGAGCAGAGGGCCGCGGCCAAGGCTGCCAAAGACTGGACTACTTCCGACCATATACGTGACGCTCTCAAGGCTCTGGGTATCCAGGTTAAGGACACTAAAGACGGGGTAGAGTGGACCCTGACTGAATAATGCAGGTAAAGACTGTAATTAAATACGTTGTTTCATTCCTGCTTGCAGGGGTGCTGGTGTTCTTTGCCTTCCGTGGAGTTGACTGGAAGGCCTTCTGGGGTGGACTGGGCGAGACCCGCCTTTTCTGGCTGGGGATGTTCGTCGTTTTCTCCTTGCTTGCCCTTGTGTTCCGCGAGGAGCGCTGGAGGGCGATTATAAATCCCATCGACCCGGAGGCGAAGCGCCTGGATGTATGGGACGCCACCAACGTGGGCAATCTTGTCAACGTGGTGCTGCCTGGCGCCGGAGAATTTGTGCGCTGCGGCTATATAACCCGCCGGAATATGACCTACGACAAGGCTTTGGGCACCATAGTTTGTGAGCGTGTATGCGATCTGGTAGCTGTGGTGGTGCTGTTTGCGATAGCCCTGCTAAGTGGCTGGAGCAAGTTCGGCGGCTTCTTTACCGAGCAGATCTGGACCCCTATTGCGGGCCGCCTTGGGGCATCGCCCTGGTGGTACCTGGGCGGGGCCTTCTTGGCGGTGGCGTTGCTTATCTGGGCCATCTTCCATTGGAGCGGCAGCAATAAGGTCTGCGGCAAGATTGCCGGCTGGATAAAGGGCCTGGGCGCCGGATTTGTGAGTATCGGTAAAATGAAGCACAAGTGGCTTTTCGTGCTCTATACCGTGCTTATCTGGACTATGTACGTGCTTATGAGTTGGTCGGGTTTGAAGGCTCTTCCCCCGCTTGCCGGGCTGGGTATTTCAGACGCCCTGTTCATCTCGGCGGTGGGCAATGTGGCATCTGTAATTCCCGTTCCCGGCGGCATAGGAGCCTTTCATTACCTGGTCAAAGCCACCCTCATGTCGCTGTTCGGCGCCACCGAAAACATGGGTCTGGTATATGCGGTATTTTGCCACGAGTCTCATGCTATCATCATAATCATCCTTGGCATTATATCGTACATACGCCTTACCCTGCGTAAGAAATCATAATTTTTTACTATATTTGCAGCCCGCTGGTTCCGTAGCTCAGTTGGATAGAGCAACAGCCTTCTAAGCTGTGGGTCGCGCGTTCGAGTCGCGCCGGAATCACCAACCATAGAGTATCAAAGCACATGCGCCCGGCCGTCTGCCGGGCGCATTCCGTAGGCCCCGGCTCAGAAAGCTCGCTTTCAAGCCGTCGGCCGCCGTATGTCGGAAGTCTCTGTTACACAGCACCTTACGCAAACTGACCTGGTTAAAAACAACCAGGTCAGTTTATGTAACTGCCTATAAGTCAGGGATGTCCAGTCAACGCCTTTTGTTCATCATCTTGTCGTTCACGATGTCTTTGGGAGCAAAGCCCTCGGGGGCTTTTAAGTACTATGAGTACAAGTCTTCTACTATGAGGGAATATCCGCATGAGTATTACCGTCTGGAGTATTCAGGGCAGGAAGGAGCCGTCCTGAGCTGGGCCAAGTGCAATTCCGAAGTTGTGCGGGTGAGAGTGCCGGAAGATGCTGTGCGTAAGGTGGATTCACTGATAGGCAGCTATAAGCTCTATAAGCTCAAAAAGATTTATCGTCCGCCGTTTATGGTGCACGACGGTATTCAGTGGCATGTTTATTTTGGATATGAGCAGGGGAATGTCAGTTGCATAGCCGATAACGCCTGGCCGCCGGAAAAACTAAAAGAGGGCATCAAAGCCGTCAATGCATATCTCGATTCGTTAATTAAAGTTGCTGAAGAATGAAAGCGATTATAGCTATTCTGCTGTCTCTGTGCTCTTTGGCTCTTCCGGCCCGGGAGAGAAGGGATTCTCTTTCGGTTGACGGTCCGTATATCTTGTATACCGATGGCGGCGTGAGGGTCATTACCGTCGATAAAGATGGCACCATCGAGGATAATCTTTACCCTGAAGCTCCCGCTACCTTTAAGGTTACCGACCATCTGGGGCACTATCCGTTCGAAGTCAGCCTGAGGCCCTTCTCGAGGCAGGAGTGGCTTGTGGAGTCTCAGCCGGAGCGGGTGTTTGTAATGTCCGACCCCCACGGGCGGCTTGACTGCGTGGTTAGCCTCCTGCAGGGGAACAATGTGATAGACAGCGATTTGCGCTGGTCTTACGGGCGAGACCATCTGGTGATGATCGGAGACATTTTCGACCGGGGCGAGGATGCCGTTCAGATATATTGGCTGTTCTACAAGCTCCAGCAGGAAGCGCAGGAGGCCGGCGGCCGTGTAACCATGCTCCTGGGGAACCACGAACTTATGGAATTCTCGGGGGATATGCGTTACGCCAAACCCAAATACAAGATACTCGCGCGGGAGCTGGGGGTAGAATACCGCGAGCTCTTCGGCCCTTCGTCGGAACTCGGAAGGTGGATAGCGTCGTGGAATACCATCTGCCGGATCGGGCGTGACCTCTATGTGCATGCCGGGCTCGGAGGTGACTATTATCGCTGGAATCTCCCCGTGCCAACTGTCAATGCCCAGATGAGCAAAGCTATTTTCTTTAAGAACAAGGAGCGTAAAGCCATCTCTGATACGTTGTATTTCCTGTGCGGCAGCTATGGCCCGATATGGTATCGCGGCCTGGTGCTTAAAGAACAAAGGTTCCGGCCCATTCAGCGCGATACCCTGGATTTGATTCTGAACCGCAGCGGAGCCGACCGTATTATTGTAGGGCATACTATGTTAAAAGATGTGAGCACCTTCTTTGACGGCAAGGTAATCGATCTAAATGTGGACAACCGCGTCAACATGCGAAAACGCCGCGGCAGGGCCATCCTGATCGAGGGCGGCCGCTATTATGTGGTGGGCGACAAAGGTAAAAAGCGGGTAGCAGTAAAATCATTTTGAGATTGCGGCAAAAGGCGCTATATTCGCCTTTCGGGCATAAATAAATGTACTATGAAATTTTTAGGAAACATACTCTGGCTGCTTTTCGGCGGTATCCTTGTGGCCGTGTTTTACTTCATCGTGGGCTTGCTGATGTGCATTACCTTCGTGGGTATTCCTTTTGGCGTCCAGCTGTTCAAATTCGGGGCTTACAGCCTCTGGCCTTTCGGTCACGAACTGGTGGACCGTCCCGGTCAGCCGGGGTGCCTGTCCACGGTAATGAACCTCATCTGGATTCTGCTCGGGTGGTGGGAGATAGCTGTTATCCATCTGGTATTCGGATGCTTGTGCTGCATAACCATAGTGGGCATCCCATTCGGAATGCAGCATTTCAAGATGATAATCCCCGCACTCCTTCCGTTCGGAAAAGAAATCAGGTAGGCTATGGCAGACAACTATCTTGAAAGGCGCGAGGAGGCTCTCCGCTCTGCGGGGAAGGTAGTGCTGCGCCGCAACACTCCCTCGCTTGATACCCTTCTGCTGAAAAACCGCAGCCACAGGGCATACGATACCACTTACGAAGTCGCCCGCCGCCAGCTTGATGCGATAGTTTCCGTCAATACCAAGATTCCCTCGGGGCGTAACGCCCAGAAACTGCGTTTTAAACTGCTCGAATCCCGCGAGGGCGGCGAGGGCTTCTGCCGCTTCCTGCATCTTGGCGGATATCTGCCGGAACTTCATCTTCCCGCTCCCGGTACGGAGCCGCAGGCGTTCATAGTGGTGTGCAGCACCGAAGCGGAATCACCGACGATTGACATCGACCTCGGGATATCTCTTCAGAGCATGGCGCTAAAGGCTGTTGAGATAGGACTCAACGCATTGATAATAAGAGCTTTCGACCATAACGAAGTAAAACAGGCCTTGAATCTGGAACTTGAACCTATTGCCGTGCTGGCGGTAGGTAAAGGACTCGACAAGATAGAGCTCACGGAGATTCCCGCCGGTGCTTCCACCCGTTACTACCGCAAGGACGGAGTGCATTACGTGCCCAAAATCCGCATCGAAGACCTGCTGCTTTAACAGCCCGGGCGGGTGCTTGTACTGAATAATTGATTACTTTTGTAAGTTATGAAACTCATCAGCTGGAATGTGAACGGCCTGAGGGCCGTGGCGGGCAAGGGCTTTGCCGATGTATTCGTCGATTTGGATGCCGATTTTGTGTGCTTGCAGGAGACAAAACTGCAGGCCGGCCAGATAGACCTCGAGTTCCCCGGATACACGTCTTACTGGAATTATGCCGAGAAGAAGGGTTATTCGGGTACCTGCATCTACACCAAGCACATTCCGCTGGGCGTAAGCTATGGCCTGGGTGTGCCGGAGCACGATACGGAGGGCAGAGTGATTACCCTTGAAATGCCGGATTTCTATCTGGTGAACGTATATACTCCCAACTCTCAGGACGGCCTGAGGCGGCTCGGCTACCGGATGGAATGGGAAGATGCTTTCCGCGCACATCTGCTCGCGCTGAACGAGCGCAAAGGGGTTATAGTATGCGGAGATATGAATGTGGCTCACGAGGAGATAGACCTTAAGAACCCAGATACCAATCATTTCAATGCCGGCTTTTCCGACGAGGAACGCGCCAAGATGAGCGAGCTGCTCGCCGCCGGCTTTACCGACAGCTGGCGCAGCCTTCATCCCGGAGAAGTAAAGTACTCCTGGTGGTCGTACCGCATGGCTGCCCGCGAGCGCAACGTAGGGTGGAGAATCGACTACTTCCTCGTGTCGGACGATATCAAGGACCGTATAGCTTCCGCAGACATTCACAACGAAATCTATGGCTCCGACCATTGTCCTGTTGAGTTGATACTCAAATGAAAAGGCTCCTTCCGGTATTGCTCCTGGCCGCTCTACTGGCGTCCTGTACTCCCACCGCCGAACCGGTGGAACCCTATCCCGTGCCGGTGCTGCCACCGCCTCCCGAACCGGAGCCCGAGCCGGAGCCGGAACCTGAACCCGAACCGGAGCCTGAGCCGGAAAAGACATTTGAGATTAGTTTCAACGCTCCCTACATAGATTTGTACCCCGGCGAGACGTGCACATTAACATACACTCTTGAGGGCAATGCCTATGATCCGTCTAAAGATTACAAGGTGCTCTATTCTTCGTCCGACCCTACCGTTGCCACCGTCAGCGCTACCGGACTGGTTACGGCCCGCAAAGTGGGCAGCACGGTGATCAGGGTTTCTGAAGTGGATACTGAAGTGTATGCAGAGCGCAAGGTTTACGTGGTGAATCTTCGCAAGATCGAAGCGGCATATGACCCGGCAAGGAAGTTTACCTGCGGGCATACCCTGTACTACAAGTCGGTGGTGCAGTCGTGGGACTTCTTCGACGACTATCTGTATGCCTGCCAGGTGTGCGGAGCTCCGCATACCCTCACATTTACACGCAAGCCCGTGCATTCCCAGAACCCGCAGGCGTACATGCATCTGAAGTATTACGGACACGGAGATAATATCTTTGTGGAACGGTGCGCAGACGGCGACTGGATGTGGGTGTCCAACTATGGCACACTCGAGAGCGGCGAGACCAACCGGTACGCTGACTCCCAGGTGCTCTCGAGAGTGCGTTTCCGTCCGGGAGAGACACTGCTGCCTGAAGAAGCCGACTTCAATTTCGTACTTCCGGGCATGAAGCGGTTAATAGCTGCATATGACCCTGACAATGGAAGCATAGCCGTGTGGAGCCGAGATTCCGGCAATAAGGCCTATGTGTACGTGTATGATTTTGAAGCGCTTAAAGCAGCCACGCCGGAAGACATACAGTTAACTTACACCATTTTTTATGGCAGTCCGGTGGTCTCCTCCAGGCCTGTCGTGAGAGCGGTCAACCTTGCCAGGCTTACGCCGCTGTATACAATTAAACTGCCTTTCAACAATGTTATCCAGGGATTCGACTGGCATCATCACAAATTATGGCTCTTCCGGGGCGGGGGAGCCGAAGCCGCTGCCGTCCAGGCCGGCACGGGCAAGAATTGGGCTAAGGCCTATCTGGTAGATACCCTGGGGCAAACCCTGGTCACTGTGTCGGTGCCGTGGGTAACCGATCTCGATTTGCTTAAGAGCGAAGGCATAACCGATCTTGGCTACTTCGAGGCCGAAGGCATCAAGGTCAAGGACGGAGATCTGTATATAGGCTTTGCCAGCAAGGATGCCGGCAGTTCTCCCCAGCGAAGGGTGAACATCTTTAAGTATTCTTTGGACTGATATGGAAGGGAAGAAGGTATCGCTGCTGCAGATTTTTGCCGTGTTCGCCAAGATAGGGGCGTTCACGATAGGCGGCGGTTATGCCATGATTCCCATCATCCAGAGGGAAATGTCCCGCCGGGGCTGGATATCCGACGACGAACTCCCCGACATAGTGGCTCTCTCGCAGAGCGCCCCGGGAGTAATGGCCGTCAATATTTCAATATTTGCCGGCTACCGCCTGAGGGGAGTCGCCGGCAGCATTGCGGCCACGCTGGGCTCCGTTACCCCGTCTTTCCTGATAATACTTGCGCTGGCAATGTTCTTCTCCGCTTTCAGGGACAATCCGTGGGTCGAACGGGCGTTCAAGGGCATCAGGCCCGTGGTTATCAGCCTTATAGCCGTGCCTATGGTCAATATGGCGCGCAAAGCCTGCACCTGCTGGTGGAAATGGCTCATCGCGGCGGCATCGCTACTGCTGGTGGCGTTTCTCAATGTGTCGCCCATTTATATACTGTTGTGCGTTATAGTGCTGGGATTCAGCGTAACTTATTACAATCAAAAATGGAAACGCTGAACCTCATACTACAGCTCGCTTGGACATTCTTCCTTGTCGGGGCCTTCACCTTCGGCGGGGGCTATGCCATGCTCTCCCTGCTGCAGACGCAGGTGGTAGTGGCGCACGATTGGATCAGCGAAAGCGCTTTCACCGACATTGTGGCCGTATCGCAGATGACTCCCGGCCCCATTGGAATAAATGCAGCAACATATGTGGGCTACAGCGTGCTGCACGAGGCTACCGGACTGCAATGGATGGGAGTGCTGGGTTCCGGCATAGCGACGCTTGCCCTGATGCTGCCCTCCTTCCTTATAGTGCTGGCTATAGTGAAGTTCTACACCAAGTTCAAGGACAGCAGTCTGTTCGAAGGTACCATGGGCTGGCTGCGCCCGGCCGTGGTGGGACTCATAGGCGCCGCCGCCGTAATCTTGGTGGTGCGCGTGGCTTGGGCCGGCTGCGTGCCGTCCTTCACGATAGTGCGCGAGAACTTTGCCGACTGGAAGAGCTGGTGCCTGCTTGGCGCGGCCTTCGTGGCTTCTTACTGGGGGAAGGTCAGCCCGATACTGGTCATCGTGGCCGGCGCCGTGCTAGGGCTGCTGTTGTATTGATACTTGCTGTTTTGATACTTTTGTTTTTTTCGGTAACTTAGCAGATTGGAAACATAATTAATATGAAA
Source organism: uncultured Bacteroidia bacterium (assembly GCA_902792815.1). Taxonomy (GTDB): domain Bacteria; phylum Bacteroidota; class Bacteroidia; order Bacteroidales; family UBA932; genus Cryptobacteroides. Next base: position 17,899 of record CADBAY010000024.1, read on the forward strand.
AGACTCCTGATAATCACCGCCGCCGCTGTTTTGCTGGCCTCCTGCGTCAATCAAAACCAAGTCAAGTTTACAGTCACCCGCAGTTTCGACTGCGACGTGCTGGTCGTTGGCGGCGGCCCCGCAGGCATAGGATCTGCCGTGTGCGCAGCGCGCCACGGAGCCAAGACCATACTGGCCGAAAGGGGAGGATATCTTGGAGGAATGGCCACTGCGGGCCTTGTGGCGCCGTTTATGTCGTCCACTACGCCTGACGGCCAGACTATGCTTATCAGAGGATTCTACGAGGAGCTTGTAAATCGTATGGAGGCCCAGGGCGGCGCCATACACCCGCTCAACGCGCAGATAGGTTCTTTCTCCGCCTACCGTGACAAGGGCCATCACGGCCTTACCACCTTCGACTACGAGTGCCTTAAGCGCACCACCGAAGAGTTCTGCAAAGAGGCGGGAGTGGAGCTGCTCTACCACCTGCTCTTCGTCAAGGCCGATACCAAGGGCAGCAAGATTACCGCCGCTTATTTTGCCACCAAGGACGGTATCTGGAAGATAACCGCCAAGAACTACATCGACTGCACGGGTGACGGCGACGTGGCATTCCAGGCCGGCGCTCCCTATGTGTACGGAGACGGTGAGGGCGATATCCAGGCCAGCAGCCTCTTCTTTGTAGTCCGCGGCGTGGACTGGAAGGCTATGGACGCCCACAACGAAGCGTGCAAACAGGCGGATGATTTTGAAGGCCAGTTCTATATGCGCGAGATTATCGCTGCCCGCGAGGCCGGTGAGTTCCCGATGTGGCGGCAGAAGATAGCCCTGTTCCAGAATCTGGACGGCACTGCCACGGTAAACATGGCCCAGAGCGACGGGGTTGACGGACTGGATCCCAAGCAGGTCACCGACGCCGAGGTGGACGGGCGTGCCCAGGCCGCCATCATCGTCAAGTTCCTGCGTAAGTATGTCAAAGGCTGCGAGAATTGCGAGCTTGCCTCCACCGCCGAGCAACTGGGCGTAAGGGAGACACGCCGTATAGTGGGCGAGTATACCGTCACTACGGAAGACGCAAAGAATTCCGTCAAGTATCCCGATCCGGTGTTCTGCTGTGCCAACCATATGGACATTCACCGCAAGGGATATGTAGAATACGTGGCCCGCAATACCAACGAGCCTTACTATTTCCCTTACAGGGCCCTGCTGCCCCGGAAGGTTGACAATCTGCTGTGCGCAGGCCGCTGCGCCGCCGCCGAGCGCCCTGTGATGGCTGCGATCCGTGTCATCCCGCCGTGCTTTGCCATGGGACAGGCCGCAGGCACGGCCGCCGCGCTTGCCGTACGCGAGGGCGTCGGTCCCAAGCAGCTCGACCCGGCCCTACTCGTCAGCACCCTGAAAGAAGACGGAGTCTATCTGCCTGAATAGTTTTGCTCCCGCCCTGCCGTTCCAAATCGTTTAATTATAGATCGAGATGTCATCCGGATTTCCGGGAAAGACCGACGAAAACGTCCTCATCAAGGCCATGACCGATGGGGACATGGGGGCTTTTGCGGAAATCTACAGACGCGGCGGAATCGTTTTAAGGAGCTGCCAACAGTTGCTACCTTTTCCGCTCCAGCAGCCGGTCGCTTCTATTTGCTTTCCAGCCTCTTGAGGTTGCAGAGGATGAGGTGCCCCTGCTCGTCGCGAAGGTGCATTCCGTTGCCAAGGCACCACTTCCACCATTTGCAAGCGGCGCATTCCTGAGAGCGGAACTGGGAATGGTCGCGGTAAGTGCCGAAGCGGTTCTCCCATACGTCGATGAAATCATCCGTGTAGATGTTGCCCTGGTCGTAGTGGGAGCGTATGCTGTTGCAGCCGGAGATGGCCCCGTCTATGCGTACCGAGGCTATGCTAAGGCCGGCCTGGCAGCTGAACAGGTGGTCGCGCACCTTGCCCTCATAGGGGCCCAGAAAGCCCTCGCAACCGTAGCTGAGGTGAATGCGGCCCTCCTTGCGGGTAGCTACTATGAAATCCATCAGCTCACGGTACTGCGCATTGCTTATCTGCAGTTCGGGGTCGGTGGCGGCGCGGCCAACGGGGAACACCGTAAAGATGCGCCAGTACTTGAGCCCGAGGGATATGAGATACTCTTTAATCTCTTTCAGCTTGGGGAAATTGCGCCGGTTTACGCAGGTTACCACGTCAAATGCTATGGAAGGCTCGGAGGCAAGTATCTTGATGGCCCGCGATGCGTAGGAGAATGCATCCGGAACGCCTCTCATCCAGTTGTGGTCGTCTTCCAGCCCGTCCAGGCTGATGGTTGCGCTGCGCATACCGGCCCTGAGCAGCTGCTCTATCTTGGCCGGGCTCATCAGGCGCCCGTTGGACACCATCCCCCAGGGGAATTTAAGTTCATATATCCTCTTTGCGCAGTCGACGATATCTTCACGCACAAGGGGCTCGCCGCCCGAGAGGATGATCAGGATCTTGCGTGAATCATACTTCTCTTTGATACGCAGGAGCACCTTCTCGAAGTCACCGAAGGGCATGTCGGGATGGATGGTCGAGACCTTGCAGTCGCTGCCGCAGTGGCGGCACTTCATATTGCAACGCAGGGTACATTCCCAAAACAGCTGCATCAAGGGGTGCTCTTTGGCCTCCTCCTTGATGAAGCTGCTGTTGATGTTCAGCGTGATGCGCTGCTTTAGGCTGGGGAAAGACATTATTCCGCCTTTTCGGTTTCTTCCCCTGCACTCTCTTCCTCGGCCTCGACCTCGTCTTCAGCCTTGGTGGATTCTGTTTGCTCGGTGGGCTCGACCTCCTGATACTCTCTCACGCCGGGAGCAGGTCCGTAGCATGCAGTGAACAGGTTCAGCCCGAGAAACACCAGCAAAAATTTGAAAAAAGCTTTTTTCATGATACTGCAATAATAGACATTTTGCGTTTGAATTCAAAATACTTTTTTCGTATCTTTGAACATTGCCTTTATGATAGATTACATCATTTACACAGACGGAGGCTATTCTACCAGCAACAATGTCGGATCGGGCGCTTATATCATCCTTAAGTCCGACGGACAGACGCTTGTAAAGCAAGACTCTTTCGTTGTCCGGAAAGAGACCAGCCAGCGTGCCGAACTGATGGCTATAATCGCCGCAGTGGACGCTCTGCCCGACCGTTGCTGCGCAAGAATCTGTACCGACTATCTGGCCGCCACCCTCTCGCTGGGCAAGGCTCCGCGCCGCAAGAACCAGCCCGACCAGGATCTTCTGATCCGCTACAAGCAGCTGGTCAAGCGCAAGAAACTCCTCATAGAATTCAAATGGGTCCGCAGCCACATAGGCCACGCCTGGAACGAACTCTGCGACAGCCTCTGCACCGAGGCGCTCGCTCTTGCAGAAAGTAATTAGTTATGGAAAGAACCATCAAGACCATCGGCGTACTCACATCCGGAGGCGATGCTCCCGGCATGAACGCCGCTATCCGCGCCGTCACGCGCTCAGCCCGCTTTCACGACATCAACGTAGTCGGCATCATGCGCGGTTACCTAGGCCTGATAGAGAAGGAATTCGTTAAATTCACCTCCTCGTCGGTGTCCAATACTATCCAGCGCGGTGGCACTATACTCAAGACTGCCCGATGCGGGGAGTTTATGACGGCCGAGGGGCGCAGGAAGGCCTACGACAATATGGTAGAGGCAGGGATCGACGCTCTCGTGGTGATAGGCGGCAACGGTTCGCTTACCGGTGCACAGCTGTTCGCCAAGGAGTACGATCTGCCTATCATCGGGCTTCCGGGCACCATCGACAACGACCTATACGGAACAGACTCCACCATAGGTTACGACTCTGCGCTGAATACGATAGTGCAGTGCGTCGATAAGATCCGCGACACCGCCAACAGCCACGACCGCATCTTTTTCATCGAGGTTATGGGACGCGACGCCGGTTTCCTGGCGCAGAACAGCGCCATCGCTTCCGGAGCCGAGGCGGCCATCATTCCGGAAGGAGATACCGACGTGGACCAGCTGGCGGCTTTCATCGAGCGCGGCAAGCGCAAGAGCAAGAACAGCGCCATAGTGCTGGTGAGCGAGGCCCAGAAGAACGGAGTAGGAGGGGCAATGTATTACGCTGAGAGGATACGTAACGAGTACCCGCAGTTTGATGCCCGCGTGACTATCCTGGGCCACTTGCAGAGGGGCGGAATGCCAAGCGCCTACGACCGTATCCTGGCTTCACGTATGGGCTACGCGGCTATTGAGGCCCTTATGGAGGGGCAGCGCAACGTGATGATAGGCATCAAGAACGACGAGATAGTTTACGTCCCCATCTCCCGTGCCGTCAAGAACAACAAGCCCATCGATGCGGAACTTATATCCGTCCTCAACGTGCTTTCCATGTAATTATAATACTGCTATGGACAGAAGAGATTTCTTTAAATATTCGGCAACCGGCATTGTGGGCCTTTCGTTGCTGGGGCGCTTGGGAGAGACATCTGCCGAAGCCTGCAAGCGTGACCGCTATTCTGTTGTTATTCTTGGAGATACCCACTACGATGCTCCCGACCCCGAACTGTATCACGCTGGTTATACCGACCCTAATCCTGCCAGGGAGGCAAACCACCGTAAGGAGTTTGTGCGCAACGGGCAGATGTGGTCGGGACGCAGCCGCAACCTTGTAAAGCGTGCCGCCTGCCTGGTGGACGATGACACCCGCTACGTATTCCAGATGGGAGACCTTATCCAGGGCGACACGGCCGACGCCGCTACCCACAAGCGCTTCCTGGACGATGCAATGAATCTGTTCAAGACCGAGGTAGCCCCCGACCTTCCCTTTGTGACGGTGGCCGGCAATCACGACCTTCGCGGCAACGACGACGCCGTGGCGACCAAGGCTTACATAGAGTATATGGCGCCCCGTATGAGCAAGGAACTTGGACAGGAGATCATAGGACCCAACTTTTTGTTCCGCAGCGGTCCGGATGCCTTTGTGGTGATCAATTTCACCAAGCCCGACGTGCCCGCCATAGAGGCTTTGCTAGAGCAGGCACGCGGCTCAAGGCACGTATTCGTGGTGGTGCACAGCCCGGTGTTCCCGTATGACGATGCCAAGTATTTCTGGTGGTTCCTTCTGGGCAACCGCAAAGACTCCAAGGCAGACGCCCGCCGGCGCATGCGTAAGCTGCTCGCCTCGCTTAACGCCATAGTGCTCTGCGGTCACACCCACACCACCGAGTTCCTCGACTGGAGGGGCGATGGCGGCCGCATAACCCAGATGACCATGAGCAGCGTCTGGCGCACCGACGAGCAGGCTACCTATACCGAGCTGGCCTCAGGGGCCAAAGAATATGGTACCCTCTTGTTCAAGGAGAACCCCGATCTTGAAACCGAGGCCAACAGGGCCCTGTTCGATGAGTACCGCGCCGGAATTCGCCAGTACAGCATGTCCGAGGCCGCCGGCTCTTATAAGCTGACGGTGGACGGATCACGTGTGTGGGTGGATTTCTATGCCGGCGACTCTGCGCGTGTGAGCAAGCGCTTCCGCCTGCGCTAGCAGCAGAGCTAGAACTTCATTCCTGTACCGGTCATGATGAAGGAGTAGATATCTGCCTGCTCCTCAAGTACTTTGGCCATTGGCTTGCCGCCCCCGTGGCCCGCCTTGGTGTCGATGCGTATGAGGGTGGGGTTGGGCCCTGCGTTACACTCCTGCAGGGTAGCGGCGAACTTGAACGAATGGGCAGGCACCACGCGGTCGTCGTGGTCGGCGGTGGTTACAAGAGTTGCGGGATAGGATACTCCGGGCTTGAGATTATGCAGGGGAGAGTAGCCCAGCAGATACTTGAACATCTCGGGGCTGTCCTCACTGGTGCCGTAGCCGGGAGCCCAGTTCCAGCCGATTGTGAACTTGTGGTAGCGGAGCATATCCATTACGCCCACTTGCGGTATGGCAACGGCATACAGTTCAGGACGTTGCGTCATGCAGGCGCCCACCAGCAGGCCGCCGTTGGAGCCGCCCACGATGGCCAGGTGCGAGGGACTTGTATATCCTTGCTCTATCAGCCACTCGGCAGCCGCTATGAAGTCGTCGAACACATTCTGCTTGTTCATCTTGGTGCCCGCCAGGTGCCAGGCCTCGCCGTACTCGCCGCCACCGCGGAGATTCACCTGTGCGTATATGCCGCCCCTCTCGAGGAAGGGTACGCGTGTGGCTGAGAATCCCGGCGGCAGGGAGATGTCGAATCCGCCGTATCCGTACAGGTACACGGGGTTCTGCCCGTTCAGTTCCAATCCTTTACGGTAGGTCAGGAACATAGGTATGCGGCCGATAGGTCGAAATTGGTGCGGCTGCGCGGAAATTCACTCCGTCGTCGCTCACCATCAGCGTATCCGCGGCGGACTTTTCCGGTGCATGCCCTCCGCGGCCGAGGTAATCCACAGCGCTCGTCATGGCCTTGACGGTCACGGGCTCTGGAAATTCATACTGGATCCAGGCAAAGCCGGAAGGGTCGGCCGGCAATTCGCTGTAGTCTGAGTAACTGCCGTTCATGAGCTGGCCGGCGGTGAACGAGCCCCCGCTCGAAGTGACCATGGGGTTCAGCTGCCTTTCAGAGTCGGGAACCTTTATGGCAACGACGGCAATATCCTCATAATGAGAGAATTTGGACTTGCGGTCAAGGTCCTGGAACTGGCCCGTGACAGTGAATGGCTCGGGCAGTGGACCCTTGAAATGTGCGCCCCCTTCGAGAAGCAGCTCGCGCCATACTATTTTCTTCATGGCATCTTCGGGCTTTACCCAGGGGCCTCCGGTGGCGCTGAAGCCGGGCGAGCTGGCGATTGATACTTCCATGCCAAGCGAATCGGCGGTCCGTAGCATGTCGCCGAAGATTTGTTTCCATTCTGCAGACATGTACTCGATTCTCCTGTCCACTATCTGCGGCGTTGAGAAATTGGCGTCGAAGACATGGAAGCCCGCGATCCCGCTGCGGTGCATCCACATCATGTCCTTCCGAAGACCGTCGGCCGTGATGTTGCCGTTCATCCAGTGCCACCAGACAAGGGGACGGGCTTCCCTAGGCGGGTCGGCGAAGCCCCGGCGGAGGCTGTCGACGGCAGAATGATCGTTTCCTGCCATTGCCGGCCATGCGGCAAGGACTGCGGTTACCAGAATCAGAAGAATGTGGTGTTTTGTCATATCTCACTCCAAAGATACTCTTTTTTCTGTATATTTGTGTGTCATGAAAACCAGGATTCTTCTTCTGTCTGCGGCCCTTCTGGGCCTTGGCCTGCCTGCTGCGGCGCGCGTTACCCTTCCGTCTTTCTTCAGCGACAACATGGTGCTCCAGCAGCAGTGCAACGCCGCCGTATGGGGCAGCACCGACCGCGGCCGCACCGTGGTCATCAGTCCTTCGTGGACGAAAAAGATATTCAAGGCCAAGCCGGATGCGGACGGCAAATGGCAGACGACCGTCCCCACGCCTGCCGCCGGCGGACCATATACAATCAGCTTCAGCGACGGCGACAAAACCGTCCTGCACAACGTGCTGATAGGGGAGGTGTGGTTCTGCTCGGGGCAGTCCAACATGGAGATGCCGGTGCGCGGCTTCCACGGCCAGCCCGTAGAGGGCTCGGCGGACGTGATACTGGGAGCCAAGCCTTCAGTGCCCATCCGCATGTGCACAATAGACAGGAAGTACTCCCTCACCCCTCTGGACACTTGCAGCGGCTCCTGGCAGGAGCACACCCCGCAGGCGGTCGCAGACTGCAGCGCCGCGGCCTACTTCTTCGCCCTCAAGCTCCACGAGGTGCTGGGCATACCTGTGGGCCTGCTCATCACCGACTGGGGAGGCACGCCCATCGAGGCCTGGATGGACGAATCTACCCTCCGGCGCGACTTCGGCGGCGAGTTCAATTTCGGCCATCTGGACAGCGGCACGGTGCCCGACAAATACCCCAACTGTTCCCCCTGCATGCTGTTCAACGGCCAGGTGGCGCCACTCATCCCTTTCACCTTCAAGGGGATGCTCTGGTATCAGGGAGAGAGCAACCGTGACCGCCCGGAGCAGTACTCGCGGCTGCAGCCCGCCTACGTGCAGATGATGCGGGAGCTGTTCCATAACCCTGACGCCCCGTTCTACTTCGTGCAGATAGCACCATACGACTATTCCATGGACCCGCCGACTCTGTGCGGCTATTTCTTCGAAGCGCAGGAAGCCACTCTGGCAAAGATTCCCCGCAGCGGCATGGCTGCCACTGTGGACCTTGGCGAGCAGCGCTGCATCCATCCGTCCCGCAAGCGCGAGGTGGGCAGCCGCCTGGCCTACATGGCCCTTGCCGACGAGTACGGCGTGAAGGCCATCGAGGAGCGCAGCCCCTCCTACAAAAGCGTAGAATTCAAGGACGGCAAGGCTGTAGTGACGTTCAACGTGGGTCCGCGCGGCCTGGCTCCTTACGGACGAAAAGTCGGTGGATTCGAGCTTGCCGGCTCTGACCGCGTGTTCCATCCGGCAACCGGCAAGACGGCCGGCGACAAGGTCACGGTAAGCTGTCCCGAAGTGCCCGAGCCCGTGGCGGTGCGTTACTGCTTCCGCAACTGGTGCACGGGCGAACTCACCAACAGCTACGGCATTCCCGCCCTGCCTTTCCGGTCGGACGACTGGTAGGCCCTCTACAGCGCCTGGAAGCTTACGGAGTCGCTGGTGCCGGCAGGGGAGACCACGGAGAAGGTAGCACCCTCGGAAGGAATGCTGAGGCCGTGGAATGTCCAGATTACGCCGGTCTGCTCGCCGCTTTCCCCGAGCGCGGCTATTTCCTTACCGTCCTGCAGCAGGCGCAGCGAGGGCGCGTTGGAATACACCGTAAGGGTGAATTCCGTCCCGGCAGGGCGCTTAAGCAGCCTTCGGCCGGCAATGTACACCGTTTCCTCAGACTTGTTCCACCAGGATTTGTACAGATAGAAAGAGTCCTTCCGCGTCTTGCGGTCGCGGGTAATCAGGCCTTTGTCGTTCATGTACTTACGGTCGGGATTCTCGGTGTATGTAACTCCGTCGCTGCTGTCCATGAAGCCCTCCAGGCGGCTGGCAACCGGGAAGTCGAACAGAATCCAGATGGAGGTGAAATTGAGCCATGGCATCTGTGCAATCTGCTGGGCGTGAGACTCATGCAGGAGATTGCCGTACTCCTCCACGTGGCGCTTGTCGTCGGCGTAGCGCCTTATGTCTTCTTGATTCCAGGTGTGGCAGAAGGGATTGACGCCAACCCCGTATTCCGAGATATTTGAAGGGCCCATATTGTCCCGTATCCACTCCATTGTGGGAGTAATCCCGGAGAAGTCGCCGTAGGTCTTGTACCAGCCGAAGTACTGATTTTGTGAGTAGAAGTCGGCCTGGAGTCCCTTGTAGCCGTCACGCTTGAAGATGGTGCAGTCTGTAAGCCCCACGGGCCTTGACGGGTCGAGCGACTTGGCCAGCCGGTAGAGTTCGGCAGTCCATGCAACGACCTTCTGCGTGTCCAGCGGTCCCTGGAACTTGTCGATCTTGGCCGAGCCGCGCAGCTCGTTCCACATGCCCCAGAAAAAGATGGACGGGTGATTGTACAAGTTGACTATCATCTCGCGCATCTGGCTTTGGATGTTCTGGAAGTATGCGTCGGTGGCGTTCACTCCGCACGCATCTACCCAGGGAATCTCCGTCTGTACCACTATTCCCAGCCGGTCGCAGATGCGGAAGGCGTAGTCGTTGTGCGGATAGTGGGCAAGGCGCAGGAAATTGCAGCCCAGCTCCTTCACGGTGCGGTAGTCGGCGTCGTAGTCGGCATAGTCCAGGGCCGTTGCCTTGCCGTCCAGGTCCTGGTGCATGCAGACTCCGCGCAGGGGGTAGCTCCTGCCGTTGAGCATGAATCCTCCGTCCTTGCTCATGCTGTAGTAGCGGAAGCCCACCTCGGTTACGGCACGGTCGCTGCCGGTGCTGAGTTCCACGGTATAAAGGTACGGGTCTTCGGTGCCGTTCCACAAGTGGGGCGAGGGGATGCTGAACTCGCTTTCATATTCTCCCTCGGCACGTCTGGTCTCTTTGAACACCGTCTTTCCCGAGGCGTCCCTTACTTTGAGCGTCACCCTTGCGGCGCCGCTCACGAAGGCCTGTACGCGTGCGTGTGCCATGCTGTTGCTCACCTCCAGCTGGGTTACATGCATTCGGTATAGTCCGTAGTGCGACGGGCTGAAATGCACTCCCCGGGGCTGAAACACCCATGCCGGATTGTGCAGTCCGCCGTTCTTGTTGAAGTCGGAGCTAAGGGGGATGAGTTCCAGGTCCTGGGTATTGTCGCACACCACCTCCACGGTGTTGCTTCCCTTGCCTGCGAGCCCCTTAAGGTTAACGCAGAATGCCGTGTAGCCGCCCCTGTGGTCGCAGGCCAGCTGCCCGTTCACATAGACGCGCGCTTTCTGCGCGGCGCCCTCGAAGATGAGGTACGAGTCCTGCTGCGGACGCTTTATATCCACCGTGGTGCGGTACGTGGCGCATCCCCTGTAGTATGAGGCGCTGTGCCCGTCGGCGGCATTGTAGGAATGGGGTACCGACACTTCGGTCCAGGATTGCCCGTCCATCGAAAATTCCCATTTTTTCAGGGCCTTCTGCCCGCAAGGGATGAACCGTGTCGATGCTCCCGCCGTGTATGCGGCAAGCAGCAGGAGTAGTAGCGCAGCGACTGTATTTCTCATTGTTTCATTGAATTAGCTATTCCCATCTGCAGGCCGCGCAGTTCGGCGATGCCTCTCATGCGGCCGTAAAGCGAGTATCCCGGATTGGAAGTACGGGCAAGGTCGTCGCACATGCGGTGACCGTGGTCGGGGCGGCAGAAAATACGGAAACCGCGCTCCTGCATCACCTCCAGCAGAACCCTCATGACAACCGCCATGGGTACGTCCCCTTCGAGGTGGTTGTCCTCAAGGTATCCTCCGGCGGCATCTCGCCTGACATTGCGCAGATGCACGAAGTCCACCCTGTCCCCGAACTCCCGAAGCATTGCCGGCAGGTCGTTGTCGGGGCGTATGCCCAGCGATCCGGTGCAGAAGCACAGGCCGTTGGAAGGGGAGGGCACGGCTGCGACTATCCTGCGGAAGTCGTCCGCGGTGCTCATGATGCGGGGCAGACCCAGGATGGGGAACGGGGGGTCGTCGGGATGGATGACCAGCCGTACTCCGGACTCCTCGGCCACAGGGCATACTTCCTTAAGGAATTCTGTCAGGTTGTACCGCAGTTCTTCAGGTCCTATGATGTTGTAGCGCTCCAGCTCGGAGCGGAACTGCTCCAGGGTGAAGCTCTCTTCGCTTCCGGGCAGGCCTGCCAGTATGGTATGCGTAAGTGCCTGTATTTCAGCGGCGCTCATGCGGGAATACCGCTCCCGCGCCGATTCTGTTTCGTCGGGCGTGTATTCCTGGAACGCCCCTTTGCGGCCGAGGATGAAAAGGTCGAAGGCCAGCAGTGCGGCGCGTTCGAAGCGCAGGCACTGCGAGCCGTCGGGCAGCTTCCAGGCAAGGTCGGTGCGCGTCCAGTCCAGCACGGGCATGAAGTTGTAGGTCACGCAGCTTATGCCGCAGGAGGCCAGGTTGCGGAGAGTCTGCTTGTAGTTGTCGATATAGCGCCGGAAGTCTCCGCTGCGGGTTTTGATATGTTCGTGCACCGGAACGCTTTCCACCACGCTCCACTCGAGGCCTTGGGCCGCAATTTCCGCCCGGCGGCGGCGTATTTCTTCCACGGGCCATACCTCCCCGTTGGGAATGTGGTGCAGGGCATGTACGATATCCGTCACGCCCGTTTGCCGGATATGCTCCAGGGGCACCGGGTCGGAGGGCCCGAACCAGCGCCAGCTTTCGCGCATAAGTATCATATAGAGAAGCTGTTGAAGCCTCCGTCCACGACCGATATCGTACCGGTGACGGCGGCTGATGCGTCGGATGCGAGGTAGTGTATGGCGCCCAGTATCTCGTCGGGCTTGAGGAACCTTCCGATGGGCGTATGGGCGATGATGCTCTGCGAACGTTCCGTCAGGGATCCGTCGGGGTTGACGAGCAGCGAATGGTTTTGGCCGGTGAGGATGAATCCAGGGGCGATGGCGTTTACCCTGAGTCCCTCGCCGAACTTGGCGGCAAGTTCGCCCGCGAGCCACTCCGTCCAGCTGGCTATCCCGGCCTTGGCTATTCCGTAGCCGGCCACCCTGGTAAGGGGCCGGAACGAGGACATGGAGCAGAAGTTGATAATCGACCCCCTGCCTTTGTCCGCCATGGGCTTGAGGAAGACCTTTGTGGGTATAACGGTGCCGAAGATGTTCAGCTCGCAAACCTGCTTCATGGCCTCGATGTCCATGTCGAAGAGCGTCTGTTCCGGAGCAACGTTGGCGCTTGACAGGTTGCCTCCTGCGGCATTGATGAGCACGTCTATGGTGCCGAAACGCTGCAGGATTTCCTCCCGGCTCTGCTGCAGCATATCTTCCCGCAGCACGTCCGAGGCGAAGAAATGAGCCTCGCCGGGCGTTCCTTCGAGCCCGGCAATCAGCTTCTCACTCCTTTCCCTGGCCCTTTCCAGGCCCAGGAGCGCCACTTTGCAGCCCAGGCGCCCGAAGTAGCTGACGATGGCAGAGCCCAGCACTCCGCAGGCCCCAGTCACCACGACCACTTTTTCCTTAAGGTCGAACAAGTCATTCATGATCAATAGCAAGTGTATGGCCCGTATGTGGCTTCCACCGCAAACGAGAAGTCGGTATCGCGGAGTTTATAAACGTAGAACTGCTTTCCGCCGGGAGATACGCGTATCACGAAATGCCCGCCGTAGTCCTTGACTTTGGATGCCAGGTCGGCCACGGGAGTGCCGGCCTTGATGGAGGCGCTGTTGTCCAGTCTCCCTTCGTGGATGTTGGTCATGAACACATCGCCCCATTGATTGTGATAGCTGAAAGCAGGGTCGCCGGGCTTGTCGGAGTCGAAAATCTGTGCCACTGTGACCTTGGGCTGGAGGATGGCGGCCGCGGACTCGTTGAGGGTGTCGTGGTACAAGTGATGGTTGGCCTTCATGGCCTCCACCTTGTTGCCCCATCCGCTCACTATGCGCTGCATCATGCCTGTCTGGCAGGCGCAGTCGCCGCCGCTGTAGTAGTCGAAATCGCCGTAGGAGATGAGCACTGTGGCGCATTCTCCGTTTTCGGTCAGCGACCCGCTGTAGGTGCCGAAGCCGCTGCCGTTCCAGTACTTGCCGTTGGCTCCGAGGTTGTACACGGTCAGGTCGTAGGAACTGTCGTATTTGGGGATGAACTGCTTCTTGTAGTTGCCGCTGGCGTTCAAATTGAAGGCGTACCAGGCCATACCGTCCCGGGATTCCCGGTACTCGGCAAACTGGCGGAAGTCTTTGTAAATATCTGTGCTGTAGTCGCTTGTTGTGGGGGTGAAGGTGGGCCCGCAACGGTCCACCAGCTTCTTGATGGGCAGGTCGTCATACACGGCCATGACGCCGCTGCGGCAGTAGCCGTTGCCGCTCTTGCCGAAGGAGGCACGACTCTGGCCCATGTGGTCGATGTGGTAGTGGGACAGCAGGAAGTAGTCCAGATACTCGTGCCCTGTGGCCTGCAGGAAGTATTTTGCGTAGGTAGTATATACCTTGAACGGACGTACGACGGAGTTGGGCTTCTGGTCCACGGCCTTGGCCGAGGAAGTATAGTATTCGCCGGCGTCTATCATCATGGACGTGCCGTCGGGCATGATGACCAGTGTGCATTCACCGCGGCCGGAGTTGATGGCGTGGATGTCCAGATAGCCCTTCTGCCAAGGGGATAGGCTGCCGGCATCCGGTTGCGGCAGCGGGTCGGGAACGGGCTCGAAGCCGTCGGAGCACAGCACGGGACGTATCGGAAGACACTTCTGCACATGGCCTACGCCGTAGGCGGCATCGCTGTTCAGATGTACTGTGTAGCCATAGTCGCAGGAGTTCCCGGCGCGGAATCCGAGCACGGTGGTGGCATGGTCGGAGTCGGGATACTTGCTCAGGTCAAGCCCCGAGAAGGTGCCGCTGCGGTAGTATCCCTGGGCGTTGACGTAGTAGATTTTGTTGGTATTACCGCCGCTGATGTAACGGCCGCGTCCGGCCTTGGGAAGGAACAACCCGCTTTCCAGGTCGGCGGGAGTGAGTTCCACGGCATCGGTTTCGAGGGTGGAGCTTTCCCAGGACGGGGTGGAAGTCAGCAGTATGCCGTAGATGCGGTTGCCGTTTACGTTTACGTATCCTGCCTTTCCGCTGGCGTTGGAGGAAGAGCTGCCTGCACGCAGGACCGAGATTTCGGCCGCCGTGGGTATGCGGTACTGTCCTTTGCTGGCCCAGAAAGCCACGTCGCCGTGGAGTGCACAGCCGGTGGCGAAGGTGCCGCCAGAGGGAACGGCGAAGCAGTCGTCGCCGCTGAGTTCGGAAGCCTCAAGGTCCTCGCCGCTGCCGCTTGAGGTAGTGAAAATGCGCCCGGCGATGCTGAATTTGGCGTCAGTTGGGAGCATGTAGCCGGCGTCGGCTTTCCATGCGTCTCCGGCTATTCCGCCCCAGTTGAAGCGGTCGAAGGCGGAGGACGACTGGGTGATGGTGACGCCCGTGCCGCTGGTGCCCACCTGGTCGCAGCCCAGGAATTCGTACTGCTGCGAGCCCAGGTGCCAGCCGCTCTGGAAGCCTTCGGAGGTCTTTCCGTCAGCAATCAGGTTGCCGGAGGCCCACCATGTGCCTTCCACCTTGCGGACGGCGCTGCTGCGGGTGCATTTGCTCCTGATGTCCAGCGTCGGCATGGCCAGGTAGTCGGCCGGCTGCAGGCTGAGGGATGCCTTGCCGAAGGCGATGCGCTCAAGGCCTTCGATGGGGACTTCGTCACCGTCGATTATGGCGATGTGAAGGTCAGAATAGTCTCCCGGAGGAACGGCCATGCTGAAATGCAGTTCGGTGCCGTAGCCCTCGCCGCTGGGGAAGGTGATGATCTGGGAGGATGCGATGGAGTCCGATTTGATGGGCCCTGGTCCGGCAGTGTCGAAGCTGAAGCTGCCGCTGATGCGCAATCCGCCGGCGCTGAGTACCAAAGCCCTGGCGTAGGCAGGAATGTCATGCAGGGTGATGTCGATGACGGGGGCGATGTGCTTGAAATAGAGGCTGGCCGTCTGGCTGCCGTCCATTTGGAATGCCGATGCCATGAGGGCCGGCGTGGCGTCGCTTCTCTCCTGAATGGGAGGGATGGTCACGGTGCCGGGAGCACTGCCGGCAAGGGCGTAGGGATAGACGGCCACGGCGCCCGGAGCACCGGAGAAAGATGAGCAGGTAAATGTGCCCTGCGAGGTGCCCGCCCCACCCGTGAGCGTGGCACGGAACTTCTGCCCGGAGGTGTTGTACAAGGCAATCTCGTCCCCGGCAGCCCAGGTGACCTTGCCGCTCGTGGCCACGGACACCTTGGTGCCCGGGACTGCCGCGGAGGTCAGAGTTTTGCCGGAAGTGCCTGGGGCGTAAGCCGTAAGGACCAACGTGCGGCCCTCCCGGTCTCCTCCCGGCCTCTCGCTTTCAGCCAACTCCCTGCAGCACCCTGCCAGCACCATTGCCGCCAGCACCCCAAAAACTGTCACGAATCGTCTCATCTTTCTCATAAACACCCTTTATCAATAACAATCTCCTCCTTCTGCCCTCCTCACCCCCTGCTCGTCCTCAGAATCGGTCCAAATTAAGGACAAACATCAGAAATCCTTTCGTTTGTCCTCAAAATCGGCCTGATTTGAGGACGGCCGGAATGGAAAGCGGGCAAGGTGCGAAATAAGTGGTAAGGTCCCCGACCAAAACCGACACCTTGCCCGCCGCCTATGCCTCTATTCGTTCACAAACGTGGCCCAGATAGTGTCTCCTCCGGTAGATTGAACACCAGAATCGGAGAATCCGGCGTCCGTGCCTGCCAAGAGTCTCTTATAAGTTCCACTGTCAACAGCACTGCCGTTAACGGTAATTCCGGAATGAACCTTTACAGGTTGTGTTTCAGTACCGAATGTTGTTGAATGCTGACTGTACATTCCAACAATGAGGCCTGCATTGCCTGCATATCCACAACTGATTGCCCCGGACACTTCACAATTAGCACCTGTACTTGTGCTCTTTCCGTTAATAAGACCTACGATACCACCGGCTGCGAATCTGCCTGTTGTTCCAGAAACTGAAACAGTACCAATATTTACGCAATTAGTGATTGTTCCAGCAGTATAATTGCCAACAACTCCGCCAACATATTCATAAATTGCTGCGCTATTTTTGGTTGAGTTTGTTCTGACAATGCCCTTATTAACGCAACTGTCTAGTGTACCTTGATTAAGCAAGCCTACAATGCCCCCTACTCTTTGATTCTTCTTAGTTGTTATTTGTTCTAAATCTTCAACAACTCCAGATTCAGCATTTTCACATGATTGGATAGTACCGTTGGCAGACATTAGCGAACCTACGATGCCTCCATATTTTCCTTGAGAGCATGAAACATCACCTAATTTTTTTATTCGCCCATAATTGGTGCAGTTGGATACTATGGTTTTGTTTTTAATTGTACCTACAATGCCGCCAATTCCAGTATCATTAGCAGAGCTGTTTGAAAATGTAAAAAATTGTACAGCGCCATTGATGGCATTTGAACAGTTCGAAAGTGTTATATTTGGAACAGATTCGTCTCCACTAGAATGATCCATACCCAAAATACCACCAATAAATACTTGATTGGCTAATATATCAACAGTTGTTCCTACGCAACCATCGTTATGGCAGTCAGTAACCATGGTGTTCTGAGTGTTACCTCCGCATCGCCCAATGATACCGCCGATAAAAGTGTTACCGAAGTTGGAAGATGCCTTTGAACGTATAACCGAACCATAATTGTAGCACAAATCAAACTTTGAGTTGTCTCCTCCTATTGTTCCGACAATACCACCAGCATAAACTGTAGTATAATCGATAGCCAAATCAATTATTGCATGGTTTGAGCAATTATCCAGAGAACAATCATTCCCGGTGCGCCCTGTAATTCCTCCTACATGGACTTCTTGAGATTGTTTGGCTGTTATGGCGATGTAATTATCAATGTTCATAAGAGAACTTCTTGTGGTAGTTCCGGACAAGGCTCCTATTTTAGATGCTTTACCCTCAGTTTCAGCTGTAATATGGCTCGTTTCATCCCATTTTTTTGTTAAAGGATTGGCACCAAGGAGCAAATCCTTTACTCTCAATATATCTTCTCTGCTGGAAGAAGAGGTAATGGATGAGAAGAAACCACAATTTTCGGTAATTGTAGTATTGATAATGATGTTATAAATACTGTGTCCCTGTCCGTCAAGACATCCGGCAAAGCCTGTGGCATCATTCCCATTCACAGGCGTCCAGGTACCTCCTTCATAGTTGATATCAGCTCCGAGTTTGACGGTCTCGCCGGCGAGGTAGTAGTCGGCGTACTTGGCCCATTTGTCGAGGTCGGCTTTGGTGGAGAGGGGGCCGAGCCACTTGAGGGTTCCGAGGTCGCTGAATTTCTTGCCTCCGTTGAGCGGGAGGTCGATTGCGCTGGAGCCGGTCTTGAAGGCCTTAAGGGTTCCGTTGTCGGCGTCTTCCTTGGAGAAGGCAAAACGGAAGCTGCTCACCCCGCTTTGAGGATATACTACGGCAAAGTAGTTCTGCCCTGCAGCGAAGCTGCCCTTGACGATAACTTTGCCGGCATTTCCTGAGACTGCTGCCGGAGCCGCTGCATTGACGCTGGCTACTCCCGCAACCTGCAGGGCGGTACCTTCGGCGTCAAATGCCTCGAATCTCACATATCCGTCCAGGGCTTCGGGAGCCTTGAACTCCACAAGTGAGGATATGTTCTTGAACACCATGTTGTCCTTGTCGGAGGTCTTGCAAACCTGTACAAGGGCATCCTTGGCCACGCACCCGCCGGAAGGGATGACCTGCACGTCAGGCAGGGTTACGGCCAGAACGTCTTCCGAGACCGCCGCTGACGGAGCCGCAGATGCAGGATAAACGGCATAATATGTATCACCTTCCGCTATGTTGACGGAGAACGTGGCATAACGTCCGTTGTTCTCGATGGCGGAATCGGTAAGGGGCTCTGAAGAAACCCATTCCGTGCCGTTGTAGACGGCAATCTGGTCGCCTGCTTCCCAGACCACGGCGTAGTCGGAGTTGAGAGAGGCTTTTGTGTCCGGCTGTTCAAGGACGGCCCTGAAAGTCAAGGTCTCCGCGGCAGGCTGGGGAGTAACGGCTTCCTCGGGTTCGATTGCCCTGTTGCATGATAAAACTGTAGCGAGCGCCAGAGAGGCGGCAAAAATATATGCTGACTTTTTCATGACTCTGATCTTTTAATCGTCTTCCCATTCAACGCCTGTTACTTCCTCTGTAGGATTGTACTTTGCGCCATTGCTCTGGCACAGCACCCCGGCAAGGTCCACGATGTGGACCTTGAGTGCGGGAGTGATATATAAGCTATTGTTATTCATGGTGTTATAATTATTCGAAGATTGCCCATATGGTGTTGTTGCCGCTGGCGACGCCGGAGGCGGTGATGCCGTAGGCGGAACCGGCGAGAAGAGAACCGTAGTTGGATGCGGTTACATTGGTGTCGTTGACGGAGCAGCCGGATTTGACCTTGATAGGCGAAGCAGATGTGCCCCACACGGTGGTGACTGAGTTGGAGAAGCGTCCTATGACTATTCCGGCGTTGACGGCGTCGCCGCAGCTGACGCGGCACTTAACCACGCAGCCCTCACCGGTAAGGTTGTCGTTGGAACTGCCGTTCTGGAGGCCGATGAGGCCGCCGGCGCTGCGGACCATACCGTCAACAGCCTGGGCTTCAACTACGACATCGCCATAGTTGGAGCAGTTCCTGAACTTGCCTACGGTGCTGTTGCCGGTAAGGCCGCCTACATAGGTCTGCTTGACACCATCGGCCGAGGAAACGAGGGCATAGTTGGTGCAGCCTTCGTACTGGCCCCTCTGGGCGAAGCCGGAAATGCCGCCCAGGCGCTCATTCTTGGCGGAGGTCTGTAAAAGGTCGGATACTGCGCCCTTGGTGGAGTCGCCGCTCTTGCCGTTGATGCAGTCTTTGACAAGGCCATTCTCGTCGGAAGTCATGCCTATGATTCCGCCGTAGCAGCCCTCGCTTGCGTGGTTGCCCAATTTGGCTACAGGACCGAGGTTGACGCAGTCCTGAACAAGGCTGGCATTGGACATACGGCCCATTATGCCGCCGGCGGCAACATAAGACGCCTGGCTTTGGTTGAAACCTTTGATGTCTCCCTCGTTGGTGCAGTTGAGAACCTGGAGATTCATTTTGGTGGATTCCGCAAGAACGCTTCCGTCCATGCCCACAATGCCTCCGAAGTATAACTGGCCGGCCTTGACATTGACTGTGGCCTCGATGGTTCCGGTGTTGGAGCATCCGGTGATAACGCATCCGTCGGTTTCATTGCCGGTACGCCCGAGGATGCCGCCATATACTACAACGCCCTTGTCGGGAGACGCCACATCGCGGGCGACGCGGCCGGTGTTGGTGCAGTTGCTGATTATGGTGTTGTCGTAGACAGTGCCAACAATGCCGCCGAAATACACGCCCTTGCAGTTGCTGTTGCATACTACATCGCCGTTGTTGGTGCAGGAACTGATCTCCGAGTTGTTCATGGAACGCCCCACCAGACCGCCGAAGACAGCAGTACCGCTGGATATAACTCCTTCGTATGTGACGGGAATGTTGTTGGTAACGTTCTGGATGATGGTATTCTTGATGCGGCCTGCAAGGGCGCCGGCATTCTCGCTGCTGGCTGACGAAATTACAAGCGCGCTTTTATCTTCTTCACGGCCCAGAGTAAGGTTCCTGACGCGGAGCATCTTGTCGTTGGATGCAAGTGTGGAGAAGAAGCCGGGGAACTGCTCGTCGTCGGAAATCACGATATTGTAGATGTTGTGTCCGGCTCCGTCGAAGATACCGGCAAAATGACCGGAATTGGCGTTTCCATTGACGGGCTTCCAGGTCTCGCCGCCGTAGTTGATGTCGGCTGCGAGTTCGACAACCTCGCCGGCGGCGTAGAAGTCGGCCAGGGATGCCCACAGGTCAAGGTCGGCCTTGGTGCGTATTTTGTCGAACCATTTGAGCGTTCCGAAGTCCTCGAACTTGCGGCCGCCGCTGACGGGCAGGTCGAAGCCTGCTGCAGAATTACCGGTGCGGAGAGCCTTCTGCGAGCCCTTGGAGAAGCAGAAACGGATAGTTCCTACAGCTGCCTGGGGCCATACCGCGGCAAAATAGTTCTGGCCGGCGGTGAAGGAGCCGCTCACGCTCATGACAGGATCGGTTCCGGAGGCTGCGCCGGGCTCGGCGGCGACTGCTGCGTCACCGGACATCCTGATGGCTGCTCCGTCGGGAGTGAAGCCCTCAAGATATACGGAGGTGATGCCGCTCTCGGGTGCCTTGAACTCCACGAGCGAAACGGCATTCTTGAACGTTACCTTGGTGGGCTCGGTGCTGGTGCCTATCTGCACAAGTGCAGCAGGGTCGACGGTTCCGCCGGACGGAATCACTTGCTCGGAGGGCAGGGTGAGCATTACGGAGCCTGCGGCAGCGCCCTCGGGAAGGGCGGCGGAGGAAACGGCCGAAGCCGGATAGACCAGGGTGTAAGAGCTTGCCTCGCCGATAGTTACGGTAAATGAAGCGGTGCGTCCGTCATCCTCGATGTCGGCCTCGGTGATTGCGGTTGAGTTGGCCCATGCCGAGCCGTTGTAAACTGCGATGACGTCGCCCTCTTCCCAGCAAACCTTGTAGGCGTCGAGTGTAGCCTTGGTGGGCTGGTCAAGGGTGGCGGTGAAGCGGATGGTTCCGGGGGTGGCGGCAGGAGTCTCGGTGCGGACTTCCTTGGTACATGCGAAGGCGGCAAGAGCGGCCGCTGCGACCAGTATGGTTTTAACTAACTGTTTCATTGTCATTGATTTTAGATGTTAAACACTAGTCGCCCCAAGTGAGGTCGTCAACCGTTGTGGGATCCTGGAATTCGCCGCCGCTGGCCTGGCAAAGGCCCAGGGCACAGTCAAAAGGTTCCGCGTAAACCTGCGGAGGGTTGTAAGCCAATTTTAGTTTGTCCATGATATATGTGATTATTAATTATTCCCATTCACCTTCACGCCATGTCATGTCTTCCGTGTCCGACTGGCACAGAAGAGAGAGGGGAAGCTGCTGTACGGCTTCGACGGCAGGCGCTATGTACTCTTTCATTCGCATTCAAAAGGTCCTTCGACCGATTTTATTTTATAGAGATTGTTGGTGTCGTCGAGCTGGAAAACCCAGAAGCGTTCACCGCCCGGGGCTACGCGGATGGCCACGTGGCCGTTGACATGGCAGTGATCGTAAAGGTCTTTGTTTGGCGTGGTTATGACATCGTCGACACCGGTAAAGTAAAGCGATACTCCGGTATCGTAGTAAGAGCCGTCCAGCAGGGCCTTGATGGTCTCGAGCATGGGCTGGTCGGTGCGGCGGGCAAAGCTCTGCGTGACTATCACCTTGGGCTTGAGTATGCCCATCTGGGCCTGCGGCAGGCAGTTTACCGACATATGATGGTCGGCCTTCATTGCCTCTATCGGCCTTCCTATCACTTTTGCCACGGGTACGGCCATCTTGGTGTTGCCGCCGGCGTCGCCGGCAGTGTAGTAGTCGAACTTGCCGTAGCTGATGAGGCTGATGCAGCAGGCGCCGTTTTCGTAGGGGACGCTGCTGCCGTAGGCGTCAACAATGGCGCTGCCATTCCAGTATTCGCCGTTGACTCCGTAATTGAATATCTTGAAAGAAGGGTACTTGGCGGCATTGTAGCAGAGGGTGATCTGCTTGTCGGTGCCTGCCTCGAAACGTTCCATCACGAGTCCCTTCTTGGAGGTGGCATACTTGACGAAGTTGGTGTAGTCCCCGTGCATGCTGGCGCTGTAGCTGGTTGCGCTGGTCTTGACAAACTCATATTCCGGGTCGTCGGCGCTCCAGGCGCGGTCGATCAGCTTCTTGTACGGCAAGGTAGTGTACAGGGCCATCATGCCAGTCTGGGTATAGCCCTCGGAACTCACAATGAAGCCCTTGCCCTTGGGCGTGCCGAAATGGTCGATGTGGAAATGGCTCATTACGGCATAGTCCAGATAATTGCGTCCCGTGGCCTCCAGGAAGTGCTTCATGTAGCGCGACTGCGTGAAATACGCCCTGGTGTTGCTGTTGGGCCTTTGGGTAACTGATACGGGGGACGTGGTGGAAGTCACCACCTCGCCGGCGTCGATTATCATGGAGGTGCCGTCGGGCATCATGAAGAAGGTGCACTCGCCGCGGCCGGTGCTGATGGCGTGGATGTCCAGCCAGCCTTCCTGCCAGGCGGGCAGGGCATCGCCGACTGCGGCCTCGTCCGGTGCCTTTGACGAGGGCTTGGGAGTCTCTCCGCCCTGGTCAGGCTTCTGGCCGCAGGATGCGAGAGCCAGTGCGGCCAAAACCAATGAATATAGCTTTCTTATTTGCATTTGAAAGGTCCGTCAACTTGAATTATATTGTATTCGAAATTAGTGTCATCCAACAAATATACAAAAAATTCTTCTCCGCCGGGCATCACCCTTATCACCACATGTCCGTTCATGCCGGAGGCCTTGTCGTAGATGTCTTTGTGCAGGTTTCGCTGTTCTTCTCCGAGGTTGGTAAAGTAGTATTTTGTGTCCAGGCCCATCGGATTGTCCAGCAACAGGTGGGTGAGAGTCTCTACGTCGGGCTGGATTTCCCTAACCGAGAATACCTGCGTCACGACCACCTGAGGCCGGTAGATGCTCATGGTCTCGTCTTTCATGCAGTGGTAGGAGAAGTGGTGGTCGGCCTTCATGGCCTCGATGGGCCGGCCTATCGCCCTGGCCACCGGGTAAGCCACGGCGCCGTTGCCGCCGGCGTCGCCTCCGGTGTAGTAGTCAAAGTCTCCGTAGCTCAGCAGGAAACAGCACGAAGCGCCGTTTTCTTTCATGTCTTTGCCCTCGTACACGTTGACCTTCTTGGTGCCGTCCCACACGATTCCGCTGGCGGCGTAGTTGGTGATCTTGAAATTCCTGTAGCGGCAGGGCCGGTGGCGGAGGCGCATCTGTCCTGTGTCCCCGACCTTCATGCTCTCGGCCTTCATGCCGTCGTGGGCGGTGGCGTAGCGCACGAACTTGGGATAGAATGTGCTGTGCGAGCTGGACGGCAGCCAGATGCTCTCGTATTCAGGATATGAGCGGTCTATCAGCGTGCGGATTGGAATCTCCTTCTGCAGGGCCGCAATGCCGGTGAGCACATAGCCTCCCTCCGGCTCGACTTCCATGCCCTCTTCTTCCGTGCCGAAATGGTCCATGTGATAATGGGTTATGAGGGCATAGTCCAGGGCGCCCTTGGCCTTGCGGGGCATGAAATGCCGGATATATCGGGCATAGACCTCGCAGGGCCGTACATCGGCCGATGGCTTAGGCGGCACGCTGGGGTATCTTTTTGATCTCCAGTTAATCCATTCTCCGGCGTCTACCAGCATGGTGGTGCCGTCGGGCAACACGAAAAAGGTGCACTCTCCGCGGCCAGAATTGATGGCATGAATGTCGAGATACCCCTCCTGCCACGGGGGCAGTGGGGTACCTGCGACAACGGCTGAAGCCAGAACGGAAACCAACAGCTTTATCATTTCTTGGTAACCTTGATGTCGAACACGAAAATACGCGGGGCGTTCTTGGCACCCTTGGGACAGTCGATCTTGAGCTTGGTTGCACTTGTAAGGCCGCTGGCTTCAAGCCTTATGTGCGAAATGGGCTTGTCGATGTCGGCGTTGTTCCAGGAATGGGGGAAGTAGTCGTTGTCCTCGAGCCTCAGTGTAGTGCCGCCATCCTCGAAACTGCCCAGTGCTGAAGTGGCTTCGGGGAAGGACGTTCCGGCCTGGCTGGCTGCGACATAGGCATCGCGGGTTATAGTGCCGGAAGTGAAGCTTCCGCCATTCTCGAGTATGACGAATACCGGGTCGGTGGAAGACGTCGAGAAACGTGCGATTTCAATTTCGATGACCGCGTCGGCACTTCCCTCTATGCTGCTGAACGCAGGGGTAGTCATGGCTCCGGCGATGGCTCCGGCGCAGAGCTGCAGTCCGCCCGGGCGCTCGGCCGCATACTCGAACACCCAGTCCTGGAAACCATAGGCCTGCATGTATTCAGGCTTGGCTTCGGGTGCCGTGGACACGTCGACAGGGTAGTCGAAAGTAAATGCACCGTTATTCTGGGTGACTGTGCCGCTGGAGGGAAGATAACCGTCGTAGGTGTCCGCCTTCTGCCCGTTGCCGTCGGCGGGAGCAATGTAGTCGCCACCCATGGTGCAGAGGTCGAAGTCCTCGTGGAAGATGACTGCCGGATCAGGCTCCGTGACCAGGTAGATGCTGTATTTGGGAGAGGCGGAATCGGAATTGTCGAAGCGGACATGCATCTTGCCGGGACTCTCCAGGTCGACGGTGAACGGATTGTTGTTCACATCAGTCTGTACCATGGTACCGATGGCCCTTTTGACATAGTATATGCGCTTGCTCTTGCCGGCATTCTTGATTTTGGCAACCGGAAGGGCTGAGGCCTCGGAGGAAATGGTGCCCAGGCCGCCTGCTCCTGAACTGGTGGCGAAACCATAGGGTACGCCGTCGAATTCTACTGTGAAGCTGGTGGTGGCGGGAATCTCGAATTCGCCTTCGAAAACGCCGGGGGCCGACGCTTCCATTACGGTGCGCTCGCCTCCGATGTTGATGCGGCACGGCGGAGCGGCCACTTCGGCGCATGCAACGTTCATTGCGTGAAGCTCTGCCCTGGATATTCCGGTGGTGTAGTCGCTGAGCACTTGTTCGATTACCGCGGCGCCTTTCGTGTCAAACATGGAGGCTTTTATGGACTCATAATCGGCCACAGGCACCGGCACGAGAGCGTAGAGGGTCTTGCCCGCGCCTTTGACGGTGAGGGTAAGGTCGCTGCCGGACACGGCGTCGGAAGGCTTGAGACCCTCTTCGAGTATGCGGCTCACCGGAGCCTTGAAGGTTCCGCTCAAGGCTCCCTCGGGGCTGGAAAGCACTATTTTGGTGGCCTCGGCGGGGAAGTTGTCCATGGCCAGGTTGAGGAAGCCCACAGCCTGCTTGAAGTTAACTTCCCAAGTGTCGCCTATTGAGCCCACGAGCACGCCGGGGTAAGTGGAAGATACTGCGGCCGCGATGGATTCATCAAGCTTGAGGGTAAGGTCGGAGCCCGACAGGCTCACTGCGGCGGCAGCCGGATACACGGCTATGTCTCCAAGCTGCTTGCCGGCGGGGATGGAGCCGCTGAAAACGGCTCTCTTGGTGTCGCCTGTGCCGTCCAGTTTGAACGTCACCAGGCTTCCGTCGGTGCATGCCACGGCAATCTCGTCGGATGCTTCCCATGTGCCATGGCCCTTGTCGTCCATGAACACCTTGGTCTGCAGGTTCTCGAAGGTGGCAAGCAGGCTCACCTCGCCGGTGCGGTTGAGAGTCTGGTCGGGAGTCCATGTCTCGTAGCTGTAATCTTTGCAGCCGGCAATCAGCATGGCTGCAGCAGCAATAAATATGATATGTCTTTTCATACTTCAGTAGATTAATAACCGGGGTTCTGGTTCTCCTGGCCGATGGCGGCGTTGGTGCGGATTTCCCTGTCGGGAAGCGGCCAGAGCTCGTCTTTGCCGGGCTGATAGTACAGATTGATGAGGGTGCGGAGGTTGAAAGCCTTGCCGTCCCAGGTGTCGGAAGTGTTGTAGCTGACCGTCCAGTTCTCGTCAATTGTAGGCTTTGCGTTGGAAATGATGTCCTTGAAGCCGGGAGCGTACTGGGGACCGTTCATGACCTTTTCCGCAAGTGCGCGGCCGTCGGACATTTTCCAGCGGCGTATGTCGAACCAGCGGAAGCCCTCGTCGCACAGTTCAACGGTGCGCTCGTAACGCAGGGCGCTGCGGAGTTCGGCGCGGTCCAGGGTAGTAATCTTCGGCATCTTTACCCTCTGACGCACCTGATTGATGTCGTTCTGTGCGCGTTTGAGGTCGCCGCCGTCCCACTCGATATTGGCTTCGGCGTCGATGAGCAGCAGCTCGGCGTAACGCATTATGCACACGTCCAGGTCGTCCTCATAGGTGTTGGTGAGGGTGGCACCGTAGTAGGCCGGATCGCCGAATTTGCGCCACAGGTAGCCGCCGGGGCCCTTGGTGCCGTTGGGCATAGACGTCGTTGTTGTTGACCATGGCTCCGGTGTTGTAGTCGCGCACCTGCTTCTTGGAGGGGTCGGTGCTGTATTCAACTCCGTTGTAGCGGGTGTCTGAGCGCAGGCAGTACAGGTCCAGACGGGGATCGCGATGGTTCCATGGATCCTGCCAGTTGTAGAGGGGCGACTCGGTTATGGACTTGCCGTCGGTACACTGGAAGGTGTCCATCAGGGCCTGGGAAGGACCGCATCCGGCAGCGCCGTTATGGACTCGGGAGGAGTAGGTGTAAACCATTGCGTGAGTGTTGGATGCGGCCAGTTTGTTGAACTGTATGCCCCACATCCACTCGTCGCTCTTCTCGCCTTCATAGCCGTGCAGATTGGCGGCGGAAGGCTCTCCCTCCGTGGCTGCATTGGGATAGTAGGTGCAGTCCAGGGGCTCCAGCTTGTACACGCCCTCGGCGAGTTCCATGGCTATGCGGGAGTATTTTGCCGCCTCCTCGAAACGTCCCCAGTTAAGGCAGATGCGTGCCTTGAGGGTATAGGCGGCAGCCCTGCCCAGGCGGGCGGTGCCCCATGTGTTCTTGTCCCAGCGCACCGGGAGATAGTTCAGCAGGTCGTCGTCCATGTCGTTGAGGATGCGGTCTATGACCTGCTCCTTGGGCGTGCGCGGGTATTCGTAGTCGGACAAGGTGAGGCAGTGGTCGATGAAGGGAATGTCGCCGTAGAACTGGCAGCCCATGTCGTAAACCAGGGCCCTGAGGCTCAGCAGTTCCGCCTTGAACTGCATGTAAGTCTCTTCCGACATCTTGTCCTTGATGTTGTCCAGGTTGTCGAGCACCAGATGGATACGGCCGGCCGTCTTGTAAATCCTGGTGTACATGATGGTTGCGGCGCTGGTGGTCTGCGTGGCCGTGGAGGTCACGAGCAGGTTCCAGCTGCTCAGGCCGATACGGGTGGTTCCTATGTCGGTGAGGTTGTCCACGAAACGCCAGGGATACGGACTGTACTGGCTAACCGAGTTTGCAAGGTTCTTATAGCTTACCAGGACTCCGGCCAGGGCTTCCTCCTCGCTTGCGGGGAAGGTTCCGGTGGACGGACCGTTGAGCGGGTAGCGCTCCAGGGCTTTTTCGCAGGATGCAAGCGCAAGTACCGATGCAAGAATCAATATGATGTACTTTTTCATGACGCTTAGAATTTAATGTCCACTCCGAATGTATAGGTAGATACCAGAGGGTAGTTCGTGGCAGTAGCTCCGGCCTGTACGCCGTCGCCGCTGGTGGTGAACATGTTCTCCGGGTCGTAACCCTGCCAGTATTTGGTGAGGGTGAAGAGGTTGGTGGCGTTGGCGAAGAGCGTCAGGTTGCTGATCTTGGCTTTCTTCATCAACTTCTTGGGGAAGGTGTAGCTGAACTGCAGGTTCTTGAGGCGGCAGTACGCGGCGTCCGCCATCCAGAAGCTTGAATTCTTCTTGCTCAGCTCGCTGGCGTAGCTCAGGCGGGGGAAGTGCCCGTCGGGGGTATCGGGAGTCCAGCGGTCCAGGTGCTCGGTGCGGAAGGTACCGCCCTGTACGCAGGGCTGGGTGTAGTAGCCGTTGAGGTAGGCGTTGAGCTTGCCCACTCCCTGGAACTGGGCGCTGAGGTTGAAGCCCTTCCAGCCTATGCTCAGAGTGGTTCCGAAGGTGTAGCGGGGGATGGTGCTGCCGATGATCTGGCGGTCCTGGTCGTCGATCTTGCCGTCAGGGGCGGGAATCTTGTTGCCCTTGGCGTCGAGGATGTATTCCCCGTTTTCGTCCACCTTGAAGTCGCCGGCCACGTCTTCATAGATAAGGTCGCCGGGTTTGGTCTCCATGCCGTACTGCGGGCAGGTGGCGTTGACCTGGTCGGCCTCTTCCTGGCTGCGGGCCATGCCTATGCACTTCAGACCGTAGATAGATTTGATGGCGTAGCCCTCTTCGTTGCGCAGCAGGTCTCCGGATGCGGTGCCCTTCATGTCTATGATCTGGTTGACTACGTCGCTGAGGTTGGCGTCCACGCCCCAGCTCCAGTCGCCCTTGCGGTCGTGGTAGCCTATCCCGAGCTCCCATCCCACGTTGCGTACGATGCCGGCGTTCTGGAAGGGAGCGTTGAGGCCTATGCTGGCGGGAATGTCAAGTTCCATCAGGATGCCGTATGTGGTCTTGTAGTACCAGTCGGCGGTGAGGGTGAGTTTGTCGAAGAACGTTCCGTCGATACCCACATCGTACATCTCGGAGGTCTCCCAGGTAATCTCTTCGTTGGCTAGGTTGTTGAGGCCCACGATGGGGTAGATTATGTCGTTGGCCGAAATGCTGGAGATCGTAAGCCTCTGGATTGTAGGGTAATAGTCATCTCCGAGGTTCTGGTTTCCCAGCTGGCCGTAGGAGGCGCGGATCTTGAGTTCGTTGACGTTGTTCCGTATGCCCTGCATCCAGGGCTCCTCGGTGATTCGCCATGCGGCGGATGCGGAGGGGAAGATGCCCCACCTGTGCCCCTTGGCAAAGCGGGAGGAACCGTCGAAGCGGATATTGGCCTCGAAGAGGTAGCGCTCCTTGTAGTTGTAGTTCAGCCTGCCGAAGAAGGAGGCCAGCGCCCACTGGTATTCGGCTCCGCTGTTCTCCTTGAGTTCGTTGTCGGCGCCGGCATTGATAGTGTGGTACTGGGGATACTGGAAATCACGCCTGTAGGCTCCCAGGGTGCGGTTGTCCATGTCTTCGTAGGAAGCGCCGGCAAGCAGCGTCACATCGTGTGCCATGGCAAAGTTGTGGTGTGCCTTGGCGGTAAAGAGATAGTTGCCGTAAATGGTGCGGCTGATGCTCTCGCGCAGGGAGTTGTATTCCCGGTTCTTGATGGGGGATACGGTTCCGTAAGCATCTGAATAATAGGTGACAAGGTCATGGAAGGTATGTGTCTCGCTCTGGGTGATGCGGGGGGCGAGGGTGCCTTCAAGGGTGAGCCATTTCCAGGGCTTGTAGCTCAGGGCCAATGCTCCGGCCAGGCGGAAGGTCTCGCTGGTTACCTGTCCGCCCACGCCCAGGTCCATCATGGGCAGGGGGTTGACCGTACCGCCGGTGAACGGGGCGTAGGTGCCGTTAGACCATTCTGCCAGGAACAGAGGGTCGCGTGCGTTCATCATGTTGAAGAAGCCGCTCTGGTTGGGGTGATAGTGCCGCAGGCCGTAACTTCCGGACAGGTCGAAGCGCATGCCGACCTTGTCGTTGATTTCCACGTTCATGTTGTTGCGGAAGTTGTAGCGCTTGAAGTCGGCGCTCTTGACAATGCCCCTCTGGTCGAGGTAGCCGAGGCTGGTGAGGGTGCGTATCTTGCCGGAAGTGGCGCTCAGGCTCAGGTTGTGCTGATGCATCAGGCCGCTGCCGTTCAGGGCGTGCTGCTTCCAGTTGACGATGGGGTAGTTGTCGGGATCCAGCCAGTTGTTCTTGAGGTAGTTGCTTATGTACTCGTCGGTGTAGATGGAAGTTCCGCCATCGTTCTCGGTGGCCTCGCGGTTGAGTATCATGTAGTCGATGGGGCCCACGGTGTCGGGCGTGGTGGTAGGTGTCTGCCAGCCCACGTAACCGCGGTAGCTAACGCTGGACTTGCCTTTCTCGGCGCGCTTGGTGGTGATGAGGATGACGCCGTTGGCTGCACGGGAGCCGTAGATTGCCGAGGAGGCCGCATCCTTGAGCACGGAGATTTTGTCTATCTGCGTAGCGTCCACCGAGTTGATGCTTCCCTCGATGCCGTCAATGAGCACCAGCGGGGCCGCACTGCTGCCGCCGAAGGTGCCGATACCGCGGATGCGGATGTTGCCCGTGTCGGCGCCGGGACCGCCGCCGTTGGTGGTGACGGTGACTCCGGGGATGCTGCCCTGCAGTGCGGTAGATGCCTGCGTAATGGGCTTGTTGTCAAGGATTTCAGATGAAATGGCGCCCACCGCTCCGGTCAGGTTGACCTTCTTCTGGGTGCCGTAGCCGACCACCACCACGTCGTCCAGGAATTCGGAGTCGGTCTGGAGGTTGACGGTGTACTGGTTCTTCTTGCCCACGGTGAATTCCTGGTCCGAGAAGCCCAGGAACGAGGCCACCAGCACGTCGCCTTCCCTGGCGGGAATGGTAAAGTTGCCGGAGTTGTCGGTTACCGTGCCTGTATTCGTGCCCTTGATGAATACCGAGGCTCCCGGAAGGGGCTCGCCTTCGGGATCCAGCACGCGGCCCGTCACTTGAGGCTTGCCCTGCGGCTGCCCTGCCTGAGGCGTGGTCCCTATGTTGCTGAGTACGATGTTGCCCTCTATGATGGAGGCTCGTACGTCGGTTCCGCGGAACACTTCTTCCAGGATGGCCAGGACGTCTTTGTCGCGGGCGTTGATGGTAACGCGCCTTGACTTGTCGAACGCGGCGTCATTGTAGAAGAATGTGTATCCGCTTTGTTGCTCGATTGTCTTGAGCACGGCCGACACGGTCTGGCTGTCGGCGTTGACGGAGATCCTGCGCGTCTGCGCTCCCAGTTGCAGGGTGGCTGCAAGGAGAAGCGTCGCGAGTGCAATTCCCGTCGGAATTTTGTGGATTCTTCCCATAGTGTTATTAGTATACGATTATGACTTGACGGCCCGAAACATTTTCGGAGTCCGTACCCTTGAAATCTGAATCGAAGTGGATGTTGGTGGTCCGCTTGAAGTGTTCGAGCACCACTTCCAGTGTCTGGCCGCTGAAGGTTCCTGTGTAGCGGTTGTCCAGAAGAGACTCGTTGCGCACGAGGAACTCTACGTTGAAGCGGTTGCCTATGGCCCTGAGAGCCTCCTCGAGGCTGGTGTTGTCCAGTACTGTCTTGCCGTCTTTCCAGGCGGTTACCCCGGCTCCGTCGGCCTGGCGGCGGGTGAGCCGGCCGGTCTCGGCGCTGAAGGTGCACTGCTGTCCCGGGGACATCGCCACGGTGCGTTCGCGGCCGCCCGGGGCCGGGACATGGAGGATGACAGAGCCGGAAAGCAGGGTTGTCCGCACCTCCGAATACTTGTCCGAATAGGCCTCGACATCGAACTCTGTGCCGGTAACTTCCACCTTGGCTGACCCTGCGTGCACGAAGAATTTGCGTTCGGGGTCTTTTGCTACCTCGAAATACCCCTCGCCTTCGAGGGTGACCTCCCTGGTGCGGCCGAAGCGCGAAGGATAGCTGAGAGTGGAGTTGGAATTGAGCCACACTCGGCTACCGTCCGGAAGTGTGGTTTGGGCGGTCATGCCGGTGGTGGAGCGGAGTTCCACCTGGGACGCCCCGCGACCGCTGGACAGCTGGATCGCCATCCAGACCGAAACAATCAGCAGTGGAATACTGCAGACGGCGGCAAACACAGTGGCAAAGCGCAGGGTTTTACGGCCGTTGTCGCGAAGGAATCCGGCATGGAGCCTTTTCAGGGCATTCTCGGTGTCGGCACTGTCGATTGCTTCCATCCTGGAACCGAGGTGCTCCAGGCGCATATATTGCTGAGCTTTGATGCGATTGGCGGAACTTTGGCAAATCCACTCGTCGATTTGCCTGCCCTGGTCGGCAGAGACGTTCCCGCTTGCATATTCGGGCAGCAAGGCCTCGATTTCTTTTTCGCTTAACATACTATATAGACAGCCAAGCGGGATTATTCCCTAAATATTTTTTATTATATTTGTGACGAAGACCACAGAACTATGACCGAAGACAAGCAACTCATCCTGCAGATACGCAACGGAGACCGCGGAGCCTTTGACAGGCTGTTCCGCAGGTGGTATCCGACGCTGCTTGCCTATGCTTGTCACTATCTGCCCCGGGAAGATGCCGAAGACGTGGTCCAGGATGTAATGTCTTCGTTGTGGACCAATTCGGGAAACATCGTTATCAAGGGAGAAACAGGTCCCTACCTGCATGCTGCCGTGCGGAACCGTTGCCTGAACTGTCTGGAGCATTCAGTCGTCGACAAACGCTACCATTCCTCTGTGCGTCAGTCCGTTATCGATGCTGTCAGCATTGAGGACCAGACTTCCGTGCGCGAACTTAGTTCACTTCTGTCCGATGCGCTCGAGGCTCTGCCGCCCGAGCAGCGGGAGGCCTTCCGCAAGAGCCGTTCCGAGGGACTCAAATACAGTCAGATAGCTGCCGAGAGCAAAGTGTCGGTGAAGACTGTCGAGTATCGTATCTCTCAGGCGCTCAGGAAGTTGCGTTTTGCCTTCGCGGACTACTTGCACAAGTAGGGGCCGAATATTGCCTTAACCCTGTACTCCAGGTCGGAGTCGTCCAGCACATACACATAGAATGCTTCGCCTCCGGGCAGTATGCGCAGCACTACATGCCCCCGGGTTGCGGAGAATTTGCCTACGTTCACTCCCTCGCCGGTCAGGGTTTCCACATTGCTCTGCGCCAGGTTGGTGGTGAAAATCTTGACGGACGGGCTGGCGGCAAGCACCCGCTTGATCGTGGCGGGGTTGGGCTGGACGTCCTGCCATACGCCGGCCACGTAGACATCCGGCTTCAGCACTCCAAGGAGTTCGGTGCTGTTGGTGTTCTTTGTGCTGTGGTGGCTGGCCTTCATGGCTTCCACCTTCTTCATGACCTTGGAGATGGGCAGTTCTATGTCTTTCCAGGAATAGGTGCTCTTGCCGGTGAACTGGATGTCGCCTCCCGAGAACCAGTCGAACTTGCCGTAGCTGAGGTGGAAAACGCATGAGTAGATGTTCTCGTTGATGGCCCACTCGTCGATGTTTGCAAGGCATTGGGCAGTAGAAGGTACGTAGGAGGTGTTCACCCCAGTGCCGGAGCCTGTCCAGATGTCGCCTCCGGCGGCAATGCCGCGCACGCTGAACCCGGAATACTTTGATGGTGAGTGCTTTAGTACGATCTGGTCGGTATGCCCTATGGCCAGTTTCTCACGCACTGTTCCGTGGTTGGCGGCGCTCCATGCCAGGAAATTGGTGTAGTTGAGGTACAATTTCTGGCTGTTCTCGTCGAGGTAGTCGCCGGAAGGGCGGTCGCCCCAGTCGCCTCTGTCGATGACTTTGTCGATGGGGATTGACATGCCCACGTCGGGAAGGCCGTTGACCACGAAACCGCCGGCGGCAAGGTTGACCGTGCCCACCGGAGTGCCGCTGCTGTTGACCGGCTGCCAGTGGAATTTGGAATACTTGTCCCTCCAGGCACCGATGTGGTCACCGTGGTAGTGCGAGGCCATGAAGTAGTCGAGCCGGCCGCCGGCGACAACCGGGGCGAAATGGCGTATGTAGTTGACTATCACTTGCCCGCAGCTTATCGCCACGCTGGGTTTTGAGGCAATGCCGGAGTCGTATCCGTACTCGCTCTGGGGGCCTCCTGCAGCATCTACCAGCATGGTGGTGCCGTCAGGGAAGATGTAATAGAACGCCTCGCCCCGTCCGCCGTTGATACCGTGGATGTCAAGGTATCCGGGCTGCCAGTGGGGAAGCGTCTGCCCTTCGACTGCCGCAGTAGGTGGCGTAAAGTCGACCTCCAGGGCCTCCATGCGCTTGATGCTGCTCCTTTTGACGGTCAGGGGCTTGGCGCTGGAAAATACGCAGCTGCCACCGTCGGAGGAAGCAACTGTCACAGTGAATCCTTTTTCGAAGGTCATGGGCGGCAGTGCGAACCAGAATTCCGCGGCTTTGTCTGCGGTGGCCCCCGGGCTCACCGGAGGATTGCAATCCAGCCTGACAGACCTGGATCCGCCGGACAGGATCTGTACGGAGGGCAGGCCGTCGGCCCAGCGGATCTGGGCCTCTCCTGCAAGCAGCTCGCCTCCGTTACCCTCGAGAGTGACGGAACTGACGGCTCCGGCTGATCCGTAAAACCTGAACACCAGGGCGCCGCAGGTATTCCTGAAGCCCAGAGAAGACGTTTCGGAACGTGCCGCCATGAGGCCCGCGCCGGGGCCGAAGGAGCCGGAGGCATAGCTCTGGACAGGCTGCAGCGTGGCTGCGACGCTGCCGTCGAAGTTTACGGAATTGGCCTCGGAATGAGGATAGACGGCGGTGTAGGGGCCATCGCCGGCGGAGCCGTCCGACAGGCGTTCAAGCCTTCCGGACACGTCTCCATCCGTTCCGGCGAAGCTGTATTCTGCGTTTGAGCCGGCGGAGTCGAATATGCTTACCCTGTCGCCGGCGTGCCAGCACAGGTGGAACTGAGCGTCGACATATGTCTTGCCTTCTTGCTCTATGGCAGCACTGAAAACGGGCCCGGAAACGGCCGCCGGTTCGATTGAGCAGGCGCAGGCCAGGGCGATGGCGCTTATGTAGAGAACCGTTTTTTTCATCATCCTATGTGCAGAAATCAGTAGCTCATTTTCAGGTTGTACATGATGAACGAGTAGATATCTGCCTGCTCTTCAAGTACTTTGGCCATGGGCTTGCCGCCGCCGTGGCCGGCCTTGGAATCGATGCGGATGAGGGCAGGAGCAGGTCCTGCGTTGCACTCCTGGAGAGTGGCGGCGAACTTGAACGAATGCGCGGGGACCACGCGGTCGTCATGGTCGGCCGTAGTGACCAGGGTGGCAGGATATGACACGCCGGGTTTGAGGTTGTGCAGGGGAGAGTATCCGAGCAGATACTCGAACATCTCCTTGCTCTCTTCGCTGGTGCCGTAGTCGGGAGCCCAGTTCCAGCCAATTGTGAACTTGTGGTAGCGGAGCATATCCATTACGCCCACCTGCGGAATGGCAACGGCATACAGTTCAGGACGTTGCGTCATGCAGGCGCCCACCAGCAGTCCGCCGTTGGATCCGCCCACTATGGCCAGGTGCGAGGGACTTGTATATCCCTGCTCAATCAGCCATTCGGCCGCGGCAATGAAGTCGTCGAACACATTCTGCTTGTTCATCTTGGTGCCCGCCAGGTGCCAGGCCTCGCCGTACTCGCCGCCACCGCGGAGGTTCACCTGTGCATATATGCCGCCCCTCTCGAGGAAGGGGACGCGTGTTGCGGAGAATCCCGGTGGCAGGGAGATGTCGAATCCGCCGTATCCGTACAGGTACACGGGGTTCTGCCCGTTCAGTTCCAATCCTTTACGGTAGGTCAGGAACATAGGTATGCGG
>CADBAY010000025.1 GCA_902792815.1 uncultured Bacteroidia bacterium
AGGCCCTCGCGGAGGGTGATGCGGGGGGTGAAGCCGAAGTCACGCTCCAGGGCGGAAGCGTCGGCGTAGGTGGTGGGCACGTCGCCAGCCTGCATGGGCACGAGCTCCTTGTGCGCCTCGAAGTCAAAATCGTCCGGGAGCACGCCGGCACGCACCAGCTCTTCCTGGAGAATGGTCACGAAGTCCAGCAGGTTCTCGGGCTGGCCGCCGCCGATATTGTAGATGGCATAAGGCACACCATTCTCATCCGCGGCGGGCACTTTGAACATCACGCGCACGATGCCTTCTACGATGTCATCGACGTATGTAAAGTCGCGGCGGCAGTTGCCGTAGTTGAATATCTGGATGGTCTGCCCCTTGAGGAGCTTGTTGGTGAAACCGAAGTAGGCCATGTCGGGACGGCCGGCGGGGCCGTACACCGTGAAGAAACGCAGGCCCGTGGTGGGGATGCCGTAGAGCTTGCTGTAGCAATGGGCGAAGAGCTCGTTGCTCTTTTTGGTGGCGGCGTACAGGCTCACGGGGTTATCCACGCGGTCGTCGGTGCTGAACGGGATCTTCTTGTTGCCGCCGTACACCGAGCTGCTGCTGGCATACACCAGATGCTTGACCGGATGGTGCCGGCAGGCCTCCAGGATATTGTAGAAGCCTATCATGTTGCTCTGAATGTATGCGTCGGGGTTCTCGATGCTGTAGCGCACACCCGCCTGTGCGGCGAGGTTGACCACGATGTCGGGCTGGAATTCTTCGAATATCTTGTTGATGAGCGCCCTGTCGGAGAGGTCCCCTTTGACGAATGTGTATTTGTGCTCGGGGTGCGCCGCAGCCTTGGCTTCGATCAGGCCGAGCCTGTACTCTTTCAGCGACGGGTCGTAGTAGTCGTTGAGATTGTCGATGTTGACTATTTGCAGCGGTTCTGCGCTCTCGAGCAGGCGGAGCACAAGGTTGGCTCCTATGAATCCGGCAGCTCCGGTGACGAGTATTTTCATTGGATTTTGGGTATATCTCCCCCTGTCCGGGGCTCGGTTAAAAACTGAACCCGGTGAGCAGTAAGCCCTTAGAGAATTTGCCGTCTCTTGTCGGTCCTTCTCCCGTCCGAGAGAGGCGCCGTGGGCCCTGAATTCCAAGTGGGAATAAACGTACAAATATACTAATATTTTATTATATTTGTGGTAGTTTGTTCGAATGAATTAATATGAACCGTTTTTTCATCTTGATCGTCGCTGCTTTTGCGGCCTTTGCCCAGCTTCCGGCTCACTCTCAGGAAATACTCACTCCCCCGGCTCCCGACTCGCCCCGTATCAACGGGCCCAAGGTGTACGGAGCCCGCCCCAAGGCCGACTTCATCTTCCGTATCCCCACCACCGGAGTGCGTCCCATCCACTTCGAGGCCAAAGGATTGCCGCGCGGCCTCAAGCTGGACGCCTCCAAGGGCATCATCACCGGGCGCGCACGCAAGGCGGGCACTTACCGGGTGAAGCTGCGTGCCAGCAATGCCGCGGGCAGCTGCGAGCGTGAACTGCGCATCGTCATCGGGCAGCGCATCGCCCTCACTCCCCCTATGGGATGGAACTCATGGAACTGCTGGGGCAACAGCGTCAGCCAGGAAAAGGTGATGAGCTCGGCGCGCGCCATGCTGGAGAAGGGCCTGGCCGACTATGGCTGGAGCTACATCAATATCGACGACGGCTGGCAGGGGCTGCGGGGTGGCAAGTACAATGCCATCCAGCCCAACTCCAAGTTCCCTTCCATCAAGGAGTTGGCCGACTTCCTCCACTCCGAGGGACTCAAGCTGGGCATCTATTCTGGGCCTTGGTGCGGCACATACGCGGGGCATATCGGGAGCTCGGCGCCCAATCCAGAGGGAGTGTATCCGTGGGTAGAGGCGGGCATCGTGGACAGCGTGTACAAGGTGGACCGGAGCCGCATGAAGCGCGACTCGGTGTGGTTCTTCGGCGAGTATTCGTTTGCTGCCGCCGATGCGCGCCAGTGGGCCGACTGGGGCGTGGATTATCTGAAGTACGACTGGAAC
Organism: uncultured Bacteroidia bacterium; assembly: GCA_902792815.1. Lineage (GTDB taxonomy): Bacteria > Bacteroidota > Bacteroidia > Bacteroidales > UBA932 > Cryptobacteroides. The sequence goes on from CADBAY010000025.1 coordinate 2,030, forward strand.
AACAACGATATCTGGTGGCTGAAGGATATGCGCAGCGCTCTGCTCGCCACGGGGCGCGACATCGTGTATTCCATCTCCAATTCGTCCAAAGTGGTGCTGGGGCCTTATCTGCGGGAGTATGCCGAGTGCTGGCGTTCTACCGGCGACATCCGTGACAATTGGGACAGCATCTTCAAGATCGGATTCGGAGGGCAGGACCGCTGGGCCGGATTCAAGGGGCCCGGCAATTGGCCCGATGCCGATATGTTGGTGGTGGGAAAGGTTGGCTGGGGGCCCAAGACTCACTGGACGGGGCTTACTCCCGACGAGCAGTACACGCACATAACTCTTTGGTCTATACTGGCTTCGCCGCTGCTGATAGGTTGCGATATGGCGGATATGGACGACTTTACCGTGAGTCTGCTGTGCAACAGCGAGGTGATTGACGTGAACCAGGATCCGCTGGGTGTGCAGGGTGTGAAGCAGTATGGCGACGACACTTACGCTACCTATGTCAAGCCTCTTGAGGACGGCTCGCTGGCGGTGGCTATGTTTAATCTTTCGGATAAGCCTAAGATGATCGGATTCGTGCCGCATTCGCTCGGGCTTATGGCCACGCAGACCGTCCGCGACATCTGGCGGCAGAAGGACCTTGGCACCGTGGAGCGCAAAGAGCGCTGGGAGACCGAGGTCGCCCCTCACGGCGTGGTGTTCGTCCGCCTCTCCCCCGGCCTCACCCCCGACAAGCTCCTCGGCTTCTGGCGGTAGGCGCCCGGGCGGCGGGGAGCGGCGGCGAGCGGCGGCGGGGAGCGAAAAGCGCACAAAACACAAGGATTTGTGTCAAAAGCAGCGTCGGGCTAGCGGAAAGCGCACAAAACACTGGAATTTGTGTCAAAAGTCGCTCCGAACAGGCGAAAAGCGCACAAAACACTGGAATTTGTGTCAAAAGTTGCTCCGGACAGGCGAAAAGCGCACAAAAACACGGAGATTTGTGTCAAAAGCAGCAGCGGGACGGCAAAAAAAGCACAAAAAACGGGAAAACGTGCGCGCCGGAATACCTCTCCTACGGCGCTGCAGGCCACATTATACAAATAAGCGTGGGATAACTTTTGAAAACGGATAAAAAGCCTTTTCTTTGTGCAAAAAACTATGATAAGCTTCACCTCGCCTCAAGACTACTGGCACATCTCCACACCTGAGAACCACCCCATCATCTTCACTTCTGAACTAGACTTCAAGGCCGGAATGAGCATCTTTGGCATAGCCGCTGCGCTCTTTCCTCTAATCGGCATCCTCACCTTCGAACTCATGAGCAACCACATTCACGTTTGTCTCTATGGTCCAAAGGACGAGGTCGTCCGTTTCATGACTACGCTAATCCATTTTCTTCAGCGCTACTTTGATTCCACCGGCCGGACAATGGACCTCTCCGGTCTCAAAAAATATCAGCTCCGGCATCTGTCATCTGCCGACGAAATCCGCAATGTCATCACATACGACAATCGCAATGGCTTCGTTGTCAACGCCGATTTCACCCCTTTTTCATATCCCTGGGGAGCGAACAAATACTTCTTCAACCCCGATGCGGTCAGACGATTCGAATCCGAGGCTACCTCATTGACTGTTAGAGAGATACGCACTCTTACCAAAAGTCGCAGAGCAGACAAAGTAACGTATCTCAAAATGCTCGACGGCTATGTATGTCCACTGAGTTTTTGCGACATTACGACGGCAATGTCCTTCTACCGTAATGCCTCGAATTACTTTTACGAGTGCTCCCGGAACATCGAGGCCCACAGATCAATAGCAGCTGAGATTTGCGAAAGGGTGTATTACACCGACAACGAGTTGTTCCGCGCAGTTAACTTGGAGAGTAAAAGAGAGTTTGGCGACACGCCGCTGAATCTCTTGAACAAAGATCAAAAGGTAAGGCTCGCTAAGATGATGCATTACGACTTCAATGCCACTAAAAAGCAGATATCCAGATTGTTACGGCTGGACTTGCAGATCCTTGACACGTTGTTCCCCTCTCCTGCCTAGCAGCTTTATTCTTGGCATGCTGGTACCCTAACTTACTAACAACTTTATTCTTCGCAAGCTGCTATTCTTATTGCCCAGCCATTTTATACTTGGCGCGCTGCTACCCTAACTGACTCAGTGACTTTGAAGCGGGGACGATGCCGCCGCCTCGCATTACGGGGCTCGGCGGCTACGGCACGCCGCTGCGGGGAGCAACTCCCGCAGGGCTCTCCTCGCGGCGGCCGTCACCGGCAGAGCGCACAAAACACGGGGATTTGTGGCAAAAGCGGCGGTGGGCAGACGAAAAACGCACAAAAGGCGGGGATTTGTGGCAAAAGCAGCGGCGGGCAGGCGAAAAGCGCACAAAACACGAGAATTTGTGTCAAAAGCAGCTCCGGACAGACGGAAAACGCACAAAAGGCGGGGATTTGTGTCAAAAGTCGCGGCGGGCAGGCGAAAAGCGCACAAAACACGGGGATTTGTGTCAAAAGCAGCGGCGGACAGGCGAAAAACGCACAAAAGGCGGGGATTTGTGTCAAAAGCAGCGGCGGACAGACGGAAAGCGCACAAAAGGCGGGGATTTGTGTCAAAAGCAGCTCCGGACAGGCGAAAAGCGCACAAAAGACAGGGATTTGTGGCAAAAACGACGGTGGGCAGACGGAAAGCGCACAAAACACGGGGATTTGTGTCAAAAGCAGCGGCGGACAGGCGAAAAACGCACAAAAGGCGGGGATTTGTGGCAAAAACAGCTCCGGACAGACGGAAAACGCACAAAACACGGGGATTTGTGTCAAAAGCAGCAGCGGGCAGGCGAAAAGCGCACAAAACACGGGGATTTGTGTCAAAAGCAGCGGCGGACAGACGGAAAGCGCACAAAAGACAGGGATTTGTGGCAAAAACGACGGTGGGCAGGTGAAAAGCGCACAAAAGGCGGGGATTTGTGTCAAAAGCAGCGGCGGGCAGGCGAAAAGCGCACAAAAGACAGGGTTCCTGTGCGTGAGAATGGCCGGGATAGCGTGGTGGAAGCGGCGGGGGCGGGCAAGGTCTAATTATATGCCTGGGGCCTTGCCCGAGGAAAGGCCGTACAGGACCGTAGAAGGCATGTTGGCGGGCAAGGTTCCGCCACTGAAAGGAGACCTTGCCCGATTTTGTTCAGCAAAGCGCTGTAGCGAGCCGCAGAACGCAGCGGAAAAGCAGCGGCGGCGGGGCGGGGCAAGCGAGGCTGGCTGCTGCGCTGGATGGATTTGGCTGCTGGCTGCTCTCGCTGGCTGGCTTTTGGAGGCCAGCTGTTCCCACTTGAAGGCCGGTCGAGCAGCGAACGGGGACACCCCCCAGCGGAGCTACTTGATCAGGACGATGTTGGGGACGCGGCGCTGGCCGGCGTGGTCGAAGCGGTGGTTGTCGCAGGGGTTGGAGACGACGCCGTGGGCACGCGTCCAGAGCGTGCTGGAGCCGCCGCCGTCGAGGTTCAGGGCATTTTCAAGACCAAGCAGGCGGGCTATAAGAGCCGTCTCGTGAATCGTTGCTCCGTCGGCTTTGCCGGGAGTGCGCCCGTCAATCACCACCAGGTACACCCAGCCGTCGGAAGTGGTGCCGATAAAAGTACGGGGATGCCGCTTTGTGTAGAACGAAGTCGAAGGCCACTCGTCACGGGCCTCCCATCCCCCCAGGAGCAGCACCGGACCGGAGGCAAGCACGTCGGGACACTGCCTGGTAGCCAGCTCATAAGTAAGTGTATCGCAACGGATTATATCCACCTTATGCCCACGCACGGCAAGCAGCCCGTCGGTACGGAACACCTCGTCAGCGCTCGTACGTCCCTCCACCTTGCGGCGCTCCTTTACGTAGGTCACAGGATAGAGCGTACGCATATTGAAATAGCTCCCGTTGACAGCCGCCAGGCCATTGTGCCTGAGAGCCATGGCGCCGGTGCTGTCCGCCAGAGGGCCTGGGTCGTTTATCACCTTGAGCCGCAGGCGCCGCTCGGGATAGCGAATCACCGAGATACTCTGCGTGGTACCGAACAATTGTGCCTGAATATAAGCCACTTGCGCTCCCTTACCAAGATCCTGCCACTGCACTCCCTTGGGCATAATGTTACCACTTTGGGCACCCGCCCCGAGGGAGCAGAGAACAAATAAAGCGGCCGTCAATAAAAACCTCATTTTCATATCACAAAAATAAGAATTATTGCTTACATTTGTAAACGACACTAATTGAAAAATTATATGGCAAACAAGTATTCAGGCACCCAGACCGAAAAGAATCTGGAAGCAGCGTTCGCCGGCGAATCTCAGGCGAGAAACAAGTACACCTATTTTGCATCCGTAGCCAAAAAAGAGGGCTTCGAGCAGATGGCAGCCATCTTCCTTCAGACCGCAGAGAACGAGAAGGAGCACGCCAAACTCTGGTTCAAGGAGCTTGAGGGCATAGGCAACACCGCACAGAATCTGGCCGCAGCAGCCGACGGCGAGAACTATGAGTGGACCGATATGTACGAGGGCTTTGCCAAGACCGCCGAGGAGGAAGGATTCAAGGCACTGGCCGCCAGGTTCCGCATGGTAGCCGCCATCGAAAAGAGGCACGAAGAGCGCTACAGGGCACTTCTGCACAATATCGAGGCGCAGGAGGTATTTGCCAAGAGCGAAGTTAAAGTATGGGAGTGCCGCAACTGCGGTCACATCGTGGTAGGCAAGGCAGCACCTCAGGTTTGCCCCGTGTGCGCCCATCCCCAGAGCTTCTTCGAAATCAGCGCGGAGAACTTCTAGCCGTTATATCCGTAATCCCAGAACAGGTATTCGAAACGGGTGGCCTCGATGTATGCCGAGGTCATCCGTTCTCTTATATCTTCGGGGGCGGCAGCAGCATAGCTGTCAGCAAGCTCGAGCACCTGCGCCACGCCGGCGGTAAATGCCTCGTTGCCATACTCCTGAATCCACTCGCGGTACGGATTGCCCTCCACGGCCGCAGTGCGCAGGATGTGCAAGCCGACCTCGTTGTAGACCCACATGCAAGGCAGCATGGCGGCGAGCCCGATCTCTTTGGAGCCGCTGCGGATGGCGGCCTCGGTGTGGGCGTTGTATGCGGCGGTGACTTGTGAGGGTTGTACCTGAGTATCAATGCCGAAGCGGTCGATGAGCAGAGCGTGCATAGCCTTCTCCCCTTCTATCCCCTCCTTGGCGAAGGCATAGAACATGTCGTGCTGCCGGGGGTCGGGGATGAGCTCGGCGAGCTCGAACATCTGGCGCCCGTAATTGCCGACATACAGCTCGTCCTGAGCGAGATAACGGTCGAATTTGTCGGGAGCGAGGATGCCTGCGGCGAGTTCTTTTATGAAGGGATGATCGAGAATCTGATTGTAGATTGGAAGCGCGGCGTCCCACGCCTGACGGGTCCAGGATGATGTATTTGCCATAACACAAAAATAAGCAAAATTTTTGAATTTTTGCGGAGAATCGTTACATTAGCGGATAGCTTGCAAATTAACCAAATCCAATACATTATGGCAACTCAAAAGCTCCAGATCAAAAAGACCATCATGGATGCCATCCAGTATGGTCTGAAGAACGTAGGACCCCTCATTCTGATGGTGATCCTGTATGTAGTAACCATTTGGATTCCCTACCTCAACGTAGGCACGACCATCGGTTTCTACAAATCTATTATCAAGATCGGCAAGGGCGAGGTTATCAACCCGCTTGCCATCTTCGACAAAGAGAACTTCAAGGTCAATCTCGGCGAGTTCTTCCTGCTTATCGGCCTGCTGAGCGTGGGCATTTCCGCAGCATTATGCTTCATGTTCATTCCCGGTATCGTGATGGGACTGGCCTGGGGCTTAGCCGTCTACTTCTTCCTGGACAAGGGTCTCTCGCCCGTCAAGGCTATGAAGGTCAGCTACAAGGTTACCGACGGAGAGAAATGGACCATCTTCTGGATTATTCTCATTATCGCGCTCTGCTTCAGCATCCTCTCGGCTATCTTTGCGATGATACCTAAGGTAGGTATGATTTTCGTCGTTCTTTTGTACATTATCTATATGGCTGTTTTTGTGGCAGTTGAGGGTGTGATGTACGCTCACTTCTCCGCCAAGGCCGATGAGATTTTCGCCGACAAGATCGGCTGCTGCCACGGCGCTCCCAAGGCCCCCGAGGCTCCGGCTCCCGCACCTGCTCCGGCACCTGAAGCTCCCAAGGCTCCTGAGGCCCCGGCACCTGAAGCACCCGCTCCTGAGGCACCCGAGGCTCCCGAGGCACCGGCACCCGAGCCCCCGGCCGCTGAATAAAGCACTCCCTTTCAAACAAAATAACAGAGTCACGGCACCCCCGTGGCTCTGTTTTGTTTATCTTCCGTAAGAACACCAGCGGGCAAGGTCTAGTTTCAATGGCCACACCTTGCCCGCCAATATGGCTCCTACGGGCCTGGAAGGGCTATTCTCGGGCAAGGTCCCGCCTCTCAAATTAGACCTTGCCCGCTCAAAGTGACCTGAGTGCTGCCGCAGCGGCACGGGGGTCAGGGGCCGAGCAGATGGCGCTGACCACAGCTATGCCGTCAATCCCGGTAGCTAGCACTGCCGGAGCCGTAGCCGCATTCATCCCCCCTATCGCCACACCGGGATGCCGCGACAAGGCCACCGCCTGCCGCAGACCTTCCAGGCCGAAGGGAGGCGCCGTATCGGTCTTAGTGGGAGTCGAGTACACAGGCGATACAGCTATGTAGTCAACATCCAGCAAGTTAGCCTCCTTCACCTGATCCAGAGTCTCAACCGACAGGCCTATTATCCTATCGGGCCCCAGGAGGCGCCGCGCCACATCGTACGGCATATCCGACTGCCCGATATGCACCCCGTCAGCATCGACCGCAAGCGCCACATCCACCCTGTCGTTGATAATCAGGGGCACTCCCAGCGGAGCGAGCAACGCCTTGAGCCTGAGCCCCAAAGCCACAAACTCACGGGTGTCGATATCTTTCTCCCTCAGCTGCACGATGGTAACGCCGCCGGCAACCGCCTCGCCCACTATCCACTCTATATCACGGCCAAGAGACAGCCCCCGGTCGGTCACCAAATAAAGTCTCAGTTGCTCCGGAGTCATTTCGCAAGGCTTAATTCGTCGATGAAATTGACCGCCAGGCTTCCGGTACCACGGGAACGCGCTGCCGCAGCTTCGCCGGCCGTACCCATTATATCCATTCCTGCCACGGCAGCCTCGAACGGAGGCAGCACTGCGGCAAAAGCGGCGCAAATGGCTGAAGCACAGCACCCCATAGTGGTCACTTTGGCCATCAGCGGACTCCCTTTGTGGACCTCGGCCTCACGCGTGCCGTCGGTGATATAGTCCACCGCACCGCTCACCGCCACCACGGTCCCGTGCTGAAGCGCGAACTCCCGGGCGCATCCGCGCGCCTTCTCCACCGGCTCCACGCTATCGACTCCGCGCGTCTGGCAGGCCGTTCCGTGCAGCACCATTATCTCCGACGCATTGCAGCGAACTATGGTAGGATGATACTTGGTTATGAGTTCGACCGCGGTATCGGTGCGTGCGCTGCTGGCGCCAACGCCCACCGGGTCGATGACCCAGGGTTTGCCGTACTTGAGCGCCGCAGTTGCCGCCGCGTGCATGCCTGCAATCTCATCGTCGTCCAGGCAACCTATGTTGATTACCAGTGAGTCGGCGATGCGGAGCAGGTCGTCCATCTCTTTGTGATAGAAGGACATAATGGGAGATGCGCCTATCGCAAGCAGAGCGTTGGCATTAAAATTCATTGCCAGGTAATTGGTGATATTCACCACCACCGGCGTCTTGTCGCTAATTATTTTCATATCGTTGATTTCTAACTCGCCACTTTAGCACTAATGAGCTAATACGGCGTCATTTACGTGTACGGTAAAAATGGTCCACCGGGCCGTGGCCGTGGCCGATGCTGTAAGCGGCACCGGAGGCGATGGCACCGGAAATGTAGTCGATGGCGGCACCCACGGCGTCATCGAGCGGGAGCCCCTGCGCGAGGTAGGATGCGAGCGCCGACGAGAGGGTGCAGCCGGTGCCGTGCGTATTGGGCGTGTCGATGCGGGGATGCGAGAACACGGAGATCCTGTCTTCCTCGGCGTTGTAAAAGAGGTCCGAGGCGTCGCTGCCGCCAAGGTGCCCGGCCTTCATAAGCACCGACACGCGGCCCCCTGCCGAGAGTGCGCGCGCCACCGAGGGGAAGTCTTCGCCGGACTTGATCGAGCGCCCCGCAAGTACTTCTGCCTCAGGCACATTGGGCGTGATGACCCGAGCCATGGGAAGGAGTTCCCACTGCAGCACTTCCACCGCCGAATCTTCAATCAGACGGTGCCCTGACGTGGACACCATGACGGGGTCGAGAACGATGTTGGAGAGCCAGGGGGACGCAGCCGCAGAAGCAACACCGTCAGAGGTAGCTGCGGCAGAGGCGGCCGTGTCTTTGAGCGCCGCCACCACCGCCAGCACCACCTCGGCACTGTGAAGCATACCTATCTTGATGGCGTCAGCTCCTATATCGGAGAGCACGCAGCGGATCTGTGCGGCAATAATGTCAACGGGGACGGGATGGACCGCTTCTACGCCCAGGGTGTTCTGGACCGTAACCGCGGTGATGGCGCTGGCTGCGTAACTCCCGGTGGCCGAGATGGCCTTGATGTCGGCCTGAATGCCGGCGCCGCCTCCGGAGTCGCTGCCCGCGATGGTAAGTACTCTTGAATATTGCATGCTAGAAATGTGTAAATCCTTGATAATCTTTATGTGAGCCTCCCTCCCAACGGATACCGGGTTCACTAGTTATACGGCCTATGACGCTTAACGAGCCTACTGCCTGACGGGCTTTTTCGAGGGCTTCTGGAGCCACGGTTAAAAGGAGCTCATAATCCTCGCCGCCGCTTACCGCCAGCTCGTACGGATCCAAGCCCCGCTCGCCGCAAACGGCCCGGAGTTCATCTGAGAGAGGCAGACTCTTTAGGTCAATATCGGCGCCCAGAACACCCGAGGCTTTAAGGATGTGGCGAAGGTCGGAAGCAATGCCGTCGGATATGTCCATCATGGCGTGGACACCGCCGCACTCGCGTAGAGCGATGCCTTCCGCCACACGCGGCACCGGCTCATAGTGACGGCGGATCAAGGTCTGTTCCTGGAGGGAAAAGATTCCTCGGCTACGTTCGGAATGACAAGAAGCCTGGCCGCCAGATGCATCAGAGCCATCCGGACTGGCGGCACGGTCGAGAATGAGTTTAAGTCCGGCCCCGGCATCTCCCAAAGGACCAGTGACGCAAACCAGGTCACCCGCCTTGGCTCCGGAGCGCAGAATGGCAGCACCGTGAGGGCAGGAGCCCAGCACCGTGACGTTAATAAAAAGCTTGTCGGGCGATGCCGACGTGTCGCCTCCGAGGAGCGGCACGCCAAAGCGCCCCGACAGGGCTTTGAATCCGCCGATGAATTCATCTACCCAGTCGGCAACCGGCACGGAATCGGTAGTTCCAGCACCTGAAGAATGCACTTTAGAGGGGAACTTCTTGGGCAGGGCGATGGAGAGGAAAGTAGCCTCCGGGCGCCCTCCCATTGCAGCTATGTCGCTGATATTCACGGCAGCGGACTTCCAGCCGAGCTGCCAGGGGCTGATGTCGGAGAGCAAAAAATGCCGCTCTTCGATGAGCAGGTCGGTGGTGACCAGGGTATCCAGGCCCTCGCGCTGCGGCAGCACGGCACAATCGTCCCCAATGCCGAGCGTCCCGGCACCATTAGCCTGATTGTCACGGAATTGCGCACTAATGCGCTCAATGAGATCGAATTCTCCTATATTTGACATTTCCTTACGACGGTATGGACCGTATCAAGTTCAACGGGACTCTCTCAACCGGCGGCTTGCGGCCGGTACCCCGAACAATGCAAATATAAGAATTCCGCCGCGAATTGTCAAATTTCGTGCACGCGAAGAATGTCGGCGCCGTTGGCGATGGCCAGCCGGTGAGCCTCGGCAGTGCCGTCGGCAAAGCGTTCCGTCCGCGTAAAGCGCTTATCTGCAGCGCCTATCAATATGGGCCGGCCAAAACGCTTAAGCTCCCCGAGCCTCTCAAGTATCTCCCAGCACTGAGCGGGAGTCTTGGCAAATCCGAGGCCCGGATCGAGTATCCAGTCTTGGATGCCGAGCGCCGATGCCTTGGCCGCAAAAGAGGCAAAGTAGCTGAACAGATCCGGCATAATGCCCTCCGGATAATAGCACATCGAGCCCATTGTGCGCGGATTGCCGCGCTTGTGCATGGCAATGTAGGTAAGGCCCAGACGGGCCACCATCGGGAGCATGAACGGGTCATCCTCGCCGGACGAAATGTCGTTCACTACAAACGGGCCTATGAGCTCATAGACGCGGCGCACGATCTCGGAGCGGGTGGTGTCGATGGAGTAGCGCACTTGGCCCCCTATGAGGGGAATCTGCCGCAGGGCGGGCTCCAGACGAGCCCATTCTTCGGCCACCGTGATGTCCTTGGCTCCGGGGCGGGTGGACACGGCGCCTATATCGATGAAAGACGCTCCGGCGTCGATAAAGCTCCTGACGCGGGAAACGAAGCCGCCTGCATCTACCCTGCTCGGCTCATGAAAAGAGTCGGGAGTCAGGTTGATTATGCCCATCCATTGCACCATAGGTACAAATATCACAAATTATTTTCAATCCCAAGAATATTTTTGCAACTTTGCTCCGTTATGCTACGCGAACAAACTGTATTCGGTCCTATCCGCAGCCGCCGGCTCGGTAACTCCCTGGGTATCAACCTTCTGCCCGTAAACGGAAAAATCTGCAACTTCGACTGCATCTACTGCGAATGCGGATGGAATGCCGACGGAAGGGACGACACCGCCCTGCCCACCGCGTCGCAGGTGCGTAACGCCCTGGAAGACAAGCTGATGAACCTGATGCTCGAAGGCACTCCCATAGACTCCATAACCTTCAGCGGCGACGGTGAGCCCACGCTCAATCCCGAGTTTCCGCGCATCATCGACGACACCCTGATGCTTCGCGACGCATACTACCCCGGCGCCAAAGTGTCGGTGCTGTCGAACGCCACGCGGGTGCATCTCGACAGCGTGTTCGAGGCCCTTCGCAAGGTTGACAATCCCATTATGAAGATCGATGCGCCCACCGACGATCTGGCCGCCCGCATCAATCATCCCGCTCCCGGCTACATCGTGCGCCGCACGGTAGAGGCGCTCAAGCGCTTTGAAGGGGACTTTATCCTCCAGACTATGTTCCTGAAATCGAGCGACTTTGACTCCGCCTCACCCGAGGTGCTTGTGCCTTGGATGGACATAGTAAGGGAACTTCGGCCGCGCCTGGTGCAGGTGTACAGCATCGACCGCCCCACTCCCGCCGCGGGCCTTCAGAAGTACAGCACGGAGCAAATGAAAGCCCTCGTGGAGCCGCTGCTCGACGAAGGCTTCAATATCCAGTTCCGTTAACTCCCTTATTTACGTATGATTATGCGCTCGATGCGTCGCGGCACCGAGGTTAGTATCTCATAGGGGATTGTGCCAAGTATTCCGGCAATTTCGGACACGGTGGGGTCGGCGCCGAAGATGGTGACCGTGTCGCCCGGCTGGCAATCTATTCCGGTAACGTCAAGCATACACATGTCCATGCAGATATTGCCTATGGTGGGAGCCCTGCGGCCGCACACGCTGAAGCTGGCGTTGCCGCACCCCAGGTGGCGGTTGATTCCGTCGGCGTAGCCTACCGGAATGGTGGCAATACGGGTGCCCTCCTCAGATGCGTGCCCGTGCCTTCCGTAACCTATGGTGCAGGAGGTCAAAGTCTTGATCTGCAGAATCTTAACCTTGAGGCTCGCTACGGGCTGCAAGTGCACGTCGGGGAGGGCGCTGATGCCGTAGATGCCAATCCCGAGGCGCACCATATCGTGCTGGAACTGCGGGAAACGCTCTATGCCGGCGGAGTTGAGCACGTGCCACATTGGCTTGTACCCGAGTGCCTGCGAAAGGGCTTCAGCGCCCTGCTCGAATAGGCGTATCTGGCCGAGCGTGAACTCGTCCTCGGCAGGATCTTCGGCAGCGGCAAGATGAGAATAAACCGACCGCACACGCACCTGATGGTGAGTGAGCAGGAAGTCGATGAGCTCAGGGATTTCTTCGGGCACGAAGCCCAGACGGTGCATGCCGCTGTCGAGCTTGATGTGTATGGGGAAGCCGCTGATGCTACGCGAGTCCAGCGTGTCGCAGAGCGCCTTGAGGGTGTAAAGATTGGGAATGCCAGGCTCGAGTCGGTAGTCGATGATTTCAGGGAAGAAGTCGGTGCCGGCGGTGAGCACGAGCACGGGCAGGGAGATACCGGCGCGCCTTAGCTCAATGCCCTCAACAGGAAGGGCAACGGCCAGATAGTCAGCGCCTTCCGCCTGCATCATGGACGCAAACTCCACAGCTCCGTGCCCGTAGGCATTGGCCTTTACGAGCACCAGCAGCTTGGTGGATGGGCGCAGCAGGGAGCGGAAGTAACGGTAGTTCTTCCTGGCAGCCGGCAGGCTCAACTCAAGCCTCGAAAAATCGTTCTCTCCCATCATAAGCGTTTATGAGCGGCTTTCTATCAGCAGGTCCCCGAGTTCCGCAATGTCACGGACTATGAAGTCGGGGGCGTAAAATTCAGGGGTCTCGCCTCTTGCCTCGCAGGCCTTCTGGTCGGCGGCCACGTCGAGGGCGGTCTGCAGGGTGGTCTCGCCGCTGAGCACCAGGCACCCTACGGCGGCAGCGTTGTGCGCCATGGCGGTATCAGTGTAGATGCGGTCGCCTGCCATCAGTATCTCTTCGGGCTGCAGGCCGTGGCGCAGGCGTATGCCGTCAAGCATGGTGGGATCGGGCTTGCCGAGCACTATGTCGGGCCTTCGGCCGGTGGCGTGCTCGATGCACTTTTGGAGCGATCCGCAATCGACCAGTATGGTAGGCTGGTCGGTGGGGCAAACGCGGTCGGGATTGGTGGCTACGTAGGGCACTCCCTGGGCCGCCCACCAGCTGGCCCGGCACAGGCGCGAATACACCAGAGTGGGGTCAAAGGCCACTACAAGCACGTCGGGGCGGTCTTCGGCGCTCTCTTCGCACGACTCGAAACCGGCCTTTTCGAACTGGGTTATCATGGACGGAGTGCCCAGCATGAAGAGGCGCTTGGCCTCGGGCCAGGTGCGCTTGATATAGTCGATCGCAGCAAGCGAAGTGGTGTACATATTGTCCTCCCCCGCCTCTATTCCCATACCGGCGAGTTTCTTAAGATAGTCCGCCACCGACTTGGTGGGATTATTGGTAAGGAAGGAATAACCTATGCCTGCGGCGTCAAGCCTCCGAAGGAACTCGAGAGTATAAGGGAAGATATTGTTACCCAGATAGATAGTGCCGTCCATATCGAGGGCTACATGCTTTACCTTCGAGAGTTTGGAACGCTGGCCGGGGGTGAGGGTCTTATTGTAATTGTCGGTCATTGCGCGAATGCTATTATTTCTCCTTTCACTACATCCGTGCCCTGGGCGGCGGGAACGGCGACGATACGGCCGTCTGCCGCGCTGATGATCGGCTCAAGTCCGTAGCGGGTCTGCACGTATCCGCAGGGCTTACCGGCACTCACGGGAGTGCCTGCGACCGGGGCTTTGGATACATCTACCACATCTATCTCCCATAGCAACTTGCCGGCGGCAGGTGCCTGCAGAGGGAAGGCGCCGGGATACTTATCGGTGTACTGCTCAATGCTGTACGCAGGCATCTCCACCACGGGACGCTTGACCACTATCGGCGCTCCGGCCTTGGCCTTGAGCTCCTCCAGATCGTGCTCGAAGCGCTCTTTGGCTATGCCGCTGCGGTAGTCGCGGTACTGCCTTTCGTGCATCGCCATCTCGAAGAGTTCCTCGTCGTCCTGCCCGAAGTCCCATCCCTCTTCCTTCATCATGGCGCGGAACTTAGGCAGTTCGTCGGGATATTCGTCCTGAGGATTGCCGGTGTAGAATTCGAAGCCCTTCTCTTTGGCGAGTTCAACAATCTCGGGCGCGAGAGGCCCGGGAAGGCGCCCCATACGGCCGAGAATCATGCCCCAGGTGTCTTTGTCGATGGTGCTGAAGCGGGGCTTGCCCTGCGCCATGGCAAAGAGGTTCATAAGGGCGGTGTTTTTGACATACTGGCTGAACGGGGTCACCAGAGGCGGGTAGCCGAGGCGCGGCCATACGTACTCAACTTCCGAGAAGAGTTGCACCATCAGGGAATCGATGTTGCTCTCGGGTTTGCCGGAAGCCCTTTCGGCTGCGTTGATGGCCGCCTGGAAGCCCTTTAGGTCCGCCATCATGGAGCCCATCATGCCACCGGGAAGGCCGCAGCCCACCAGGAGCGAGGTCATTTTGGAGTTGGACGGATTGATCCAATAGCCCAGGAAATCGTCGATGAATTCCTGGGTGAGGGCGCGCACCTGCATGTATGCATCCATGTTGATGTCCTTCACCAGGAACCCGTCGGCGCGGAGCATCTGCTGAATGGTTATCACGTCAGGATGCACCTTGCCCCACGACAGGGGTTCTACCGCAACGTCCAGATAATCAGCACCTGCGCGGGCTACTTCCAGCATCGAGGCGGTGGAGAATCCGGGGCCGCTGTGGCCGTGGTACTGCACCTTTATATGGGGATACTTTGTTTTGATCTCTTTAACCAGCTCGCCAAGTACGCTCGGGCGGCCTACGCCTGCCATATCCTTGAGGCATATCTCGTCGGTGCCGTAATCAACCAGGTGCTTGACCACATCCATGTAGTAAGCCACCGTATGCACCGGGGAATGGGTTATGGAGAGCGCCGCCTGGGATATCATTCCGGCCTTCTTGGCGTATTCTACGCTTAGTTTAAGGTTCCGATGGTCGTTCAGGCCGCAGAAAGAGCGGGCGATATCGGTGCCCTGGGCCTTTTTGACCTTGAACATAAGTTCGCGGACATCGGCAGGTACCGGGTTCATCCTGAGGGCGTTAAGCCCCCTTTCAAGCATATGGGTCTGGATGCCGGCCTTATGGAACGGGGCCGTCCACACTCGAACGGAACGGTTGGGATTCTCGCCGTAGAGGAGATTGACCTGCTCGAATGCGCCGCCGTTGGTCTCGACTCTGTCGAAGCATCCCATGTCTATAATGGCGGGGGCCACGCGGACAAGCTGGTCAGCCCTGGGCTGATATTTGCCGGAAGACTGCCACATATCGCGGTAAACGAGCGAAAATTTTATTTCTCTACCCATAGTGTCTTTAATAATTCGAATCACAAATATAATAATATTTGCCGGATTCTTAAAAAATGGTAAATAAGTGCAAGGGGCTCCACGCGGGGCGGCGGGAGGCACGGCGGGACGCTGTAATTTTGCATCGTTATGACAATTAAAGAAATGCACATTGACGAGCGTCCGCGCGAGAAGCTGCTCGCTCGTGGGCCTTCGGCCCTTGCCGACGGAGAACTGTTGGCCATTTTGCTGCGCACGGGAAGGCGCGGAGAGAGTGTACTTGAACTTGCCCAAAGGCTGCTGTCGCTTACCAATGGCCGGCTCACGGGGCTATTTGAATGCGATGCGCAGTATCTGGCGTCGCTGGACGGCATCGGCGGCCCCAAAGCGGCTACCCTGCTAGCCGCATTCGAGCTGGGCCGGCGTTTTATGACCGAACAGAGCAGCGGGAACGAGCCTATCGCCGATGCCTCGCAGGTTTATTCGCTTATGCTTCCCCGGCTCAAAGGCATCAAACGCGAAGAGTGCTGGATACTGCTCCTGGACCGCAAGAATTGCGTCACCACCGTCAAATGCCTCACCATCGGAGGCCGCAAAGGGACGATCTTCGACATTCCGCTTATAATCAAAACTGCCTTGGAAGAGGCGGCGTCGGGCATTATACTGGTGCACAACCATCCCGGAGGCGACCCGCGCCCCAGCAACGCCGACATACGCGAAACCCGCGCCCTCAAAGACGCCTGCATCACCTGCGGTCTCTCAATGATAGACCACATTGTAATAGCGGACGAACATTTTTACAGCTTTAGTGAAGAAAAAATGTTTTGAATTAAAAAAAAGTTACTATATTTGCAGTCCGCAATGGGGTATTAGCTCAGTTGGTAGAGCGTTTGAATGGCATTCAAAAGGTCAGGAGTTCGATTCTCCTATGCTCCACGGAACAGACTGAAAATCAGTCACTTAAGGTACTTACGCATAAATTTACGCATAAAATGCTTTTGGGCAGGTCCGACCGGTGAACTGTCCGGGAACCCGCCACGCCATACGTCTGGAAATACACAAAAAAATCCTGCCCCCCGAAAGGAAGGCAGGAAACTTTTTTCAGAATCGGCCCGAGGGCCTGACAGTCACCCGGACTACTCGCCCGCGACCCACTTGGTCTCAGCCAGCATGGTGCCGGACTTTTCGCCGGTGCTGGAGTTGACGTAGTAGTAGCGGAAGAAGATCTTCGGCGCAGCTGCGTTCGGAGTTCCGTTCTTGGCCACGTAATCGGCACGGATGTCGATAGCGACCGCGGTGGGCTCTTCCACCATCTTGATGGCAACGGCCTTGCTGTGGGCGCGGCTTACGCCATTGGACTGACCTTCGGTGGCCTCAATGACCAGAAAGATGCCGCCGTTGTCGGCGAGAGCCTGGTCCAGCTTGAAGGTAAAGGTATTGCCCTGGCACACGATGGTGGCGCTGGACGGATTCTCCACACCCAGGAGCGTGGGAGGGGTCACCTCAGGAGAACCGCCGCAAGCGACGATCCAGTAATTGAGGCGGGTGAACAGGTTGGAGCCGGAGATCTTGGCACCGGTTCCCAGGACAGAACGGCCCTGCTGGCTCAGGGCAAGCTTGTTCCACGCGAGGATCTGCTCGTTGGTGAGCGTTTTCCACATCGTGGTCAGGCGCTTGAAAATGCCCTTGACCTTGGCCTGGTCGGAAGTGCGGACGCTGCCGCCGTATCCGCGGTTGCGGATGTACTTCCGGTTCTTCATTTTAGCGGCAGTCACGCCCTTGGCGGATCCGCTCATCTCCTCGAAGGCGATGGAAGGAATGTACTTCATAGTCAGAAGAGTTTAAGGTTAATAAATTGAGTAATAAGGAAATAAAGTCCAATCAAAATCACAGCAAAGAAACAGAAGCCCCCTACCCTCAGCTTAGCCTGCTGCCAGCCGGTCAACTTGCGCTCCACTTCAACCGTCACGGTCTGCACCCGGTCTCTATATATTAAGGAATCCCGATACACAATCTCTTTGTCAACAACCGCCGGCATCTTCACGGGCTTCGTCTCCAGGCTGTGCTTCAGGACTCCGCCGGAAACCACGGCCGATGAAGCCGCATACGCGTTCTCCAGATGCGAGACCGTATCCAGGACTGCAACCCGTTCCACAACAAGCGGCAGCTCCACAAAGACAGTATCCTTCTGGAACACCGTCTCCGTCCGGACCTCCACCTTGGTACTGTCCGTCGATGGAAGCTGGCGGACAGTACTGCAGGCAGAAGCGAGCACGAGGAAAAGCAGTGGCAGAACGTATCTCATAGGTAGGTTTAGGAATTCAGTTTCTTTTCGTTTTCTATTACATCCCGGAGCTCGGCCTCGAACTTCCGGAACTTGACATCGTAAGAGGCCTTGACGCCCAGGATCGCACCGCAGAGGACCAGCAGCTCGCTCACAATCGAAATGGCCGAAGAAGCAATCTCTCCCAGGGGCGGAATGAAGAACAGGCACACAGCCGCGATAATCACCCCGCTGCTGAAGCTGGCCACAGCGATGATGCCCTGAAGGCGGGTAAGTTCTATTTTCTTCTTCTGCGTCATGGCCCTTACTCATTATTATCTCTTACAAGGAACGCATACACAAACGGGTCATGGCCAGTGTCCCAGAAGCCCATCACACGGCGCTGGTTGCTGAACACCCGGTTCTCGATGTGGGCTTCTGCCATTCCGTCACACTCGGGGTGGAACTGGTTGCCGCCACCGCAGATCGGGACATCTGCCGTAATGTCTGCAGGCAACTCTTCCAGTGTAGCCTCCCAGAGAGATTCCCTGTAAGCATAGGTGCATCCGGAAATCAACATGTGGATGAACGCCCAGTGTTCGAACACCACCACAAAGGTCTCGTATCCGAAACGGAGGTAATCGCC
>CADBAY010000026.1 GCA_902792815.1 uncultured Bacteroidia bacterium
GCGTGGGAATCACCCTCCACCATCTTGATGCCGAATACATCGATGAACTGCTCCGACACGAAGAGAAGGTCCCGCTTGTATCCGGACGGTATGCTGCCATCCCTTGCCACGGAGAAATAGATCTCTCCCATAAAAGGCATCACCGTGCATCCCGCCTCGATGTGGGCCGATGAAACGATAATATCATCGGCAAAACCTCTCGGCAGGATATTGCGAAAAAGGGATTCATCGCCCTTCTTGTCGGCCCGGAACACCCTGTCCGCCGTGGGATGACATTTGTCGAACGACAGTTCATAATCCGCCTGCAGGAAGATGAGTGCAAACGCCACGAATGCAGCCACCAGGCCCGTAAAGTTCAGTACCACCGCCACAGGATAGCGGCGTATAAGGCTTTTGAGATTCTTGAAAATCATAATCTATTCCTTCTTTAACTCTACCGCCGGATTCGTCCTCGCCGCCTTGAGCACCTGCCAGATAACGGAGGCAAAGGCAATGACTCCGGAAAGGAGTACAGCCACCACAAAGATCCACCAATAGCCTTCCAGCCGGTAAATAAAGTCTTTCAGGTATTCCTGGGCCGCATAGACGGCGATCGGAATGCCGATGACGCAGGCGATGCCAACGAGCACCATATAGTCCCGGATGGTTCTCCGGGCTTCGGAATCTACCGTGCCGCCGAAGACCTTCCGGACGGCGATGTCGCGGGATTTCTCATCGGCATAATACGTGCTCATGGCCACCAGCCCCAACAGGGCGATGATAATGGACAGGAGCATGAAGATCTCTACCAGTCTCATATTGTTGCGGGCAGGCTTCCAATCCTCTGCAATATTCTCATCAATCCAGAAAGCTAAGCTTCCGTAAATCTGCTTGCCCTTTATGTAGTTTTCGTAAGTTTCCATGATCTGCGCTTTCGCCTCTTTCCTGTCCGGTGTGGTTTCTATGACCCAACCGGCGCGGCGAAAGGAATGTCCTCGGAACGCATCAGCGAAACGATGGCATAGTCTTCTTCCCCAATATTGGCATTGTTCGTCGGGAAAGATTTGAAAACGCCGGCAACTTGTTCGCATCCTTTCGTCCGGCGGCTCAGCGTGCCACTGATGTCGTGATAGTCCGTATCGAAACCGGTAGCGGCATAACTCTTGTCCGAGAACCATACGCTGTTGAACTGTGGCGCATGAAAGTCCTCCAGAATCTCAAATCTGAACATTGAAAAAGCGGTGCTGTCCAGCCTGATCAGTTTATAGAGGATATCCTGACCATCCCGGGTAGTGCTGTACTGGCCCATATTGATACTGCCGGGAACGCCCGAACTCCTTCCGATTCGTCTTACGCAAGGGAGCGCCTCAAGGGCATCTTTCAAAGGAGCATTGTCCTCACCGGAAAAATCTTTAAGGAAGAATATGTTCTCAATATTGCAGTTCATCGGTCGCTCCTGTGTCTTGCGCATCTGCGCCTCCATCGTGATGGCGAGCGCAATCAAGATGACCGCCAGGGCGTTTTGCAAAACGATGAAAACCTTGCTGAAGACCATCTTGCTCTTGCGCCTGTATCCGCCTTTCATCACGTCCACGGGTTTGTAGCGGCCTGCCATCATGGCCGGGAAGATGCCGCAGAGCGCTCCCACAAGCAGAATGATGACGATATATGCAATTACATACCCCGGAGACCAGATGACTCTTATCGGGATATCCGGATTATTCAAAAGCGCATTCATGGCCGGGCAGAAGGCTTCCGCAAGCAACAGGCCGGCAGCAAAGCATACTGCGGTAAACGCGATGGATTCAGCCACGTACTTCCAGATAATGCCGCCCCTTGATGCTCCGGACAATTGCCTCACGGCCATTTCCTTTGCCCTCTTTCCGGTGAGTGCAACGGACAAGTTGATATAGTTCAGAATGGCCGACAGAAGGAGAAGAAGTCCAACCAGCGTCAGAATTCTGAGTGTCCCTTTGTCTCCATGCCTGAAGAATCCGTCAGTCTCCTTGAAAAACAATTCATCATAACGTGAGAGTTCCAGATGTTCAAAGAAAGCCTGTCCATAGATGCTTGAATAAACGTCTTTACAAACGGTTTCCAATTTGTCATAGAGTGCTTTCCTGTCTGTTCCGGACCGGACCTTGAGCAGCGTGACCGTGCTGCCATAATTATCGAACGGCTGCCAATCGTCCTTGTATATAGCAGCATTGAGGAATATATCATAAGGCTTGATGACCGTACCCTTCAAGTCCTCTAATATGGCACTCACAACATAGCTGCTTCCACTGATATCAATGGCATCACCTAATGAAAGGCTGTGCTTTCTGGCGAAAGATGCTGTAAGAACGACATTGGAGGGAACGGAAAGCACATCTGCGGCGCCTTCCAAAAAGCGGAACTGAGAACAAATCTCAAAGAACGCCGGTTCTACGCCTACGCTTTCTGCTTCCGTCTGCTCTCCCCGAATGGCAGGATGTACCACTACATTACACATCCTGGAAACGGACTCAATTTCCGGAATGTCCCCAATGGCATCCGGGAAACCATATGTAAGCGCCGGGAATCCCGGTGTTCCGGGCACATAGACTCTTTCCCGGTCCGGATGTTCACGCGTCACCGCAAACTGCTGCCAGACATAACTGCCGATGATGATATCACAAACGCCAGACTCACGGCCAGCCCCACCGCCTCGATGGCGGTATACAGCTTGTTGCGGGATAGGAATTTCAGATAAGATTTCATTCTCTCTTACAACTCGTTCTTCACATCGCTCACAATCTGGCCGTCAAACAGGTCAATCGTCCTCTGTGCCTGAGCTGCGTCTTTCTGAGAGTGAGTTACCATCACGATGGTGGTGCCCTCGGCGTTGAGTTCCTTCAGCAGGTCCATCACCTCCTTACCATTCTTGGAGTCCAGGTTACCGGTGGGTTCATCGGCGAGGATGAGCTTAGGTCCGGCCACCACGGCACGGGCGATGGCCACGCGCTGCTGCTGACCGCCGGAGAGCTGCTGAGGGAAATGGGAGGCACGGTGGCTGATGGCCATGCGCTTCATGATATCGGTTACCTTCTGTTTGCGCTCGGCCGCAGAAATGTTCAGGTAGCGCAGCGGCAGCTCGATGTTCTCATAGACATTCAGCTCGTCGATGAGATTAAAACTCTGGAACACAAAGCCGATGTTACCTTTGCGGAACTTAGTGCGCTCCTTCTCCTTGAGGTTCGCTACCTCGGTGTCCAGCAGCTTGTAGCTGCCGCTGGTGGGGTTGTCCAGCAGGCCCAGGATGTTCAGCAGTGTCGATTTGCCGCAGCCCGAAGGGCCCATGATGGCGACGAACTCGCCGTCCTTGATTTCGAAGGAAACACCATTGAGAGCAGTGGTCTCAATCTCTTCCGTGCGGAAGACTTTACAAAGGTTGTTAACAGTAATCATAATTTATTATATTTTAATTGTTTATTCTTTCTTTAACGCCTCGGCCGGATTGGTCCTGGCGGTCTTAATGCTCTGATAGAGGACAGAAATGGAGGCAATGACGGCAACCACCAGGCCTGCCAGGACAAATATCCACCAATGCAGAATGATGCGATGGCCGAATCCGGAAAGCCAGCGGTTCATAATGAACCAGGCCAGCGGTACGGCAATCACAAAGGCAATCCCCACCATCTTCATAAACGCCAGCACCAGTTCCTTCAAGACGCCGGAATACTCGGCCCCGAACACCTTCTTCACCGACACGCTACGGATCTCCTGCTGCATATAGTAAGAACTCATCGCAAAGAGGCCCAGGGCGCTGACCAGGATGGAAAGGAAAGTGAAGATCAGGACGATTTTGAGCACCAGGCTTTCATCGGAAAAGCCGTCCTCAATCATTTCCTCGATATATTGGGCCTCAAATAGCCTGCCCGGGAACACTTCTGCGGCAATGGCTTCTACCCGCTTCTTTGCTGCAGCATGATCTCCTGTGGTCTTGACAATCAGCACCCAGGGATAATCGTCATCGGGATTCTCCCCGCGATTGTAAATCATCGCGGCGCTCTGGTCCTGCTCCAGCGGACGAATCTTGAAATCATAGTATATTCCGCCGATAGCCCTTGTCCCATTTTTGGCAGATACGAATTCAGTTTCACTTTCATCGATGCCAATCTGCTTGAAAGCATATTCGTTCAACCACCAGGCACGTTGATGGTTATCCTGCTTCACCTTCAGGCCCAGAATATCAAAGTATTTGTCATCGCCCTGAATCTGCTGGAACGATACCCAGTGCCCGTCCGGCATCTCCATCGTCCAGTTGTTCGTTCCTCCCAGCGGAATACCGTCACCTTGGCCAACTTCCTCCACACAGGGTTCCTCCCGCCATTTGTCCAATAGCGGACGAATTTGCCCGGTCTGGCCGAAGGCATTGTCCACCACCAGGATATCTTTGGTATTGTAACCCAGGTCCGCCGATACCATGTGCCGGATCTGGAGGCCCATAGTCAGGGCGCTCACCAACATCACCACGGCCACGACATTCTGCACAATGATGATGACCTTGCTGTAAACCGTCTTGGTCTTGAGCCGAAGCGTTCCCCGGACAATCTCGATAGGCTGCGCCTTCTGGATTAGTAGCGCCGGGACGATGCCGGCAAGGATACCCAGCACCAAGATAAAGCCCAGTACCAGCAGTACATTGACGGGCGTAACAGCCTTGAAAATAGATATCTGATACTCCAGAATCCGGGAAGCCGTCGGTGCAAGCGCTTCGGCCAGCAGGATAGCCAGCAGCATCGATATGGCGCAGATAATAGTACTTTCCGAGATCACTTTGAGGAAGATGCTCCGCTTTTCTGCACCGACCAACCTGCGGGTGGCCATCTCCTTAGCACGGAAGCCCGTCAGCGCCGTGGTCATATTGATGTAGTTCAGCACGGCGAATGCCAACAGGAGGACGCACATCGCCAGCAGCAAGTTCACGAAGCTGCGGTTTCCGAATTGAATAGTTCCAGTTCCTTCCCGGTTTCCCGAGTTCAGGAAATACATATCCCGTAGCGGAATAAAACGCACCTCATCAGCCTGCGTCTTGTATAACCAGAAATTCTCTTTTAGCCAATCCAGAACGGCATCGTGCTTCGCCAGGAAGTCTGCTCCTGGATGTGTCATCACAAAGCAGATACCGCTACCTGCGTTGCTCATTTCTTCATTATTGGCCGAATTGGTTTTGGTCATTATCTCACCACGCAGCAGCACATCCGGAGCCTTCAGGATGGAATTCCCGAAATCCTCATATACGCCACAGACGGAGAGCTGGTAATTATCATTATTGTTATAGGTTATTACCTGACCGATAGGGTCTTTGTCCCCGAAATGGGCATTGGCAAACTCCTTGCTCACCATACAGCGGTCCCAGGACACGCGCCAGTCTGCCTTGTTGCCTTCCACAAGGTCATAACTGAAAATGTCAAAGAACGTGCTGTCGGCTGCCATCGTGCTTCCGTAAACCAATTCGCCTCCGATGGTGAAAGCGTCGGCCGACGCCAAATTCGCCACGCAGCAACTCTTTTCTATTTCAGGGAAGTTGTTTTTCAAGTGCTTGTCCAGCCAGTAAGCAATATTGACTTGTCTTTCAGTGGCAATCACATAGATTCGGTCTGCATTCTCCTGAAAGGAATCCGTGGACAACTGCCGCTGAATATACACCGCCAGCAGGAGCACGAAGGCCATCGACACCGTCAGTCCCACGAGGTTGATAGCCCCGTATAACTTATTCTTCTTAAGGAAGTTCCAAAAACTTTTCATCGCTTAAAACACTAATACATCTGAATCACCATATGTATCATACCCGGAGGTAATCACCTTCTCGCCGGGCTCCAGGCCTTCCAGCACTTCATAGTACTGGGGGTTCTGCCGGCCTATGCGGATCTCTCTCTTGACGGCTTTGGTGCCCTCTTTGTTAACAACGTAAATCCATTTTCCGCCGGTTTTCTGGTAGAAGGTGCCGCGGGGGATGATGACAGCTTCTTCCGGCTGGCCCAGCTGAAGGTTCAGGTAGTAGGTCTGGCCGGCGCGGATGTTGTCCGGCTGCTCGCCGTCGAACTTGAAATCGGCCTTGAACTTGCCGTCACGGACCTCGGGATAGACCTTGCGGATGACGGTAGAATAAGTCTCTCCCTGACGCTCGAAGGTGGCTTCCAAACCGGCAATGACGCGGTCGATATAGTGCTCATCAATCTGAGCCTCTACTTTATAGGTTCCCACGGAATTGATCTGGCCAATCTTGGTGCCGGCGGCGATGCTCTGGCCCAGAACAACGTCCAGCAGGCCAAGTTCCCCGTCGATGGGGGCCTTCACGATAAGGTTGGATTTGCGCCGGCGAATCATGGACATGTTCAGCTGCATATTCTCCAGGGACTCTTCCATGCGGTCGATCTGGGTGCCGCGGTAGAGGCTGTCCTGCTTGGAGCGCTCGGCCATCAGCTCGTACTTCTGCTTGGCCAGCTTGTAGTCTTCTTCGGCCTTCAGATATTCCTCTTTGGCTATGAGCTTGTCCTCATAGAGGGCTTTCTGCTGCTCGTAGGCGCGCCGCAGGCGGTCCACCTGCATGCCGTACTCCAGCACGTTCTGGCGCACGTCCAGTTTCTGCTGCTCCATCTGGATCTGCGTGTTGCGGAGGATGTTCTCCTTCTCGGCCAGCTCGGCCTCTGAGTTTAGGATCTGGAGGTCCAGGTTGTCGTTGTTCAGGATCAGGATAGCGTCGCCAGCCTTCACCGGGGAGCCCTCTTCTATGAGGATCTTCTCCACGATGCCACCTTCCTGAGGGCTCAGCTGGATGGTTGTCATCGGCTGCACGCGCCCGCTGATACGGATATAGTCGTTGAATTCACCCTTCACGGCACTTGCAATCGTCACCGTGTCCTTGTCCACTCGAAGCGTCTTGTTGTTCGGCCTGGCAATCAAATACACGATGAACACCAGCAGCAGGGCTCCCAACCACCACGGCAGCGCCTTCTTGGTGAAAGCCACCCGCCAACCTGTTTTCTTTTCGATAATCTTATCCATAGTGTTTGTATTATTCTACTGGTTGATGTATTCCACTCCGTTGTAATAGCGCACAACTGCCTGCTTGATGAGATACTTGAACAGGCTGTTCATTTCATCGGCCTGGGCCTTCAGGAAATTGTTGTTGGCCGTCTGGAACTCCAGCGGGGAGATCAGCCCCTGCTCCAGTTTCTTGAGATTCAGCGTGTAGGCTTCGGCCTGCACCTCAGCCTTGCGCTGCGCCTGCAGGTACGCCGTGGCGGCACCGTCCCGGTCCTGGATGGCCCTGCGGACTTCGCTCTCCACATCCCGGCGCTTTTGGTCATATTCGGCCGTGGCCTTGTCCAGGGCGTGCTGCTTCCGGGAGATGGCAGAATGCTTACTCATCCGGTTCCAGATGGGAATGGACAGGGACAGTTCCACATATTCACCGCCATTGTTCTTGAACTGATTGGCGAAGGTGGCGGTTTGAGAACCCTGGTAGGTATAGTAGCTGGTGCTCCAGCCGGCATAAAGTCCAAGCGTAGGAAGCAGCTGCCACTTGGCCGTATTCAACTCCCGCTTGGCATTCAGTTGCTGCCAGGACGCAATTTGAATAGCCGGATTGTGCTCCAGGGCGAAGTCCACCACCGAATTCGTGGACACCGGCTCCACCTCCCACACCGGCATCGATGTGTCGATGACGAGCTCCTCATCCAGCGGCCAGAACATCAAGTCCGCCAGCGTCATCTTCTGATCCTGATACATATTATAGGTATTGGTCAGGTCATACTGACGGTCGGCAAGGTCTGCCTCCATCTGGATTACATCGGCATGGCCCTTCTGACCCAACTCTTCCTGCCGGCGGGCCTTGGCCAGCGCAGATTCTGCCGTGGCCACCTGCTCCTCATACACATCGCACAGGCGCTTGTAGTACACTACGTTGTAATAGGCTTCCATCACCGCAAGGCAAATATCGGCCTCCACCTGCTTCGCCTGCGAATCGGCAATCAACATTCCTGTCTTCGAAATCTTGTAATTGTTCACCGCCTGAAAGCCGTCGAAGAGGTCATAGCCGGCACTCACGCCATAGTTGTTGTGGAACGACGTAGTGTTGAAATACGTGTTGGTCTGCGGGTCAATGGAGCGGCCGAAGTTGTAGTAGGCATACGTCTGTGCCGTAATCTGCGGGGTGAACAATTTCAGCGCCGCATCCCTCCGGTCAATCTGCGCATCGCCGATGGCCGCCTGCTGAATCCGCATCTTCGTCGAATTGGAAACCGCATAGGCCATGCAGTCGTGCAGGGTCATTACCCCGCCGTCCTCCGGGGCCTGCGCATTTGCCGCAAGCCCCAGAGAGGCTACACACAAAAACGATATAAAAAGTTTCCTGATCATCGTGTAAATCATTTTCACCATGCCAAATGCAAGCACTCCCCGTGCCAAACCATCTAACACATTGATTTACAGACAAAATAGAAAAGGACAAGGAGTGTAAAGTCTGTCAAAACTTTACACTCCCTTTACACTTTGTACTTTACACTCTCCAGCAGGAGGTGTAACGCTTATACCATTAACCTCTTGTGAAGAAGCTCAATGTATGCAGTCTTGAGTTCATCAGAAAGGAATGAGCACTGAATCTCTTCCTCAAACTTGGGAAGGAGATCCAAATACTTCTTCTTCACGCGGTCGAAGACGATTTCAGGAACGCCACAAGTACGATATGCGGCTTTAAAGTCAGCATCTTTCATCCGTTTCTTTTTTCCATTGAGATTGAGTGCCAACTCTTCGTCATCGGCAGGATTACTCAATACGGCGCTCAATAAATCGTAAGCCGGGGTGAGGACAGGCTCGCCGGCGGGAGAATACAGCGAGAAATTCTTCAGGTGCATATCGTTGTTCCCCGTAAGCCAGGAGAAATACACAAGCTCCAGAAAATCCACCATATCCAACTGTGCATTGGTCGAATACTTCCGGATGGCCTTGCCTACCTGCTCGTAGGAACTCTTGTACTTATTCTCGGTCTGGCGCTCGGTAAGCTGGCACATATCCTCCATAGCAATCTTCTCTCCATCGGCTTTCCGGTCGATTCGCTTGGTCAGGTAGCCGATGCTGCCATCTTTCATCCGGATGAGTGTATGGGGAACGATCTTGAGCTTTGCGATTTCGGCCAGGTGCATGGTGAGATCCTCGTTTTCGGGCAGCATCGCAAACCGTTCCGTCTGGGGCTTGAAGATATAATCACCCCAAAGGCCCACGATGGTGAGTTTCTGGGAATCCTTATGCTTATCCAGATTCAACGACAGTTTGGGCTGGACGCCGGTCAGGGTGGTCTGCGACTGGATTACCTGGGCGGCCAGTTCATCCATCTGCGCACGAGTATAATCCAATGAAGGAGCAGAGGCAGTCCCGAAGAACTTCCGGCAACATCCCTTGTGGAAATCGACCTCTCCCGGGCCGAGTTCCTTATAGCAATACAAACACTTACTCATCACCGTCCTCCTTTATGGGAATCACACTTACTGCGCCAATGCAGTCCTTGCAGCACAGAAGCAGCAAAGCGAAACGGTCCAACTCGCTGATATCCGTATTGCGCAGGGCCACGTCCAAAAGCCAACCCTCCGGAATGAGGCCGTCGAAGAACGGGAAAAGAACCCGAGACTTGTAGGGCTTCTCCGACAATGGAAGTGTCAGGCTGACGGGCTTGGAGGCCGCATCAGCAAGATACTCCCTGTCATATTGGAACTCATAGCCCTCATCCGTTTCTTCAAGGATGCCGGCTGCCTTCCCTTTGAATTGAATCAATGCCTTACTCATTTCACCTTCTTTTGAGGAACCAGTTCGTATCCGAACAAATCTAACACCTGGGCAACCTTATCGAGGCGGACCGTGGCCTTGCCCTGCTCCAGCTCGCGGACAAAGTTCAGGCCTACGCCGGACTTCATCGCGAGGTCCACCTGCGTCAGATTGTGCTCCGAATGTAATTTCTAGAAAAAGGCGCCAATTACATCCGAAAGGATATAATGCACTATCTAAAAATAAGCTGGAACACCGTCTGGTTTACATCACTTCGCACCAGGTCGATAGTGCCATTATGCTGCCGCATAATCTGTCTGGCCAACGAAAGGCCAATGCCCGATCCTTCCTTCTTGGTGGTGTAGAACGGGACGAATATCTGCTCCTGGGCGGAAACGGGAATAGGCGCACCGTCATTGGCCACCTGAACGATAACCTCATCCTCCTTGCCCATCCGGGCCGAAATGTCGATGTGCTTCGCGCCAGCCTGCAGGGCATTCTTGATCAGGTTGATGAGGATCTGCGAGATTTGCCCCTCATCGGCGTAAATCATCAGGTCCGGTTCTTCGGGTCGATAGACGCAGGTCGAACCACAGGAGGCGGCATATTCGC
Source organism: uncultured Bacteroidia bacterium (assembly GCA_902792815.1). GTDB lineage: Bacteria > Bacteroidota > Bacteroidia > Bacteroidales > UBA932 > Cryptobacteroides. Next base: position 10,378 of record CADBAY010000026.1, read on the forward strand.
TGTTCAGGGAAATGACCTGGTCCATCAACTCCTGCAGGTCAACAGCCTTACGCAACGGCCTGGCCACGCCGGAGAGCTGGCGGTAGGTCTCCACAAACTTGATGAGGTTTTTGGAAGAGTCACTGATGGTATCCAGCCCCGACTTAACGTCCAGCTCGCTATGGCCATTCTCATCCATCGACTTCGCCAAAGCGTCGGAAAGGGATGCAATCGGCGACACCGTATTCATAATCTCGTGCGTGAGCACGCGTATGAGTTTGGTCCAGGAATCCTGTTCATGCGCCTGCCGCTGCTTCTCAAAGATGGTACGGATACGGTTCAGCGTCCGGTTGAACTTGTTCTTGTCCTGGAAGCGGAAGTTCAGTTCGCCGTCTTCCAGGGCGTCCATCATATAGGCCACCTTCTTGATGTCCTTCCGTCTGGTACGGATGGTGGCAATCACCGCCGCAATGATAGCGACGATGCCACACGCTCCGATGATATGCCAGATGGTGAAGGTCATAGCCCGTATTTCTTCATTTTGGCGTAGAGCGTCGGCCGACTGATGCCCAGCATCTTTGCGGCAGCAGAGATGTTGCCGTTGCTCTTCAGGACAGCCTCGCGGACCAGTCTTTCTTCCTCCGCATCGCTGACTTCCTTCAGCGTCCCAGCAGCAGGAGCCCCGGCTTTCGCCTGCTCGAGCTGGATGTCTTTAGCAGTGAGCGTGGTTCCCTCGGAGAGGATGACCGCCTTTTCAATGCAGTTCTGCAGTTCCCGGATGTTTCCGCTCCAGCGCCCGCTTTCCAGCACCATCTTTGCCGATTCATCAAGCCCGATGAGTGGCCGATGATACTTCTCGGCAAAACGCTCCAGGAACAACTGCGCCAGCGGTACAATGTCCTCCCGACGTTCTCTCAAAGCCGGTAGTGCAATATGTACGGTGTTGATGCGATAGTACAAATCTTCACGGAATCGGCCTTCTCTTACCAGCTGCTCCAAATCCATATTGGTAGCGCAAATCAAGCGGATGTTCACCGGGATAGCTTGTGAACCGCCCACCCGCACCACGCTGCGGCTTTGAATCACCCGCAGCAGCTTGGCCTGCAGGTGTAGGGGGATATTGCCGATTTCATCCAGGAACAGCGTCCCGCCATCGGCCTGTTCAAACTTGCCTACGTGATCCGTGTGCGCATCCGTGAAAGCGCCCTTCACGTGGCCAAACAGTTCGCTCTCGAACAGCGTCTCTGTTATGGCACCGGCATCAACGGCCACCATCGGATTCCCGCTCCGGAGGCTCCGGGCGTGGATCTCCCGCGCCAGCACGTCCTTGCCGGTGCCGTTCTCGCCGGTAATGAGCACCGTGGCATCCGTGGGGGCAATCTTATCGACGGTCTTCTGGATCACAGCCATAGCACGTGAAGAACCCCAATACATCGTCGCTGCTTTATCCTCCTCCTTCCTGGCATCCCGCCCCATCGCCTTCCGGGCCTTGTCCCGGGCAGCAGTCAAAGTGGCCACCAGCTTCTCGTTATCCCAGGGCTTCACGATGAAATCGAACGCCCCGCGCTTCATCCCTTCTACAGCCAGGGCGATATCGGCGTATGCGGTGAACAACACCACTTCCACCTCCGGCATCATCTTCTTAATCTCACCGGCCCAGTACAGGCCCTCATTGCCAGTATTGATAGCAGTGTTGAAGTTCATATCCAGCAGCACTACGTCCGGCCGGAAACGCTCCAGCGTGCTAACCAGCGTCACCGGCGAAGGCAATGTCTCTACTTCCGCAAAATGCATCGGAAGCAATATCTTCAGCGCCTGGCGAATCCCGGCGTTATCATCAACAATCAGTATTTTGCCCTTCTTTGAAGCCATAATCGAATTCAAATTTACACATTTATTCCCGCACACGCAAACACAACACCCGTGCCGAAAATAGTAGTCGACTAAAAGGCAATCAGTTAACACCGTTTCCCCAGACGAAAGATTGTAAAAAGATCATACACTCCTGTAAAGAAGCTTTACACTCAAATCTCCTCCTATTTGTCCACCGTGTCCACCACTGTCCACCCTGTCCACTCCGTCCACCGGTGGACAAAGTGGACAGAAGGGTTTAGGCCGATGCCGATGATACTGGCCGATGGTACCCTGTTCAAGCGGCAGTGCCGATGCCAAAGTCGATAAGGAAAGCGGTACTTGCTCGTCTGTCAGTTTGGTTCTCCGCTGTGCTGCGCCCCAAACAGCCAGACCAGCAACCTCTATTGCCACCCTTCGCTGCAAGACTGTGTCAGGGCAAGCCTGCCACAGACTTGCGGACGCCCTCCGCTCCATTGGCCCCCGCGCAGCGAGACTGCTCCCGCAGACTCGCACCCACCGCACTTATAAGGAAAAGCGGTCACGGTCAGCAGTCAGTTGTTCCGCTCGCTCCGCTTGCTCCACAACTGCCAGCTCACCGTGCTGGTCCATCCCCCCTGGCCCCACAAGGGGAAAACAATCACCCGGGAGACGGGGTGCCAGCGCCACCGTCAGTGCCCTGAATCCGCAATCATAACATAATCCCATCGGGATTGTGTAACAGCCGCCGGCACCGTCAGCGCTCCGCTCGGAGGGTATCAGTTAAGAAGGGTCAGAAGCCCGCAAAAACGGCCTTACAGGGCGTCAGATTACACAATCCGGATTATGTTAAGTTTGCTCCGTCAGTGGGATGCGAAGGTCCTACCTCCGAACTCCCGGGTGAGGCGGCGGCGGACAAGCGGCCCCCTTCAAGGACTTCCGGCCTCCAAGCCCGTCAGGGGGCCGCGCATTTTGCGCATCCTTCGTGGGAACGTCAGAGCCAGTTCCAGCAGCGCTCCACCCGCAGTCGGCACAGCCGCCTGCGACTTCCGCTTTGATGCTCGTATCAGAGGATAAGAGGTGTTCGTGGGCGCAAAGTGCAACCACGAGGACCGTCATCAATCTGCGAAGGCCTGGTGCCCGCTTGCAGCCTTAGTGCAGTGCGAGCAGTCCGCCGCCTTACGCACCTCCGGTGCTGGGTCGCCTCAGTCAGTTACTCCTCTTGCCGGGACAAGCCACGTCAAGAAGAGTAACAGCCTGCGGCTCCGCGGTACGCTCCGCGTGTTTATCCCCGGCCGCTATTCCTCCACACCTCTGCCGGGATGAATCCCGCCAGAAGTGTTCCGGGCAGCCGGGGTACGGCCGTCCCGGCCGTTGGCGCAGACAGTGTCAGTCATCACGGTTCTGTTCTCCGGCATTCGCCTCCGCCCAGAATCCGCGCTGCCCGCCACAGACTGCGCCGGAGGGTCGGTGCCAGGCTTCGCCATCAACGTCGTGCTGCTACTCGACCGTGGGTGATGGGCCGTTCCGGCCCAGGCCCCGGAGGCCGTCTGCCCACACACATCGTCGGTCTCTTCCGCTGCTCCAGGGAGCCTAAGGTCTCCCTTCCGCGGCGCTCCAGAGCCCGCCGCCCCACACTTCCAGACCGCCTCCGGAGCCAACGCTCCACTGCGTTCCGCGTCCTTGGTGGTTTGGAGACTCAAAGCCGGGTTCACGCATCAGTGTCAGTGCTGACGCCACCGGCATCTCCCGCCCGGCCGTCCCGCCTTCGAGACTCCAAACCACCAAGGCCCCCAAGCTGACGTACGCTTCAGCAGCAGTGACACATCGACCGCCGTACCCCGCCCGAACGGGAGAAAAAGGGTAAATATATATACAACAAAGGGCAGCGGCAGGGCCGCTGCGGGTTGCGTATGTCAGTGATTTTTAGTAATTTTGTATAGAGGTTGTAACCCTTTTGAGGTCCCTCTGAGCCATTGCCTTGTTCAAAACTTGTAACGCCTGATGCCTCGTTTTAGACCATCCCTCCTGATCAGTGATGCCTACGGTTCCGTGGGTGATATCACCTTCTATCACAGGGGTGGCAAATGCTATTACAGGAAGCGTTCTGCAGGGAATTACCCCGGCACCTCGGCCCAACTGTCCCACCTGGATGTGCATCGCCGGGCGCTGGCCGCCTGGAGGACCTTGGATCAGGCCACGCAGACTCTCTGGCATGAGTACGGGAAGGAGGCGGTGCCCCATAAGCCGCCGTTTGATGGCAAGGCGCACATCTCCGGCCAGAATCTGTTCGTGTCAGCTTTTCATGGCTTCGCCACCCTGGGGAATGAGCACATTCCAGTGCTTCAGCGCTTCGTAAAGTTCCCGCCTTTTGCTGTGTGCCTGGCGGATGCTGTCAAACTGGGTGAGAATCTGGTGATTCCTGCAGCAGTGGCAATCCCTTCAGCCTGGGAGGCTGGCCGGTACCGGCTTCTGGCCAAGCTGCTGCTGGATGTCCCAGGGAAAGGAAAACATCCCGGACATCTGAAGAATTACCTTGCTGACCGGGTATGCGGCAGTGGCGACGTTCTCATCGTCGTGCCCAATTATGCTACTGTCTGGGGGCTGGACCTGGAGGCATACCAGATCCACGCGAAGTTTGTACTTCTGGATACCGTCACCGGTTACCGGAGCCAGGAGTTGGAGTACTCTACTTGTCTGCGAGCCACGGTAGGGATTCCCACAGACGAACCGTAGCGGGGATGTCAATCTTGCTCTTGGTGTGGACCAGGTAGCCGTTGTCCCTCCAGTTATAGACAGTCTGGCGGCTCACGTCCAGCCAGCCGGCAAACTCGGAGAAGTTGCAAGATTCCTTGCGGGTGGCAATGTCGGCCAACTTCTTGAGATACTTTTTATAGCCTATAATCTTCGGTGCCGCTTCGTCCAGGATCGTCTGGATGTCAATCCGGTTCTTCCCGGCTTCCTTGAACATATTGAGCAGGTCGTATGCCTTGTTGACATCGACCTGCATTCTCAACAGGGTGCTTTCGTTTCTGGGTGTCATATGCTTACAGGCTAAGGGAATTCGCAAAGGTATTCATAGCGTCGGACTTGGTCTTGCCGGCAATGTCAATATACGGCTTCATGGACTTGTAGTCGCAGTGGCCGGTCCATTTCATGACCACCTGCGGCGGGATGCCACTGGAGAGGGCCAGGCAGATGAAGGTGCGGCGGCCGGCATGGGTGCTCAGCATCTCGTACTTGGGGAAGGTCTCCTCGACCCGCTGGCCGGCACGGAAACATACCCTTGTAATGGGATCGTTGAAGCCGCAGAGCTCGCCCAGGTCCTTCAGGTAGTCATTCATCTTCTGGTTGGAAATCACCGGCAGGGCGTGGTCACCAACGGTCTGCAGATCCTTGTACTTATCGAGTATGGCTTTGGAATAGGGATTCAGATCAATGGGCAGGCGGTCGTTGGTCTTCTGGGTGGTAACGTAGATGTACTTGTCCGTAACGTCCTTCTTCCGGAGGTTATACATATCAGAGAAACGGAGGGACGTGAAGGCGCAGAAGCAGAAGAGGTCCCGGGCTTTGGCCAGGGCACCGGCTTCCTCGACCACCTTCTCGTATTCGTTGCCGTTCATGTCCAGCAGCTTGACCTTTGTGCCGTTCTTGGGAATCTCGTAATTATATAAGGTAGTCAGTTCATCCTTATCAAGGAAGATGATAGGCTTCTCAACAACCTTGAACTTGGGCTTGTAACGGGTTATGGTATTCTGGCGGGTATATTCCTTCCGGAGCGCCCAGTTCGTGAACCACAGCAGGTTCTTATACTGCTTCCGGACGCTGTTATCCTCCAGGCCCTTGTCCTTGCGCAGATAGGTGACGAACTTGTTAAGGCCGGTCTCGTCAAAGAACTCGAAGGTAACGTCCGGCTTGAAGGCCTCCATGTGATGCTTGAAGGTAAGCCAGCACTGGTTGGTGGCATAGGCCCACTGCTGCACGGCTCCCTGCTCAGCGGTGAATTCATCGAGCATCTGGAAGAACGTCTTCTTCCGGGCCTTCTTCGCCTTGGCCGGAGGGGTGGTCTCCTCCTTGTTCAGGGCCTTGTCCAGCTGCTCCTTGATCTCATCCTTGGTGGGACGATGAGTCAGCTCATTGTCCCAGTCCATGAAGTGGTTCTCGATATTGTTCAGGCGCTTGTTGATTTCAGCGCCAGTGAGCCGCTTGGAATTGCGGTAGGTACCCTTGTTCACACGGTTGCCATCCCACACGTCAGGATCTATGCTGATACCAAAAGTAGATATGCGCGTAACGCCCTTTACGCATATCTGGGCACGGATGGGAAGTTCCCCTTCCTTGTTCGCCCTTTTCTCCAAAAAGTAATTGACTGCCATAACTCAGTACGTTTATTTCTTACGCACAAAATTACGCATAATTACTCTAATATCCAAATAAACTTTGATTTATTTCGTTTATCTATAATTATGATTATCAGCGACTTATAAGACTATATTAAACCCCGCTTTTTCCTAAAAATGGACTTCCCAGCACCACAGTAACCCGCTCAGATTGAGCGGGTTACTTTTTTCTGTTCACACTTTTGTTCACGCTTTTCGCCAACCCTACCCTAATACAGGAACCCAAACATCTCTTTCCCTTTTTCCGGCCACCCACCTCAAAGGTCTTGCGCAGAATGGCGTCACCATTAGCCTTCATCCGTAGGACGGAGACCAGTTCCGCCTTCTCCAGATATTCCAGGTATTTGGGCAATTCATCGCGGTCCAGTTCCAGGTCCCGGGCCATATCTGAAAAGTTGATTTTGACAGGGACAATTGCGTAGAAGATTCCGCAATATTTTAAAATAATTGCGGTAGTTTACCCGCAATTTCACACCAGAGCAGCTATTTTTTATGAAAAACGTTTATTGGTTTTATGTTTTTCGTAAAATTGGCATTATCTTTGTCTACTGAGAAAGCAAAACAAATCAGACAACAATATGAACAGTTCAACCCAAAAGAGTATCAAAAGACTCTCTATCGCCATTCTCATCATAGGTGGCATTACTCTTATTTACACCTACGTTCAGATGATTTCACAGTTGTGGCTGAACAACTTTATCATGCCCATAACCTGGAATCCGGACATAAAGGGCTGGCAGATTTTTATTCTGGCGGCCCGTTTCGTCGGAATCACAGCACTTTTCATTCTTTGCTGCATTTTCCTGTACCGCACCAACAAGGGGCTGAAAGATGGTGAGATCTTCCCTAAATCCAACATCTCCCTCATCCGAGGGTCGGCTTTGGTGGCCGCGCTTCTTGCCTTTGTCCACTCCAATTACGACGCCGTGGTGAAAGGCGAATCGGAGTTTATGCTCGATTCCAACACTATTCTTATTCCCCTTATCGTCCTTCTCTTTGCGGGACTCTACAAAATGGCCTACCTGGCGGCAAAAGACAGCAAGCTCGCGATATGATTACGGTTAACCTGGACAAAATGCTCTGGGAGCGCCACATGAAACTCTCGGAGCTCTCCGAAAAAATCGGCATTTCCCTTACCAACCTTTCCCTGCTCAAAACAGGGAAAGGCCGTGCCATCCGCTTCACTACGCTTAACAAACTCTGCAAGGTACTGGAATGCGTCCCAGGCGACATCCTTGACTATCAGCCCGACCCGAAAGGAACTGAAATGGAGGAAGACATTTATGCGGATTAAGTTGGCCATTGCCCTCTCGTTGCTTCCGGCCTTGCTTTCGGCGCAGGAGCACGTCACCGTCAGGGGGAGGATTATCAATGATCAAGGCGACGCTGTCGAATATGTCCAGCTCGGTGTTCCCAAACTCCAGATAGGGTCCATTTCTACCGCTGACGGCCGCTTCGAAATAGATATGCCATGTGATACGTTGGAGTTCTACCACGTATCCTATCAGAGAACATCCTATCCTGTCACCGGCCCTGCCGATGACGTGGTTATCATCCTGCACGAACAGGAACTGCCTCCGGCCGTAGCCATCGGCGGGAACACGAAAGAAAAGTATCTGATGCGTCCCGGGATGAATGTACTGAAAAATATTGGTGTCATCAGCACCTCCATAAACAATGGACATCCGTCGGGGCGGGAACTGGGCTCTGTGGCCAGGACGACAAAGCCATTCCTCGTTAAGAATATCCAGTTCTCCGTCCGCAGCAACCATATCCCCGGCTGCGTGGCATCCATCAACATCTACCGCATCGAGGGTAAGAAGGAGTCGTTTGTCAACGTGCTCCACAAGCCCATCTATTTCAATGTTGCCGTTTCGAATGATCCGCAGGATTTCGACATCCAGCCGGTAGAAACCCTTCTGCTGGAACCAGGGCGTTACTTCATCGCCTTCCAGATCGTCGGATGCAATAACGAAGCTCTACAGGAATTCCGGGAGATGAGTATGGAATTCAATATCTACCTCAAGAGCAGCTATATCAGGGAAGTAGCCCTGGGGGAAATGGAACATCTGCCCGTCAACATCGGTGTCGCAGTCAAGGGGCTGGAGTATCAATGATAAACGAGATAACTTACGATGGTATTATTCTCCCTTTTCTTATTATATTTGCGAGGTTAAACCATAATCTCATGAAACTCACCAGATTATTTTCGTTCTTCCTCATCCTGTCGGTCCTTCTGTGCGCTTCAAAGTGCAAGGAACAGCCATCCAAAACCCAAGGCAGCGAAGAGGCCGTACCCCAGATAGTTGTTCCGTCAACTCCCGCCCCCGACCCTGCGGCACCCACGGTGTATTTCACTTCCGACATCAGCGCCGAAGGCATCGTGAGAGTATTTGATGCGCTCGGCGTGCCTGCAAGCGGGCGCGTAGCCGTCAAAATATCCACCGGCGAGTCGGCAAGGAGCAACCATCTGCGGCCCGAGCTAATAAAGAATCTGGTACAGAAAGTAAACGGCACGCTGGTAGAATGCAACACGGCCTACGGCGGCAACCGTTCCACTACTGAGAAGCACCTAAAAGCCATTGAGGAGCGCGGCTACAACGACATTGCCACAGTGGACATCATGGATTCCGAAGGCACTTTGGACATACCCGTAAGTGACTCAAAATGGATAAAATACGACCGCGTAGGCAGCCACCTGCAGAACTACGACTTCATGATCAACCTGGCCCACTTCAAGGGACACGCCATGGGCGGATTCGGCGGCGTGCTCAAAAACCAGAGCATAGGTGTGGCCTCTTCTGAGGGCAAGCTGTACATCCATTCGGCCGGGCGCAGCACCACCCGCTGGATGTCGGACAACCAGGACGGATTCCTGGAGTCGATGGCCGCGGCAGCGCAGGCAGTGCACAACTATTTCAAGCAGGAGGGCAAAGATATAGTCTATATCAACGTGATGAACAACATGTCGGTCGACTGCGACTGCGACGGCAATCCGGCATCGCCCAAGGTCAAAGATATGGGCGTTCTCGCATCTACCGACCCCGTGGCCCTCGACCAGGCCTGCCTCGACCTGGTATTCGGCCACACCGATTCCACAGGCGACGATGCCAAGCCCCTGCAGCAAAGGATCAACCGCCAGCACGGCACTCACATCACCGAGTATGCCGAGGAAATAGGCCTCGGATCAAGGAAGTACAACATAGTCAACATAGACGGCGACTAAATCAAATAAGCAAGCGGAATGGCCCTGAACAATATTTCCAAAGACTACACCCAAAGGTTTCTCCTTTCGCTGGCGGCCACTACGGTCTCCATCGTACTTACATTCGGCACCACCGCCATCATAGATCGCAAAAAGCAAAAAGACGAGAAGCGTGAGATAGTAATGATGATCATGTACGACATGCGGGAAACCCTCCGTAAGGCTGAGGAGTGCGACAAAGATATGAAAGCCTTCTTCGACATTCAGCTTGACCTGATAGCCAATCCGCTGAAGTTCGAAGACAGCTATATTCAGTTGGTTTCGCTCTTGCCGGCTTTCGAATACAGCACCACGACAGAAAACATCTTCCGGTCAAACATCGAGACTATCAACACCATCGGAAATGTTCTCTTTGTGGAGAGCGTGTCATCTTTCTACGACAAACGGAGCATGTATAAGACTCAAGTCATCGACAGCTTCCTGACGGAGGGAAAACAATCTGCCGATGATTACAAGAGCCTGACGGAATTCAATTCCTCAATCTACCCTTTCAACAGCCAGATGTACATTTTGACAATGAAGCGGGACTTCAATCAATGTATGCTCATGATGAAGGTAAGCGATAAAGACTTGGATATATTCAGCGCAGAACGCGACAAACTGCTGGAGGCCACAAACGCCAACAACATTAATGAAGATATCAAGCCGATCATCGAAGAGAAGCAACAGCGCGACCTCAAAATGGAGCAAGCCCTTAAAGCAGCAGCAGCTTCCAAGGACTTCTGAAAGAGGCAATCGCGGCGCTCAGAGCCTAAGGAGCCTGGCGAATTGCTCGCAGAGCCGGCTCCGCGCCTGCTTGCTCACCTCGCGGCCGGGCTGCACCATATCAAAGGCGTGCACATCGCCTTCGTACACATCTACCGAGGCATCCACCCCGGCCTCCTGCAGATTGCGGACATAAGTTAGAGTCTCGTCGTAGAACGGCTCGCCGTCCATAACAAAAGTGTAGCAACTCGGCAGGCCGGAATAATCTATTTCACGCGCAGGAGATGCATATTTGCTCACGGAATCCGTGCCGTACACATCGCCCAGATACATCCTCCAGCCCCAATGATTGAGCCTGGTGTTCCACATCTTGCCGTGATTGTCGGCCGACGAAGGGGTATCTTCGCTGTCGAGCATAGGATAGAGCGGAAGCTGCAGGGCAACGGGAATCACGCCCTTGTCGCGGGCATACAGGCACACCGCAGCCGTGAGTCCCCCGCCGGCACTCTCGCCACCCACCACGATACGCGACTTGTCGATGCCAAGTTCGTCGGCATGCGAATACATCCACTCCAGCGCAGCATAACAGTCGGTCAGCGCCGCCGGATAGCGGGCCTGCCACGAGAGTCTGTAGTCGGGATACACCACTACCGCCCCGAAGCGCTCCGAGAGCATAGGCGCGCACGACATGCCAAGCATATACAAACCTCCGTTCACATATCCCCCGCCGTGTATCCAGAGTATCCCGGGCACGGGGCCCGATGCGTCCTTGGGCTGCAGGACCATCATCTTCATTTTCCACCCCGGCGTCTCTATGCGTACGATGTCGGATGAATACGATCGGGCTATGCTGCTGAGTGCCATCAGGCTTGCAAGTACTATACAGACAAACTTTCTCATTTGACCTCGGCTAGCTCTCCTGTGGCCGAATCGATGATGAAACCCCGCACGGTCACGTCCGAGGGCATAAGCGGATGGTTCACCACAGCCTCCACGGTGCTGCGTACCGAGCGCTCAGTATCGTGGAAGCCCTCCAGCCAGGCGTCAAGGTCAACGTCGCTGCGGGTCAGTTCCGCCACCGGGATGCCCCGGCGGAGCATCTCTTCCTTGAAATGGCCGAAGCTCATATGGCAAGCCCCGCAAGTAGTATGCGCAACTACCATAATCTCAGTCACTCCCAGCTCATACACAGCCACGATGAGGCTCCGCATAGCCGAATCCCACGGCGACGGAATCACAGCCCCAGCATTCTTGATAATCTTGGCATCCCCGTTCTTCAGCCCCAGCGCCTCCTGCAGCAGCACCGACAACCGCGTATCCATACAGCTCAGCACTGCAAGCTTCTTACTCGGATACTTGTCGGTCAAATGCTTCTCGTAGCCCCTACTAGCCACAAACTCGCGGTTAAACTCAACTATTTGGTCTATGGTGGACATAATTGTAGTGTTATTGTTTCAGACGACCCAAAGTTACACAATAATCTGAATCAATCACAGTATTTAACAAGTATAATCCGCCAGAATAGCCTCCAATCCTTCATCCGGTTTGACAGCATTTACCACGGCAGTGATAAAGCAGCCCAAAACGGGATCCGGACTCACCCTCTTCAGCCACTCGGTGGCCACGTACTCCTCCTTGATACTGCCGTGCTTGATGACGACCATTGCAACCCTGGCTCCGCCTTTCAAGTATTCGTAACGCAGTATGTGCCAAGGTCCAAATGATTAATAAATAAGACAAATAATTGCAAGCCTTGCAGCTATTATGCATCCGCGGACGAATGATATATTTTTGCGCTCAGAAACCAATAAATAATTGAGCCATGAACATCTACAACGTAATTATCCTCGACGAGAGCGGAAGCATGTCATCTATCTACAGGCCTACCATCCAGAGCATGAATGAGGTCATAAGCGGCATACGGAAGAACCAGAAAGAATTCCCCGACCAGCGGCATTATGTAACGATAGTCACGTTCGAAGGCAACGGCCCCGATGGCATCAAGACACGCAGGGACAGGGTGCCCATCCAGACGGTGGAAGACTTCACCGATATGGACTACTGCCCCGGCGGCTGCACCCCGCTGTACGATGCTATGGGCATTACGCTCAACCATCTCGAATCGGTCATCCTCCCGGAAGACAAGGTAATGGCAACGGTAATCACCGACGGCTACGAGAACTCCTCACGGGAGTACTCCGGCAACACTATCAAGGCGCTGGTGTCACGCCTGCGTGCAAAAGGATGGGTGCTTGCCTACATAGGTGCAAACCAAGACGCCGTCGAGGTAGCGCGCGAACTGAACATCAAGAACGCCCTGAACTTCGAGGCCACTCCCGATGGTATGTCGGAAACAGCCGTCCGGTTCAAGTCGGCGGCCCGCAAGATGGCGGCTGCAGTCAACTACTGCCAGGACACGGGAGCCCTGGACCACCTGTTCGAAGAGGACAAAAAATAAGGAGCGCCTTTCAGTGCTCCCATATCACGAGGTCCCGGTCCAGCTTTACGGACCGGGCCTCTCCTGCTCTCCCGTCGACGTAATAATGCTTCGCAATCCAGTCTCCGAAAATGTCACGGAATGTCTTTTTGATACGCGACAGGCTTACATTGATCCTGTTGTCGTCAAACAGCAGGTTGTCCACACTCACCTTGATCTCTTCAAGGTCATCACGGGGCGTTATGCGCAGATAGAGTTCAAGAAGTTCATTCCTGTAGTCGATAAGGTCCTTCTGCCTTATGCCCTCGGGATGTAAAAGGTACAAGAAATACAGTGCCTTGGTAAGATCGTCCATCCGGACCTCACGGTTGTCATAATCGGCAAGCAGGATAGCACCCGAAGGCCTTATGGTCAATCGGCTGACCTTGAGTTTGTCGTCAAGTAGGCCCGCCAGTTCCTCGATGGAGATATTGAACTTGCTGGAAAAGGCCTCCCAGGCACTTAGTATCCTCTTGGTATTGCTTTCCAGCGAATCCTCTTCACGCTGCGCCTCTATAACACTCTCCCATAACTTATCAAAGCTCACGGGAGAACTGCTTTTGCAACACTTTACGCTCGGGCGGGGCTTCATCTTACTCGCAGATGCACTGCCCAGCTCCTGCGGCTCTGCCATAGGCATCGCATCCTTAAGCAACGGGCCGGACTCCGTCATCAGCTGACGCAGGAGCCTGTCAATGGCAATATCAACATCCAGGGCGTCCGTCCCTTCTATAGGATAGAAATTGGTCTTCTTGCCTTTTATCCTAAGCAGCCCGGCACCATCCCCCACATTGTATCTTCCCTTGATAATATAGGAGATTTGCTCACTGAACAGGTCCGGCTCCCGCCACGGAAACATATACTGCATCATCTCAGGGTCAAGCGATGCCTCAACATCATCGAGCGAGAGGAACACATAGTCCTCATCCTCGAAGGCCGACTTAAGCTCATCTGCCCTGGCGTTGATATGATCTGAAAAGGCAGCATTCCCGTTATTCACAAAAAGAACGTACCGAGGGGCCTTTCGGCTCTTTCCAAAAAGTCTGGAATACAAAAACATAGCGCTACCGGTTACTACAATAGGACTTTACTCCGAATGCAAAAATAACGAATTCGCCACAATAATCCCACCGCTGCAAGCCTTGCAGAGGCACTTTTTACTCAGCAAGAGCAGCTATATTTGCAGCAGATATTGAAAGTATCTTTGAAAAACGAATAGAGTTGTTGACTAGGTTCGTGCTTTTTTCACGATTCAAAGACCGACCAGCGTTAGAAAGAGATATTACCTCAAGTCTTTCATTGACTTTGACGAATGTCTCGTTCTTTTCTCTTTGAAAACAGTACCGACTTACTTGCTCACCATGCCTGCTCATTCTCTATGGAGCGGATAGCATGTTCATTCTGCCCATAACTACCGGTGGAGATGGGAAGCATCGGCCCGTATCGGCCTGAATCTATCGGCCTACAATACTGAGCGTGTTCCACTGTTCCAAGTGTTTCAGGTGTGAAACGGGTGGAACAGGTGAAACAGTTCTATCGGCTTACCAGGCGGACGTGGATGGCTGAGAAGGACTCCTTGTCATTTATCCAGAAATGGCCGTCCGGACCGATGTGGAAGCATTGGCCGAACTCAGGGTCGCCTTGCTCAAAAGCATAGAGCCAATAGGACTTGTTGTTCTCCTTACAGGGAAATGATATGGAATTCCCATTGGGGCCTGTAAAGATGAGTGCATGGGCACTATCGTCCCATTTCTTGGTGCAGCACTCGCTTAGTTCGTAAGCATTCGTCCTGGATGGCACATGTGCTCCGTATGATCTCTTTGCGCCCATGAATGAGGTTTTGCCATCGACATCGTCTTTTGCCCAGAGAGTTCCGGACGGAAGCCCAAGGTCCACCCACTCCATATCGGTGATATCGACCGACGAAGGTGCCGGCTGAGGTGTCGGTTGGTATCGGGGCCTATAGTATGAGCGACGGTATGGCGTATTATCTTGAATCGGCGTAGGCTTGAATGATGCGGCTTTCCATTCGGAAACAATCAGCGAATCAAAGGATTTGTCCTGATATAGCGGACCGTCCTCTCCATAGGAACAGTAGCGCTGGAAGCAAACCGCATGCAGGTCGCTCTCTGTAGTCTGCTCGCCGGTGCTGCCTTCTATTGAGTTGTGGGACCCCCTCCAGTTCAAGCGAAGGATTACCCTATATGACAGATCCGTGCTGACAGTAGTCCTAATGTAGTCAATGACTTCGGATTTCGCGCCTCCCGTACCGACCTCGAAACAGTAATACTTCTCGCAGGGATACTTGATGCTGGAGATGGATTCCTTATCCTCGAATAAATCATCGGCCCCGTCTGTCTCGATACTGAAGATGCGGACGGCGAGGTCTTCTCCTTCCGATTGGACAATCTTATGCTGCCGAATCTTCTCCAGATCTTTCTCCGTATCTATCTTGATTTCGATGATGCGGCCGTCTTCTCGCTTATCCTCCTCTGTCTCGTGCGACACCCATATCTCAACCCACAACTGCTTGCCGTCAAGAGATTCAAGAAGAATGTCCGGACGCCGGTAGCGGTCATCTATATCTACCCTGGTCTCAAGAGAAATGAGCGTGTACTCTTTTGCAAGGTCAACAGTCTTCTGGATGTAATGCTCCTTGCAGTCGACATGCTTCTTCAGGACACATGCCTTATTGCACGGCATTGGGATTCGTAATTCCAGGAAGAACGGCCATCCATTATCAAGACACTTGGAATACTCTTCATAGAATACATGCTCCGCCAAATCATGGAGGTACTTGCTATGCTGGCATTTGTCGCCATTGTGACGGAAATGCGGTAACTGAACCTCGCCAAATGTGGCGTACATTTCATTGTGGCAGTGAGGACAGTAGAATTTGTGAAGCCGCGTAAATGGCCGGTCAATATCATCGATACTGACCGTATGCTTAGTGTCATCCAGCAAGGCATATCCAAATAATACTTCGTCCTTTGCCATAATCGTAACTAAATTATCAGACGGATGCGGCCTTCAGATTTAACAAAGGTACACGGGGATGATGAAACGCTTCTGGGAGCCATCCAGGAATCTCATCAAATATGACGCTGTGCCTTTCATAAAAATACCGAAATACAATATACAAAGATAGTCAACTTTATGAATACACAGAAACGCTAAAACACAGAACAAGTATGATTTACGGTTACATCAGAGTCAGCAGCGACAAACAGACTGTTGAAAATCAAAGGTTTGAAATCAATAATTTCTGCTCTCGTGAGTCAATGAGCATAGACGGGTGGATTGAAGAGACAATCAGCGGGACGAAGAATTACAGCAAGCGGGAGCTGGGAAAACTTCTGAACTGGGTGCAGAAGGATGATTTAATAATTTGCGCCGAGTTATCCCGGCTGGGGCGCAATCTGTTTATGATTATGGAAATCTTGAACATCTGTATGACAAAGGAGTGCAGGGTGTGGACCATCAAGGACAATTACCGGCTGGGCGAGGACATTCAGAGCAAGGTGCTGGCGTTTGCTTTCGGTCTCTCGGCTGAAATCGAACGCAACCTTATAAGCCAGCGAACGAAGGAGGCTCTGGCCCGGAAAAAGGCGGAGGGCGTTGTGCTGGGGCGGCCAATGGGCAGGAAGACCGAGGAGGGTAAGTACAAGCTCTTCCCCAAGCGGACGCTTATCGTAGAGTTGCTCAGGGCTGGGGTGTCGCAGCGGAAGATTGCTAAGATCTGCAAGGTGGACCGCAACACCCTGGGGCGGTATATCCATTCGTTTCTGAAAAAATAAGAGCGATTATGTGCAGACACACACACAGGTCTCCTCTTTCAGAACTGATGATACCTGGTCTATTTTGAGCGAAATTGAGCTCAGTATAAAGCGAAAGGT
>CADBAY010000027.1 GCA_902792815.1 uncultured Bacteroidia bacterium
AAGAGGAACAAAAATATAAAAAAGTTGGTAAATCTCAAAAGAATAACTATCTTTGCGTCCCCTTTCAAGAGGGCAATAACTTTTATTAACAAAACATTATGATCAAACAGTACGAAACCGTTTTCATTGCAACTCCCGTTTTGTCTGACACCCAGATGAAGGAAGCGGTTGCCAAGTACACCAAACTCATCGCCGACAATGGCGGCGAAGTCGTGTACGAAGAGGATTGGGGGCTCAAGCAGCTCGCGTACCCAATCCAGCACAAAACATCAGGTTTTTATTACCTGATCCAGTTCAAGGCGGACCCTCAGTTCGTCAATGTCCTCGAGACCCAGTATCACCGTGACGAGCGCATCATCCGCTTCCTCACCGTGGCCCTGGACAAAGACTCCATCGCATACGCTGAGCACCGCCGCCAGAAGGGCGCCGCAAAGGCAGAAGCCCCCAAGGCAGAAGAAGCTCCCGTAGAAGAGCCCGAAATCGATGTTGAACCCGAAAATGTGGAGGAATAAGCCATGGCAGCAGTAGAAAACAACGAAATCCGTTATCTGAACCCTCCCACCGTGGACGTTCGCAAGAAGAAGTACTGCCGTTTCAAGAAGGCAGGCATCAAGTACGTGGATTACAAAGATCCCGAGTTCCTCAAGAAGTTCCTCAACGAGCAGGGTAAGATTCTCCCCCGCCGCATCACCGGTACTTCCCTCAAATTCCAGCGCAAGGTCGCCCAGGCCATCAAGAGGGCACGCTCCCTTGCTCTTCTCCCCTATGTTACTGACCTCCTTAAATAATTGAAGCGTTATGAAGATCATACTTAAAAAAGATGTTGCCAATCTCGGCGATGCCGGAGAGGTGGTAGAAGTTAAGACCGGTTACGCTCTCAATTATCTGGTTCCTCAGGGATTTGCCACCATCGGCACCCCTTCCGCTCTCAAGCAGCACGAGGAGACCATCCGCCAGAGGGCTCACAAAGAGGCCAAGAACATCGCCGAGGCTCAGGCCAAGGCCGCCAAGATTGCAGCCGAACCCGTTAACGTGGCTGTGAAGGTTGGCGAGAGCGGCAAACTCTACGGCTCCGTTACCGCAGCCCAGGTTGCCAACGCTCTGGTAGAGAAAGGCTTTGAGGTCGACAAGAAGAATGTCGAGGTTCCCGAGATCAAAGAACTCGGCGAATTCGAGGCCAAAGTCAAGTGCTACAAGGGTGTCTTTGCTGACGTTAAGATCAACGTCGTCCCCGAAGAAGCCTAAGCGCTTGCCCGAACACACAAAAACCGGGCCCTGAGGGTCCGGTTTTTTTATTCTGTGAAAGGTGCTTAATCGGTATACAAACCGTCGCGCGAGAGCAGATGGTCAAGCCCGGCAAGGCCCCACATGGTCACTGCCGTAACCACGGCCGAATGCTCCATATACTTGGGTATCAACTTGTTGTACAGGTCGCTCTCGGTATGCCAAATCTCGCGGTAGTCGAAGTTCAGACCGTCGGGGTCGGTCTCTCGGAAAGAGATGGTCGGCACTCCGTTCATTGCAAAATAAGCGTGGTCGCTGCCACCTGCCCTCACCGGACGAGGACCGGAGGGTGCTTGCCTCTTCTCTACCACGAACGGCACCTCGGCGTCATAATCCTCCAGCGGCTTGCACACCTTCACGAAGTCGTCGTACATAGCAGCCGGCACACTTATGCCCGTAGCCATCAGCGGACCGCCGTCGCGGTTGAAATAGTTGGATATGGCGCCAAGGGGCACCGTACCGCTCTCGACAAAATGCCTGGAGCCCAGAAGGCCGAACTCCTCTGCCGTCCAGATACAGAACAACAAGGTCCTGCGAGGCTTGGCGCCGGATGCGGCAAGCAAGCGGGCAGCCTCCATTGTGACCGACACTCCGTTTCCGTCGTCTACCGCACCCGTACCGGCATCGTACGAATCCAGATGGCCGCCGGCAATCACATATTCCTTTGGATACTTAGTGCCGCGCATCACGCCGATGACATTATGGTAGGCAACCGGACCGCGGTAGAAATGATTGCGGATATCGAATTCGAGTTCGAACGTTTCTTTGCGCAGCACCTTCCGCCGCACAATCTCGAACTGCGCTTCGTCGAGGCAAATATCGCAGGCCTCGGGCAAAGTCTCCATGGTCAGATCCATGCAGCCCACCCTGTCATACATCAGCTGAAGGGGCACCTTTGCCGAGCGGATGAATCCGAGCACACCGGCATCTACCATTTCCTGGTAGAAGGGAGCCGTAATTCTTTCATATGGAATGCTCTTGCGTGCAGCAGAATCGCGGTGCGACCAGTTCCACCTCATGATTTCCATATTCTGACGGTCTATCTCTTCGTTGCGGGCAATAACCTCCGCACGCTTTTCCTGTGCACCGGCGCTGCGGTCGATGGCCATACCGTTCGATTCAGCATCGAGCAGCACCCAGGCGCCCTTCAAGGCCCCCTTCATGCGCTCAAGTTCCCTGCGGGAGTGGGGTTCGATGAGTACATGGCCTCTCTGGCATCCGTGAGTGGGTGCGGTATAAGACGGGGTGCCGAAGTGCAGCACCATACCGTCGTGACTGAGCATTCGCCCGCTCCAAGGTCCGCGGTTGAAGCCGACTGGAACGGTGCCGGCCTCCTGTACAATAACCTCCAGCCCCCACGATTCGAATTGTTCCTTTACCCAGGCCTCGGCCTCGGTAAGGGCGGCGGAACCGACGATACGCCCGCCGATGACATTGGCCAGATGGTCCGCATGCTCCATCGTACGGTTGTCGCTGCGTCCCATTTCAAGAACCGAGCGCACCACCTTATCCTGGGCGGCCGCTCCAAATGCTATGCTCAGCGAGAGAAAAATCGCCAGCATCCTGGAAACTAACCTACACATACTAACTGGTTTTTAACGGCGGCCCAGGAAAGACACCGGGGCCGCCAGGTATTTATTTACGAGGAATATTCACAAGTACTTCCTGCAGGAAGTCCCATACTTTCTGTACGCTGGGGATATATGCCCTCTCGTCGGGAGAATGGGGGCTGAGCAGAGTGGGGCCCATGGATACCATATCCCAGTGAGGATATGCTCCGGAAAGGATACCGCATTCCAAACCGGCATGGATGGCCATCACCAGAGGCTCCTTTCCGAACATCTTCTTGTAGACGTTCTTCATTACGGCAAGTATCTCGGACGATGCATTCGGAGCCCAGCCGCTGTAGCCGCCTGTGAAACGCACCTTTACGCCGGCAAGTTCGAAGACGGAACGGATGCGTGAGGCAAGTGCGTCCTTTGCAGAATCTACCGATGAACGCATAAGGGTGCTGAGCTTGAACTCGCCGTCGGCTATCTTTACCATGGCCAGGTTGTTTGATGTCTCAACCATGCCCGGCATATTGTCGCTCATACGCTCGACACCGTCGGGACAGGCCATAATGCAACGCACGAAACGCAGCGCTGCCTCTTCGCTCACATACTTTGAGCCATCGGACTCACAAGGCTCAAATACCACCTCAAGCTTAGGATCGGTGGCGGCAAACTCGTTCTTGAGGGCCTTGGCGATACGGGCAACGGTACGCTTGGCCGCTGCAATCTTCTTTTTGGGCACATACACATTTGCGAACGCCTCACGAGGAATAGCATTGCGGAGTGTTCCGCCCTCAAGGTCGATGAGCTTAACCCCGCAGCGGTCAAGCAACGGGAGCAGGACCCTGGCCATCAAACGGTTGGCATTTGCCCTGCATAAAATGATATCCATTCCGGAGTGGCCGCCCTGGCAGCCTTTAACGGCAAGAGAATAACGCAGGTGGGCACGGGGCTCCTTCTTGCGGCGGTAGCGCGCAGAGGCGTTTGTATCAAGTCCGCCGGCGCATCCGACATAAAGTTCACCTTCGGTTTCGGAGTCGATATTGATGAGGATGTCCCCTTTAAGCACACCGCTCTTCAGGGCCTGGGCACCTGTCATACCTGTCTCCTCATCGTATGTAATCAAAATCTCGATCGGGCCGTGCTTGACCTCCGGCGATTCGGCTACAGCCATGGCGAACGCCACGCCCAGTCCGTCATCGGCGCCGAGCGTAGTGCCCTTTGCGCGAAGCCATTCGCCGTCAATCCAGGTTTCTATCGGGTCTTTAAGGAAATCGTGATCTACGTCAGCGTTCTTTTGGGGCACCATATCCATATGGCCCTGAAGTACTACGGTCTTAAGATCCTCGTATCCGGGAGTAGCGGGCACCCGCATGATAACATTGCCGGTCTCGTCGGCAAAAGCCTCTATTTTATGCTCCGCAGCCCAGTCGAGAAGGAACTTGCGGACTATTTCCTCATGCTTTGAAGGCCTGGGGCAACGAGTCAGGGAATAAAAGTTATTCCACACGATTGAAGGTTGTAAATCTTTGATAGTCATAATGTTATTATGTTAATTCGGAAATTTTTTCCACCTGTTGTGAGTCCACAGATAATTCCAAGGCTGCGCCTCTATGTCAGCTTCCAGAAGACGGTAGAACTCACGCATAATATCGTCGGCACTCTTTTCGGAAGCGTTCTCGCATATGGGAATATACTTTATTTTATAGTGTCCCCTGCTTTCGACGGGCATGCTCATATAACACACTGCCATTCCGAAGCGTCGCGCAAGCTCGGCGGCGCCCTTCATCGATTCGCATTCCCGGTGCAGGAATGTAACTCGGAGAAAATCTTTCGCCTTAAAATAAGGATGCTGGTCGGTTATGAAATTGTAAATCTTTTTATCGTCTTTATGCTCAAATACATATCGCACCACCTGACGCGACTCCAGATAGCCGGGATAACCCTCGGAATCAAGGAGCGGAGCGGTCCGGTTGCGTTTGAGAAACTTGTCCCAGCCCGGGGTGGACTGCTTAAGGTAAACCACGCAGAAAGTATCTTCCTGCACGCAGGTCGGATTGCCGGTGTAGTCGTATGAGCCGATACCTCCGATAAGCTCCCAGTTGCCCGCGTGCGACATAAGCACCATCACGCTGGGTGCAATGGAATACAGGCGGTTGATCTCTTCAGGGTTAACCATTTCCACCAAATGAGAGCGCCTCAGCCGCTCAGGCTTGCGGCAGCCGCCGAACCAGATAGTTTCGGCAATCACATCGGCCAGGTGGCGGTAAAACCGGTGCTGTATCTGCTTTATTTCTTTTGCCTCTTTGCCCGGGAAACTGCAGCTCAGGTTCTGCTTTACCACCCCGACACGGTAACGGAATATCTTCTCGGCGAGAAAAGCAAGCAGTCGCGAGAGCGCATAATGCAGCTTCAGCGGCAGCAAGGCCAGAAGTGAGGCCAGAGACTGGAGAAGAAAATTCATCACTTTCACAAAAATAAGAAAAATACTTGAAGTTTACGGGGATAATGCGTATTTTTGAGAAATAAATAAAACTCTTAACTATGTTCAAAGGACAGCCCAAAGGCTTATTTGCTCTAGCTCTCGCCAATACAGGTGAGCGTTTTGGCTACTACACAATGCTAGCCATATTCCTGCTTTTCCTGCAGGCCAAATTTGGATTCTCCGCCGCAGCGGCGGGTCAGTTTTACGCCATTTTCCTTGCCGCGGTATATTTCATGCCGGTCATCGGCGGCTGGCTTGCCGACAAAATAGGTTTCGGCAAGTGCGTCATCACAGGTGTGTGCGTGATGTTCACCGGATACCTGTGCCTGGCCATCCCCACCGACGCTTTCGCCAGCAGGGGCTTCGCCCTGGCTCTCATGATAGGCGCCCTCCTGCTCATCGCGGTCGGCACAGGCCTCTTCAAAGGCAACCTGCAGGTGCTGGTGGGCAATCTGTACGACGACCCTAAATACTCAGCCAAGCGAGACTCGGCATTCAGCCTCTTCTACATGGCCATCAACATCGGCGCCATGTTCGCCCCCACGGCTGCCACCGCCCTGACCAACAGCCACCTGTCTAAGGCCGGCCTTATCTACAAAGCCGACATCCCAGCCCTCGCCCACCAATACCTCGCGGGCACGCTGGAAGATCCCGGCATCCTCGAGGGCCTCAAGGCAGCCATGCCCGGAGCGGACATAGCAGGCATGGACCTCGGCACGTTCAGCCAATACTACATCAACCAGCTTTCTACAGCGTATAACCTTGGCTTTGCCGTGGCGTGCGTTTCGCTCATCGTCTCCATCGCCATTTATCTTAGCTGCCGCAGCTGGTTCAAGCATGCGGACGTCAATGCCAAGCAGGCCAAGTCCGGCGAAGGCGCTCCCGTTGTAGAGCTTACCCCCAAGCAGACCAAAGACCGCATCACCGCCCTTATCTGGGTGTTCGCAGTGGTTATTTTCTTCTGGATGGCATTCCACCAGAACGGTAGTTCCCTTACCTATTTTGCCCGCGACTACACACAGACCAGCGTAGAAGGGCCCCTCAAGATAGGATTCAACATCTGGGCCCTGGCCCTGATCGCTGTGTCGGTTTACACGCTCTTCAGCACCTTCCAGTCCGAAACCACCAAGGGCAAGGCAATCAGCGGCGCCATAACGATAGCGCTCTGGACCGGAGCATTCATGCTTTACAAGGGAATGGCGCCCCAGATCAACATCCTGCCTCAGCAGTTCCAGCAGTTCAACCCCTTCTTCGTGGTTGCCCTTACGCCTATCTCCATGGCTCTGTTCGGCGCTCTGGCAAGCAAAGGCAAAGAGCCTTCAGCACCTAAGAAAATCGGTCTGGGAATGTTCGTCGCCGCCATCGGCTACCTTATCATGCTTGCAGCATCCAAGGGCCAGCCCGCTCCTTCGGAATTGATAAACGTGGGAGGTGTATCACCCGACCCTGTGGTTCCCACCTATCTGATCTCCACCTATCTGGTACTCACATTCGCCGAGCTGCTCCTCTCCCCTATGGGCATTTCGTTCGTATCCAAGGTAGCTCCGCCCAAATACAAGGGCCTCATGATGGGTCTGTGGTTCGCCGCCACTGCAATCGGCAACTACCTCAGCTCCATTCCTTCTATGCTTTGGAACAACGTTCCCCTATGGGTCAACTGGTGCGTACTTATGGCCCTCTGCGTCATAAGCGGCGTTGTAATGTTCAGCATGCTCAAGAAACTGGAAGCTGCAACCGCATAGCAATGAAGCGTTTTCTGAGTGTCATAGCCGGAGTACTTTTTTGCGCCGCCGCTCTTGCCGCCGAGCTTCCCGACTCGGTGTATGTGGCCGTCAAAGACGGTCACGTGCAGGGCATAGCCCTCGACAGAGCTAAAGGATGCATGTACTTCTCCTTCACCAGTTCGTTCATCAAAACGGACCTTCAGGGCAATATTCTCGGCACCATCGGCCGCATCCAGGGGCATCTGGGAGCCATGACGCTGGGCCCTGACGGGAGGGTGTACGCCTCGCTCGAATGTAAAGACGATGTTATCGGGCAGGGCGTAGCAAAACGCCTGGGAGTGGAAAACCTCAGCCATGAGCAGTCGGTATTCTATGTTGCCATAATAGACGTAGACCGCATCGACCGCATAGGCATGGATCCTGAGAAAGACGGCGTAATGACCACTGTGTGCATCAGGGAGGCCTGCAAAGACTATGTAGAAAGCACCTACGGATGCTCCGGAATCGACGGTATAACCTTCGCTCCCGGCATAGGAAAATGCAGCAAAAAGCTGTACTTGTACGTTGCCTACGGCATCTACGGCGACAACGCCCGTACCGACAACGACAATCAGGTGCTTCTCTGCTACGACATCAAGAACTGGAAACGCAAATACGAAACTCCGGTGGTATTCGGGACCGTTCCGACCAACGGTCCCGAAAAGCCGCTGCACAAGTACTTCATCTTTACCGGCAACACCACCTGGGGAGTGCAGAACCTGGCCTACGATGCCCACACAGGACGCATCTACATGGCCGTTTATAACGGAAAGAAACCTATCTACCCCAACTACCCGCTGTTCAGCATAGACGTTAGGCAAAAGCCCCGCAAGGCTGTTCCCGCAGGGCTCGGCGAGAAGCACGAGACCTTGCGTCTCTCCGATGCCGGCCTTCTCGACCAGGCCTCGGGCGTACGCGGCTGGCAGTTCAAGTGGGGTTCTACCGGGCTCTGCCCGCTCGGAGACGGACTCTGGTACATTTCCGAGAACCATAAAGACAAGGCCACCGGAATACAGAGCTGCACGGCGCGGCTCTATCGCTGGCAAGGCCTCGGCGACAAACCATTTACCGCAGAAAAATGACACGCAAGACCATCGAACAAATGAAGGAATGGGCCGAGGAGTACAACGACCCGAAGTACTTCGAGGAGGATCCGATAGCTTTCCCAAAAGAGTTCGTCCGCAAGAGGGCATCCCTGCAGGACGTGGAAATTGCCGCTATATTTGCTTCATTCCTCGCCTGGGGCAAGCGGGCCATGATAGTACGCGACTGCTCCCGCCTGTTCGATGAAATGCAGTGGCGTCCCTACGATTATGTCATGTCGGGAGACTACCGCGCCGACGAGACTTCCCTGCACCGCACGGTCAAATGGAGCGAAACCGCAGGCATTTGCGGGCGCCTGCGCGAGTGGTACAGCTGGCACGACAGCCTTGAGAGCCTGTCGGCCAAAGAGATACGCTCAATAGTGTTCCGCCGCAAAGACGACCCTTCGGCTCCTGACAAGAAAATCAACCTTATGCGCCGCTGGATGGTCAGGCGCGACGGCAAGGTCGATCTCGGTCTCTGGACGAATACCGACCCCGCGTCCCTTCTGGTCCCGCTGGACGTACATGTTTACTCCCAAGCGTCGGCGCTGGGACTCACAAAAAGGCGCTCCAAAGACATCAAGACAGCAGAAGAGATAACCTCTCACTTCCGTAAAATATGGCCCGAAGATCCCCTGCTTGGGGACTTCGCCCTGTTCGGATACGGAGTAACCCACAACAAATAATGCCAAGACTCTTTATTTTGTCGGGGTGCAACGGCGCGGGCAAAACCACCGCGTCATATACATTCTTGCCTGAAATCCTGGATTGCCGGGAGTTCGTCAATTCAGACGAGTTCGCCAAGAGCCTGTCACCCTTCGACCCTTCAATAGCTTCGGTATCGGCCAGCCGGTACATGCTTATGCGCATCCAGTACTTGCTCGACCAGAATGCCGATTTCAGTATCGAAACCACCCTGGCCACGCGCTCACTGGTGTCGATAATAAAAGAAGCAAAGGAGCGGAACTACAAAATAACCCTCATCTACCTCTGGCTCCAGAACCCTGAACTTGCGATCCAGAGGGTGCGCGACAGGGTTGCAAGCGGCGGCCACAACATTCCTGAAGACGTGCTCAGGCGCCGTTACAAAATGGGCATCCACTACCTGTTCAACACATATATGTCGCTCTGCGACAACTGGATAATAGCCGACAACACCCATCCGCCCTTCACCGTGATTGCCGAAGGGAACAGCGAGCGCACCCTCATCAAAGACGACGTAAAATTCAAGAAAAT
Organism: uncultured Bacteroidia bacterium; assembly: GCA_902792815.1. Classification (GTDB taxonomy): domain Bacteria; phylum Bacteroidota; class Bacteroidia; order Bacteroidales; family UBA932; genus Cryptobacteroides. Next base: position 9,407 of record CADBAY010000027.1, read on the forward strand.
CAGAATGCTCCTAGAGGATGAACAATAACATCGATTTATTCGGTCTGTCGCTTCCGCAGCTCCGGGCCATCGTAGCTGAAGGAATAAAGGGCGGCGACTGGTGTGATCTATATTTCGAACAAACAGTATATAACGACTTGCTCCTTCGCGACGGAGCGGTGGCTTCAGGAGGATTTCATCTCGACTACGGCTGCGGAGTCAGAGTCCTGAGCGGAGAGAAAACCGGATACGCTTATTCTGAATCTACCGATTTTCAATCTCTTATCGACGCTGCCCGCGCCGCCGGAGCAATAGCCGGCAAAAGCGGCTCCGTCAAGATTGAGGCCGCGCCCACTGCTCCCCCGCCCCCGTACGGAATGCAGCTTCACTGGGACGACGCCGACAAGAAGCAGCTTGCTTCCTGGCTGGAAAAACTTGAAGCAGCTATACGCTCCCGCGACTCCAGGCCTTGCAAGGTAATCGCGCTGCTGTCGTGGTCGGTCAGCAACATACTGATGTACAACTCTCTCGACCAGCTCACTTCCGACACCCGGCCGCTTGCAAGCGTCACCGTCACCGCCATTTTCAAGCAAGGCGACGCCACCGAGCAGCGCAATGTCTCGAGAAGCTTCCGCCGCGGCCGCGAAATGCTTGACGACGCCCTCATCGGCACACTTGCCGACGAAGCGGTCAAAGACCTTGACGACAGCTTTGCCGCCCGCCGCCCCAAAGGCGGGCAGATGAGCGTAGTAATGGCCGCCGGAGCCTCCGGAATCCTGCTCCACGAAGCGATGGGGCATGCCTTCGAAGCCGATTTCAACCGCAAAGGCCAGTCCATATTTTGCGACCGGATGGGCAAGCGCATCTGCAAGGAGGGCATAAACATTATCGACGACGGCACAGTTCCCTTCAACCGCGGTGCCCTTCTGTATGACGACGAAGGTACTCCTTCACAGAAGACCTACATGGTACGCAACGGAGTGCTTACTTCCTATCTTCACGACCGCATCAGCGCGGCCTGGTACGGAGTAGCGCCCACCGGCAACGGACGCCGTGAGTCGTTCCGCTATAACCCCATCCCCCGTATGCGCTGCACATACATGGAGAGCGGGGCCGACGGCACACTCCAGGACCTTATATCCGAAGTCAAAAAGGGCGTATACGTCGATAAGTTCGCCAACGGAGAAGTCAAGATCGGCGAAGGAGACTTCACCTTCTACGTCAACCGTGGCTATCTTATTGAAAACGGGCGTCTTACAATGCCCGTCAAGGATATAAACATCATAGGCAACGGCCCCCGTGCCCTTGCCGACATCGTGGCCGTGGCAGGCGACCTTAAGATTGACGACGGCACCTGGACCTGCGGCAAGGAGCAGAGCGTAGCTGTAAGCTGCGGCATTCCCAGCGTACTTATCAATAACCTTACAGTTGGAGGAGAATGATTACCGATGTTGAAAAAGCACTTGTAAAAGAGTGCCTCGTCTTTGCCGGCGAGGAGGGAGCCAGTGATGCCCGTATCACCCTCACCAAGAGTACCGAAGACCAGATTGCAACGCTTGACGGCGAGATAGACAAGGTTACCCGCTGCGCCGACCGCACGCTAAACATAGCATTGTTCGCAGACGGGCGTTTCGGCAGTTTCTCAAGCAACAAGCTGGAGCGCGAAAGCCTCAAGCAGTTCATTAAGGGTGCCGTACAGACCGTGAAGATGCTTTCCCCCGACCCTTTCCGCAAACTCCCGGAGAGGGAGCGCTGCTGCGCCTCCGCACTGAGCGGAAAAGAAATGGATATATACGACCAGGCCTATAATGGCATCGACGCTTCGGCAAGGCGTATGGCGGCCCTTGAAGCTGCAGTCAGCGGGAAGGTTCTCCCGGGTTTGCCCGAAGGGGTTCGGCTAGTGTCTGAAGAGGGAGAGTACAGCGACTCTGAATACGATGTATATGTAGTTGACAGCCAAGGGCTTGAATGCCGTCATACCGAGACATCCTTCGACTATGGGGTGGAAGTGACAATAGAAGACGCATCCGGCGACAAATACAGCGACTTTTGGTGGACTTCGTCGCCAAGGCTCAAGGACTTCGATGCATCTGCCTGCGGATTGACAGCAGTGCGCCGCGCCTGCGCACAGATAGGTGCTCTGCCCGCCGAGAGCGGGAAATACAATATGGTGGTAGCCGCCAACGTCTCGTCCCGTCTTGTAAGCCCCTTGCTGAACGCCCTCAACGCTTACTCTCTCCAGCAAGGCAATTCTTTCCTCGTAGGGAGTCTCGGCCGTCAGGTTTTTTCAAACAACATGACGATTCTCGACGAGCCCTGGCGCAAGGGCGAAACCGGATCGAAACTGTTTGACTCTGAGGGAGTAGCGACAAAAGAAGGGCCGATTATCAGCGGCGGAATAGTAATGCGGTACTTTGTAAATACCTATATGGCGGGCAAAACGGGTTTTCAACCCACTGTAGAGGAAGCAACCCGGCCGCGCTTATGCGCTTACCCTTCTGAAGAACTTGACCAGGAAGGGCTCATGCGCCTCTGCGGCAACGGCATACTTGTAACCGATTTCAACGGCGGCAACTGCAATCCCGCCACAGGCGACTTTTCATACGGAATATCGGGACAGCTATTTGAGAATGGCAAACTACTGCGTCCCGTAAGCGAAATGCTTGTGACAGGCAATTTCCTGACGCTTTGGAAGAATTTAATAGGTGCCGGTTCCGACTACCGCCGCTGCGCCACCAAACTTATAGGATCACTCGCTTTCAAAGACGTAGATTTCAGCGGATAGAGAATCCTTGGTTCGGAGTCGCAAAGCGACGACCAAAGCCCCTCCCCGAGGGAGGGGTTGGGGAGGGGTAACGTAACATTCTCCTACCCACTACAAAAAAAGCACCGCTAAGCGGTGCCTTGTAGTGGGTAGGAGAATCGAACTCCTATTGCGAGATTGAGAATCTCGAGTACTAACCGTTATACGAACCCACCGGATCGGAGTGCAAAGATATGAAGATTTTTTGATTCACCAAATGTTTTGAACAAAAAATTCATACCTTTATAGTCATTATGCGCCATTTTTTATATTCCGTCCTGTGCTTGTTTATCCTGTGCGTTCCTGCATCTGCCCAGCAACACATTCTCGTAGAGGCCGAGCAGTTCGACAGCTACGGAGGCTGGTCGCTGGACCAGCAGTTTATGGAGCAAATGGGTTCGTCGTATCTGCTCGCCCACGGCTCAGGAGTGCCTGTAGCGGATGCCGCGACCAGCATAAACATACCTAAATGCGGGCGGTACTATATTTACGCCCGGACCTACAACTGGACTTCCCCGTTCACCCCTGCAGAAGGCCCTGGCAAGTTCAGGATATGCATAGGCGGCAAAGCGTTGAGCCCTCTCGGATATACGGGCAGCAAGTGGGAATGGCAACAGGCCGGCAGAGTCCGCCTGAGCAAAGGAGCTACGGATCTTATTATTAAAGACTTGACCGGCTTTGAAGGTCGCGTTGATGCTATACTTCTCTCAACCAAGGCCCTCAAAGAAGAGCAACTCAATGAGTTCCGCCCCTTCCTTGCCGCTGCGCCCCGGGCAAAAGACGCCGGGCATTTTGACTTAGTGGTCATCGGCGGAGGCTACTCCGGGATATGCGCTTCGGTAGCGGCAGCCAGAGAGGGGCTTAAAGTGGCGCTCATTCAAGACAGGGCCGTACTGGGAGGCAACAATTCGTCTGAAATACGCGTACAACTGGGCGGCGCCCTGGACTGCCAGCCATACCCGAACCTTGGCAACCTTCTTAAAGAATTCGCACCTACCCGAAAGGGCAACGCAATGCCGGAAGAGTATTACGGGGATGACGCCAAAATGAACATAGTGGCCGCCGAGAGCAATATCAGCCTGTTCACCCTTACCACAGTCCTGGAAGTTGAAAAGGCCGGAAGCAGAATCGTGTCCGTGACTGGGCGAAACGTAGTAAGCGGCGAACGCCTGCGCTTTTTCGCTCCCCTCTTTGCCGACTGCACCGGCGACGGCACCATCGGGGCTCTTGCAGGAGCCGATTTCCGAACAGGGCGCGAATCCCGTGCCGATTACGGCGAGCCCCAGGCTCCGCTGAAGGCTGACAACATGGTGCTCGGCGCATCGCTACAGTGGAGTTCCAAGAAAGATCCAGGTCCAAGCAGTTTCCCGGAATTCGAATACGGCATAGTCCTTAACGAGCAGAGCTGCCAGCGCATGACAAAGGGTTCCTGGACCTGGGAGACGGGAATGTTCAGCGACCAGATACTCGAGGCAGAGCAGATACGCGACTACGGAATGCTGGCAATTTACGCAAACTGGTCTTACATCAAGAACAAAGCTTCTTTCAGCAAAGAATTCGAACGCCGTTCCCTCGATTGGGTCTCGTTCAACAGCGGCAAGCGCGAGAGCCGCCGCCTGATGGGCGATTATGTGCTGAGCGGAAACGACATACTGCGAAACATCCAGTTCCCCGACGGTACTTGTTCCACATCCTGGTCGATAGACATCCACTATCCCGAGCCTGAAAACCACCAGTTCTTTCCCGGACGCGAATTCAAAAGCGTATGCGACCAGGAAGAAACGCCGGTAAGCCCCATCCCCTACAGGTGCCTGTATTCCCGAAATGTAAACAACCTGTTTATGGCCGGGCGCGACATCAGCGTCACCCACGTCGCCCTTGCATCGGTACGCGTGATGCGCACATGCGCCATGATGGGTGAAGTAGTAGGGCTGGCGGCCAAGGTATGTACCGACTACGCATGCCTTCCAAGAGAGCTTTGGCCGGCGCACTTCGAAGATCTCAGGATACTGATGATGAGAGGTGCAGGCGATCCGTCCGCCTGTAGGCAGCTCTCTTCAGGCTCTCGATGGTGGAAAAATGATACATCACCAAAGAAGCCGACTGGACTGCAGATGTCAACGGGTTCAAACTTGAAATGGTGCTGGTCGAAGGAGGAGTATTCACCATGGGTGCAGACGGACGCGCCGAGTTTACTCACGAAGATGAAAAGCCGGCGCACAAGGTTCGCCTTGACAGCTACTACATAGGCCGGTACGAAGTGACCAACGCCCTATGGAGCGCAGTTATGGGGAAAGAGGCCGAGAGCGGCACCGAGCTGCTGCCCGTACAGAGGAAGACACGCACCGAAATAGCCGGGTTCTGCCAGAGGCTCGGGCGCCTTACCGGGCGCAGCTTCCGCCTTCCCACCGAAGCCGAATGGGAATATGCCGCACGCGGCGGACGCTATTCAAAGGGCTACCTTTACAGCGGCAGCGACGACTGGGCAGATGTGGCCTGGATGAACCTTACTTCCGGAGGCGAAATGCATCCCGTAGGCACCAAACTGCCCAACGAGCTTGGCATTTACGACATGAGCGGCAATGCCTGGGAGCTTTGCTCAGACCTCTATGGGCCCTACTCCCCTGCCAGCGTCAGCAACCCGCAGGGAGCCGGGAACGGTGCCTACGCGGTGGTCCGCGGAGGCGGCATATTCGGCGGGACCAACAGCTGCAGGGTCACCTACCGCAGTTTCGACGCTCCCGACAGCAACCTTGTTATCAACGGTTTCCGTATTGTGATGGATAAGTAACAAATCAGAAAAAAAATCATTATATTTGTGAAAACCATAACCAATATTTTCTAGTTTATGAAAAAGTATTTTGCTGAATGTCTGGGCACATTCGTCCTGACTTTCCTTGGTTGCGGAACTGCAATGTTCCTTGGATGTGGTGATACTGCCGGCGTCGTCGGCACCGCCATCGCCTTCGGTCTTGCCGTAGTTGCCATGGCCTACACCATCGGCGGCATCAGCGGCTGCCACATCAATCCTGCTATCACCCTTGGCGTAGCTCTCTCCGGCCGTATGAGCTGGAAAGACGCTTGCGGCTACTGGGTCGGCCAGTTCATCGGCGGTATCATCGCCGGCGCCCTCCTGCTCCTTATCGTCAACGTTACTGGAGCACCCGGCGCAATGGGCAGCCCCGAGGGCCTCGGCGCCAACGGAGTGGCCAATGCCGGAGGAGTCGGCGGGGCATTCCTGGTGGAAGTCATCGCCACATTCCTCTTCGTGCTTGTAGTGCTCGGCACAACTGACGGCAAAGTCGGTGCAGGCAACCTGGCAGGCCTCGCTATCGGTCTGAGCCTCATCCTGGTCCACCTGGTGTGCATCAACCTCACCGGCACCTCCGTCAACCCTGCCCGTTCACTCGGCCCTGCAATCTTTGCCGGCGGCGACGCTCTCAAAGATGTTTGGGTGTTCATCTGCGCACCTCTGGTGGGCGGCGCACTGAGCGCACTTTGCTGGAAGTGTCTTGCTCCCAAGGAGAAGTAAGAGCGTTCAGCTCAGAGAATTGAGCGGAAAAGAAAAAGCCCGGGGTTCCTTGAACTCCGGGCTTTTTGCCTATCTTGACGCAAGCAATTATTTCTTGCGGGCTTTGTAGCGCTGGTAGAACTGATCCACACGGCCGGCGGTATCGACGATCTTCATCTTGCCGGTGTAGAAAGGATGAGAAGTGTTGGAAATCTCAAGCTTCACAAGAGGATATTCGACACCCTCGATAGTTATCGTCTCCTTGGTGTTGGCGCAACTGCGGGTGATGAATACATCTTCGTTGGACATATCCTTGAAAGCTACAAGGCGGTAGGTTTCGGGATGGATTCCTTGTTTCATAAAACTAGTTTTAAAAAATCGGCCGCAAAGATAACTCTTTTTTCTTTTATTTACAACTATTTTTGTATTTACAAATATTATTGATTCTCTGAAAATCTACAACCTCCCGAGCCCCTTTTCCCCATGTTTTATGGGGCCCGGGAGGTTGTAGATTTTCAGTGGAAAGCAAAAACAATTATTCTTCGAGCCAGGTGCCCAGTTCGGTGTAAATCTTCTCGGCAATGAACTTCATGGCCTGAGAGCCGGGATGACAGCCACCCACATCACCGCTATAGTCGTGCTTGGGCATGTTGGGCTGACGACCCAAGTTGCTCAGGGTGGAGGGACTATAGCCGCCCAAGTCGTTGAATCCGTTCACGCGGAACAGGTTGACAGTCTTGGCACCATAATGGCCGGCTATATCAATAACAGACTGCTCTATACTCTGGCTCAGGTAGTCACCGATTATACACACCACCTTGCACTGAGGATAGCGCTCGCGTATCTGGCAAAGCAACTTAACGTATGCCTCGCAGAAAGTTCCGTCAGGCAGGGCGTTAATGGCACTGCGGGTTTTGGCAGCGTCGGCAGTGGCATAGATGGAGGCCATCACAGATTCCGAAGGCTTGCTTCCGCCGTAGATGTTGGAAGCATCGTTGCGTATGGCGACACCGGGAGCCAGCGGATCGGCATTGTGGGCCCAGTCGTTGGTACCGCCGTGGATAATGATGATGTCCGGACGTCCCATACCGCCGCACTCAGCAAAACGGGTCGAGAAGTCCTTCTTGAACCAAGCATTGGTAGCAGTACCGTACTTTGCCTTATAATTGGCATCGGTAGTATTGGTCACCGTAGAGCCGGAGAAAGAGATATTGGTATCGAACTCGCAGTCCTTCATATAATCGTGCACCAGGCGGTACCAGTAAGTCTCATTGACCAGGGTGAGCGTACCGTCAACTGCCGGATAGTGAGCGGAATAACCGCCGGGAATCCAGCCCCTGAAGGTAGATATGGAGTCGCCGATCACGCTCAGGCGCTTTGCCGCCTTGGGCTTGACGTTAGGGTCGGCAGGAAGGCCTTCAATGGTAGGAAGGCCGTTGGAGCCGGCAATCCAGGTGGTTCCGTTGGCCGAGGCCTGCAACTTGGCAAGGAGAGTACCGTCGGAAAGCTGCGCCGTGCTCAGGGCCTGGTTGCCGCTCTCGGTAGTCTTGCCCTCGGCCGGGCCGATCTTCTGCATCGACTCGTCCCAGAAGCAGTTGCGCACCGTGGTCGGCTGGGTACAGCGGGCGTAAATGCCACCGAAGAAGCAATCTCCGCTGACATCAGTCACCTTTTCGCCACGGTTTAGAACGGTGGAAGGAGTGATGGTACTGTAGCAGTTCTCGTACACCGTAGTACCGGTACAGTTCTGGTAACCGCTGATGCCTGCAAGGGCTCCGCGGTTGCCTACGGAAGTTGTCTGGATAAGCGCAGGAGCGGCATAGCAGCCTTTTATGGTGGTCTTGCTCTCTCCGTGAGTCCAGCCGCAAAGACCTGTTATAAGAGAATAAGCATTGGAGCCTCCGTTATTGCCGGTTGCAGTAACTTCCGCACCTATCGAAGCACAGTTGGAAATGGTTACAGGCTTAGTGGCGGTGGATACTTTTCCGGGAGCACTGGTAAGGAATCCGGTATAGCCAACCACAGCGCCCACTGAATACTGGCCCTTGACAACGCCGTAAGTGGCGCATTTATCGATGACAAGCTCGGCAGTAGGCACAGCGGCTCCCACGATACCTCCGACGAAATACTTGTCGGAGCCCATGTTGCCATAGCTTCCGAACACACACCCCTCGACGCGGCCACCCATGACCTGGCCTACGATTCCGCCGAGGATGTAGCCTGTATTTGTAAGGTTGCCTTCGAACGAGCAGTTCTTGATCAGTGTGTTAGCGCCTTCGGCCTTTCCCACTACACCGCCAGCCCAGTGGTAGTAGACATTGATGGTATGTCCCTTGGTGACGCGACATTCTTCAATGGTGGAGTTCTTGGCATAACCCACGCAACCGCCGCTGAACTTGCCGTAGAAAGTAGCCTCACCGTCGAGGGTGCAATTACGCAGCGTCGTCTCGTCCATCCATCCTACCAGACCTCCGGAATAACCGCTGTTGGCATCGGAGCCGACGGTAATTCCACTGACATACTCACGGACCTGTCCGGAGACCGAGCAATTCTCTATGGTGCAAGACTTTGCATATCCTACCAGCCCTCCGCAGTAAACGTATTTACTGTCAACATCCGCATCCTCAAGCTTGAGGTTCCTGAGCGTTGCGCCCTCCGCCTTGGCGATAAAGCCGGCAGGCTTCTGCGCCCCGGACGCTATCTTAAGATTCTTGATACTGAAGCCGTCGGCATCGTAGCTGCCGGTAAAGGATCCGCTCTGCGCAATAGGAGCAAACGTGCTGCCGGCCATATCGATAGTAGCCGTCTGCTTGTAGAAAGCGCCGGTAAACTTGGCGGCATCGGAGCCATTGGTGTATTCCGACAAATCAATAAGGTCCTGAGGTGTTGCAATATTATAAGGTTCCGCCTCTGTACCCTTGCCGCCGCTGAATAGCGCTTCCTCGGGATTCACAGCCTTCATATCGGAAACGAAACCGCGCCTGATAGTGCAGTCCGTATCGGTACTTATGGTGCTGATAGGGACAAGGCCAGTATCGTAAACCGTGCAGGTAAAGCCCTTGGCAAAAGCTCCCGGAGGCGCCACGATGTAAAAATCGGTAGGTTCACTGCCCAGGGTTACACCTCCGCCGAGTATCAGCTTGACTGTACTACGGGCCTCGTCGGAATTGGTTATCTCAACAGCCCCTATGGTATTGTCGGAGGCGTTTACCGGGACACGGCAACGTCCCCAAAGAGTAACGGACGGATCGTTTTCGGTAACTACAATCTGCCCCACAGTAGCACTGCCGGTAAAATTCAGCCTGAGCAAACCGAAAATATGAGACAGGCTGATTGTGGTGCCGCTATTCCACGATGCAGCAGTGATGTCGCAGCGGGGATCGAAACTCCCCTGAACATAATTCTGCTCTCCGGGGAGATTCAGCACCAGCTCGGAGTTGCTTGATCCTGTAACGACTGCAGAATACGGATAGACAGCTACGTAAGGGCCCTCGGCAGGAGCTTCGCCGCTAAATACAGCCTCTTTGAAATCAGAGGAAATCTTTTCGGCCGAAGTGGTAAACTGATGGCCGGTCGTACCAGCCACTTGAGCTGCAGAACGCACCCAGAGCTCGTCACCCGGCTGCCACAAAACAGGGCGCGCGGAGCCGTTCTGGGGCCCAAGGACTGTTTTGGTATCCAGCAATTTTGCAGTGATAGAGATAGTTCCACTGCCTTCAGAGGGACCCGGTGCGGGTTGTTCCTTTTCTTTAGTGCAACCAATCAGCACGGCAAGCAGCAATCCTGCTAAGAAAAAGTGATTTTTCATGTTTTACGGTTATTAATCAGGTTATTTGATTCTGTAGGGAGAGTCGTCGTAAAGAAGGAAACGCTTGGCCTTGCGTATCCATTTCTGTTCTTCAAGTTTAACGTGCTCCTGGACTATATCGAAAGTAATGCCTCCGCGCAGATACTCGGTAATCACAGGATCGTCGATGCGCTCCAGGAGGTCGGCAGTGAGTTCGAAACGCGAATCCCTGTCGGCAAACCAGCGCATCAGCTGAACCGTATGCAGCAGCGAATGATACTGCGCCCCCGGGAGCAGGATGATCTGGTATCCGTGACAATCCTCTCCCGCATAAGGGCCGTACACCGGAGTGAACGAGCAAGGGCGCATTAGCACCCCCTGAGGGCTCGGAGGGATAGCATTATTGCTCACGAAAGGAGCACCTATGTACTCATACGGGCGAGGAGTGCCGATACCAGGAGTAATGGAAGTGGCAGTCCAGAGAGCTCCCCCGCTGTACATCTCGGGAGTGAACATGCCGGGGAAATCGGGCGCCGGAGCCACAGTCCAAGGGAGAAGGTCCTTTCCCACCTCCGAGCACATTGCGGAAATGATGTGCAACGGGAAACGGGCACCTATCTCCGAGCAATACAAGTTACAGAGTTCGGCAAGGGTAAGCCCGTGACGGTGAGCCACTTTAGGGGTCCACAGATCGGGTTCGAGCACCGGAATGGTACCCTCCACCACCCGCCCCGCGGGATTGATATGATCGATAATATATATCGACGGTCCCTCCTCCATACGCGCCCTGAAGCTCAGGAGCCTCAGAACGTCACGGGTATATGGGAAGTAGCGTGAACCTACGTCCTGAATGTCTATCACCACCGCGTCGAGTCCTTCCAGGTCGGAAGCGCTGAAGTCAATGTGTCCTGCCTGGGGTGAGAACTCCGGAGCGGCAGGGCCGAATACCTTGACGAGGTTTCCGCGGGCACGGAAAAAGTCGGGAAGGTACTCCCCGGTGGAGCTGTTCCAACACCCGGGAGTACACATACACGCCACGCGCCCCTCGGTCAAGCCCTTGTCGAGCTGCTCGCTGATCGCGGTGGTGCGGAAGCTAAACATTGTTTATAATGTTGTGGGCCAGATCAATGACCTCCTGGGCAAGTGCCTCTGCCTGCTCCTGGCTGGGAGCCTCGGAGTAGATGCGGATAATAGGTTCGGTGTTGGAGCGGCGCAGATGCACCCAGCGGCGGGTAGCCTCGAAGTCGATCTTAACGCCGTCGATAGTATTCACCTTCTCGTTCTTGTAATGCTCCTTCATAGCATCCAGGATGCGGTCGATGAGGGCTTTGTCGCTCAGGTCAATGCGGTTCTTGGCAATGAAATATGGAGGCAGGGTCGCCTTGTATGCCGATGCGGAAAGCTTCTTATGCGCCAGGTTGCTCAGGAACAGAGCCACGCCCACCATAGCGTCACGGCCGCAGTGGGAAGCAGGATAGATAACTCCGCCGTTACCCTCTCCGCCTATAAGCGCACCGACCTCGTGCATCTTGGTAGTAACGTTCACCTCACCCACGGCAGCCGCATAATAGGTACCGCCGTGAGCCTCGGTAACGTCACGCAGCGCCCTACTGGAGCTGAGGTTCGATACTGTAGCAAGGGGCTTGACGCCTTTCTTTACAGCCTCGTCAAGCAGATAGTCCGCAACGCTCACAAGGGTATATTCCTCCACGAAGGGCTCGCCGTTCTCGCAGATAAAGGCAAGACGGTCCACGTCCGGATCGACGCTGATACCCAGATCGGCCTTTTCTTTGACCACGGTCTGGCTCAGTTCGATAAGGTTCTGAGGCAGCGGCTCGGGATTGTGCGCGAAGTCGCCGGTAGGATTGCCGTTGAGGGTTATGCACTTGACGCCGAGCCTCTTAAGCAGGCGGGGCATGATAATACCGCCGACCGAATTGATAGCGTCCAGCACAACCTTAAAGCCGGCGGCCTTTATGGCCTCCACATCAACGGCTTCTAGCTTAAGCACAGCGTCGATATGCTCGTCCGTGAAATCGTGGTCCTCTATGCAGCCGAGCTCGTCCACGGCGGCAAAGTCAAAGTCGCCGCTCTCGGCGCAGTCAAGGATGGCCTGGCCTTGCACAGCTGTAAGGAACTCACCCTTCTCGTTAAGGAGCTTGAGTGCGTTCCACTGACGGGGATTATGGCTGGCTGTTATGATGATTCCACCGTCAGCGCCGGTAAATGTTACCGCAAGTTCGGTGGTGGGGGTGCTGGCAAAGCCGCAGCGTACCACATCGACTCCGCAGGAGATGAGCGTGCCGACTACCAGCTGTTCTACCATCTCGCCGCTGATGCGTGCATCACGGCCCACAACAACCTTGTAACGGTCCCCGAAAGGAGCTTTGCGCTCTTTGAGGCATTTGCAGTAAGCGTAAGTGAATTTGACAATATCGACAGGAGTCAGATTGTCGCCCGTAGCCCCTCCTATGGTGCCGCGGATACCGGAAATTGATTTAATAAGTGCCATAATGTACAAATTTAATTATTATCTTTACAAAATGAAACAGTACATCGAACAAAATAAAGAAAGGTTCTTCGAAGAGCTTTTCTCCCTGCTGCGGATCCCTTCCGTAAGCGCCAAAGCCGAACACAAACCCGACATGTATGCCTGCGCCGAAAGGCTCTCGCAGCTTCTTGTCGAGGCCGGAGCCGACAGTGCCGGACTATGGGAAACAGACGGCAATCCAGTGGTATTCGGGCAGAAGATATCGGGGCCAGATTATCCCACCGTGCTGGTGTACGGCCACTACGACGTACAACCTCCCGAGCCCCTGGAGAAATGGCGCACCGACCCGTTCGAGCCTGTACTGGGGCCTGACGCCACCGGGCAGGAGGCTATCTGGGGACGAGGCGCCAACGACGACAAGGGCCAGTTGTTCATGCATATCAAAGCATTCGAGTACCTGGTGCGTACAGGGCAACTCAAGCATAACGTAAAGTTTATGTTCGAGGGAGAGGAAGAGATTGGCAGCCCTTCCCTGCCCGCGTGGATCAAGGCTCACAAAAAGATGCTCTCAGCCGACATCTGCCTTGTCAGCGACACCACCATGATAAGCGAAAAGGTACCGTCCATCAACTGCGGCATGAGGGGACTGAGCTACCTGGAGGTCAAAGTCACCGGTCCCAACAAAGACCTGCACAGCGGCCACTACGGCGGGGCCGTGGCCAACCCGATCCAAGTACTCTGTGAGATGATTTCTTCGCTCATAGATTCAGACGGCCGGGTTACCGTACCCGGGTTCTACGACAAGGTGGTTGAGCTATCCAAGGCCGACCGCAGGATGCTTGCCCGTGCCCCTTTCGACCTTAAGGAATACAAGGAGTTTCTGGAGATTGGCGACGTACGGGGCGAAAAAGGTTACACGACCCTCGAGCGCACCGGCATCAGGCCGTGTCTCGATGTATGCGGCATATGGGGCGGCTACACCGGCGAAGGAGCCAAGACCGTGCTTCCCAGCGAGGCTCACGCCAAAATATCAATGCGCCTCGTTCCCAACCAGCGCAGCGCGGAGATCACCAAGCTGTTCGCCAGGCACTTCAAGGCCATTGCGCCCAAGAGCGTCAAGGTAGAAGTTAAGCCTTGCGAGGGTGGAGACGGATTTTTAATCCCCATAAGTTCGAGCGCATATAAAGCAGCAAGCCGCGCTATTTCAGAGGTTTACGGAGTAGAGCCCGTGCCGGCACGCGGAGGCGGCAGCATTGCTGTTCTGGCAGAAGTCCAGAAGATTCTCGGCATCGATCCGCTCCTTATGGGCTTCGGCCTTGAGAGAGACACCATCCACTCCCCCAACGAAAGCTACCTTCTCAAGCAGTTCTTCGGCGGAATGGAAAGCATCGCACTGTTTTATAAATATTGGTAAGAATTAAGTTTCGGTAACAAGCCTCTCAAAATCTTCAGGAGCACAAGCGGCAGCATGACGCATGCGGCTCCTGTGCGTATAAACCGAACTGACTGCACAGTCCAGGAATTCCGCAATCTTTCCGCAATCGGTTATCCCAAGTTTGATTGCGGCAAGTATACGTAACCCGGTGGGAAGCTCTTTCCCCTCCTTGATCTGGAAGCGTGCTTCTTCTTTGAGCAGAGAATTTACATGTGAGACGAAGTCCGGGAAAATGCCCAGGAAAGTTTCGTCAAAAATAGCATAAAACTGTCTGGAATTCAGATTCTTGATTTCATTCTGCCGCAGTTCCTTTTTAAGGCCCTCTATTCCTTCTTCCTTTAAAGTGACACGCAGGCTATGGCGGTAGTCCTCTACCATACGCAAGTATTGGGAAGAAAGTATGATGTACCGGAACACATAACCTTCCTTGATTTTACCCGCTTCCTCGAGCCGGTGGTTCATCAAACGTATTTCAGCATCAGCAGCCCTGATCTTCTGCGCCTGCCGTATAGCTACCAGGCCGGTAGCGAAGAATATTAAAGACAGCAAGCTGATTACAATAGTAATGATTATCGAGACCTTTTTTTGATGCTTCTCACGCAACAGCACGGCATTGACAATGCCCAACTGCGAACTGGCAGAATTGATAATCCAAATATTATAATGACTTTCCAACTCGCTTTCCAGTACGGCCTGGTTATAAGCCAGTGCACGTTTGAGATTCTGATCGTCAAAAAGCATCATAGACAATTCGTAGAGGGCAAGATGCTCACCGGAAGGTCTCAAAATACTTTCAATAGCGCTTTGGGCAAACCAATATTCAGTTTCTTCTCGCATGCCGGCGGCCTGAAATGCCTTTGCCAAGCTATAGCATGCGTGAGCCTTCAGGCCGGGTTCCGAAGTCTCGGCAAGATTCTTAAGAATGGGTATAGCTTCAGTAGCGTTGCCGTCTTCATACATTTGGATCGCCGGTCTGCGGACTGCTTCAAAAGGATCGCCAAGGGAAGAGGCAATATACTGGCGACGCATCTCATAACGCTTTTTTATGCTGTTGTCTCTAACATCCTGCGGGAGCGTTTCATCAATGGCCTCCGTAGCATAGAGTAACATAATTGTTTCGTAGTAGCGATTCTTATCTTTTCCGCTTAATGACGAAGTATCTACACTCGCAAGGAAAGACCTTGCCTCCTGATAGTTACGAGCGGAGATATTAATGGATGCTTCTTCTATTCGGCAAAAAAAACTCTCCTTTGGATGTCCCTCTGAGAGCTGCCTCATCATCCGCAAGTAAAAGCGGGCGGAATCCATCTGGGTGCACTTGTAAATAGAATAGATTTCCCTCGCCGCCTCCCACCGAGCAGCATCAGTTGTTGCATTTTTCAGACTGTCACGAAAAGGAACTGCACCGGCTTCGAATTTGGCCGTGTAATCCTTACTTTGAGCAAGGAGGTGATCAAGCTCGGCAATTTTGTTTTGCAGCGGAGATTCACTGCACGAGTAAAGCAGTAAAGAGGCCAGAAGCAGCTTATAAAACACCTTCATGAGAGAATAGTTTTTATGGTGCAAATATACAACATAAATACTTTGAAAACAACTTTAA
>CADBAY010000028.1 GCA_902792815.1 uncultured Bacteroidia bacterium
CAGCGACAGCGGCAGGTGCCGTACTGGTCCCGTGGTCATTGCCCAAAGCGAAGGAGCCGCCGTCGGCATTGGTGGAGACAAGAATGAACTGGGTGCCGTCAGCGATGGCAGAAAGATCTTTCACCTCCCAGGTACCGCCCACCACTTCCGGTTTTTCAGAGACGGTCACGACGCAATAACGCTCGGCGGCGGTATACTGGCCGGCGACAGCGGCGATACGGGCATAAACCTTGACCGTACCCACGGCGACACCGGTGACGTTGCCGCTCGCATCGACAGAAGCGATGGTGGGATCTTCGCTCTCATAGGTGATGGGGGCGTCCTTGGCATTGGATGTGGCGTTCAGTGCAAAGGTCTCACCCACATAGATTGCCTGGTTGCCGGCCATCGTGATGGTCGTCGTAATCTCCTGGGCGGGCTGGTCCGCGGCTCAAGCCTGTCCACCGTAGGCGCACTTGCCGAATCGAACCTCAAGCTTTTCTATTGCGACAAGCTTTTCCTCGGCGTGGACAGTTTCAGCGTAGAGGCCGGCCTTTCTACTCCGAATGTCGAGGAGGCCAGCACAAACCAGGTAATGATTTCCCGCGCACGTGAGGTGATTGCGGTATTCGATTCGTCCAAGATCAACAAACGGGCCCTGGCATTCATAACCATGCCCGATAAAATCAACACCGTCATTATCGACAGCAAATTGCCCGCCGACGTTCACAACCAATTGAAGGCCATGAACATTAATGTAGAAATTGTTAATGTTTAGATGCAAGTTTTTACCTATTTAAGTATTATAATATTATGAATTTCAACACTCACAAGGAGATTCACCAGCAACCTAGGGTATGGCGCGAGACCTACGATGTCGTTCTTTCACGCAAGGACGAAATCAAGGCGTTCGTGGACAAGTATCTGGGAGACGGTTACCAGGTGGTGCTTACAGGCGCCGGTTCGTCAGCCTATATCGGCGACGCACTGGAATGTGCTCTTGAAGCCACGCGTTTTCGTGGCGCAAGATCCATTGCCACCACCGACATCTTGACAAATCCCCGGATTTACTTCAATTCCTCCAGCAAGGTACTCCTGATTTCTTTTGCCCGCTCCGGCGACAGTCCCGAGAGCACCGGCGCAGTTAAAGCCGTCGAGAGCACGGCAGGCAGCGTGGCCCACATCTTCATTACTTGCAACGCCGATGGCGCCCTTGCCAAAATGAAGGGAGAGAACATCCTTACCATCCTGCTGCCTCCCGAGACCAACGATCTGTCTCTCGCAATGACCAGCAGTTGCACTTCCATGCTGCTCGCTTGCTCAATGGTTTCCCGCATCGGCGAGATCGAGTCTGACAAAGCTTACATCGATATCCTCTCAGACCGCACCGCTGCCGCAATCGAGAAATACGAAGGCGCACTCAAGGAGATAGCGGAAAAAGATTTCAACCGCGCTGTTTTTCTTGGCTCCGGCTCATTGAAGGGCATAGCGGAAGAGTCCAGGCTCAAACTCCAGGAGCTTTCCGACGGAATCATCATGTGCGCGTTTGACTCCTTTATGGGATTCAGGCATGGTCCCAAGGCCGTCATCAACAAAAACACACTTATAGTGTATTTGCTTTCGCCCAATCCCGACGTTCAGCGCTATGAACTCGATCTTATCCGCACTATCCGCAAACAGGGCCGCTTCTGCGCCTGCGTAACAGTGTGCCATCAGATTCCCGCGGACTGCCCCGAAAGCGAGTTGATAGTCGAGACAAACTTCCCCGACGCTTTCCCCGCAGTGTATGGCTGCGTTTCTTTCCTGTTCGTAGCCCAGTTGCTTGGATACTACAAGTCAATAGCCCTCGGGCTCAGCCCCGATTCCCCTTCAGCCGACGGCAATATCTCCCGAGTGGTAGAAGGCGTTACCTTGTACATATAATCTAATTATTATAACCATATGACACTTTCACCAACTCGCATCCTGACCGTGCTTGCTTCGCTTGCACTGTCTATTACGATGTCTGCCCAGAACGTTTCCATCTCCGGACAGGTTCTGGACGCTTCCAACGGCGAGCCAGTTATCGGCGCAGGAGTGCTCATCTCCAGCGGCGGCGGCACCGTAACGGATTACGATGGCAAATATGTCATCTCTGCACCCATGGGCGCCGAAATCGTGTTCTCCAGTCTCGGCTACAACGAGGTAAAGGAAACCGTGGACGGCCGCACCGTCATCAATGTCAGCCTCCATCCTGACACACAGCTACTGGACGAAGTGGTCGTGCTGGGTTATACCACTCAGAAAAGGGCCGAGCTTTCCAGCTCCGTGGTTTCCCTAAGCGAGGAGAAACTGCACGACGTCACCACCCCCGACGTCGGTAACATGCTCCAGGGCAAGGTTGCCGGCGTGGTGGTCATGAACTCCACCGGCCAGCCCGGTGCCAGCGCCGACATCCGCATCCGCGGTACCGGCTCCATCACTGCTGGCGCAGGCCCTCTGTTCGTGGTCGACGGTGTAGCGGGCGGCAGCTTCAACCCCAACGACATCGAGACCCTCACCGTGCTTAAGGACGCTTCCGCCACCGCTCTCTACGGTGCAGCGGCATCCGGCGGTGTTATCGTCGTTACCACCAAGAGCGGCAACCAGGACAAGACCGAAGTCAACTTCAAGGCCAGCGGCGGTATCAAGAAAGCCCTCACCGGACGCTTCCGCCCCATGACCACGCCCGAACTCTACAAGTTCGAAAAGAGCATGTTCTCCCCCGTAGTGTTCAACAACAGCTACCCCGAAGAGCTCCTCAACTACAACTTTGACTGGGTCAACAACTGCTTCAAGCTTGGCAACGTGCAGAACTACTATGCATCTGTTACCGGCAAGGCAGGCAAGGTAAACTACTATGTGAGCCTTGACCACTACAACGAAAAGGGTACCCTGATCAACACCAATTTCCGCAAAAACGCAGCCCGTCTCAATCTATCGGTACCTATTACGGACCGTCTGACTTTGAGCACCCGTCTGAACTACTCGAAGACCTACGACCAGGGCACCTCTTCTTGGCGTCTGCTTGAGTATTCGTACTATGCGATGCCTTGGGATATCCCCTATGTCATCAAAGACGGCAAGATTACCGACGAGCTTATCTACATCACCGACGATAAGACTCCCCGTTCCGACAACGGCGGCAAATGGTACACCCAGAACCCTTCGAACGTTCTGCACAGCGAGCAGTACAACTACTCCAAGGGACATGGCGAGAGCCTCACCGGAGACCTGCAGCTGGTTTGGAACGTAACCGACTGGCTGACCCTCACCTCAATCAACCGCTACGACACATCTTACTCATACTGGGAGACTTACACCGATCCCCGCACCTACCCACCGAACTTGCCAAGTTCTACAAGACCTTCGGCGACCACGACGTGAACGCCATCGTGGGATGGGAGTACGGTGAAGGTTATTCCCGCGGCCTCGGCGCAGCAGGTAACAACTTCCCCGCCGGCCAGAGGTCTCTGTCCAACACCATCATGAGCAAGATCACCGGTTCCGACTATCACTCACGCAGCTGGGCCGTACTCGGACAGGCACAGTACTCTTATCTGGGCAAATACATCGCCACCGCTTCCATCCGCTATGACGAAAGCTACAAATTCGGTCCCTACAACCGCGGCGGCTGGTTCCCCGGCGTCTCCGCCGCCTGGATCATCTCCAAGGAGAACTTCATGCAGAGCCTCCCTGCCATTTCCTTCCTGAAACTCCGCGCAGGTTACGGAAAGACCGGTAACGACAACATTCCCGCATTCCAGTATCAGGACACCTTCTCCCTGAGCGCACAGTACAACGGCAACAGCGCCGCCGTGCTCCAGCGTCAGGCCAACTTCTACCTCGGTTGGGAGGAGGCTTACATGGCCAGCCTCGGTATCGATGCAACCATAGCCAACAACTGGAACATCACCGTCGATCTCTACAACACCATCAACTCCCGCATCCTCCTGGAAGCACCCCAACCCCCGTCGTCAGGCTTCTTCGCCCGCTTCGAGAATGTCGGAAAGGTGCAGAACATGGGTGTGGAACTCGCAGTTGACGGGGCCATCTTCAACACCAAGGACTTCGGATGGACCGTCGGCCTGAACCTGGGCTTCAACAAGAACCGCGTCAAGGAACTCCCCAACCACGACGACATGGTCATGACCAAGAGCGAGGTATCTCAGATTCTCCGTGAAGGACAGGACGTTTACTCATGGTACATGCCCAAGTGGGCCGGAGTAGAAACCTACTACGACGAAGACGAGGAAGAGTACTACGGTCTTCCCTGCTGGGAAACCGCCGAGGAAATCAAGGATGCCAACGGCAAGGTTATCGGTTACAACAAAACCGGCACCGTTAACAAGTACAACCAGGCCACCTTCCAGGTCGTCGGCAGTGCTTCTCCTCTGTTCAGCGGCGGTCTGAACACCGCCCTCCGCTGGAAAGGCTTCACCCTGAGCATGAACGGAAGCTACATGGTAGGCAACAAGATCTACAACAAGACCCGTGAGACCATGGACGGCGACGGTGCTTACACCAACCTCAACCAGATGTCGCTCAACAACGGCCTCGGATGGGTAAGATGGGACAAGAACAAGAAGAGCACCTGGAAGACCGCAACTCACCCCGAGCCTGTTGCAGGCCGAAGCGACGGTACCAACAAGGCATCTTCGCGCTACCTTGAGGACGGCAGCTTCTTCCGTCTGCGTAACGTCACCCTCTCTTACGACATACCCACCCAGCTCACCCAGAAGATCAAGATGGGCGGTGCTCGCGTGTATGTCTCCGCCGACAACGTTCTGACTCTTTCCCGTTTCTCCGGCATGGACCCTGAGGTAGGCATGGATGCCGACACCTACCATCACGCCGGTCTGTACTCCAGCAACTACCCTGTACCTATGTCCGTAGTTCTGGGAATCGACGTTAAATTCTAAACAAGAGAGTAATTATGAAGAAGATATTTACAATCGGTTTCGCAGCCCTGCTCATGGTTTCCTGCAACATGGATTTCTATCCTTCGGACGCCATGACCTCATCACAGCTTGCTGACAACCCGTCCTCGGCTATTTATACGACCGACGGCATTTACTCCCTTTTCAAGGACTACCTCGCATACAAGGGCGAGAGTGCGGACTACCCCAACGGACGTAACCAGTACCTGCGTCACTACTACCAACTCACTGAGCTTCGCAGCGACAACGTATCCGTGTCCGGAACCACTTCCGACCCGTTCGTACATCCTTACGACTACCAGGATGTTCCCACCGAAGAGAATATCTACTACACCTGGTGGCTCGCTTATAAGGTCATCTACGGAGCCAACTCCAACATCGACGCCATCACCCCCGGCGCAAGTGCCGAAAGCGACCATCTGCTTGGCGAGAACTACTTCCTGCGCGCACTCGGTCACTTCCACCTGGTGACCCTCTTCTCCATGCCTTACGTGTACTGGAAAGACCATCAGGACGCCCTTGGCATTCCTATCCACAGGGGTATGGACAGCTACAGCGGAGAGGTCAAGCGTCCTAGCGTGGGCCAGGTTTACGACGAAATCGTTCTTGATCTGATCGAGGCCCAGAAGTATCTTGGCGCCGAAGGTGTGCGCACCGACAGAGGCTACGCATCGCTGGATGCCGCAAAGGCTCTCCTCGCACGCGTATATCTGTATATGGAGAAGAATCAAGAGTGCCTCGACATTTGCAACGACCTTATGGGCCACGCTCCTTCGGCCGTTACCGCCGGCTATGACTATGCAGCCTTCCCCACCAAGACTTTCGACTTCGACGAGACCATCTGGTGCGTCCGCGCAAGCCAGATCGACAAGTTCTTCACCACTCATCCCAAGTCTGCAATCGGTTCGATGTACTACGACGACGCCAACATCAAGCGCTTCGACGGCGACGGCGGCTGGGGCGAGCACTACTGGAGCGAGGAACTCATCGAACTCTTCCAGCGCTATCCTGAGGACAAGCGTTTTGCAGCTTACTTCGTACAGCCTTCCCCTACCGGCGACGGCAAGGTGATGGTAACCTTCCCTGTCAAGACCAAATCAAGCAACACATACTGCTCCAGCGGTATTGTACACGGCCTGACCCCTGCAGCCGACGGCTCCGTCGAGTTTACTTACAACGGAAAGACCTACAAGGCTGAGCCTACCGATGTTAACGGTTACACCCAATACATCGTCAACGACGCCGGCTTCGTTTCCAACAAAGACGGTGCATCTGTCCAGAAGAAAGTATATGTCCGTCCCGACGGCAGCGTACGTGCCAACGGCGGTAACTACCCCATTTACTTCAACTGCAAGTTCAACGGCCAGGAAGGCAGGACCAACCTTACATCTCCCGCTATCCTTCGCTGGGGCGAGGTTGTTCTGAACCGTGCCGAGGCTAAGGCAAAGCTTGGAGACGCCAAGGGCGCCCTGGACGATGTCAACATCATCCGCCACCGCGCAGGCCTGACCGGCGATGCCGATTTTACCGAGGCCAACTATCAGGCAAGAGGTTATAAAGATGTTCTGGATGTGGTTCTCGACGAGCGCCGTATGGAGCTCTGCTTCGAGGGGCACCGCTACTTCGACGTGTTCCGTAACCGCAAGGATATGGACCGTCGCTATGTAGGCTTCCACGAGTTCGGCACCATCAAGTGGACCGATCCCCGTATTGCCCTGCTCATCCCTCTGGATGAAATCAATTCAAGTCATATTCCTCAAAACAGACAGTAATTTCTATTAACACTTATTATTAACTTTTTAATCCCAAACACAATGAAAAAAGTATTTGCACTGATGGCTATCGCAGCCATGACACTTGTTGCTTGCAACAAGCCCAACAATGAAGACGATCCCGGTCAAGAGGGTGGAGACGAGAAGGAGTATGTAGCTCCCATCAAAATCGACGGCAACTTCGACGATTGGGCAGGCCTCAAAGATGTAACCACTTGGAAATGTGCTGCAACAGCTGCCAAGACCGACATCAAACTTGCCAAGATTTATGCTGACAAGTACTATGTTTTCGTATATGCAGAGTTTGACCTCTCCTCATACGAGAGCCTTGTCGCTCCTGATGGTACTCACTTCGACTTCCACATCAACGGCGACAACGACACCGCCACCGGTGGCTGGAAAGGGCAGTGGGATCAGGGTGAGCACAATTGCATCGACCTGATGTGCCAGGGCGCCATCATTGACGAGACCGGAGCATTCGTCGACTACGCTCCCGGTATGTACAAATACAACGCCGCTCCCGGCACCAACGAATGGGCATGGGAAGAGCAGCCTGCTTCCGATTTCATTATCGGCAAGGGTAACAAGAAGGCCTATGAGTTCCAGATTACACGCGAGCTCTATCCTCTTGGCAAACTTGCTAAGGAATTCACCATGGGTATCGAGATTCTCGTGAACGGTTGGGACGCTACCGGCGCCCTGCCTAACACCGAAGCTACCGAGACCAACCCCGGCGGTGAGGCAGATCTGGGCGTTGTAAAATACACCAAGTAATTTGTTCGGTATTTTATTGACAAGGGCCGGCTCCGGCCGACCCTTGTCTTTATTTTTATTCACAGAAACTCATGAAACACACAGGCATCCTGCTGACATTAGCCACATTGTTGCTTATCCTTTCCTGTAACAAGAATATGAATCCGGATTACCCGGGCACAGAAAGAATCAGCTTCATTGAGGAAGAAGAAGTTTTCGCCAATCCCGAGAGAGGACTCTATACCGGCAACAGTTTCAGTTCCGAGACCGGCTCTCCCGTTACAATAGGAGTACTTCAGGCCGACAGGCGCACAGGCAGAAGCCTGCGTATGCTGGAGTTCTGGCTCAAGCCGTTTCTTGAGTCTGACATTTCAGAAGGCTACCTCGAGCTTATACGCAAGAACTTCGAAGTATTCCGCGGAAGCGGAGTCAAAGTCATCCTTCGCTTTGGCTACAAGGATGGTATCCGTGACCTCTCCCATCCCGAGAATGACGCTCCGTTCGATCCTACCGAAGAGCAGGTTCTCCGTCACATAGCCCAGCTTAAGCCCATCCTGCAAGAGTATGCAGACGTGATTTACGTATTGCAGGCAGGTTTCATCGGCTGCTGGGGCGAATGGTATTACACCACCAATTTTAACATGAATCCTCAGAGCCCGGAAGATTACCTGCCGCGCAAACACGTCGTGGATGCCCTTCTGGACGCTCTCCCCGGGAACAGGCAGATTGAACTGCGTACTCCCCGGTTCAAAATGAAAATGTACGGCTGGTCTCTGGCCGACACGATATCGCGCGCCGAGGCGCATACACCCACCACAAAGGCACGCCTGGCCGGACACAACGATTGCTATCTGGCCGGCGCCGACGACCAGGGCACTTTCCGCGGTCAGGAAGAGAGGGCCTACTGGAACGCCGAAACAAAATACACCATTATGGGCGGCGAGACATGCGCCATGTCCAAATACTGCGAGTGCCCCAACACCCTGGACAATCTGGCCAAACAGCATTTCTCCTATCTCAACCAAAGCTACAACCGCACTGTCATCAACTATTGGATCAAGAACGAGTGCTACGACGAGCTTAAAGAGCGCCTGGGCTACAGACTCGTGCTCTCAGAGGCCGATATAACCAAGAAGCCGGCTGCCGGAAGCCCTCTGCGCGTAGTGCTGCTCATCCGTAACGATGGATTCGCTTCCATCATGAACCCGCGCGATGCCGAACTGGTACTCACCGGACCCGACGGCAAGGTTGTGAAAACCTGGCCGCTGAACTCCGACCCCCGCTACTGGATGGGTGGAGAAACTACCGTAGTTGACCAGACAGTAGAACTGCCCTCCGGACTTAGCGGAGAGTATACTATCTGCCTCAACCTGCCCGATCCCGACTACCGCGACAATCCCCTCTATTCCATACGTCTTGCCAATAAGGATGTTTGGGACGAGGAGACCGGTTTCAACAAATTGCATACAATCACTCTATAAATCATAAAGCGATGAAAAAGATCATTACTCTTCTTGCCATGGCCGCCTTTACCCTGGTTGCCTGCAACCCCAACAATACCGATCCCGACGACCCTAACGGCGGCGGCAACGACAACGACTACAAGGCCCCCATCACCATTGACGGCAATTTCGAAGACTGGGCAGCACTTGACGCAAGCAAAGTAACGACTCTCAAATGCGCCGGCACTGCCGCAAAGACCGACATTAAGACTGCAAGAATCTACGCCGACAAGTATTACATTTTTGTGTATGCCGAATTCGACCTCTCCAATTACGATGCAGTCAACGAGGCCCACTTCCACTTCTATATCAACGGCGACAACGACACCTCCACCGGCGGATATAAAGGAGCATTCGACCAGGGCGAAACTCCTTGCGTTGACGTAATGACAGAAGGCGACGTAATTGCAGACGGAGCTGTTTGCGATTATGACCCGTCCACTTTTATTTGGAACGGTCCGGCCAACTACGTAGACTGGAGCGACGAGTACTGGGGCGATCCTCTCGAGCTCGTAGGCTTTGTGCAGGGCAAGGGGACCAAAAAGGCTTTCGAGTTCCAGATTACCCGTGAGCTCTACCCTGCCGGCAAACTCGCGAAGACCTTCACAATGGGCATAGACCTGCTCGTCAACGGCTGGGACGCCACCGGCGCTCTGCCCAATACCGACGCAACCGAGACCAACCCTGCGGGAGAGGCTCCCCTGGTAGAGGTTTCCATAAACAAATAAGATTATGAAAGTTTGGCTTTACTGTCTGGCCGGGCTGCTGTGCCTGGCATCTTGCAAGCCTGTCGAGAATGACAAGCCCGGAGACGGAGGGAATACTCCCCACGACCCCGAGTTTGTGGTCAGCGGCGCCCCGGACAGTCCGGTCAAGGCTTATTCAACTTTTACTTTGAGCGTGAGTTCAAAGTCGGCCGGGTACATAGCTTTCAAGTCAGACAAACCTTCCGTAGCCTCAATTACCCTGGCAGGAAGAAGGCAATACAAGGTTGACGTCAAGTCTCCATCCCAAAAGACAGATGTTAACATTACCTTCACCCAGGAGGCCGATGAGGATTATCCGGAGGTAAGCAAGGTTGTATCTTTTACGGTACTGCCGGAGTCAACAAGCACCGATGCTACAATGCCCGACACACCTCACGCCGACCTGGAAGGGGTCAAGGTGAGTTTTACAGAGAGCCTGGACGTTATGGCCAACCCCGAGAGAGGTCTATACCGCTCACGGAATTACTATTCCAATTCAGGTCCCATCAGCGTCTCGGAAGTCAAGGCGCAGCGCATCAGCGGCCATTCCCTCTGGTACTTCGGATTCTACCTGACCGACTTCATGAACGGCGACATCTCGCAGGCGTTCCTCGACCTGTTCCAGGCCAACATGGACGCTCTTCGTGACGGCGGGGCAAAATGCATACTTCGTTTCGCCTACAAAGACTATCACAAAGACGGTGAGATCATGGATCCGGAAGTGAGCGTTGTGTTGCGTCACGTCGAGCAGCTCAAGCCCCTGCTGCAGAAGAATGAAGATGTGATATTCGTTCTGCAGGCAGGATTCGTAGGCTCTTGGGGCGAGTGGTACTATACCTCCCACTTCGGTTTCGCTCCCCGCACCGATGCCGACTACCTGCCCCGCAAGCGGCTCACCGAGGCCCTTCTGGACGCACTTCCCGTATCGCGCCAGGTCCAGCTGCGCACGCCTCAGTTCAAGATGCGCATGTTCGGGCTTTCCGTCAAGGACACCATCACTGCAGCAACAGCCCACAACGGCAGCGCCCTGTCGCGTCTTGCCGGCCACAACGACTGCTTCGGAGCATCGTCGAACGATTACGGCACCTTCGACAACGAGAAGAGCGACCGCGCCTTCTGGAAAGGCGACACCCGCTATACCATAATGGGCGGAGAGACTTGCGGAGAGTCGGAGTACTGCCTCTGCGATGCTACTCTCAAAGACTTGGTCGACTACCATTGGACTCACCTCAACGAGGATTATCACACCGGCGTAATAAGCCGCTGGAAGTCCAATAACTGCTATAACGAAATAGTGGCCCGACTTGGCTACCGGCTGGTAATGCGCGACCTGTTCTACTCAAAGGACTTTGCCGCCGGAAAGCCTTGCAGCGTGACCCTGCGCTTCTACAACACCGGGTTCGCCGCTCCTATGAATCCCCGCAACGCCACGCTCGTATGGGTAGATCCCGACGGCAAGAGCAAAGAGTTCAGCCTCGGCGCGGACCCTCGCAACTGGCATCCCGGCTGGCACGTTGTAAGCGCCAGCTTTACCCCCACAAGTGCAAAAGGCACGCTGTATCTCTCTTTGAGCGATCCCCTGCTTCAAGGGCGTCCCGAATACAGCATAGCTCTCGCCAACGAGGGCGTATTTGATTCTTCTACAGGACTTAACAAATTGTTTGAAATCAAATGAGGCGTCTCTTTCCATATATAGTACTGGCACTTCTGCTTGCAGCTTGCACTGCGGGCGGCAGGCTGCGCGACTATTGGAAAGACGGCATAAGCGTAACGGAAGAGAATTACCCTCAGGCCGAAGAACGCTTTGCCCGCTTCGCGGAGCTGATGGTAGCGGCGCCCTCCGGGCAAGCCGCCGAAGCCCTGGACGATTTGTTCGACAAGATGAAAGAAGACGAAGTGTCATACTACATCTACTCCGACTGGATAGAATCGGCCTTCCACAATTACTTCTCGCCCTGCCGCAATCCTGATATTTTCGGGAAAGCGGCTGAGCGCTTTGCAGAGGACGGCATCTTGAACATCGAGACGGTGGAGCGCCTGCAGGCTCTCGCAGCACAGGATCAGCTTAACCGTCCGGGCTCCAAATGCACTCTGCCCGAAGGCGTATCGGCCTCCGGCGCCGCTCTCTGGCTGGTGCTCAACCTCGACTGCCGCACCTGCCTCCAGTCACTCGCCGCCATGGCGGGAGAGCTTCCCGAGGCCGAGCACATCGCCCTTTGCTTCGGCTGGGGGCCCACTCCTGACGTCCCAGGATGGACATACCTGAAGCCCGATGGCATGAATGACATTTTTGAGCTTGAAGCAGCTCCCTTCTGGTTCCTTACAGATGCGGACGGCACGGTACAAATACCTTATTCCGCGGAGGGAGAAGCCCCGCAGTTTGCAACACCCCAAACACTATGAAACTAGTCAGAAACATAGCCCTGGTAGTCCTGTGCGCCATTCTCTCCTGCTGCAAGCAGCCGGAGGGAGACTTACAGTATTACACCGCGCCTAATCATTACGAGGTTGTCAGCGTCACTCCCCCGCCCGCCGATGCCGAGGTCCGAAACGTAATTTTGATGATCGGCGACGGAATGGGCCTGGAGCAGATAAGTTGCGCCTGGGTGCTCAACCGCGGCAAGCTCAATATCGACAATTTCCCTATAGTGGGCCTTTCGCGCACCTACTGCACCGATAACCTTATCACCGACTCCGCCGCAGGCGGTACGGCCCTTGCCGTGGGGCAGAAAACAGCCATCGACCATGTGGGCTGCGACCCTGACGGAGCGCCTCTCTATTCTATGCTTTCCAAGGCACAGGAGTTAGGTAAGAAAACCGGCTGCGTAACCGTCTGCCACCTTGCCGACGCCACTCCCTGCGACTTTTGCTGCCACAACCCCAGCCGCTACGACTCCAACGGCCTTATTGCCGACTATATCGACTGCGGAGTAGATTTCATAGCCGGAGGCGGACGCGACTACTTTGGCCCCAAGAGGCACGACGGCCGTGACATAGTGGCAGAAATGAAAGCCAAGGGCTACACCTCCGCCTCCGACGAGCAGCAGCTTATGGAGGCCGCCCTGCCCGTTCTTGGCCTGATGTCCGATGACAATCTCCCCATTGCCGCCGAGCGGGGAGACTTATTCCGCCATATGGTCGCGCGTTGCCTTGATCTTCTGTCTTCCGCGAGCGGCGAGAAGGGCTTCGTGGCCATGCTTGAAGGCTCCTGCATCGACGACTGGCTGCACGCCAACCGTATCGACCTCGCAATGGAAGAGACGCTTGACTTTGACCGCACGGTCGGCGACGTGCTTCAGTGGGCCGAAAAAGACGGACACACCCTTGTGATAGTGACTGCCGACCATTCAACCGGAGCCCTCACCCTGCAGGACGGCGACATAGCCGAAGGGCGCATAGGAGTGGAATTCGGCAACGACTCCCACAACGGTCTTGCTGTCCCCTACTTTGTCTGGGGCCCGGGGTCTGATGCCTTCGGAGGCACATTGGAGAATTGCGAACTCAGTAACATTATATCTTCTTTCATCAAATGAGAAACGGCCGGCTCATACTTTTGCTTTTATCCTCCGTCGTCCTGGCGGCGGGGTGCAACGTACGGCAGGACGTAGAAACGGCCCCCGAAGAAGGCTGGTATGAGTATACCCTCAGCGCATCGGCCCAGGGAGACACCCGTACCGCGTATGAGGGCGATGTGACATTCTCGTGGAGCGAGGGCGACCGCATCTCGGTGCTCTTCCACAAAGGCAGCACCAACAAGTTCTTCACTTTCACCACCAAAAGCGTAAACGGGGCTTCGGCCACATTCGCCGGCATGGTCGAGACCGGATATGAAGCCGGAGCCGCAGACACCGGCACCAAATGGGCCCTCTACCCTGCTGCCGGGCATAGCTACAGCAGCGAATTCCCCGTTTTCGATATGCCGGACACCTTCGACTACGCCTCCGACCATTTCTATGCTCTCGTACCCATGTTCGCCTGGAGCGAGGACGGATCGAACTACTCCTTCAAACGCATGTGCGGCACTTACAAGTTCTCATTTACCGGTGTGGGCGCAAGCAAGGTGAAGTGCGTAATCGAGAATCAGAATACTCACCAGCTGTCGGGCTCCATCCCCATCAAGAAGAGCAGCTACAACGACATTTATCTCGACCAAGGCTGGAGCAAGGAAGGTTCGGCGGAGCGCAAACTCACTTTCATTGAGAATGTCAGTAATGGGGAGGCTTATTTTTATGTCCCTTTCAGGGCCTGGGAGCCTGTGTTCAAACCCATCATATCACTTTATGACGCCAGCACCGGCAACCTGCTCCGCACCATAACCGCCAAGAAGGACTTCACCGGTTATACCTCTTCGATGTCAAAGATAATAGTGGTCCCGCCCTTCGACCTTGGGAATCTTCCCCCTTCCGACGCAACCACCGTTACTTATACCGAGAGCGATGCCGTTTTCGCCAATCCCGAGAGAGGTTTCTACAAAGCGCAGGAATACAAGAAAGCTTCGGCTTCCACATTGAGTTCCAGTTATTTAGCATCAATCCGCACCTCCGGGCGCTCGCTGATGCTGCTGGAGTATTATCTTACGGACTTTATCAAGTCTGACATATCATCTTCCTATCTTACACTCATCGAGAACAACTTCAAGGCCCTCCGGGCCGGCGGCGTCAAGTGCATTCTGCGCTTTGCATACACAGTATTGCCGTGCTTGCCGCGGTTGAGATAGTTGTAATAGGTTCCCTTCGGTACGCTCAGCGCTTCGCACAAGACGTTCACGCTGTATTCTCCTGCCATGTTCTCAATGGTTGGCAGTTTTTCCCGCAGCGGCGCATTCACAGCAGAAAACGGCACAGTTTTCAGAATCTCAATCATCGTTTTTAACCGCTCGCTCCTCATTTGCAGTTCCCGAAGCAGCTTCAGATTGACTTCTTTCTTTTGGATCGCGCAGCCATCTTTTTCAATCCAATTATATACCGTGCTGCGAGAGGCTCCAATCCCCCGGGCAATTTCTGTGACGCTCTTTCCTTGGCGGTATTCGCGTATGGCAGATTGTTGTGTTTCCTTTGTATAATGCATGTTATTTCCTCCCAATATAGTTTGCGCGGCTGGCAGCAAACGCTGTCAGCCGCGTACGGTGTTATGAAGCGAAATACAGGAAACGGTATTACTGATGGACTGGCTTTCCTGTCTTGCTTCAATAGCCAACCCCATTCTTCATCGGCACCCATGTCTTTTTGGGTAGCGACAGCAAGATCTGGATACTTCCTAATCATCTCTCTAAAATGCTCCGCCTGACATCACCTTTTGAAATCAAAGTGGATTCCCGTCCAAAAGAATGCTTGAATAATCTAGTTCGTCTTCTCGAATGGGGATCGCCCAATCATTTGCTT
>CADBAY010000029.1 GCA_902792815.1 uncultured Bacteroidia bacterium
TGAAATGGACAAGCGTCTTGAAGGTAGCGCTTAGCTTCGCCTTCATCCAGGCCGGTCTGCTATGGGCCGGCTGGGCATTCGGAAGTCTGCTGGCATCGTTTGTTATCAAGATTTCTCACATCCTCGGATTCCTCCTGCTGCTCTACGTCGGCGGTTCCATGATATGGGAAGGCACCAAGAGAGACGAAGAAGTCCGCGACCTCAGCGCGTGGAAGGGCATAATCATCGGAGGCCTTGCAACCAGCATCGACGCACTTGCCATAGGCGTTGCCCAATCGCTTGCCGATCAGTCACTAAGCGACTTCATCCCACTGCTCCTGTCGGTATTCGTCGTCACGGCACTCTCCGCCGTCCTTGGCATATGCGGCGGCAAGGCCATAGGCAAGCGCACAGGCCCTGTCGCCGAGATCATCGGCGGCTGCGTCCTCATCGGAATCGGTATTTCCTTGCTTTTCTAACTAGCGCGTGCTGAAGCGATAGAGGGCCGTATGCGAATACAGTTCGCCGGGCCTCAGGACGATATCCGTAAACCCCGGGTGATGGATGCTGTCCGGGAACTTCTGGGTTTCGAGGGCAAGGGCGCCGCGATACTCGATGGCATTGCCGTACTTATCGATGGTCTTGCCGTCCCCGAAGAAATTGCCGCTGTAGAACTGCAGGCCGGGCTGGTCGGACAGGACCTCCAGGAAGCGTCCGCTATGTGGCTCATAGACAGTTGCATCCAGCACAATACCGTCACCGGGCTCGAAGTCGAGCACCCAGTTATGGTCATAGCCATGGCCGAAGTGCAGCTGCTCGTCGTCGGCGTCTATCCTCTCGCCTATCGCGTGAGGCTGGCGGAAATCAAGCGGACTGCCGTCAAGTGACACAATCTCACCGGTCGGGATCAGCACGGAGTCGACAGGAGTAGTGCACGATGCGTTAATAGTGAGGACGTGCTCCAGAATGTTCCCGTTACCGCTCCCCTTGAGGTTGAAGAACGGGTGATGCGCCAGGTTCATGAGCGTAGGAGCGTCGGCAGTGGCACGGAATTCAACTTTCAGCGCAGAATCGGCCGTAAGGGTATAACATACGTCTATCGTCTTATTGCCGGGGAATCCGCCAAGGGCGTCGGGATGCACCACCCGCAGCAGGATGCTGCTGTCGGAACTCTCCACCACGTCCCACACCAGATGGTCTATACCTTTGAAACCACCGTGAAGCGTATTTTCGCCGTCATTCTTGTCCAGAGTGTAGGTCTCCCCATCCAGTTCGAATGACGCGCCTCCGATGCGGTTGGCCACAGGGCCGGGGCTGGAACCCAGGAAGCGCTCGCCGGGATTGTGCACGTATGAATCGATATCTCCGTAACCTATCACCACATCTGCCATATCTCCATTGCGGTCGGGAGCCCAGAGGCTGACCACGCGGGCGCCGTAATTGGTGATCTGGGCAGTCAGACAGCCGCCGCTGATGGTGTATAGCGAAACCGGCTTGCCGTCGATTTGAGTCTCGAATGCCGAGGCGGGAATCAATTGTACGGTTTTAGGAGCGCAAGCGGCAAGTGCCACAAGCGCCAAAAGAGGGAGAAAACGTTTCATAACATCTTTTTGAATTTGAAAGTCAGCCATATACCGACAACCAGGAACACCATCAGCAGGGCTATGGCGGGCCAGGCCCACCACTTGTCGGCGAACGGCAGGGTGACGTTCATGCCGTAGAAACTGGCCACCAGCGTGGCCGGCATGAGGAGCAGGGATATGAGGGTGAAAATCTTCATTATCCGGTTCTGGTCCAGATTGATAAGACCCACCACGGTATCCTGCAGATACTCCAGCCTTTCAAAAGCGAAATTGGTATGGTTGATCAGCGAGGCGATATCCTGGAGAATGACTCCCAGGTCCTCACGGAGCTCGGAATTCTTGGGGCAGCGTTTACTCTTGACTATATTTGAAATGAGGCGCTGCTTATCTACTATGTTCTCGCGGACGAACATAGCATTCTCCTGGAGCTGGTTGATGTCCAGAAGGAACTCCTCGTTGATATCTTCCTGCTGGTTGATACGCTTGCTGAACAACGATACGTCCTTGGAAATAAGCTCCACGATATCGGCGTCAAGGTCAACCCTCTTGTCCATAATCTCCACAAATACGGTAAAGCCATCCGGGAACTGCTCCGGGAGCGCCTGGATCTTGCGCTGGAGGGTATCCAGCGAGCGGAGGGGAATCTCACGGAGGGTGGTAAGGATCTTGTCCGTGAGGATGAACGACACGGGATCCATGAGCATCTCGTCGTCGGCCGGCGAGAGGAAGTTGGTGTTGGCGTATATGGCTTTATCGTCCTCCGAGAAACGGGAGGAACTTTCAATTTCTTCGGCTTGCGCACGGCTCTGGATTACAACATCCAGAAAGGCTTCAGTAGCGCGTTTTTCCTCACCGCTCGGGGAGATGAGGTCAATCCAAAGTACATTTTCCTTGCCGATGGCAGCAAATTTCTTTTCTGACTGTGCGAGAAGTATCTCGGCGCCGTTTCGATAGAAAATCCTGATCATCTTGCCTTCCTTTTGTTCCCGGCACACGTGTCGGAAGGGGTTGAACTTACGTGTTTGCGCTGCAAAGGTAAATATTTTTTATAAAAAAAAGCAAGCCCCCGGAGGAGCTTGCTCATTTTAATCGCTAAAAAAATTAACGGGCTTTTCCGTTGGAGCCGAGCACATTGATAATCTTGTGCATATACATCTTCTTCATTTCCTCGCGTGCGGGCTTCAGATACTGCCTGGGATCGAAGTGGCCGGGGAATTCGTCAAAGTGCTGACGGATGGCGGCGGTCATGGCAAGACGGCTGTCGGAGTCGATGTTGATCTTGCAGACTGCGCTCTTTGCAGCTTTGCGGAGCTGCTCCTCGGGGATACCGATAGCATCGGGGAGTTTGCCGCCGTGGGCGTTGATAATGTCAACATACTCCTGAGGCACGGAAGATGAGCCGTGAAGGACGATGGGGAAACCGGGGAGTTTCTTCTCGATGGCCTTGAGCACGTCGAATGCCAGGGGCGGCGGAACGAGCTTGCCGGTCTTGGGGTCACGGGTGCACTGCTCGGGTTTGAACTTGTATGCGCCGTGGCTGGTGCCGATGGAGATGGCGAGAGAGTCGCACTTGGTCTTCTTGACAAAGTCGATGACATCCTCGGGCTTGGTGTAGTGAGACACCTCGGAGGAGACCTCGTCCTCTACGCCTGCCAGCACACCAAGTTCAGCCTCGACGGTCACGTCGTACTTGTGAGCATAGTTGACGACCTTGCGGGACAGTGCCACGTTCTCATCGTAAGGGAGAGCGGAACCGTCGATCATAACGGAAGAGAAACCGAAATCGACGCAGCTCTTGCAAAGCTCGTAGCTGTCACCGTGGTCAAGATGAAGAACGATCTGGGGACGCTTCCAGCCAAGCTCCTTGGCATACTCAACAGCACCCTGGGCCATGTAGCGGAGGAGAGTCTGGTTGGCGTAGTTGCGGGCGCCTTTGCTCACCTGAAGGATGACCGGGGATTTGGTCTCGGCAGCGGCCTGGATAATGGCCTGAAGCTGCTCCATGTTGTTGAAGTTGAATGCAGGAATGGCGTAACCGCCCTTTACGGCCTTGGCAAACATCTCACGGGTGTTTACAAGACCAAGATCTTTAAAAGAAACTTTCATAATGTATAAACAATAAAACTAACGTTCTGTCAAATCATGCAAAGATAACAATTTATTTGGAAAGAATTAGTAACTTAGCGCGAAATACCTACAAATGATGAAAGGAAAAGTCTTTATATTCTCGGCTCCTTCGGGCGCCGGCAAAAGCACCGTGGTAAATTACCTCCTCGGACAGTATCCCCAGCAGTTCGAATTCTCCGTCAGCGCAACTTCCCGCGCCCCCAGGGGTGAAGAGAAAGACGGCGTAGAGTATTACTTCATCAGCGCCGAGCGTTTCCGCGAACTGATAGCCCAGGATGCATTCGTGGAATATGAGGAAGTTTACGAAGACCGTTTCTACGGCACCCTCAAGAGCGAGGTCGACCGTATATGGAAAGAGGGCAAAATAATAATCTTCGACGTGGATGTCAAAGGAGGGGTGAGCCTAAAGAAGTACTTCGGCGACGCTGCCCGTTCCGTGCTCATAGTACCGCCCTCGATGGTAATCCTGGAGCAGCGCCTGCGCGGGCGCGGCACCGACTCAGAAGAAGCCATCACCGAGCGCCTTGCCAAGGCCAGGTGGGAACTCGACTTTGCCAGCGGCAAATTCGACCGTGAACTTGTCAACGACAGGCTGGACAATACTTTCGCCCTTGCCAGGGATATAGTTGACGCTTTTCTGAACCAGTAACCCGAGAATAGCTTAAAGCCCCGGGGGCCATTTTCCCGGTATTTATGGGCCCCCGGGGCTTTAAGCTATTCTCAGATCGATCTTACTGTTAGTCGGTCAGCATATTCTTGCGGAAATCGTCGATATCCTTCTGGGATATGCCGATTTCCAGCAGGTAGGCTTGTACACCGTCTGCGAAGGATCCATCCTTGGCGTAGTTGCTCCAGATAAAATTGGCTGCGCCTTTGTAATCTACCATACGGGTCATTCGGGTTTTCTCGCCCGAAGATACACTATAGCCGTAAGGAGCGAACTGGGTAAGTTCATATTCCTTTGAAATTTCGCCCTCGTCGACTCCCAGCACACCCAAAGTCAGCATGGAAATCGTACCGGTGCGGTCGCGGCCGAGTGAACAATGGAAGTAAACCGGTTTGCCTTCGGCAACCTTGTCAATAATGAACTGCATGCACTGGCGGGTTTTCTCCTTGTCGTCGCGAAGCATCTGGGTATAGCCTTCCTCAATTATAGGAGAGAGGAAGTCAGCATCTTCAAAGGGAGTGGCAGAAAGATGGTCGCTGGTACCGCGGAGGTCCAGTTCTGCCCTGATGCCTTCCCTCTTGGCTTCCTGGATACCGGTACGGCTGATATGATCGGGCCTTCCGCCCCTATAGATCTTGCGGTATTTTACGGTCTTCAAGCCATTTTTGGTTTTCCAGCCGCCAAGGTCCCGGACATTCCTGACCCCGGTCGAATTACCGGGCTTGAACGTAAGCTGATGAAGCGATCCATAAGTTTCGAAATCACCGCTCGTAATCAATTGGCTGCCGTTTTTAACCTCAAAATGATACTTTGCATTGGGACGAAGATTGTTGATTAGACAATAGCCGAATGACGTGTCGGAGTCGGGATTGGGGTCAACGGTATAGCTGGCGTTCCACTCACCCTCCGACAGCGCTATGGTGTATTCCGCACTCTGCGTATCCTTGGGCCACCTCACAGAATAGGAAGGAGAAATGTCGGCAGTGCCTGGAGAAATCAGAAGCCTGCTCACGGGCTTGCCCTCTTCGTCCACGGTCTCCTGCCTAAGAAAATCCGCCTCGGAACCTCTCTGCATTGCAGAATATGTATAATCTCTCTCGGTGTATTTGACGGTTGTGATAAACTTCTCGATAACAGGGTTCGTCACCAGGATACGGTCACCGTTCTTCACTTCCTGGGGAACCAAAGTATCGGGATCGGGAGTTTCAGGATCGACTATCGGTGTGTCCGGCTCATCAGGCACGTCGGGCACATCGGGGCCGGCAGGCTTCCCGCACATAACCATGAACGGGATAAGCAGGGAAAGGAAAAATGAACGCAATTTCATAACAGTGTCTTTTTATTCAAGCATCAAAGCACGGAAGTCGTCGATATCCTTTTGGGAAACTTTGGCCACGGTAAGGAGGTACTTCTCAACTCCCTGGGCGAAAGTTCCGTCACCGGCCAGTTCCCAGAAATAAGGTACGACATCGCTGTAAACCCATTCTGTACGGGTATTCTTGAAGATGGGCTTGGTATTGGTCTGCTTGTCGGAGCTGGAAACGCTGTAGCCGACAGGAGCGAAATACGTCACCTCGTACTCCTTGGCAATCACTCCCTCACGCACGCCAAGAAGGCCCAGCAGAAGGATATCCAGAGTGCCGGTACGGTCACGTCCGAGCGAGCAGTGGAAGTACACCGGCTTGCCCTTGCGAACGCTGTTCACTACGAACTCGAAACATTCCTTGGTCTTGGCGGCATCGTTTACAAGCATGGTCTTGCCACCTTGCTCGATGACGGGAGCACAGTGGTCGAGACCCTCGACTGCAGGGTCAAACATCACGTCGGAGTTGCCGCGGAGGTCAAGCTGGGCACCGATACCCTCAAACAAGACTTCTTGCTGGCCCTGTGCATCAAGAGGATAGGGTGACCACTTCTCGTTCAGGCGTCCGCCCCTGTACACCTTGCGGTACTTGATTTTCTTGCCGTCAAGGGTTGTCCAGCCGCCAAGGTCGCGGGCATTGCGGGCTCCGCTTCCCTTCAGCTCGACTCCGCCTCTCTTCTGGACCTTGCCATGGAAGAACACCTGGTGCAGACTGCCGGTAGTGCTGAAAGAACCCTGTGCGAGTACTTTTCCTTTGGCCGTGGTTACGCTGTATTTGTACTTGTCGTTGGGCACCAGATTGGTAATGTTGACATAACGGGCTCCCGCTTTTATTTCCATATCTCCCTGCCAGGCAAGCTCATCCTCGAGGTGCAGCATCATCTTGCCGTCTTCCATATCCTCTTTCTTCCAGCGGATACTATAGGACTGGGGCTTGTCGCCGTCGGGCCATTCGGTTTCCCAATTCTCCCAAGTCAGGTTGGTACCGTCGAAACCGCCGTAATAATCAAATACTTTGGTGTACTCCTTATAGGTTTTGTCGGGATAGTCAACCTCGTTAAGGAACTTCTCCACTAGGGGGCTGTTGGCCAGCACCACGTCGCCGCTCTTGAGCTCGGGGGCCGCACCGGCAAAAGGATCACCGTCCTGGGTCACGCTTACAAGCCCCTTGGCATCGCCGCCTGTAATCACGATGTAAGTATCCCTTTCACTTGTATAAGGATTCTGGACATAATTAACGGTGACTGTTACCGGACTTCCGGAAGCCTTGCCGCTCTCAGGGTCGAACTGCAGCCACTCATCGTCGGAGGTCACAGTCCAGTCTTTGTTGGATGTGAACGAGAAGGTAAAAGAACCTTTTTCGCAGCCGAGGTGGAACTCCTTGTCGCCGTTGACTGTAACTTCAGCTTTGGTTTTGGAGTCATCGTCGGGGACTACGGGTTTATTCTGGCAGCATACCAGCATCGGGACCAAGCAGAAAAAGGCCAAAAGACTTTTATTCATAATGCAATTATCTGGTTTTTATTTGACTTCTATCAGGTAAGCGCCCTTGAAAGTGGGGCGTATGATGGGATTGGAGCCATCTACCGGATAGCTCCTGGGCACGTCGGCCGTGTATTCCGTAACAGTATAGCTGCGGTCTTCAAGTCCGCGAAGTTCAATAGGAGCACCGTTCCACTCTGGGGCGTAGAAGGCATAATACATAGCTCCGTCCTTCTTGACCACGTGAGCCTCGGGCTTGTCGAAACCGTAATCGTACAGGTTCAGATACTGCCCGGTAGATATCTTCTTGTCGTTGTAGATACCTACCCATTTACGAAGGGCCGCCTCCTTTTCGGGAGTCAGGAGATAGCCGTCCCCTTCTACCGAAGGATTGGGCGCCGGCCAGGTAAATTTGGACCCGATTACGCCGCCTACGCCGATCTGCGTAGGGAAATCCAGCCCGCCGTCGCTCAGTTCCACATGGTCGGCATAATAGGCCAGGTCGGGACACATGGCAGCATAGACCTTACGTTTCATGCGTATCTGGGCACTGGAGGTAGGGTCGGAGGCCACCGCCTGGTTCATGTAAGGAGTATAAAAGAAATTGATGGCGCAGCCGCACGGGCACACCTGGACCACAGCCCCGCTCTTGTCGGCCTCGGCCCTGTCGCTGACCGCCTTGAAAAACTCGGGCAAGCGCTCGCAGGCCTCCTCGGGATGCCCGAGCCCGCTTGCAGGATTGTAGTCGGGAGCGGAAAGGTTAAGATGCTGACCGTCAAGCTTGAAGCCGTCAAAGTCCCAGTCCAGCAGGAAGCGGTCAACCAGATCGAGAGTATAGCTCTGGGTAAACTTGTTTACCGGAGACAAGTACCAGCTGTCCCACCAGCTGATATCCTCGTGAGTGCCGTCTTTCTGGACCAGCAGCATCTCGGGATGCTCCGAGGCAAGCGTGCTGCCAGGGTCGGCGGCAAGCGGAGCCCACCACAACTTGGCTTTAAGGCCCTGGGCGTGGATGGCGGCGGTAATGCGCTTCATACCTTCGTCGGTAATGCGGTCGTTAGCCTCCCAGTCGCCCTCGCAGATTTGATATCCGTCATCGACGTCAACCCACTTGAAACCAAGCTCGGCGACTTTGGGAAGCGTGCCTATTACTTCATCGACGGTGAAATTCCTTTCGTATCCCCAAGCGCACCAGACGGCCTCGAAGGCATCGGCGGGCGATACCGGCGGCTCATAGCCATAGGTTTCGTGCATGAAGCGGGCGAACTCGCGGAGCGGATTGAAAAAGTCTCCGCTGCCGGTCATCTCGAATTCACGGTATGAGCGGAGAGTGTCGCCCGGCTGCAGAAGAACCGGTTCGTCAAAATCGCGCCTTATGACAGCGCGTGCGCAATTGCCCTTACGTGAAACATTTAGCGATACAAGCCGGAGCACCGGCTCGGCAAGTCCCACGCTGAGGTTGGTCTCGGGAGTCCAGAGACAGACCATGGGTATGCCTCCGCCGTAATCGCTATCGTTCATACCCAAATAGTTGCGCGCCTGGAAGCCATTGCCTACAGGGAGCACCCAGTCGAGGCGCTCGGCGGTTGAGCTGGGTTGCAGGCTCCAAATATCGGGACCCTCGACGCTTATGCACGACGTCTCCATCGCCCCCACCTCAATGGGCGCTCCGGACACGTTCACAAATGCCACTTCCCTCAGGATCATGGAAGGGAAACCTTCGGGAACATCTTCGCTGACAAGCACCTCCACGCCCTTCAGGGCAGCGCCGCGGGGCGAGAGAAGCCTGTCATGCTGATAAGAGCAGGAAGCGGCGGCGAGGATCAACAGAAGTATTGCAAAGCGTTTCATATCAATCAGATCTTCAGGGTCTGTCCGAAGCGGGCGGCACAAACTTCCCGCACCGCTTCAAGCGAGGTGAATGCGCCGGTTCCGCCGGCGGCGGTAGTATTTACGGCACCGGTAAGGTTGCCAGTCCTCTGGCACTCCTCCAGCGGCAGGCCCTTAACGAATGCGGTGACGAACCCTGCATTGCAACTGTCTCCGGCACCGATAGCATCCACCACCTCCTTATTGAGGAAGGCGGGAAGGTAATTGCGGCTGCCATCTTTGAACACAAGCATAGATCCGTCGGAGCCACACTTGAGCATCATGCATCCGCCCAGGTACGGAGTTACTTCGGCAATGGCCGATTCAAGGTCGGCAGCCCCGGTAAGGCACTGGAGCTCCTTCTCGTTGGGCATGAAGACGGTGACCTTCGGCAGGACGGTTTTGTAATCCAGCTTCCAGGTTTCCATAGGATCCCACTGGGTATCAAGCGAAACGGTGACTCCATTTGCCGCCGCAGCGTCGAGTATCTTATGCACGTCACGGAGCAATCCTGACTGCATGAAAAGCGAGCTGAGGTGAATGTGCCGGGCCTTTTCGAACACCTCCTGCGGGATGTCGTCAAAGGTCATTACGTCCATCGAACCCTGATAAGTAAGATTGGCCCTGTCCTCGCCGTAGCTCATGCAGATTGTAGCGCCCGTGGGCGTATCTCCTTCCACCAAGTAGCGGGTGTCAACGCCCTTGGCCTCGAGCGAAGTGCGCACCAGGGAGCCGAACGAGTCGCGTCCTATCAAGCCCACAAAGCAAACTTTGCTGCCCAGGGCGGCGGCATTGGCCGCGAATATTGCGGTAGAACTGCCCAGTGTAACCGTCATTTCACGCGCAAACTTCTCCTTGCCGATCTCGGGCTCGGATTCAATTCCATTGAGAATAATGTCAACGTTAAGCTCGCCTATCGCGGCAATGTCATATTGCTTCATTGTTATCAGTTGTTAGCCTTACAAATTTGATAAAAATATTTCGTTTCACCTAAAAATGTTTCGTTTTCGAAATAAAAAAGATTTCGTTTGCTTTCGGTTTGGTTTTTTTTATTATTTTTGCGGTTAATAATACCACAGATTATGACAATTTACGACTCGGCACAAGGAAGACGCTCGGCAATTTTAATAAAATTGCGCGAGGATTCGAGCGTAACTGTAGCTCAGTTAAGCCGTTTGTTCGGTGTTTCCGAAGTCACCATCCGCAAAGATCTCTCCATTCTCAAGGAGCGTAAGCTTCTGATACGCGTACACGGCGGAGCAATATTGGAGTCGGCCGTTTCGCAGGAGGAGACGGAAATGGGCGGGTTCAACGCCAATAAGCTCATCAACGTAAAAGAAAAAGAAGCCATAGGCCGTGCCGCAGCCGCCCACATCAAAGACGGAGACACTAT
>CADBAY010000030.1 GCA_902792815.1 uncultured Bacteroidia bacterium
CTAGGGCAAAACTGGTAATTGGGGCTAAGTCGTAACAAGGTAGCCGTACCGGAAGGTGTGGCTGGAACACCTCCTTTTTGGAGCGAAACCTGATACCATGCTCGCGGTGTTCAAGGCACGGTAGCCTTGTACTTATCTTTTTCTATATTATATATAGGCTCGTAGCTCAGTTGGTTAGAGCGCCACACTGATAATGTGGAGGTCCGCGGTTCAACTCCGCGCGGGCCTACAGAAAAGGCCGGCGCAATAACCGGCTTTTTTTATATCCGGGGATATAGCTCAGCTGGTAGAGCACAACATTTGCAATGTTGGGGTCGCCGGTTCGAATCCGACTATCTCCACCAAACAAAAGCTGCCGGACATTTGTCCGGCGGCTTTTTTTATAGGCCGTTTCCGGCCGTGCATCTATTAACTGCGACCGCAGTTCCCGTCAGAATATATAGCCGATCTTAAAGCCAATGAAGGTGAAGGGAGCGCAAAGACGGATTTCTTTCTGGGAAGCTCTTTCGAAGGCAAGGTTGGCGTCGAACGCTACTTTGTAATGTCTGCCGAACTGTAAGCCCAAACGCGGATCTACGACACCCAAAAAGTAATTGTACTTTACCTGGTTCGCCGCATATTTGCCGTAAGCGCCACCAAGGCCGACTCCGATAAACGGACGGCATTTGCCGGAAGAGAGAATGTTCCAGTCGGAGACCAACATCAACTCTACCTGGTTGAATATCGCGTCTTTGGCATCATATTTACCTTTGGCGTTGGAATAATTGACCTGGGCGCCGATGTCAAAATGATCGGAAAGGCCATAGCGATACTCTCCGTAAACCATCACTCCGGG
Source organism: uncultured Bacteroidia bacterium (assembly GCA_902792815.1). Classification (GTDB taxonomy): domain Bacteria; phylum Bacteroidota; class Bacteroidia; order Bacteroidales; family UBA932; genus Cryptobacteroides. The sequence continues at coordinate 836 of CADBAY010000030.1, forward strand.
GTTACGGGAAAGATTTTCCTTGGCTTTAAAATTCAACCCGGTACCGATGCCAAGCTCGAAATCGTGAGCATCTTCTTCCTGAGCCTGCACGCTCAGCGCCGCCAGAATGGCGAAAAATGATAAAACTAGTTTTTTCATAACTGTATTATTTAATAACAATATCAACATATACTGGCAGATGGTCGGAAGCCACCGCCACATCGCCCGTGGTAAACTTGACAGGAATCTTTGCGTCCTTCAACTCTATACGGTCGGCGGCATTCTTGTACACCATAATATAGTCGATGCACTTGGAAGGATTGCTGGCAGGATATGTAAAGCCGTCGGGCGAAAGTATTGTCCAGTTCTGTCTCATATAGGCAAGAGTCCCGCTGGAGGGCAGGGCGTTAAAGTCGCCGCAAAGGATAACGGGCTTGCGGGAGTTGGCGTAAGTCTTTTCGACCCAGGCGGTTATCTCCCCTGCCTGAACCAGCTGGGCATCCTTTGACTTATGGTCGAGGTGAGTGGAACAGAACACGAAATCCTGGAATTCGCTCACCGCCAGGGCCCTGACTTCGGAGCCTCCGGCCTGGCTCAGCTTAAGGCGGAAACGCCTGATAATATTTAGCTTGGGGTCGGATGCGATGCCTATTCCGTACCAACCGCCCTTATAATTCAGAGCCGGAGCATAAGTATAGTCCCAGGAGCCCATCTCGCGGGCAAACGACTTAAGCTGGAACACCTGGTGACGGGTATTGCAGCTGTCGAGCTCGTTCATCGAGAGTGCGCAAACTCCAAGCTCCTTCATCATCTCTACAATCATCAGGGTGGTGTTGGTGCCGCTCTTGCTGAACACGCCCACGTTGTAAGTAGCCAGCCTTAACACGTCTGCATCCGGCTCCTCCACAACCGGAGTATCGAGTGTGCTGGGCTTGTCGGAGACAACCGGCGGCGGAATATGATACTCCGTGCCCTTATTGCAAGTGCTTGTCAGCAAACAGGCCAGAAGGATAATGAGCAACTTCATTTTTTAAAACAATTTTATCCAAAGATACGCATTTTTAATATATTTGTATTTATAGAACAATCCCCGGCTTGACAGTTAAAGAAAAAATAGAGCTTCTGCCACACAGCCCCGGCGTGTACCGCTACAGCGACTCGTCCGGGACTATTATTTACGTAGGCAAGGCCAAAGACCTCTATAAACGCGTCCATCAGTACTTTGTACCCCCCGAGAGGCTCAACGTCAAAACGCGCATCCTGGTAAGCAAGATTGCGGATGTTCAATACTCGGTGGTCAACAGCGAGGCGGACGCCCTGCTGCTCGAAAACAACCTCATCAAGCAGTTCAAGCCCCGCTACAACATTCTGCTCAAAGACAGCAAAACCTACCCCTGGATATGCGTCACCGCCGAGCCCTTCCCCAGGGTGTTCCTCACCCGCAGGGTGGAGAAGAACGGCTCGCGCTACTTCGGCCCGTACAGCTCGGTAGTGCACGCAAGGAGCCTGCTCGAATTCTTCGGGCGCAACTGGCCGCTGCGCAGCTGCCGGCTCAAAATCGACTCTGACGCCATCCTGCGCGGCAAATACCGCCCCTGCCTCGACTATCACATAGGCCGGTGCCTGGGATGCTGCGTGGGCAAGGTTTCGGAAAAAGAATACGACGCTTGGATTGAAGAAATCGTGCATCTGCTGAAAGGCGGAGTGAGCGAGATTATTGCCAAATACAAGGCGGCCATGCTGCAGGCCTCGGAAGAGTTGGATTTCGAGACGGCACAGTTCTGCAAGACACGCATGGAGGCCCTCCAGCAGCATTATGCCAAGTCAATCATAACTTCCGACAAAGACCGCGACCTGGATGTATTTTCGCTGGTATTCGACGGCCCCGAGGCCTTCGGCAACTTCCTGCGGGTAAGGGGCGGAGCCATCATACAGAGCCTCAACCTGGGATTCAAAATGCAGATCGAAGAGGAGCAGGAATCGGTGCTGAGCAGCTTCATCGCCGAGATAGAGGCAAAGTTCGGAGAGCTCGCCCGGGAAGTGGTTGTCCCCTTCCGGCCCGACGTGACCATAGAAGGGGTGAATTTCAACATCCCTGCCCGGGGCGACAAGCTCTCGCTGCTGGAATTGAGCGCAAAGAACGCCAAGGAGTTCCGCTTCAACGCACTCAAGCAGCGCGAGCACAGCGACCCCGACGCATTCAGGCAGGCGGTGATGGAGGAGCTGCGCAAAGCCCTCGGCATGCAGGAACTCCCCCGCCACATCGAGTGCTTCGACAACTCTAACCTTCAGGGTACCAACCCCGTGGCATCGTGCGTAGTGTTCCGCGACGGCGAGCCGAGCAAGAAAGACTACAGGCGTTTCAAGGTAAAAACGGTTATCGGCGCCAACGACTATGCTTCCATGAAGGAAATAGTAAACCGGCGATACTCCCGAATGCTGGAAGAAGCGCCGGACGACCTTCCGCAGTTGGTGGTCATCGACGGCGGCGCCGGGCAGCTTAACTTTGCCTGGCAGGCCATCTGCGAACTGGGCATCCAAGACCGCATGACGGTAGTCGGCCTGGCCAAGCGTCTGGAAGAAGTGATACGCGTGGGAGACCCCTATCCCCTATTCCTGGACCGCAATTCGCAAGCTCTCAAGCTGCTCCAGCGCGCCCGCGACGAGGCGCACCGCTTCGGCATCACTTTCCACCGCTCGCTCCGCAGCAAAGCGGCCCTGCACAGCACCTTAAGGGATATTCCCGGGGTGGGGCCGCGTACCGAAGAGCGCCTGCTGCTGCATTTCGGTTCCCTCGCAAGGGTGCTGGCGGCGCCGTTTGAAGAGCTCTCCTCGCTAGTGGGCCCCTCCTTGGCAAAGACTATAACGGAAAACGGAAGCGGTTGCAAATCTGAATAATTATATTTAACTTTGCCTCCTGCAAAACGTAACAAGTACTAATTAATAAACCAATATTATAACTTATGGAATACGAAGAAATCGTAAGCAAGGTAAAGGCCATCATCGTTGACAAACTTGGCATTGAACCTTCTGAAGTGACTGAAACAGCCAACTTCACCAACGACCTGGGAGCTGACTCACTCGACACCGTCGAGCTCCTTATGGAATTTGAAAGGGTGTTCGGAATCAAGATTCCCGATGAGGAAACCAGTTCCATCGCCACAGTCAAGGATGCCATCGACAAGGTAGCCGAAAAGCTCGCTGCATAAGCGCACTTTAGTATGAAAATTCAAAAAGACGTAACCTTTGGGCTGCGTCTTTTTTTTACCCGGCACTAGGGAAAGCTTCAAAAACCGGGGTCAATATATAAGACTAACCGCATACTATAACCAATTCTATAAAAATATGAAAAAGCATCTTATCTTGAACGCACTGTGCATTCTGGCCGTCCTGGCCGCCTGCACCAAGCCCGAACCCGAACCGACACCCACACCCCCAGAGCCTCAGCCTGAGGAAGTTACATCGCTCGAAAAGCCGGTCGTCACTGCCACTGCATCCGGCAACACCATCTCGGTGTCCTGGGCGGAAGTCAAGGACGCCAAATCTTACAAGACCGAGTATCACAAAGCCGGGGAGGCAGACTTCAACCGAATATGTGGTACGGGTTCAGGCAATAGCCGGCAAGGTTACCTCCGAATGGTCCGACGAGGTATCCGTAACCACCGGAGAACTGTCCATAAGCTACCCTCTCACAATCAACGACGCTACGCTGCTTCTGGTATGGCTTAACGAGTATGCCCCCCAGTGCACCGAGGCCGACATGGTCAAGCTCGGCTCCGACATTGATCTGTCGGGCAAAGAGCTGGTTCCGGCAGCATCTTTTGCCGGCACGTTCGACGGAGGCGGCAAGAGCATACGCAACTGGAGCGCAACCACTCCTCTGTTTACCGAAGTGTCCGGAACCGTCAAGAATCTGATCATCGACTCCAGCTGCTCGCTAAACGGCGCCGACCAGGGAGACATAGCCCTGATAGCAGGACACTTGCTGCCAGGCGGACAGATCAGCGGCTGCACGAACAAAGCTCCCATCAACCGCGTCGATTCATTTGCAGGCACAGCCCGTCTGGGAGCCATCGTAGGTTTCCTTGAGGGCAACATAAGCAACTGCACCAATGAAGGCGCCATAACGCTCAAAAACGTCGCCACTGCCAATGAGCAGGTTATCGGAGGCATTGCAGGATATATGGCAGGCGAAGCTGCTCCCGGACAGGACCGCATAGTCAAGTGCCACAACAAGGCCCCCATTTCCCTTACATACGATGAGAGTCCCGGCAAGACATTCCTCGGCGGAGTTCTCGGAGCCAGCAAGGTAACGGCATTCGCAGACGGCGCCCCGGCCAACATGGGCAAGATGAAAGAATGCACCAATGAAGGAGCCGTCTTCTTCTCGATCGGAGTCTGCGCCACCGGAACCTACGGCAACGTGGGCGGTGTGGCCGGCTACTTTGAGGGAGATATGGAGGGATGCATCAACTCCGGCGACGTGAGCTACATCGTGCCTCTCACCAATCCTGAGGTTGCCTGCACACGTCCTTCTGTCGGCGGTGTCACCGGCTATGTAGCCTTCAACCTGATTGACTGCTCCAACTCCGGAACCGTAACGCTCAAAGGCTCATTCGCCAATGCCGGAGGCCTGCAGAGAGGCGCCGGTGCCGATCTGGGCGTACTCTGCGGAGGCGTTGCCGGAGGTGCTTCAGCCAAAGACTACACCGAGGAGACCATGGTCTCCGGCTGCCGCAATACAGGTAAGATCGATGTTGACATCATCCAGCCGGCTGGCAACTCCACCGGTGCCGACCTAGGCGGAATCGTTGGTTTCTGCAACATGCCCATCAAGGACTGCACGAACATCGACGGCGACATGCCTTCTGTGATTTCTTTCAAATCGACCGCACGCTGGACCCGCGCCGGAGGCGTAGTAGGCTACCAGAACGCGGGCAATGTGACCGGATGCAGCAACGGCAAAGAAATAGTGCTCGATGCCAACTGCACCGTGCAGAACGTCAACTGCTCTCAGCAGCTCATGCTTGGCGGTGTCATCGGACATCACCACACACATCTTTACACTATAGGCAACTGTATCAACAACGGCAACCTTACTTATAAAAACGGCTGGCACAACCAGAAGGGAGCCACTTATTTAGGCGGCATCCTCGGCGGGCGCAACGGCAATTCCGGACATACTATGGACGGATGTAAGAACTTTGGCAAAATCACCAGCCAGTCAACATCTTACATGATGATCGGCGGCCTTTGCGGAGACTTGTTCGGAGAACTTAAGAACAGCTCCAACGAGGGAGAGATCATGGTCACTAACGCCAAAGCCGACGGTGTGTATATCAGCGAGATAGGCGGATTGCTCGGCTATTCGGTCTGCAACCTCGAGGGCAACACCAGCAAGGGTCCCATCACCGTGAATTCTTCCGATGCCGTGCGTATCGGCGGATTCTGCGGAGCTACCCAATATGCCAAAGTATGGAGCGGCGACACCCTGAGTGCCGTCATCAGCTCCGACGGCGCCTGCATCGCCGGTGCTTTCCTTGGAGCGATACGCAAGAATTCCATTACCCTTGGAACTCCCGACAAGCCTGAGAAAGTAACCGCCGACGCCCGTGTACTCGGAGCCAAGGTCAGCGCGGAAAACCTCATCGGCGCACCTGGAGACCTTGTGGTGGCGAATGTGAATATCGATTAATGAACGGGACTCAAGAATCGGAGTATATCCAACGTCTGTCGGGCGGGTCATACGAAGTGTTCGATTACTTCTACCTGAAGTATGCCCCGCTCGTCGAGACGTTCGCACGGGCACTCCTAAAAGATAAATCCATTGCGGAGGATATCTGTCAGGATGTGTTCCTGCGTCTCTGGCTCAGGCGGCGCTCGCTGAGGGGCGTGCGTTCGTTCAAGCCATTCCTGTTCACCATCGTCAAGCATGCTGTCTATGATTACTATTCACGCGGGAAACCCATCCCGCTGGAGCAAGGCTTGACCCCTGAAGAACTCCCGGAACTGTTCGGCGGAGACCTGGCCAGGGAAGAGGACTTGCGCGACGTCCTTTCCCTTGCAAGCCTTACCATAGCGGCAATGCCGGAACAGCGCAGAAAAATATTCCTGATGAGCCGCCGCATGGGCCTGACACAGCAGGAAATAGCAGCCCGGGAGGGAATCTCTCCCAAGACAGTTGAGTATCACATCGGAAGGGCCCTGGAGCAACTCAAGGCACTAAGCGCCCTGCTTTAACCACACAATCAATATGGGCAAGAAAAAGAACATCATAAACCGATTTATGTCAGGCAGTTTCCCCGACGAGGTAAAGCTGGCCTTCGGGAGCTGGCTTACCGACCCCGAAGACCAGCAGGAAAAGGAAGATGCCCTCTACAGTGAATGGGAAGCCCTGTCTGCCAGAGATATAAGCGACTCCACCCTGGAGCGGCGGCGCAAGCTCAACCTTATACACCGCCACATGGAAGGAGAAAAGCAAAAAACACTCAGGAGCCGCTTTATGTATTTTGTGGCCGTGGCCGCAGCGGCAGCCCTGATCGCGGGATTTTTCGGCCTGGGCCGGGGAATCCGCTCCCACAGCAACACGCCTTCAGCTACCTCGGAAGTGTGCATGGTGACATCCAGCAACTCAAAGGGCGAATTCCAGCTCCCTGACGGCACATCGGTATGGCTCAATATAGGCAGCTCCCTGTCGTACAACAGCAATTTTGAAAAAGCATCCGTGAGGGAAGTCAAGCTCGACGGCGAGGCATACTTTGATGTTGCAAAAGACGGACGCTCCTTTGTGGTAAATGCCGGCGACCTGCAAGTCAGCGTACTGGGCACACGCTTCGCCGTAAGGCACACTCCCCTGTACGAGCGCGACCAGGTCACCCTCGTGTCGGGTTCCGTGCGCGTGAAAGGAGAAGGCATCCAGGCGGTAACTCTTTCTCCCGGCGAGCAATTGAGTTATGACCGCCTGCTGGGCGACAGCACCGTCCGCACGGTTGATACAGGCGACTATGTAAGCTGGATACGCTCGCAGATTTCGCTTGAGGACTGCACCTTGGGCAAAGTCATCGAAAATCTTGAACACCGCTACAGAGTAAAGGTCAGCACGCTGGGAGACATCGACCTGGACCAGCACATCACACTTAAAATCAACGACGAGAGCAAAGAAAAAATATTTACCGTCCTCTCCTTTCTCGCCGATTGCGAACTCCGCATAATCGACGAAGGCAATATAGTCCTGATACGATAATTCACAAAACTTCTCTTATGAATAAACTAGCAAAAACATTGCTTCTGCTGTTTCTGTTGGCCTCTCCGGTCATCGCCTGGTCGCAGGAAAGAAAGGTCAGCGGCAGCTGGCAGAATGTGCCGTTACGCACCGTCCTGAACGATCTGGAAAAACAGAGCGGATTCACTTTTGCCTACCGTACCGCCGAGATTGACTTGGAAAAGCGGGTGAGCGACGAAGCCAAAGGCGAAGATATTCTCCAGCTGCTCGGCAGGATACTCGCTCCCCAGCAAATGTCGGCAAGTATCGAAGGAACCCAGATCATGCTGCTCCGGAAACGGGGCGATGATCCCAAGAAGACCGCTCCTTCAACGCCGAAGCGCACCTTTTCCGGAACCGTAGTAGCAACCACCGACCGCAGTCCTCTTGCGGGGGTAACGGTGTATGTTAAAGGCACTTCCACCGGCACGCTCACCGACACCGAAGGCCGTTATTCGCTGACGGTAGGTGCCGATGTCAAGGAAATAACGTTCTCAATGCTGGGATACCTCGACAAAAACATAAAGACCACCGAAAACGACAACTACTTCCGCATGGTCTTTCTGGACGAATCGTCAACTGCATTGAGCGAAGCGGTAGTGGTCGCCTTCGGAACCACCCAGAAAAGGGAGTCGATAGTGACCTCGGTGGAGAGCATCAACCCCGAGCAGCTCAAGTCGCTCCACTCTCCCACCCTGTCACAGTCTTTTGCGGGCAACCTGGCCGGCGTTATTTCCACCCAGTCATCCGGCGAACCCGGCTCGGACGGTGCCAATTTCTGGATCCGCGGTATTTCCACCTTCGGCCCCAACAGCAAGCCTTTGTATATCCTCGACGGAATAGAGGTCGGCGTAGGGGTGCTTGACGGTATCTCTCCGGAATCAATCGAGTCGTTTGCCGTGCTTAAAGACGCTGCGGCGACGGCTCTCTACGGCTCCCGCGGCGCAAACGGAGTAATGGTCATTACCACCAAGAGCGGACGCACGTCAGACAAGATGTCCATCAACGTCCACTTCAATTCCACTGTAAACACCTTCACCAAGGTATCAGAAATCGCCGACGGGGTAACTTATATGGAGAATTACAACGAGGCTCTCCGCACCCGTGGCGGCAACGATTATTATCTGCCGGCCAAAATCGAGGCTGCCAAGCAGGGAATCAACAATTATGAGTACCCGCTTGTCAACTGGTACGATATGATTTTCCGCAAGTACTCTACCGCCCAGAGCGCCGACGTGAACATACGTGGCGGCGGAAACCGCGTAAACTACTTCCTGAGCGCTATGTTCGCCAACCAGAACGGTATGCTGCGAAACTCCCCGGAAGTATCGTTCGACACCGGCCTTAACGCACGCAAGTTCTCGTTCCAGAGCAATGTGACCGCCAAACTGACCAACAGCACTACGGCGTCCATAAAGATGACCTCCATATTGTTCTACAAGAACATGCCGTATTACAGCACGCAGCATTATTTTGCCGCGGCTCTATATGCCAATCCCGTAAACGTATCGCCCACATACCCCTCTGAGTGGCTGGGCAGCGATGCCGACTATGTAGTGTTCGGCGGTACCGACGAGTGGGACGGAACCACATCGTGGACCAACCCCTACATGGACCTGTCGGAAGGCTACCGCAAGCAGTTTACAGAGAACACCACGACTTCGGTCCGCCTGGACCAGAACCTCGACATGATAACCCCGGGACTCAAACTGTGGGGACAGGCGTCGTTCTATTCCTACACTGCCGCTACCCTTACTTTCCGCAAGGCGCCTTGGCTCTACCGTCTTCAGGGAATAGACACCGACCCCGTCAGCGGCGAAAAGACCTACTACCTCTCACAGCTGGGCAGCGAAGGGTCGAAATACATAGGCTCCGATACTTCATCGAGCGGCTATCGCGAACTTAACCTGCAGACCAACCTCGAATACGCCCGCAGTTTCGGCCCCCATTCCATAAACGCCGTGGTCCTGTACCACCAGAAGGAACACGTTGACAATCAGGCCTCCAGTTACAACGCCCGCCTGCCCAAGCGCGAGCAGGGATTCGCCGGACGTCTGTCATACACGCTTCTGGACCGGTACGTACTCGAAGCCAACTTCGGATACAACGGCAGCGAAAACTTCATGAGAGGGCACCGCTGGGGCTTCTTCCCCTCCATGGCGGCCGGCTGGATCATCTCCAACGAGCCGTTCTGGGACAATCTCCGCAGCACCGTTGACCTGCTGAAGATACGCTATTCCTACGGCCTTTCCGGTAACGACTACCTGTCGGTACGATTCCCCTACATCTCTTCGGTCGCAATGAATGTCAACAGCGGTTTTATCCAGGGATCCTGCGCCGACGGCTTCTATTCCGAAAAGGGTAACGTCGTGAACCTGTGGGGTAACGAAGACGCCACCTGGGAAGTGAGCCGCAAGCACGATATCGGCATCGAATTCGGCTTTATGCAACAGCTCAAATTCATTCTCGACATTTTTGACGAAAACCGTACGGGCATATTCATGGCCCGCCAGGTACTCCCCGCCACATCCGGTCTTTCAGGCGTGTCGCCACGGGGCAACCTCGGTGCCGTACGCAACAGAGGTGTCGACTTCAGCCTCGAATACAAGCGCATTTTCAATCCGGACTTTTCCATCAGCGCGCGCGGCACATTCACCTACGCCCACAACGAAATAACCGACTACGACGAGCCGGAGATCCAGCCTTATCCTTATCAGTCAAAGATAGGCCAGCCGGTATATGCTCCTTACGGACTCATCGCGGAGGGCCTGTTCAAAGACCAGGAAGACATAGACAACTCGCCCACCCAGACTTTCAGCACCAACTATAAGCCCGGCGACATCAAGTACAAGAATATGAATGACGACGATGTCATAGACGAGAACGACGCTACCTATCTCGGGCTGCCCACCGTGCCGGAAATCAACTACGGATTCGGCGCCACCATGAAATACAAATCGTTCGACTTCTCGTTCTTCTTCTCCGGGCGCGACAGGGTATCCATCCTTATGTCCGACGCGGTACATCCGTTCGTCAACAAAACGCACCGCGGCTTGAATATGTTCAAATGGGTGGCCGACGACCACTGGAGCGAGAGCAATCCTAACCCCGATGCCAAATACCCCCGCCTTGACTGGGAATACAACCCCAACAACATCCCCGCGTCGAGTTTCTGGCTCCGGGACGGTAAATTCCTGCGATTGAAAAACGTAGAGCTGGGATGGACCTGGAAGGAAACCCTCAGGGTGTACTGCACGGGCACCAACCTGTTTGTCCTGTCTCCGTTCAAACTCTGGGATCCGGAACTGGCAAACGGCGCCGGAGTATCTTATCCTCTTACCAAGAGCGTTCAACTCGGTCTGCAACTTTTTTTCTAAATTTGGACTCTGATCATGAAAAAGACTTTATTGATCCTCGCTATACTCCCGTTCCTTGCGGCCTGCAACTTTTTGGATGTTGTGCCTGAAGATACCGCAAGCGTGTCGGATCTGTACTCCTCTCCTATGCAGGCGGAGCGCACGCTGAACTCGGTTTACGGCTTCTTCCCCCACCACATAGGTTATCATACCTATCCCGATTTCTTCCAGAGCGGCGAAGTGGTTACGTTCTACAGCAACCCTATCCGCTGGGCCGCTTGGAAGGCCATGCTGCACGGCTACGAGAGTTCCAACAGCACATACTTCGGCATGTGGTCGGGCGACACCGCAACCCAGCCCGGAGCCATGAAATATGACCTCTACAAAGGCATACGCAACGCCTGGACTTTCATCAACAACGTAGAATCCGTGCCCGGCCTGAGTCCCGAGAAGGCCAAGGTCTATACGGGCGAGGCTTATTTCCTCATCGGCCTGCTGCACTGGGTGCTTATGCAGCATTACGGACCCGTGGTGGTGGTTGACCATGAGATTTCGATGAACGAGCAGGTATCGAACATTCTCGTGCAGCGCTCTTCATGGGACGATTGCGCCGAATTCGTATGCCGTATGTTCGACGAAGCGGCCACAAGGCTTCCCGCGCACCGCGACGACAAAGAGGCCGGGCGTGCCACTTCCGTTGCCGCCAAGGCCATCAAGGCCAGCGTGCTGGTCTATACCGCCAGTCCCCTGGTGAACGGCAATACGGACT
>CADBAY010000031.1 GCA_902792815.1 uncultured Bacteroidia bacterium
GACTGCTTCTACGTCCGGGATAGTTCAGTTTATTTATAAGGTGAATAGTAGTACTGGTAACCCTTATTTGCAGCTTAAGGCATTGGCCGTCGGAACGACGAATGTAAGCGTTGTCCTTGATGGTGATGACGGCTTCTTTGGGAGGAGTTTTAAAGTGCAGGTCCTGCCAAAGTTCACCTGGGCCAGCGGCGACTATGTCAGCCACTCCGATTATAAAACTACTTCTACCTATCCTTCTTATCAGGTTACTACCAAGTCCGTCGTGGTTAAAGCAGTCAAATCAGACGGCACGGCCTATAGTAGTTCCGAGGCTGCTGCAGTCTCGTGGAGTAGTTCAGATGAAAGCATTGCCACGGTGAGCCCGTTGGCTGGCAGTCAGACAACCGTAACGCCCAAGAAAGCTGGTTTGGTTCAAATTATCGGTACCGACTCAAACGGTAATACAAGGACCTATTGGGTTCAGTTCTACGTCCCTATATCGTCCCTGACTCCGGGTAATTTCGTTGGCGGTTATACGAGCGGCTCAACTACAGTTAACCTTACTTATGCTACCAACTATTCGGTGTCTCCTTCAAATGCTACGTATGCCTCGATAGATAACTTCTATAATTTCAAATCTTCCTCTACAGCTTTGGCCACAGTATCGTCTTCCGGGGTTGTTACGGTTGATTGTGATAATACTGGAAATGCATCTATCACGGCATCAACCACGACGGCCGGTGTGACAGATGCTGTCATTTACAATGTTTTAGTGTCTACTTGGCATCTAAGGTGTGGGACTTATTTTGGCAGTTCATCGGTTATGGCTGATGGCTCAACTTACAGCTCTTACTCTACTATTCCTATTGAAAATGGTAAAGAAGGAACTTTCCAAGTTCAAATAGATAAAAATAATAATGAGATAATAGGGAGGGCCAACTACAAAGTAACTGTCACCAGCGGAACTGATGTTATATCGATTTCTGAAGCTAACAATTGGGCTTCGTCAAATGGGAATTATTTCCGCATCCATGGATTAAAAACCGGCACAGCAAAATTTAGTGTTGAAGTAACAGGTACTTATAATAGAACTACTTATTACTTCAAGAGATCCGGTTATACTGTACAGGTTCAATAATTATTAGCATCCTCAATCAGGCCGGCGCGGGCACTACGCTCACGCCGGCCTCTTTGTTTTTTATTTTCTTTTGTTTATTTTTACACAAATTTGATAATATGAAAAGATTATTCCCTCTCGCTGCAGCCCTTCTGGCGGCGTGTTTGATTTGCTCGTGCAGTGAATCGGACCAAGGTTCCGGCAAACCGTTTGAACAACTGCCTGCAGTGGACAGCGGTCAACTGTGGGCTTTTTTCGGCGCCATCCCGGCCTCTGACCTTACTGAAGAACTTAAGACTCCCGAGGCCCGTTCTGCCTACAAGGCACGTTTTGAAGAGATGCTTGACGGCGTGCTCGGCGACGGGGAGGGCCCCGAAACTATATGGTCCAAAAACGACAACAGCATCTACTGGTCAGACTATTTCAGCAAGCCATCGGACTATGACTGGACGGAAGAGGATAGCGACAAACCGCACCCTTATGTAAACTTTCACGCCTTCTCGGACGAGACTGGAGGAAAGCTTTTCGGCGTGCTTCAGAGCGGCTGCTACGACGATGGAGAAGAGCAAAAGAACCCTGATCACTACTATTGGTATGAGGTCGGCAGCGGCAAAGTATCTGCCGCTAATCTCAAGATGGACAAGCCTTATACGGCAGAGGACCTTACCGCTGACCCTCTGCTGCTGTATGGCAGCGAGAATCTTTACTATGCCATAAAGAACGGCAAATACTCGCCCTCATATTGCGACAGGGGCTTTCAGGTGTTCATCGAAGATGTCGGCAACAGCGGGGTGATGTATCAGTGGAACGGCAATAAGTTCGTCCGTGACAATTCTACCGGAGCCATATGCCTGTACAATTACGGTTTCGGCAATATCATGCTGGGGGAGGCTGTGCCGTTCTCGGTCCCCGGGTACAAAACTGTCTTTGTCGAGACCGAAGGTCTTTCTACTAACGTATATTATCTGGTTAAAGAAGGGGAGAATGAGCCCACGCTCCTGCTCCGTTCTGATGGAGACATGGACATTGTCGAGATTGAAGTGTGTTCGCCGCGTTATGCCAATGTGTACGGTGTAAGGCCGGGAATGTCGGTGAGCGACTTCCTGAATGTGGTTAAAGAGTATAATTCCAACTTTGAAGAGGCTCCTTATGTATCTTATGTCGAGACCGAAAAGGGCTATGTAGAGATTTTCTGCGGATTTGACGAAGATTTTGTGTATAAAGTAATGAACGAAGATTATCTGGGTGACGAGAAGTTCAAATCCGATGCTAAGATTGCCCGGGTTGCCGTAGTGAATGCTGTAGGCTGATGGGAAAAGTCTTAAAATGGTGGACCGGCACTTCTTTGGTGCTACGAATCCTTTTCGGCCTTGTTATAGGAGCTGTCTTGGGGCTTATAGTGCCGCAGTGGACGGGAATAGGGATACTTGGTCACATTTTTGTCAGCGCCCTTAAAGCAATTGCTCCGGTGCTGGTGGCTTTCCTGGTGGCCTCGTCCATAGCCAAGGCTCAAGGAGGGTTGGGGCCGCGTTTCCGTACGGTAATAGTGCTATACCTCACAGCTACTCTTGTAGCGGCGGCGGTTGCAGTGATAGGAAGTTTTCTTTTTCCTGTCACCCTGAGCCTTGGCGAGGTAGCGGAGGGCAGTGCTCCGGGCGCCCTGACCGACGTTTTTAAGAATCTCCTCAGCAAAATGGTAATGAACCCTTTGGAGGCCATTGCCACCGCCAATTATATAGGCATTCTGTTCTGGGCTATTATTCTCGGGCTTGGCCTGAAATTGGCCGCCTCTGAGGGTACGATCAAAGTGATAAGCGAATTTGCCGACGTTATTACCCTGGCTGTTAAGTGGATAATCCAGTTTGCGCCTTTCGGTATCCTGGGCCTGGTGCTCTCTGCCGTGAGCGAAAGCGGCCTCGAGATCTTTACCACTTACGGCAAACTGCTTGCGCTGCTTGTAAGCTGTATGCTGGTAAGCGTGCTGCTGTTCAACCCTCTCATTTCGTTTATAGCTACAGGGCGCAATCCCTTTCCGCTGCTTTTCACCTGCTTGAAAGAGAGCGGATTGAATGCTTTTTTCACCCGCTCCTCTGCCGCAAATATCCCTATCAATATGGATTTGTGCCGCAGGCTTGGGCTTGAAGAGGACTTTTATTCGGTGAGCATCCCCTTGGGAGCCACCGTCAATATGAACGGAGCTGCCGTGACTATCACGGTCATGACGCTCGCCGTTGCCCATACTGTAGGGGTGGAGGTCAGCTTTGCCTCTGCTTTGCTGCTGAGCGTCATTGCCACGCTAGGCGCTTGTGGCGCTTCCGGCGTGGCGGGAGGCTCATTGCTGCTGATTCCTATGGCCTGCTCATTTTTCGGAATAAGCAACGATATTGCCATGCAGGCGGTAGCGATCGGTTTTATTATAGGCGTGGTGCAGGATTCGGTGGAGACCGCGGCCAACTCCAGCGGAGACGTGTTCTTCACGGCCACGGCCGAGTACCGTGCGCGTAGAAAACCTCTTGTTTTTTTCGGTAAAAAAGACTAAATTTGCGCCGCCAAAAGGTACTAACAACTAATTTTTTATCAATATTATGCGTATTATCCAAGTTACAGGCAGGGAAATACTCGATTCAAGAGGAAACCCTACAGTTGAAGTCGAAGTTATTCTCGAATCCGGTATCAAGGGCGTTGCTGCCGTTCCGTCAGGAGCATCTACCGGCGAAAACGAGGCTCTTGAGCTTCGCGACGGCGACAAAAAGCGTTATCTTGGCAAGGGCGTCCTGAAGGCCGTCGCCAATGTTAACGATGTTATTGCCCCCGCCATCATAGGTATGTCAGCACTCGAGCAGAGGTCCATCGACAAGACCATGATCGAGCTCGACGGCACTCCTACCAAGAGCAAACTCGGCGCCAACGCCATTCTGGGCGTAAGCCTTGCCGTGGCCCACGCCGCCGCCAATTATCTCGACATCCCCCTGTACCGTTATATCGGTGGTACCAATACTTATGTTCTCCCCGTTCCTATGATGAACATCATCAACGGCGGTGCACATTCCGACGCTCCTATCGCATTCCAGGAGTTTATGATCAGGCCCGTTGGTGCATGCTGCGAGGCTGAGGCAGTCCGTTGGGGAGCTGAGGTGTTCCACGCTCTCAAGAAGGTTCTCAAAGACCGTGGCTGCAGCACTGCAGTAGGTGACGAGGGTGGATTCGCTCCCGCTCTCAAGGGCATCGACGACGCACTTGACTGCATCATCGAGGCTATCAAGGCCGCCGGTCTGGAGCCCGGCAAAGACATTACCATCGCTATGGACTGCGCCGCATCTGAGTTCTGCTTCAAGGAGGACGGCAAGTTCTACTACGACTACAAGCAGCTCAAGGACGGCAAGAAGAAAGATCCCCGCGGCCGTAAGCTCACCACCGACCAGCAGATCAATTACCTCAAGAAACTCATCGAGAAGTATCCTATCGACTCCATCGAGGACGGTCTGTCCGAGGAAGACTGGGAAGGCTGGGTCAAGCTCACCAAGGCTATCGGCGACCGCTGCCAGCTCGTGGGTGACGACCTTTTCGTGACCAACGTCAAGTATCTCCAGAAGGGTATCGAGATGGGCGCCGGCAACTCCATCCTCATCAAGGTCAACCAGATCGGCTCTCTTACCGAGACTCTTGACGCCATTGAGATGGCCCACCGTCACGGCTACACCACCGTTACCAGCCACCGCTCCGGCGAGACTGAAGACACTACCATCGCCGACATCGCAGTCGCTACCAACAGCGGCCAGATCAAGACCGGATCGCTGAGCCGTACCGACCGTATCTGCAAGTACAACCGCCTGATGAAGATCGAGCTTGAGCTCGGTGATACCTGCCAGTACGGTTACAAGAAGCTCCGCTAATTGATTATCAATCGATTACAAAACTTGACCTGGTAGCTTTTTCCCAGGTCAATTTTTGTATCTTGCTGTGAATGAGCATCTTTATAGATCTGCAATGTATTTCAACGCCGGAGAATTGAACATGCCTTGGGGATTTGTGCCGGGAATGCCTTGCGGGACGCTCTGGCCGAGCTCACCGAACAGCCAGGTCCAGTAGTCAGGCATCTCGCCTTCACTATTTTTGAAGTTCATGGGCACGGAGTCGAAGATGTGGCTCCCGTCGCGTTTGAGGTAGCAGTCGTAGACCAGCTCCGTGCAGTAGTGCCGTCCGTTGGCGGGAAGGAAGTACAGGTCGTATTCTTCGCCAAGCAGGGCCTTGCATTGCTCGACATGGCGTGCAGCGTCGCCGTTATCCTTCAGGCGCATCACTTTGAATGTTGCGCGCCCGCCGTCGTTCAGGGTGAAGTCTTTGAATAGCGTGTCCAGGGGATGTCTGTCAACTCCGTGAGCGAGGGTGGCGTCGATTACCCATATTGCGCCGAGGCTGTCGACTTCGAGCACTGCGGTGTGGATATAATTGATTTCGTCGCTGCCGCCGGTGGCGTCGGCAATGGCCTGCGCCATGTTATCGGCCTGATAATCCATTGGAATGCCTACGAACAGCAGGTCGCCGGTGAGGATTTGCTGTTTGACTTCATTGTTGCGGCAAGATATGGCCATAGCCGCAAGCATGGCAGCCGCTGCGATAATCTTCTTCATAATAAATCAACTGTGTACACCTCTGCTTTGCCGTTGGCGGAGAAACTGACGCAGAGCCGCCCGCGCCAGAAGAATACGGCTTCGGGCTCGTAGGGAAGGCCGTAGTCGTTGAACAGCACTTCGCGCTCCAGGGTGCCGCTTTCTATATCTATTATGCGCAGCCAGGCTTCGCGCTTTACGCCTACAACCTGATAGAATTTGCCTTTGCGAATGCAGTAGGCCTGGTCGGTAACGTTTTTCCGGGGTATCTCGAAACGGCGAATCGGCACCCCCGTCATTCCCGGCTCCCTTCCCGGCTTGACCGGAAATACCTCCGGATTGTCAAACAACAGAAATACCGTCTTTGCCTTGTCCGCGGAATAACCCTCTATCCATATGTGGCGCCCGTCCTCGTCGGGAACAGCATGCGGGTATAATATTCCCAGGCTGTCAGGGGAGGGCATGTCGATAGTCCGGACGTTCTCGAAGCTGTAGCTGCCGCCGCGCCGCCGCACACGGTACACATGTATCTTATAGTACTCGTTGGGCGCATAGTTTTCCGATGCGATCAGCAGCGGGAAGGGGTCGAAGATGCTCTTTTTGCGCCTCGCGAATGTTATGCTTGAATTGTGGAAGTTGGGGTTGAACCCCAGATAGGTAAATGCCAAGGTCTTGCCGCTTCGCAAATCGGCAACGCTCACTCCGTGGAAATCTCCCTCGGGATGCTGGTTCTGAGAGTGGAACTGGAATAATAGATTGCCGTAGCAGTCGCCGTCGTTGGGGTACTGCCGCTCTATCGTACAGATATGCTCGGCTTTAATCTCCTGCGCCGGTGCTGAAACCGCCATCTGCACCGTCGCAATGAGCGTGACTATCAGGTGTACCTTGACATTCATGATCCATGTTGATTATCAGCGACTTCCCAATCTTGACCTGGTGAAAAGCAACCAGGTCAAGATCAGTAACTACTTGAAATACAGCGAGGAGAAGTCCCAGATGAGTTCGGGGACATCGAGGTCGGCGGAGCCGTTCTTGTGGAGGCCGTCAATAATTTCGTAAAGGCGGACTTCGGCGCCGGCCGTGCCGTCAAGGTAGCGGTGGCGCACAACGGTATGGCTGCCGGGCTTGTAGAGGGGGAGAGTGTCGCAGACCTCGTGGGTGCAGCAATCGGTGCTGATCATCCGTCCCACGGCGTGCGGCACTGCAATGTATTCGCCCCAACCGTCGTGGTTGTCGGGGTCGCCCTCCCAGTGGGAAGTCTTGTCGGCCGTCCCGTGAATCTCGATAAACGGTACCGGGCCGCGCGGTTTTATGTCGCGGTATATCCATTCCATAGTCAGTCCTGCCAGCGACACTATGGCTGCAAAGCGTTCAGGATGTGTGTAGGCCAGTAAATAGCACATTTCGCCGCCGTTGGACATTCCGCTGAAGACGGTGTTGGACTTGTTCAACTTATACTCCCGCTGGAGTTTGCGCTGAAGGGCCAGGATGAATGCCACGTCGTCCTGCTTCCATCCTTGCTGCGAGGGATAGCCCACATTCCATCCGGTCCTGCCTTTGCCCGGGTCTTTGAGGCCCTGGGGGTAGCAAAGCACATAGCCATGCTTGCGGGCGCTTTGGATCATGGCAGGGAAGTAGCCCTCGGCTTTGCCGCCGTAGCCGTGGCACACGAAGACCAAGGGCCTCTGTGCACAGAGTGTATCGGGAACATAGAGCCAGTATTCGCGTTCAACTCCATGGTGACGCATGGTATGGCGAGTAGTAGTCTGGGCGTTAAGTCCGCCGGAGAGGAGCAGCACTGCTGCTAATAATGTGATTATTCGCTTCATGTTATTTAAAATGCCGTAGGTCAAATAGTTGTGGCGGGAGGCCTGAGGCCCGGGGCCCATAAAACATGGGGAAAAGGCCCCGGGCATCAGGCCTCCCGC
>CADBAY010000032.1 GCA_902792815.1 uncultured Bacteroidia bacterium
GGTATATTCCTGTAGGTCAGACTATTGGTGTGGCCCTCTGCGGAGACAACGGAGTCTACACCAAAGATCAGCTGTCCGGCTTCACCTGGACGTGCAATGATACATCTGTCGCGACGGTCTCCGGTTCGACCGAGTACGGCGGATATATGGGAACGATTACCGGCAAGAAGCCCGGCTATGCTACCATTACCGTAACTGACGGACAGGGCAACAAGAGGTACTACTATGTAGTCGTGTACAAGGACATCACATCCATCACGGCCAACTTAACCACGTTCAAGCTCGGCAAGGGCAATGAGCATCTCATTACAGGCGGAAGCGGCAAGGACTTCACCTTCTCGCCTGCCGATGCAACCTACACGACCACTACCGATTTTGAATACAAGTCATCCAACACCTCCATCGCAACGGTGGACAAATATGGTTGGGTAAAGGGTGAAGCCAAGGGAACGGCGACCATCAGCGGAAAACCTCTGCACAGTTCGAGCATAACCGACTATAAGAACATGAGGCCGTTCCAGGTGTACGATCATTCCCTGCAAATCATCCACAGAAATCCCGATAATGTAACCCAGAACCCTGATTTCTACAACGAGTTTGATCATAAGCCTATACCTGAAGGAGCCACGTTGCATATGGTTGCAGGGGATATGGTCAATTTAGCTTTCTACGAGGGACAGACTAGTTCTACCAGCAGGGTAAAGCTTACAAATCAGAGTGATTTCTCGACTGCTTCTACGTCCGGGATAGTTCAGTTTATTTATAAGGTGAATAGTAGTACTGGTAACCCTTATTTGCAGCTTAAGGCATTGGCCGTCGGAACGACGACGGCTTCTTTGCAAGGAGCTTTAAAGTGCAGGTCCTGTCCAAATCGAGCTTCCCCAGCGGAGCGTATATCAGTACGTCTTCTACATACAAGTCTAATTCTTCTTCTTCGCCACTTTATATGAACGTCGGCAACACCGGTTCTCAGCTCAGTTTGTATAACAGTAGTGGCTACCAACTTACCGGCTCTGATTATTGGGGTGTCAGCTGGACTTCCAGCGATACCAGCATTGCCACTGTTGATCCCGCTGTCGGATCAATAACCAAGGTCACCAGCAAGAAACCGGGTAATGTGATCATAACGGCAATGGACAGCAATGGGAATAAGTTGTATTTCTATTACTGTATTTATCAGCCGGTCACAAGCATGACCGGAAAGGGCACATTACTTATGGGTACTAACTCACAGTATACTATGGCCTACAATCAAGATTATACGGTAAGTCCGAGCAATGCTACATTTACAGCGGCGTCTTACTTCAACTGGCGTTCAAGTAATACAAATTACGCCACGGTTGAGAGTGGCGGTGTGGTAAGCACTAAAAACTGTGGGGTTGCCAATATCTCTGCACAGCCTCAGCATCAGTATGCGTTGTCAACTTATACAACCGTACGTTCTATTACAGTAGCGTGGTGGGAGGCTAAGTGCATATCTAGCAACTGCACTAGTTCGAGTGCCATGAAAGTTGGCAGTACGGCCACACCAACAACTGTAATTACAATAGATAAGGGAAAAGCAATATGTCTCCAGTTTGAGTATAGAACCGACTCTTCATCGCCTTGGACGGTGCTTAATTCGGCTAGTTACGTAGCAAGCGACTATGATTCCAGTATTCTTAGAAATGTAACGGGTCTAGAGGTTGGTAGCTCGGGCAAGGCTTTACAGATTGGAGGTAATAATACAGGAACCACTAAAATTACTATTACCTACAAAACATCTAATCAATTCTTCTCGAACACATTCAATGTCAAGGTGATTTAGTTCTTGACTAACTCTTTACAACAAAGAAGCCGGCCCGCGGGCCGGCTTCTTATGTTTTAGAACCAAGTTTAGCTTATTTCTTCTCCTCGGGGGCGGGGACAAACTTGCCGACCTTCTCGAGCTTTACGTTGAAGATAAGCGTGGAATTAGGATCGATACCGGGACGGCCCTGCTCGCCGTAAGCCAGGTCTGCGGGAACATAAAGATCAATCTCGCCGCCCTCGCCGATAAGCTGCAGGCCCTCGGTCCAACCGGCCACGACACCGTTCAGAGGGAAGTGAACTGCATCGCCATCCTCGGGAGTCTCGTCGAACACCTTACCGTCGATAAGGGTACCCTTGTACTTGACCCACACAGTGTCCTGGGCAGTGGGCTTAACATCGTTGCCGGGCTCCACAATCTTGTACTGCAAGCCGCTGTCGGTCTTCTGTACGCCCTCTTTCTTGAGGTTAGCGGCAAGGAACTTCTCACCCTTCTCCTTGTTGGCGAGGAGAGTGTAGTTGTGACGCTTCTCAAGGTAGGAGTTGAAAACATCGTTGATGAGCTCGGGGCTGATCTTGAACTGGGAGTTGAAGTCAGGGTCACGATAGTCGCCCTTGGCCTTGACATAATCCTTCATACCGGCAATGACCTTGGAATAATTGACATCGCCGAAGTTGTATCCCTTCAGGAAGCTTCCGAAATTCACACCGAGCAGATAGCTCACGGAGTCAACCTCAGCAGCGCTGGGGGTATAATCTTTAAGGGTCTTGACTGCCTCCACAGGCTCCGCGGAACCGTCTTCGCCAGTTACAGGAGCGACCGGCTTGGGAGTGCAGGCTACGATTGTGGCACTCATTGCGAGTGCAAAGAAAATTTTGGTTGTTTTCATTGTAAATAATTATTAATTAATAAATTATAAATTCCATGCAAGGGCCGATGCTCCCAGTATAGCAGCATCAGACTCAGATAGGCTGGAGAAAAGGAGTTTGACTTTATTTTTCCACAAAGGAAGCACATTGTCGTTCATAGCGGCAAATATGGGATCATACAAGAATTCCTTCGCCCTGGCAAGCCCGCCGAAGAGCACGATTGCCTCGGGAGCCGAGAAAGCTATGAAATCGGCGAAGCTGCGGCCAAGGAGAGTGCCTGTATAGTCGAAAACCTCTTTGGCGGCCTGGTCACCTGCCTTTGCAGCCTCATAAACATCTTTGGAGGTAATATTCTCCCGCAAACGAAGAAGAGACGGCTCATCGGGATGCTGGTCGAGCCACTCTACAGCGGTACGGGCAACACCGATAGCAGAACAGTACGCCTCAAGACAACCCTGCTTTCCGCAGCCGCACAGCCTGCCGCCGCGCACCGCACAAGTGTGTCCCAGCTCGCCGGCGAAGCCGTCGTGGCCGTAAAGAACTTGCCCGTCGATGACTATTCCGCTTCCGACACCTGTGCCCAAGGTTATCATTATGAAGTGCTTGAGACCTTTGGCTGCGCCATAAGTCATCTCGCCCACAGCGGCAGCGTTGGCATCGTTGGTAAGAGAAACAGCCAGGCCGCCCATTGCCTCCGAAAGCATCTTGGCAAAGGGAACGTCCTTCTCATGCGCCCAAGAGAGATTGGGAGCATCTTTAATCTCACCCGTGTAATAATTGCCGTTTGGAGCACCCACGCCAATACCGCGGACCTGGCCTTCGATATCGGCGTCGGCGATAAGCTTCTTGATAGTTGAAGCAAGCGCGTCAACGAAAGATTCGGCGTCGGTGTGCTTGTTGGACACCATAATGGTCTGGGCAAGCACCTCTCCCCTGGCGTTCACCACACCGCTCTTTGCGGTCTGTCCGCCTATGTCAATTCCTATTACGTAAGGCTGTTCCATACTGATTAATCGTTTACAGGGATATCCTTATTGACGTTCTTGCTGCCCCAAACCGCGTAGAAGATGAGGAATCCGAGGCAGAGGACAAGCAGCCAGTAGCTCTGCATAGAGCCCACCTTGTCGGCAAGGGCGTTCTGCAGGAACGGGATGATGCCGCCGCCGCAGACCAGGGTCATGAATATACCGGATGCAGCTGCAGTGTACTTGCCGAGTCCCTCGGCCGAGAGATTGAAGATCGATCCCCACATGACGGAGGTGCAAAGACCGCAGAGAGTGAGGAATATCAGGCTCACGGGAACGCTTCCGATGCAAACGCTCTGAGGCATGAAGATGGCGATGACAATGAACAGTATAGCCGCCGAGGCAGTGCACAGAAGCATGGTTTTGCTGGACACCTTGCCGCCGACGGAGGCGCCGACCAGACGTCCGAAGAGCATGCAGAGCCAGTAGGCGCTGATGAAGGTACCGGTAAGGGCCGGACCTACGCTCTCAAGGCCGGAGAAATAAACGTTGGCGGTATTGGGAATACCGACTTCGATACCGACATAGAAGAATATGGCTATGGCGCCAAGCACGAAATGACGGAAAGAAAGCGGGCTGTACGGATCTTTGACGGCCTTGCCTGCAAGACGAGCACGCTTCTCCTCGGCAGTCTCCATATGAGGCTCGGGAATCTTGGTGAGCATAATCACCACGAAAGCGATTGCAAATATGACCATGGCGATGATCATCACGGGAGCGGCCTTGGCCACGGTAGCGTCCTTGATGGAGCCTCCCACGAGCCAGCCCACCAGGAAAGGTGCAATGGTTCCGCCGATAGAGTTGCATGAGCCGCCCCACTGAATCAACTGGTTGCCTTTATTGCCGCCACCGCCGAGGGTGTTGAGCATGGGGTTGACCACGATATTGAGCATGCACATGGAGAAACCGGCCACGAATGCGCCGGCCACATACACGGCAAAGCTCTCGGCATAGCCGGAAAGGAACTGGATGCCGACACCGATAAAGCCGATGACGACAGCAGCCAGGGCGGTGAACTTATAACCCTTGCGACGGAGAATGATACCTGCAGGAATACCCATGCAAGCGTAGGCGATGAAGTTGGCGAGGGTACCAAGCTGGCTCAGGGCCTTGCTGGCGCCGAACTGATTGGTCACCACCACGCCCATTGACCCGGCGAGGTTGGTGACGAATGCGATCATGAAGAAGAGTGCGAAGCACACCGCGATGGCGGGTGCGTAACTCTTTCCGGCGTTAGATTTAGTCATACGTGAGTTATTTAATTGATTCTAGATTTTTAGCGTTATAAAGCTCTTTGCCCTCAGGAGTCATGGCATACTCGATACGGCTCTCGTAGAACTTCTCCACCTTGCCGCGAACCATCTTTGACGTGGTGTTGAGCATACCGTTCTGCTCGGTGAAAGGAGTCTCGCCCACTATGATAGCGGCAGGGAGCCACTTCTCGGGGAACAAGCCTTCGTGCCTTCCGCCCGGACGGTAAGAATCGACCTCGCCCTTGATGATGTCAAGCTGGGCGCGAAGACCTGCGTCGGAAGCGGGATCGAGCCCCTTGTCCTTTACGGCCTCGGCAAGAGCGGTCTTGTTGGGAATCACCAGCACCACGGTATAAGGACTCTGGTTGTTGTGAAGTACGGATGCCTCGATGAAGCGCGAACCGTCGGCCAGGCTGTCCTCAAAGCCCTCGGGAGAGTATTTCTCGCCGTCGGATGAGATGAGCAGGCTCTTGAAGCGGCCGGTGACGTACAGATAGCGGGGATCCTCGGCGCAGATATAGCCGCGGTCGCCGGTGTGAAGCCAGCCGTCGATGATGGTGGCAGCGGTGGCCTCGGGGTTCTTCCAGTAACCGGCCATGACGTTTCCGCCGCGGATTACAATCTCTCCGGTTACGCCGTGGGGCACTTCGTTACCTTCTTCGTCGCAGATCTTTATGTCCATGGGCTGCACGGTACGGCCTGAAGAGCCGAAGCGGGCGTGGCCGGCGGAGTTGGCGCAGATAACGGGAGTGGCCTCGGTAAGTCCGTAACCCTGGAATATAGGCATACCTACTGCGCAGAAATAGCGCTGCAGTTCGATGTCAAGCAAAGCGCCGCCGCCGATGAAGAATTTAAGGCGGCCGCCGAAACTCTCACGTACGCCCTTGAATATCAGGCGGTCCATCAAATCCTTGATAGGCTTGCGCCACCACAGTTTCCAGCAGGGCTTACCCATGTTGTAGTACTCGCGGTTGTATTTGATGGCGTTGTTGAGTGCGAATTCGTAGAGCTTCTGCACCTTGGGGCCTTTCTTCTTGATGCCGGCCTCGATGTTCTTGCGGAAATTCCTGGAGATGGCGGGAACGGAAAGCATCACATGAGGACGCACCTCGCGAATGGCCATAGGAATGTTGCGGAGCATGGTGATGGCGTTCTTGCCGCCGGGCACCGTGGCGATGCTGCCGCCGTTGTTCATCATAAAATAGAAGCCGGCCACGTGGGCGAAGCAGTGGTCGAGAGGAGTGATGATAAGCATAACGTCACCCTGGTCGATCTTGACAACCGAGTTGCACTGAACAATGTTGGATGTGTAATTGTTGTGCGTAAGCAGGATACCCTTGGGGTCGGCGGTGGTGCCGGAAGTGTAGGAGATGTTGGCATAGTCGCCGGGCTTGATGGAAGCGGTACGCTCGTCCAGTTCGGCCTTGCGGGTTTTGAGGAACTCCTCGCCCATAGCGCGGAGCTCGCCCACATAAATCTCATTCTCCTGCAGTGGAAGGTCGTCCAGCACTATTATCTTTTCGATGGCGGGGCACTTGGGCATTACCCTGCGCACCTTATCTATCTGGCTTTCAGAGGCTATGATGAAGCGGGAGTCGGAATGGTTGATACGGAAAGTAAGGTCAAAGTCAGACTCGAGCTTGAAGGAAAGGGGAACGTCCACGCCGCCTGCGTAAAGCACTCCCAGCTCACTGTAAATCCACTTGTTGCGCCCTTCTGAAATAAGCGCTACTTTCTCGCCCTTGCGAAGCCCGAGGGCCATGAAACCGGCCGCGTATAGAATACCCTCGGCCCTGGTGTCTTTAAATGAAGTTTCTGTCCAGACGTCTCCGATTTTTTCACGGAGGAAGGTTGCATCTCCGTATTTCGCTGCATAGCAATCGACAAAGTCGATGATAGTCAAAATCTCTTTTTCCATTAGTCTACTACTTGCCGTCTTCAGGGAAAAGCCCGTAAAGCTTGGCGTCAATCATGTTGGTTATTTGTTCAAAATCTTCCGGTTTGTTACCGAATTTTATGTGGTCTGCATCTACAATCAAAAGATTGCCCTTATAACCGCTGATCCAGTCTTCATACTTGTCGTTAAGGCCGGTGAGATAGTCGATACGGATGCTCTTTTCGTATTCGCGGCCGCGCTTCTGGATCTGGGCGATAAGGTTGGGAATGGACGAACGCAGGTAAATGAGCAGGTCGGGAAGGCCCACCAGCGACATCATAAGGTCAAAGAGGTCGGTGTAGTTTTCGAAGTCACGGGTGCTCATAAGGCCCATATCGTGGAGGTTGCGGGCAAAGATGCGCGCGTCCTCATAGATGGTACGGTCCTGGATGATGACCTTGTCGGACTTTGAAATCTCAAGTATATCTTTGAAACGCTTATTGAGGAAATATATCTGGAGATTGAACGACCAGCGCTCCATATCTTCGTAATAATCGGCAAGATAGGGGTTGAAGTCCACCGGCTCGAACTTGGGTGTCCAGCCATAGTGAGCCGCCAGCATTTTGGTGAGCGTGGTTTTTCCGCTTCCGATGTTTCCTGCTATTGCTACGTGCATAAAATTCGTGTATTTAATTTACAAAGGTAATAATAATTATTTGAATAGGCCGAAGAGTTCGGCGTCTATTTTGTCCGTGATGGAAGCAAAGTCCTCGGGGTTATGCTCGAAATCAAGAGAGTCGGCATCGATTATCAGCAGACGGCCTTTATAGTTCTCTATCCACTCTTCGTAATGGCGGTTGAGGCCCGAAAGATACTCCAGGCTGATGGTCTGCTCGTAGTCGCGGCCGCGCTTCTGGATCTGTGACACCAGATGGGGAATCGACGACTTGAGGTAGATAAGCAGGTCGGGAGGGCTCACCATGGACATCATCAGTTCATAGAGCTGCATGTAAGTGTCGTAGTCTCTCTCCGAGAGGTTGCCCTGCTCGCGGTTGTTGGCCACAAAGATATGCACTCCTTCCTGCAGGGTACGGTCCTGGATAATCACGTCTTTTGAAGAGGCTATCTCCAGCACGTCCTTGAAACGCTGGGCGAGAAAATAGGTTTCCAGATTATAAGACCACCGGGGAATATCTTTGTAGTAGTCCTCAAGGTATGGATTGTAGGTTACGGCTTCAAATTTGGGCGTCCACCCGTAATGTGAGGCAAGCATACGGGTTAGAGTGGTCTTTCCGCAGCCTATGTTACCAGCTATACCGATGTGCATGATGTTGATTTTTGTGTGCTGGAGCGGGGTGCTTTCGGGCCTGCGGCCCTTTTCTCAGGTTTTATGGGCC
>CADBAY010000033.1 GCA_902792815.1 uncultured Bacteroidia bacterium
CCGTGGACAATTGGTCTGAAGAGCAGGCCGATATGTACTTTGCCTATCTGGAAGCCGGAATGAACGAAGTGCCCGATGCTCCTGAGCGTATAGGCAAACCCTACGATGAAATCTATCCCGGTCTCAGGGCCTACCATGTCCGTCGGCATATGCTGTTCTACATCACGCAGGACAATGGGCGTGTCCTGATTGTCAGGATTCTTCATGAAAGGATGGATTATGCGCGCCATTTTAATATCCCATTTTAAGCTAAAACACCAACACGTCTGAATCTCCATACGTGTCATATCCGGAGGTAATCACCTTCTCGCCAGGCTCCAGGCCTTCCAGCACTTCGTAGTACTGCGGGTTCTGGCGGCCGATGCGTATCTCTCTTTTGACGGCCTTGGTGCCCTCTTTGTTAACCACGTAAATCCATTTTCCGCCGGTTTTCTGGTAGAAGGTGCCACGGGGGATAATCACAGCCTCTTCGGGCTGGCCCAGCTGGAGATTGAGGTAATAGGTCTGGCCACTGCGGATGTTGTCCGGCTGCTCGCCGTCGAATTTGAAGTCAGCCTTGAACTTGCCGTCGCGGACCTCCGGGTAAACCTTGCGGATAACGGTGGAGTAGGTTTCTCCCTGGCGCTCGAAAGTGGCTTCGAGACCCGCCACTACACGGTCGATATAGTGCTCATCAATCTGTGCCTCAACCTTATAGAGGCCAACGCTGTTGATCTGGCCAATCTTGGTGCCGGCGGCAATACTCTGACCCAGTACCACGTCCAGCAGGCCCAGTTCACCATCAATGGGGGCCTTGACAATCAGGTTGCTCTTGCGCCTGCGGATCATGGACATATTCAGTTGCATATTCTCCAGGGACTCCTCCATCCGGTCAATCTGAGTGCCTCTGTACAGGCTGTCTTGCCTGGAGCGTTCCGTCATCAGATTGTACTTCTGCAGGGCCAGCTGGTAGTCCTCTTCGGCCTTCAGGAATTCCTCTTTTGCAATCAGTTGGTCCTCATACAATGCCTTCTGCTGCTCGTAGGCTCTCCGAAGGCGCTCCACATTGGTCCCGTATTCCAGCACATTCTGGCGCACGTCCAGCTTCTGCTGCTCCATCTGGATCTGCGTGTTGCGGAGAATGTTCTCCTTCTCGGCCAGTTCCGCTTCGGAGTTCAGGATCTGCAAGTCCAGGTTGTCATTATTCAGGATTAGGATGGCATCGCCAGCCTTCACCGGTGAGCCTTCCTCGATGAGGATCTTCTCCACGATGCCGCCCTCCTGTGGGCTCAGCTGAATGGTCGTCATCGGCTGAACACGTCCGCTGATGCGGATATAGTCGTTGAACTCGCCCTTGACGGCATTGGAGATGGTCACGGTGTCCTTATCCACGCGCAGGGTCTTGTTATTCGGCCTTGCAATCAGGTAAATCACAAACACCAGCAGCAGCGCTCCCAGCCACCAGGGCAGGGCTTTCTTCGTAAACGCAACGCGCCATCCGGTTTTCTTCTCGATGATCTTATCCATACTCTTTCGTCATGCCCGACCTGATCGGGCATCTCTTATTTATTGGTTAACGTATTCTACTCCATTGTAGTAGCGGACAACCGCTTGCTTGATGAGGTACTTGAAGAGACTGTTCATCTCATCGGCCTGGGCCTTGAGATAATTGTTGTTGGCTGTCTGGAACTCCAGCGGAGAGATGAGGCCCTGCTCCAATTTCTTGAGGTTCAGCGTGTAGGCCTCTTCCTGTACCTCGGCCTTGCGCTGCGCCTGCTGATAGGCAGTGGCGGCACCGTCACGGTCCTGAATGGCCCGGCGGACTTCGCTTTCCACATCACGCCGTTGCTGGTCCAGTTCGGCAGTGGCTTTGTCCAAGGCGTGCCGTTTTCTGGAGATGGCGGAGTGTTTGCTCAGACGGCTCCAGATGGGAATGGATACGGAAAGCTGAACATATTCGCCGCCATTGTTTTTAAACTGGTCCCAGAACGGATTAGTGGTGGAACCCTGATAGGTATAGTAACTGGTGCTCCAGCCGGCATACAGGCCCACGGTAGGGAGCAGCGACCATTTGGCCGTATTGAGTTCCCGCTTGGCATTGAGTTCCTTCCAGCTGGCAATCCGGACCCTAGGATTGTGCTCCAGGGCGAAGTCCACCACGGACTCCGTGGCCACCGGCTCAATCTGCCACACCGGCATCGACGTGTCAATGTTCAGTTCCTCATCCACCGGCCAGAACATCAGGTCGGCCAGCGTCATCTTCTGGTCCTGATACATATTGTAGGTATTCGTCAAGTCATACTGACGGTCTGCCAGATCGGCCTCCATCTGGATTACATCGGCGTGCCCCTTCTGGCCCAGCTCTTCCTGCCTCTTGGCCTTGGTGAGGGCCTGTTCGGCCACAGCCACTTGCTCTTCGTACACATCGCAAAGGCGCTTGTAGTACACAACATTGTAGTACGCCTCCATCACGGCCAGGCAGATATCGGCCTCCACCTGCTTCTCCTGGGAATCGGCAATGAGCATTCCGGTCTTGGAGATCTTGTAGTTGTTCACTGCCTTGAAGCCGTCAAACAAATCATACCCGGCGCTCACGCCGTAGTTGTTGTGGAACGACGTGGTGTTGAAATAGGTGTTCGTCTGCGGGTCGATGCTACGGCCGAAGTTGTAGTATGCGTATGTCTGCGCGCTGATCTGCGGGGTAAAAAGCGTCAGCGCCGCGTCCCTGCGGTCAATCTGCGCATCCCCGATGGCCGCCTGCTGAATCCGGATCTTGGTGGAGTTGGAGATGGCATACTCCATACAATCGTGCAAAGTCATTACGCCGTCATGCCCGACCTGTTCGGGCATCTCCTGTGCCCGGAGATTTCCGGTCAAGCCGGGAATGACGAACGCCACAAAAACGAATATGTAAAGTTTAATCTTCATCATACAATGATTTATCACCGTGCTAAATTCTAACACCCGCCGTGCCAAACTAATTAACTCATTGATTTGCAATATTTTTCATTTTTACTGTCTGGCTGGAAAGTTGTAAAGCTTTACACTTGGCTTTACACTTTTCCTTTACAATCTGTGAAAATAATGCTATGTCACTGCAAAATCGGTCGAAAATTTGACTAAATTTGCAGTGGCTTAATAGGGCTTGTTTATGATTATCGAGAGAACACATTACCTTCAGAAGATTATCTCCCATAAGTGGAATCGGAAAGTGAAAATCATCACCGGCATCTGCCGATGCGGTAAGTCGTTCTTGCTGTTCGACTTATACAAACATTACCTGTTGGACTCCGGCATTCCGGAAGACCATATCATTGAAGTGGCCCTTGACAGAAAGGAACATGCCGCCTACAGGAATCCGATTGTCCTGGGAGAATATGTGCTCTCCCGCGCTTCCAATCCCAGCGAGCAGTACTATGTCTTCATCGACGAAATCCAGATGTCCTACAAAGTCAAGAACTCGGACGTCGATGAAAGCAGCGTACCGGAGGAAGACAGGGACCTGCTGTACACAACCTTCTATGATACGCTGAACGATCTCCTCGCCAAAAAGTACCTGGATGTCTATGTTACCGGGAGCAATTCCAAGATGCTGTCCACGGATATCGTCACCAATTTCCGTGACAGGGGTAGCGAAATTCGCGTATTTCCGCTCTCATTTTCGGAGTTCTATTCATTTGCAGGAGGAGAGAAGGCAGACGCATTCGAGGAGTACCTTACCTACGGAGGTATGCCGCTGGCAGTACTGGAGCCTGATGAGACCGAAAAGCGCACATACCTGAACGCCCTTCACAAGCGCGTGTATCTAAAGGATATTGTCGAGCGATACAAGTTAAAAGATGATACCATTCTGGATGCTTTGGTGGATTCCCTGTACTCCGCTGTCGGCTCCCTTACCAATACCCATAAACAAGCGGGTACGGCTGGTTCGCGCCTTGGGATTTCCACCTCTGACCACACCATCAAAAACTATCTGGACTATCTGGAAGATGCCTACCTGTTCAAGCAGGCAAAGCGGTATGATGTCAAGGGACGCAAGTATTACGGTACTCCGCTCAAATACTACGCAACTGATGTGGGCCTCCGTAATGCCAAACTCAATTTCCGGCAGCAGGAGCGCTCACACCTGATGGAGAACATCATCTTCAACGAACTCATTACCAGGGGGTATGCGGTCGATGTCGGCGTTGTTGAAGTGGTTACCAAAGGAGAAGATGGCAGGACAACTCAAGTGCAACATGAGATTGATTTCGTCGTCAATACCGGCTCTCAGAAAATCTATATCCAGTCCGCTCTGAATGTGGATACCGACGAAAAGAAAGATCAGGAAACTTGCTCACTCAAGAACTCCGGGGATTTCTTCCGCAAGATTGTCGTCCTGGACGGGAATCAGAAGCTTTGGACGGACGAAGACGGAATCAGTTACGTCGGCGTCATTCCTTTCCTGCTCGACAAGACCCTGCTGTAACCACTGCAAAATTAGTCTGTATCCCGACCATTTTTGCAGTGATAGCTGCGTCTGACTACCGGAACCTCAACTCAAAGACGGTCTGATTGACATCGCTGCGCAGCAGGTCGATGGTGCCGTTGTGCTGCCGCATAATCTGGCGGGAGATGCTTAGGCCGATACCGGAACCTTCCTTTTTGGTGGTGTAGAAAGGAATAAAGATTTGCTCTTGGGCAGATACCGGTATAGGCTCGCCATCATTGGCCACCAGGACAATCACCTCGTCATCCTTGCCCATCTTCGCAGCAATG
>CADBAY010000034.1 GCA_902792815.1 uncultured Bacteroidia bacterium
CGCCGGATTTCTATGTGCTACGTTTACTTACTATCTGCCAAAGGACAACTCCGATGCTAACGCTGACGTTCAGCGAGTGCTTGGAGCCGAACTGCGGAATGACCAGGGCTCCGTCGGAAGCGTCCACGACGCTCTGTTGTACTCCGTCCACCTCGTTGCCGAAAACAAGGGCGTAACGTTCTCCCGGAACGGGATTGAAAGCCTCCAGAGAAGTGGCTTTCTCCGTTTGCTCCACACTCAATACGGTGTACCCTTGAGCTTTTAACTCTTCAACTACGGAGATAGTGTCCTGACGGTGCTCCCAGGGCACGCTGTCTTCGGCGCCAAGGGCCGATTTATGAATCTCTGCGCTCGGGGGAGCGGCGCATATGCCGCACAGCCAGACCTTGTCGGCCTTGAACGCGTCGGCGCTGCGTAGAGCGCTGCCGACGTTATGCGCGCTGCGTATATTGTCCAGTATCAACACGATACCCGACTCGGGCAGAGTCCGGTACTCTTCCGGGCTTATCCGGCCCAGTTCTATATTCAAAAGTTTGCGGTCGCGCATTTGCACAAAGGTACAAAAATTCTTATATTTGAAAGCTAATAATATTATTATGAAACAGGATATCCAGTTGTTTGAATTAATCAAAAAAGAGTCCGAGCGTCAGCGCAGCGGACTGGAGTTGATTGCGTCCGAGAACTATGTATCGGACGATGTGCTCAAGGCCATGGGGTCCATCTGCACCAATAAATATGCAGAGGGCTACCCGGGCAAGCGCTACTATGGAGGATGTGAGGTGGTAGATCAGATAGAGCAGCTGGCTATCGACCGTCTGAAAGCTATCTACGGCGCCTGCTGGGCCAACGTGCAGCCGCACTCCGGCGCCCAGGCCAACATGGCTGTCACCATGGCTGTCCTCAAGCCCGGCGATACCATGATGGGCCTTGACCTCAGCCAGGGCGGACATCTCACCCACGGCTCTCCCGTCAATGCATCGGGCATTTTATATAAAGTGGTAGCTTACGGGCTTGATCCTCAAACCGGCAGGGTCGATTATGACAAGATGGAGCAGCTTGCCCTGGAGCACAAGCCTAAGCTCATTGTGGGAGGCGCCTCTGCCTATTCGCGCGAGTGGGATTACGAGCGCATGCGCGCCATTGCGGACAAAGTGGGCGCCATACTGTGGATAGACATGGCCCACACGGCTGGTCTTATCGCTGCCGGCCTGCTCAAGAATCCGCTGCCTTATGCCCATATCGTCACTTCTACTACGCACAAGACTCTGCGCGGACCTCGCGGCGGTATTATCCTCATGGGGCAGGACTTCGACGATCCCCAGGGCCGTACCAACCCCAAGGGCGTAGTCAAGAAGATGAGCCAGGTGCTCGACTCTTATGTATTCCCCGGTTGCCAGGGAGGCCCTCTGGAGCACGTGATAGCCGCCAAGGCGGTTGCCTTCTTCGAGGCACAGCAGCCCGAGTATGTGGCCTACCAAAAGCAGGTCGTCTCCAATGCCAAGGCCATGTGCGACGAATTCCTTCGCCTTGGCTACAAGGTGGTCAGCGGCGGAACCGACAATCACCTTATGCTTATCGACCTCAGGAGCAAGTTCCCCGAGGTTACGGGCCGTATAGCCGAGCGTGAACTGGTGAAGGCCGATATCACCATCAACAAAAACATGGTGCCGTTCGACTCCCGCAGCCCATTCCAGACCAGCGGCGTACGCATCGGCACTCCTGCCATTACATCCAGGGGCTTCGTTGAGAAAGACATGGTGTACATAGTTGACCTTATCGACGCGGTGCTCTGTTCCTGCGAGAGGTGCGTGGACGCTCTTACTGCCAAGGAGGAGCTCACGGAGGCGCAGCAGGAGTCTCTTGCCGCCCACGCCGCCGTCCTCTCCGATGTGCGCCGCAAGGTGAACCAAATGACCGCCGGCGTGCCTCTCAACAAGTATTAATGACATTTTGTCACTGGCATAGACATTGATTTTAACAATAGCGTCTCCGGGTTTCCGGGGGCGCTTTATTTTGGATATAATTAACACATTATTATGATTAAACCTTTAGCAGACAGAGTGGTTATCGAGCCTAAGGAGGCCGAGACCAAAACAGCGTCGGGAATCTACATCCCCGATACCGCAAAAGAGAAACCCCAGCAGGGAACGGTTGTAGCCGCGGGCCCGGGTAAGAAAGATGAGCCCATGGAGGTTAAAGTCGGCGACGTGGTGCTGTACGGAAAATATGCGGGCACCGAGGTTACCGTAGAGGATAAAAAATACCTTATCGTCAAACAGTCTGACATTTTAGCAATTCTGTAATTATGGCAAAAGAGATAAAATTCAATACTGATGTGCGCTCCAAAATGAAGAGCGGAGCCGACCAGCTGGCCGATGCAGTCAAGGTTACCCTTGGACCTAAAGGCCGTAATGTAGTGATAGACAAAAAGTTCGGGGCTCCCCAGGTGACCAAGGACGGCGTTACCGTGGCCAAGGAAGTGGAGCTCGAAGACCGCTTTGA
Source organism: uncultured Bacteroidia bacterium (assembly GCA_902792815.1). Classification (GTDB taxonomy): domain Bacteria; phylum Bacteroidota; class Bacteroidia; order Bacteroidales; family UBA932; genus Cryptobacteroides. Next base: position 2,503 of record CADBAY010000034.1, read on the forward strand.
GAACATGGGTGCCCAGATGGTCAAGGAAGTCGCTTCCAAGACCAACGAGCAGGCGGGCGACGGTACCACCACAGCCACCGTCCTGGCCCAGGCCATCATCAATGTGGGTCTTAAGAACGTTACCGCTGGTGCCAACCCCATGGATCTCAAGCGCGGTATCGACAAAGCTGTTGCGGCAGTGGTCGAGTCGCTCAAGAACCAGAGCAAGCAGGTCGGCAGCGACTACTCCAAGGTGGAGCAGGTCGGTACCGTTAGCGCCAACAACGATTCTTATATAGGCAAACTCATTGCCGACGCTATGTCCAAGGTGGGCCGTGACGGAGTTATCACGGTCGAGGAAGCCAAGGGCACCGATACGGAAGTCAAGGTGGTTGAGGGTATGCAGTTCGACCGCGGCTACATCTCCCCGTACTTCATGACTAACGGCGACAAGATGGAGGCCGAACTGAGCAATCCTTCCATCCTCGTGACCGACAAGAAGATCAGCACGATGAAGGACCTTCTCCCCATCCTCGAGCCTATCGCACGTGAGGGCAGGGAACTGCTTATCGTGGCTGAAGATGTCGACGGCGAGGCTCTTACCACCCTTGTCGTGAACAAACTCCGCGGCACTCTTAAGATTGCTGCCGTCAAGGCCCCCGGTTTTGGCGACCGCCGCAAAGAGATGCTTCAGGATATCGCTACCCTTACCGGAGCAGTGGTGGTGAGCGAGGAGCGCGGCTTTACGCTCGAGAATACCACTCCCGATATGCTCGGTAAGGCCGAGAAGGTGACCATCACCAAGGAGAACACCACCATAGTCGGAGGCGCCGGCGACAAGCAGGCCATCAGCGACCGTGTGGACCAGATCCGCAAGCAGATCGAGGTGAGCACTTCCGAGTACGACAAAGAGAAACTCAAGGAGCGTCTTGGCAAACTGGGCGGCGGCGTTGCCGTGCTCTATGTGGGCGCTACTACCGAGGTTGAGATGAAGGAAAAGAAAGACCGCGTGGAAGATGCTCTCAACGCTACCCGCGCAGCAGTCGAGGAAGGTTATCTGCCCGGAGGCGGTGTGGCATACATCCGTGCCGTCGAGGCTCTCGCAGGTCTTAAGGGCGACAACGAAGACGAGAACACAGGTATCCATATCGTGTCCCGCGCTATTGAGGAACCTCTCCGCCAAATTGCCGAGAACGCCGGTGTGGACGGCAGCGTGATTGTCCAGAAGATTAAGGAAGGCAAGGCCGACTTTGGCTACAACGCGCGCACGGGCGAGTATGTTAATTTGTTCGAGGCCGGTGTCATCGATCCTACCAAGGTGGCCCGTGTAGCCCTTGAGAATGCAGCCTCCGTGGCCGGAATGTTCCTTACCACCGAGTGCGGTATAGTGGACATCCCCGAGCCCGCTCCTGCAGCTCCCGCAATGCCTCAGGGAGGAATGATGTAATAATCAGCACTTTAGATAAAAAATGTGGTTTGAGCGCTGCTCAGGCCACATTTTTTTTGCTGATTTTTTCGAAAATAATTTGCAAATCAAAAAATAAAGACTACCTTTGCATCCCCGTTCGAGAACGGCGGATTGCAAAAGTTCTTTAACACAACTTTTTTTCAAAAAAATCGCAAAAATATTTGCAGATTCAAAAATTGTGATTACCTTTGCAGTCCCGCTTGAAAGAAACGGGGGGCGCGTTCAGCCGAACAGGCTGTTTTTTTTAGCGCCTTTTTTGAAAGAGTTCATTGAAAAGACTGTTATAAGAAAGTACAAGCAAGTACCGAGAACAACGAGAGCGTTGATTCTTTTGAATCAAGGTGTCAGGTCAAGCTAAGAATTTTAGATATACAAAGAAGAGTTTGATCCTGGCTCAGGATGAACGCTAGCGGCAGGCTTAACACATGCAAGTCGAGGGGCAGCGGGAGTAGCAATACTTGCCGGC
>CADBAY010000035.1 GCA_902792815.1 uncultured Bacteroidia bacterium
CATCCACTACGCGGTCGATGTAGTGCTCATCTATCTGGGCCTCCACCTTGTAGGTGCCCACGGAGTTGATTTGGCCAATCTTGGTTCCGGCAGCGATGGACTGGCCCAGAACCACGTCCAGCAGGCCCAGTTCGCCGTCGATAGGCGCCTTGACAATGAGGTTGCTTTTGCGCCGGCGAATCATCGACATATTCAGCTGCATATTCTCCAGGCTTTCCTCCATACGGTCGATCTGCGTGCCGCGGTACAGGCTGTCCTGCTTGGAGCGCTCGGCCATGAGGTCGTACTTCTGTTTGGCCAGCTTATAGTCTTCCTCGGCCTTCAGGTACTCCTCCTTGGCGATGAGCTTATCCTCATAGAGCGCTTTCTGCTGCTCATACGCACGGCGCAGGCGGTCCACCTGCATGCCGTACTCCAGCACGTTCTGACGCACGTCCAGCTTCTGCTGCTCCATCTGGATCTGCGTGTTGCGGAGAATATTCTCCTTCTCGGCTAACTCAGCTTCAGAATTCAGGATCTGCAGGTCCAGGTTGTCGTTGTTCAGGATGAGGATTGCATCGCCTGCCTTCACCGGGGAACCTTCCTCGATGAGGATCTTCTCCACGATGCCGCCTTCCTGGGGGCTCAGCTGGATGGTTGTCATCGGCTGCACCCTTCCGCTGATGCGGATATAGTCGTTGAACTCGCCCTTTACAGCGTTGGAGATAGTCACGGTATCCTTATCCACACGCAAAGTCTTGTTGTTGGGTCTTGCAATGAGGTAAATCACAAACACCAGCAGCAGCGCCCCCAGCCACCATGGCAGGGCCTTCTTCGTGAACGCCACGCGCCATCCGGTTTTCTTCTCGATGATCTTATCCATAGTTTCTTACTGATTTACATATTCAACACCATTGTAGTAACGGACCACCGCCTGCTTGATGAGGTATTTGAACAGGCTGTTCATTTCGTCGGCCTGGGCCTTCAGATAATTGTTGTTAGCAGTCTGGAATTCCAGCGGAGAAATGAGACCCTGTTCCAGTTTTTTCAAGTTCAGGGTGTAGGCCTCGGCCTGCACCTCAGCCTTGCGCTGGGCCTGCTGGTAGGCAGTGGCCGCTCCGTCACGGTCCTGGATAGCCCTGCGGACTTCGCTCTCCACGTCGCGGCGCTTCTGGTCCAGTTCGGCCGTGGCTTTGTCCAGGGCGTGCTGTCGGCGACTAATGGCAGAATGCCTGCTCAGACGGCTCCAGATGGGAATTTGGAGCGATACCTCAACATACTCACCGCCGTTATTCCGGAATTGGTCTCCGAATGGCGCAGTCTGAGAACCCTGATAGGTATAGTAACTGGTGCTCCAGCCGGCATACAGGCCAACGCTTGGCAGCAACTGGCACTTGGCGGTGTTGAGTTCGCGCTTGGCGTTGAGTTCCTGCCAGGAAGCTACCTGGACGGCGGGATTGTGGTCGAGGGCAAAGGACACTACGGACTCAGGAGATTCCTCGCCTTCGCTCGGAATGACAGAACAGGAGAAATCGATTGTCAGCTCTTCATCCACCGGCCAGAACATTAGGTCCGCAAGCGTCATCTTCTGGTCCTGATACACATTGTGGGTATTCGTCAAGTCGTACTGGCGGTCGGCAAGGTCGGCTTCCATCTGGATCACATCGGCGTGACCTTTCTGGCCCAGTTCCTCCTGACGTTTTGCCTTAGCCAAAGCCTGCTCGGCCACAGCCACCTGCTCCTCGTACACGTCGCATAAACGCTTGTAATAGACCACATTGTAGTACGCCTCCATCACCGCCAGGCAGATATCGGCCTCAACCTGCTTCTCCTGGGAGTCGGCAATCAGCATTCCTGTCTTAGAAATCTTGTAATTGTTCACCGCCTTAAAGCCATCAAACAGATCGTACCCTGCACTCACGCCATAGTTGTTATGGAACGACTTCGTGTTGAAATACGTATTGGTCTGCGGGTCGATGCTGCGGCCGAAGTTGTAGTAGGCGTAAGTCTGCGCACTGATCTGCGGGGTAAACAGCGCAAGCGCCGCATCGCGCCGGCTGATCTGCGCATCACCGGTGGCCGCCTGCTGGATGCGGATCTTTGTGGAATTTGAGATGGCGTACTCCATACATTCCTTCAGGGACATCGCAGTTTGGGCGCTGGCGCACACTGTCACAGCGGGCGCCAGAGCCAAAACCACACATTTAATGATAAGCTTGTTCATATAGTTTATTGCTTTACACAATCTTCAATCGCACCGACCATGCCAAAAGTTATAACCTATTGACTATCAATAATAAATGCAAAAAGAAAGGAGTGTAAAGCCTGTAAAGCTTTACACTCCCTTTACACTTTTCTTTACACTCCAGAAGGAGGTATCACGCTTATACCTTCAATCTCCTGTGAATCAGATTAATATATGATGATTTGAGTTCATCGGAAAGGAACGAGCACCGAATCTCTTCCTCAAACTTGGGAAGGAGATCCACATATTTCTTCTTGACACGGTCAAATACAATTTCAGGAACCCCGCATGTCCGGTATGCAGCCTTAAAGTCAGCGTCCTTCATGCGTTTCTTCTTTCCATTCAGATTAAGTGCCAGTTCTTCGTCATCGTCAGGATTGGACAATACGGCGTTCAACAGGTCATAGGCCGGAGTAAGAACGGGCTCGTCCGCAGGAGAATACAAGGAGAAGTTCTTTAGATGCATATCGTTATTCCCGGTAAGCCAGGAGAAATACACCAGTTCAAGAAAATCGACCATATCCAACTGGGCATTGGTCGAGTACTTGCGGATGGCCTTGCCTATCTGCTCGTAGGAGCTACGATACTTGTGCTCGGTCTGGCGCTCGGTTAGTTGGCACATATCTTCCATCGCAATCTTCTCGCCATCGGCCTTGCGGTCGATCCGCTTGGTCAGATAGCCGATGCTGCCGTCTTTCATGCGGATGAGCGTGTGCGGGACAATCTTGATTTTTGCGATTTCAGCCAGATGCATAGTCAAGTCTTCATTCTCGGGCAGCATTGCAAAGAGTTCCGTCTGCGACTTGATTACCTGGGCGGCAAGTTCATCCATCTGCGCACGCGTATAATCCAAAGAAGGAGGCGTGGAGGTTCCGAAGAATTTCCTGCAACAGGATTTGTGGAAATCAACCTCTCCGGGGTTGAGTTCCTTGTAGCAATACAAACATTTACTCATCGCTGTCCTCCTTTATAGGTATTACACTTACAGCGCCAATGCAGTCCTTGCAACAGAGAAGAAGCAGGGAGAACCTGTCCAGTTCGCTGATGTCCGTGTTGCGCAGCGCCACATCCAGGAGCCAGCCTTCCGGAATAAGGCCATCAAAGAATGGGAAAAGAACCGGAGATTTGTATGGCTTCTCCGACAAAGGAAGTGTCAGGCTGACAGGCTTGGAGGCCTCATCAGCAAGATACTCTTTGTCATACTGGAACTCATAGCCTTCATCCGTCTCTTTTAGGATGCCGGCCGCCTTCCCTTTGTATTGAATCAACGCTTTACTCATTTCACCTTCTTTTGAGGAACCAGTTCGTATCCGAACAAATCAAACACCTGGGCAACCTTGTCGAGGCGGACCGTGGCCTTGCCCTGCTCCAGCTCGCGGACAAAGTTCAGGCCTACGCCGGACTTCATCGCGAGGTCCACCTGCGTCAGATTGTGCTCC
>CADBAY010000036.1 GCA_902792815.1 uncultured Bacteroidia bacterium
GACGGTTATCATGTCGGGTTCCCGTCTGGGGTCGAACTTACAGATAGCATCCTTGATAGAATCTGAAACATCCTTGAAATCGGCCCCGGGGACAGTCCGCACGTACATCGTTCCGAAAGGCCGCCATCCATCTTTTCCCCAGTTATAAAGCACCAGCGGGCCCATTGCGTGCTGCAGACTCTTGAAATTGAAATCCTTCACCACACCGACAATCTCGCTGTTATCCACGTGTCCGTACATCAGGCTTCCAACGTGAAACTGTGGAAACATCTGCATGAAAGTCTCATTGGGAATGATGCTGCCAGCCTCGTTCTGGTTGTCAGACTCCCTGAAGTCACGGCCTTCCACCATCTGAAGCCCGAAGAACTGAACGAAATTATCATCAACGGGAAGCACTTCCATAAATACCTGATTGCCGTCGTCCCCGGTACGGCTCCAACTCATCCTCTGGTCAGAGACAATCGGACTGTCGCAGAAAGTCACGTCTTCAATCGAAGGATTCTGAAGCAGATGACTTCTCAGGGCATCTTTCTGGCTCCCAGCCGGATATCCGCACCAGGTCTGAAGGACGCGTACTTCGTCAAAGCCCATATCCTTTCCCATCATATACTTGGTTTGAACGCCCACGAACAGGGCCATCAGGATGAAAAGGAAAGACAACACGAACTGAAGCCCCACCAGTATGTTGCGAAGGGCCTTTCCCTTCACGCTGGTTCCATAAGAGCCTTTCAAGACCAAAGCCGCAGGCTGGGAAGTGGAATACAGGGCCGGGGCAAGGCCGGCGATGACGGCCGATACCAGCGCCACACCGAGCATCAGCACCAGAATGCCGATGTTATCCTTCAGCGCCAGACTGTCCGACACATACGATGCCCAGGAAGTCCCGGCCACGACGTGCATGATCAGGCAGGCAATCGCAAATGCGATGAGCGCGATAAGCCCGGCGTGCAACAGCTGTCTTCCAATCAAGGAGCCGCGTCCTTCGCCCAAAACCTTCCTGGTGTTGATGCTCTTGATGCGGAAAGGAATCTCCGCGAAAGCAAAGTTGATGAAATTGATGATGGCGATGAGAATGAGCAGGATGGCAATGGCGGCCAGCGTAATGGTAATCGCCTTGTTCGCACTTGCGATATTGGCCCGGACATCGCGCTCGAAATGGGCTTCATGCAGGTAAACGATACGGAATCCTTTCCTGAACTCATTGGCCTGAGCCTCATCCACATCATCGCCCACGTATTCCAGCAAGGTGTTCACCATCTGAGTCTCGATTTCCTTGGCCAGGGATGGATCTTTCAGCTTTACAAAAGCGGGGAAGGACCACTCATTGGAATCATCAAGATAATCGTCACCCAGATTTACAAGCACGCCATAGTGCATACTGTAATTCTTTGGCATATCCTTGAAAACGCCAACAACTCGAACCTCCACTCCGTTACCGGCCTTAAAAATTTTGCCGATGGCACTCTCATCGCCGAAGAAAAGCTTCGCATATTCCTCGCTCACGACAGCCGTCTCGCCGGCAGTGAATTCCCTTGCAGAGCCCTCAACCCATTCAAATGGGAATACGGAGAACATAGTGCTGTCGACTCTTGCAGAGGGAACGGATAGTATCGTCTGTTCACCATTATTGTTCAGAGTAGCCTCCTGAGGCATAGTCCAGTAAGTCCCCACAGCCTCGATATTGGGACTGGCCGTCTTGGCGATTTCTATCATCGGCCGGGAAAAGGACGTGCTGAACAACCCCTTGTCCATCCAGTTGTTCTCCAACCGAAACACCTGCTCGTGTCCTTCGAAATTAGCGTCATAGGTCGTATCCCAGCGCACCTGCACCATCAGGATCATGGCCGCCGCAAAAGCGACGCTCATCCCCAGGATATTGATCAGCGTTGAAACGCCTGTCTTTCTGAATACTTTCATTGCTTAAAACACCAACACGTCGCTGTCACCATAGGTGTCATACCCGGAGGTGATGACCTTCTCGCCCGGCTCAAGGCCCTCGAGGACTTCGTAGTACTGGGGATTCTGGCGACCGATGCGGATCTCTCTCTTGACGGCTTTCGTGCCTTCTTTGTTTACAACGTAGATCCACTTACCGCCGGTTTTCTGGTAGAAGGTGCCTCGGGGAACGATCACCGCCTCTTCGGGCTGGCCGAGCTGGAGGTTGAGATAGTAGGTCTGGCCGGCGCGGATGTTGTCGGGCTGCTCGCCGTCGAACTTGAAATCGGCCTTGAACTTGCCGTCGCGGACTTCCGGATAGACTTTCCGGATGACGGTGGAGTAGGTTTCGCCCTGGCGCTCGAAGGTAGCCTCCAGGCCTGCGATGACGCGGTCAATATAGTGCTCGTCGATCTGCGCCTCCACCTTGTACGTGCCCACGGAGTTGATCTGGCCGATCTTGGTGCCGGCGGCGATGCTCTGGCCCAGGACCACGTCCAGCAAGCCCAGTTCCCCGTCAATGGGCGCCTTCACGATGAGGTTGCCCTTGCGCTTGCGGATCATCGACATATTCAGGAGCATGTTCTCCAAGGACTCTTCCATCCGGTCGATCTGGGTGCCGCGGTAGAGGCTGTCCTGCTTGGAACGCTCGCGGATGAGGTCGTACTTCTGGAGGGCCAGCTTGTAATCTTCCTCGGCCTTCAGGTAGTCTTCCTTGGCGATGAGTTTATCCTCGTAAAGGGCTTTCTGCTGCTCGTAGGCGCGCTTGAGGCGGTCCACCTGGGTGCCGTACTCCAACACGTTCTGGCGGACGTCCAGTTTCTGCTGCTCCATCTGGATCTGGGTGTTGCGGAGAATGTTCTCCTTCTCGGCCAATTCTGCCTCGGAGTTCAGGATCTGCAGGTCCAGGTTGTCGTTATTGAGGATCAGGATGGCATCCCCCGCCTTCACCGGCGAGCCTTCCTCGATGAGGATCTTCTCCACGATGCCACCCTCCTGCGGGCTCAGCTGGATGGTCGTCATCGGCTGCACGCGGCCGCTGATGCGGATATAGTCGTTGAACTCCCCTCTCACGGCGCTGGCGACGGTCAAGGTATCCTTGTCCACCCGCAGCGTCTTGTTGTTCGGACGCGCGATCAGATACACGATAAACGCCAGCAGCAGCGCTCCCAGCCACCAAGGCAGGGCCTTCTTCGTGAACGCGACGCGCCATCCGGTTTTCTTTTCG
>CADBAY010000037.1 GCA_902792815.1 uncultured Bacteroidia bacterium
CTATCCGGAGGTCCGTGACGGCAAGTTCAAGGCCGATTTCAAGTTCGACGGCGAGCAGCCCGACAACATCCGCGCCGGCCAGACCTACTACCTGAACCTCCAGTTGGGCCAGCCGGAGGAGGCCGTCATCATCCCGCGCGGAACCTTCTACCAGAAGACCGGCGGAAAATGGATCTACGTCGTTAACAAAGAGGGCACCAAGGCCATCAAAAGAGAGATACGCATCGGCCGTCAGAATCCGCAGTACTATGAGGTGCTCGAGGGCCTGGAGCCCGGAGAGAAGGTGATTACCTCCGGGTATGACACGTTTGGTGATAGTGATGTATTGGTATTCTAAGCTATGAAGAGTTTTTGGAACTTTCTGAAGAAGAACAAGTTATACGGGGCTATCAACCTCGTGGGTCTCACGGTGTCGATGGCGTTCGTGCTCCTGCTGGCGGTATATGTGCAGCGGCAGTTGACCACGGATTCCTTCCAGAAGAATTCGGACCGAATCTATGTGATTGCCAATGAGGATAACGTGACGATGGGTTATTGGCTGGACAAGCATCTGAAGAACAACTTCCCGGAGATCGAGAAGGGTTGCTGCGTGGCTAACGTGGCTTCGGCTGATGCTTTTACCATTGGAGGAGAGCTGGTATATGGCAGCACGATGGCTGCGGACAGTACCTTCTTTGAGATGTTCAGCTATGACCTGATGGAAGGCAACAAAGCCGACTGGCGTGTGTCCTGGGACCGCTGTATGGTGAGCCGGGAGTTCGCCAATGTCCATTTCGGGGATAAAGATCCGATTGGTCAAAAGCTCCGGATGTCCTGCTGCGGGGAGAGATAATGACAAAGATCAATTCCGCGAATAACGAGGGGATGAGCAACGCCGGCAGCGGAATCTGCTTTGTGATGGCTTATCCGGATGCCGACCTCCAGGCCCGGCAGGGTGATATTCTGGATTGGTGCGAAAAGAATTTCTGGGTGTACAAGAGCCAATACGATAAGGTTCGGTTGATTCCTCTCAGGGACATGTATTTCCTGAATGAAGGGATACGGTATGGCTCTGATACCATCCAGTTCGGCAACCGCAGTTTCGTGAACCTGCTGCTGGCCATGTGCCTGCTGCTCCTGGCTTTTGCCGTGCTGAACTATATCAATATGACCACCGCGCTGACGGGCTTCCGGGCCAAGGAGATGGCTACCCGGCGCCTGGTGGGTGCCGACAAGCGCAGCATCTTCCTGAAGGTGATTTCCGAAAGTACCCTTATCTGCGGCATCTCGATGCTGCTGGCCATCCTGTTGGCTGAAGCGCTTGCGCCTGCGGCCTCCCGGATTCTTGAGTACCAGGTGTCCATTTTCAAGGCGATTACGCCTGTCAATGTGTTGCTTGTACTGGGCTTTATCGTGATACTCGGAATCCTGTCTGGCCTTGTGCCTGCCCTGCTGATCCAGCAGGCACAGCCCATCGAGATTGTGCGCGGCACGCTCCGGCTCAAGACCAAGACGGTCTATAGCAAAGTCATTATCATCGTGCAGAATGTAGTGGCAGTCGTGATGCTGGTAAGCGCCCTCACGATGGGCCTCCAGATCCGGCATATGATTTCGGCCGACCTGGGCTATAACACCAAGGACATCCTCGTGGTCGATAATGCCTTTGGCCAGACCGGGCAGATCCGGCCGCTGCTGGACCGCCTTCGTGCTGAGCCCTGTGTGGAAGAAGTGGGGCAAGGTGATGGTATTCCGCTGGGCGGAACGAACAACTGGACGATGGAAATGCCTGACGGTCACTGGGTGTCCTTCCAGCAGATCCAGGGCGATGACAAATACTTCGACATCCTTGGCCTGAAAGTGAAGCAGGACAACCATCAGCGTGCCTGGTGGCTCAATGAATACGCCTTCAAGCAGATTGGCATCGAGGAAACGGCGACGGAATTCCAATCGGCCAAAAATGGTACACGCCAGATTGGGGGCATCTATTACGATTTCAAGATCCGCCCTTTGGAGGAAGACCAAAGCGCGGCCATGATTTACAACCGCGGAGAGAATCCCGATGACGATTATCCCTGGATACTGCTGGTGAAGACCACCGGCGACCAGGCTGCCGCGAAAAAGCAGGTGGAAGCCGCCTGCAAGGAAGTCTTCCCGGACCGGCTCTTCGAAGCCCACTATATCGAGGAAATGATTGCGGACGGCTTTGCCGATGAGAGCCGGGTGCTCAAGATTGTCCTCATCTTCACGCTGTTGTCCATCCTGGTGAGTGCCTTGGGGCTCTTCGCGATGAGTTCCTACTACATGCAGCAGGAAATCCGCAGTGTCTCGGTGAAAAAGGTCTTTGGGGCCGATTATTCCGGCGTGCTGAAAGAACTGGTGCTGTCATTCATGAAGATGGTAGGAATCGCCTTTGTCATCGGCGTGCCCATTGCCTGGTTCATTATGAACCGCTGGCTCTCCGGCTACGGCCACCGCATCAACCTCCACTGGTGGATATTCGCCCTCGCCGGACTGGCTGTTGCCATTATAGCCGCAATCAGCGTGCTCTACCAGAGTGTCAAGACTGCTCAGACGAATCCGGCTGAGGCGTTGAAGAAAGAATAGAACCTATGAAAGTATTCAGAAAGACAGGCGTTTCGACGCTAATCAATATCCTGGGAATGAGCGTCGCCTTTGCGGCGGCGATGATCCTGATGGTGCAGGTGAAGTGGGATTCCACTTATGATAAGAACTTCGAGGGGCACGAGAAAGTGTTCCGGATGGAGAATAATTGGATGGATGATGGACTTTTCTATACGGGTATCAGCCGGCCTATTATCGAACTAATCCGGACCGCCAGCCCTAACCTGGAGGCAGTGGGGACTCTCAAAGAGGGCGGCCAGCAGGTCTTTTACAAAGAAGGAGACAAGGAATCGGCAATTACCATTCCCTACGCGCAAATTGACAGCTCCATGCTATCGGTCTTCCCTTTCGAATGGGTAGAAGGGTCAGCAAAGGAGTTTACTACCAGAGGAACGGCTATTCTCAATGAGGCCTTTGCCCAGATGATTTTTGGTGAAGAGAGCGCCGTGGGCAAATTGCTTTTGACAGGAGACAGCGACCAGTACCGCATCATCGGCGTTTTCAAAAATACGCCCCGCAACTATAGCATGCACTACGGCATCATTGCGAATATGGGAGACTGGTTCTTGCACGAAGGAAACGAATGGTCTTTTTCGGCTTACCTCAAACTGTATAACCCCGCCCAAGTTCGGGAAACCGAATCCGCCATTCTGGATGCACTGGCGCCGGATTTATTTGAAGGATCCTCTGATGAAGAGATTGCAAAGTATCGCAAAGGATTCCGTCTCAGCAACTTGCATGACGCCCACTTTGAGCGAGACGTTCGGGCAAATATCGCCAGCGCCAACAAGTCCATTACGATTTCTTTGGCGGCAATCGCTATCCTACTGATCCTCATCGCCATTATTAACTTCATCAATTTCGCTTTTGCTGAGATTCCATTCCGCATCAAGAACATCAACACTCGGAAAGTGCTTGGAGAGAGCCGGGGCTCCTTGATCGGACGCCAACTGATGCATGCCGGATTGATTGCTTTGGTGGCCTTCGCCATTGCTGCTCTCATCATGCATGTTATCGCCGGAACTTCCTGGGCATCCTATGTGTCGGATAGTATTGCGCTGAAGGATAATGTCGGAATCCTGATTCTGATGCTCGGCATCGCACTGTTCTCTGCCGTGGTCGCTGGTATCGCTCCGGCGCTCTATTCCACGGCCCAGCCCGCTGCGCTTG
>CADBAY010000038.1 GCA_902792815.1 uncultured Bacteroidia bacterium
GGAACGGATTCAGGGGAAGGAGTCTTTTGGACGAATCATTGCCGACCATCCTGAGCGGCTTGAGGAGCTTGCCTGCATGACCGCCGACTATGCCAAAGCCCTGCACGGGATACCATGTGACACGGAGGTCTTTGACAGCGTTCCCTTACGCACACGGAGTTTGATAGCAGCCAGCAAAGACATTCCTGATCATATCAAGACCAGGCTTCTTGGCTACATAGACGACCTTGAACCCGTCACCACCTGCCTGCATGGAGATATCAACCCCTGCAACATCATCATTGCTCAGGGCAAGGTATATTGGATTGATTTGGGCGATTTCGGCTACGGAGATCCTTTGATGGACTTTTGTATTCTCGCCCACATGCACCATTTGGGCCCCAATCCTGTCCTTCGGAACCTGTTCCACATGGACAGGAAAGCCCTGAAACTTTTCTATGAAACCATGGGAATGCAGTATTTCGGTCCCCGATGGAATACTCCTGAAATCAAAGAGAAAATGAACCGCATGTCCCAGATTATGGCTGGCAGGGCCATCTGTATCTGGCCATCGGCCTTTCATATCAATCTACCCTACCTTCAGGGAAACAGAATAAAGACAGCGATAAATCTATTTATCGGCGACCGGCTATCGTTTAAAATGTAACTATTATGAATAAACCCTTAGACACCACATTGTTGGACCGCGCCATCATCTTTGCGGTCCGTGCCCATGCCGGGACTGAGCGTCGCGGCAAGGGCTTTCCATATATCGTTCACCCGATGGAGGCGGTGGAGATTGTAGCCACGAGTGGCACTACCGGGGACTGGCCGATGCTCTTCGAGAGCTGGAAGACACCTTTGCCTATCAGGAATTCGTAAAACTTATCAATCAAGTGTTTGTATAATGGAAGCCATCAGAATATCCCTCGACGATTACGTTCTCTCCGGCGGCGGGGCCAATGGAGAAAGTTATGATTGCAAAGCCGACCCGACGGTGATGCTAAAACTCTATTTCCCCGGCAAGATACAGCAGCCGCTGGACGAGATGAACCTTGCCCGCAAGGTCTATGACATGGGCATTCCCACGCCTGAACCCGGCGAATACGTAGTCACCGAAGACGGACGCTACGGCATCCGGTTCAAGAGAATCCTGGGCAAGAAATCCTATTCCAGGGCTACGGGTGATAATCCGGAGAAGGTGGCGCAGTATGCCTCCGAATTTGCCCAGATGTGCAGACAGCTGCACTCCACACATGTGGACACCACGGTGTTTGAGAATGTGAAAGACCGTTACTTCAGGCTACTGAGCGAGAATCCGTTTTTCTCGACGGCCGAAAAGGACAAGCTCGCCAGATTCATCGTCGATACCCCCGACGAAGATACCGCCATCCACGGTGACCTACAGTATAGCAATGCCATCTTTGTGGGCGAGGAGCGCTATTTCATCGACCTGGGAGATTTCTGCTGGGGCAACCACCTGTTCGATATCGGCATGGTGTACCTCTGCTGCTACCTCAGCGGAGAAGATTTTATCAGCGAGACATTCCACATGCCTAAGTCGGTTGCCATGAAGTTCTGGGACTATTTCGCCCCTGTGTATTTCGGCAAAGGCATTCCGCTCAAGGAAATTGAGGAACTGGTACGACCTTACGCCGGCCTCAAGACACTTATTATCGAGCGGGACACCAAGTGTCCGATGCCTGAATTCCGTGCAGCTCTGAGTTCTGTTCTAACCCTTTCTGCCTGATGAACTATCAACTTGACATACATGACAATCGCCAAGAAACTGTTCGAACAGGCCCAGAAACTATCATTTGAATAAAGAATGTGAAAATGATTGAAAGTGTAGTTGAAAGCTTTTACAACAACCTGATAGCGGAGGATCGCTACAGGATGATTCTCGACGGTCTGCAGGTGACGTTGCTGATCACGCTCTGCGCCGCCCTATTGGGTACGCTGGTGGGCGGGTTGGTGTGCTGGATGCGCATGAGTCACAGAAAATGGCTGCAGCAAGTGGCCAAGGTGTATATTGAATTGATGCGCGGCACGCCCGTGCTGGTGCTGCTCATGCTGATGTACTACGTGGTAATGGCGCCGCTGGATGCTACGGGTATTGTAGTGGCCATCGTCACCTTCGCCATGAATACGGCGGCCTATATCAGCGAGATGCTGCGCACCACCATTCAGGGCATCGACCGCGGCCAGACCGAAGCAGGACTGGCATTGGGTTTCACCGGGCGGCAGACGTTCTTCAAGATTGTGCTGCCACAGGTGGTCAAGGCAGTGATGCCCGTCTATCAGGGCGAGGTGGTGAGTCTGCTGAAAGGCACGAGTATTGTGGGTTACATCGCTGTGGCCGACATGACGCGCGCCTCCGACCTGATACGCTCGCGCACATTCGACGCCTTCTTCCCACTTATCGTGACGGCCATCATCTATTTTCTCATGGCTTGGCTCATCGGACTGCTGCTCCAGAGTCTCGTTCAGCGCAAGCGCATAAAGGCTATCGCTGCGGCTGTGGTGCTGACATTGTTTGGCATGCTGGGTTACGTGTCAACGATGCTGTCGGACACCGATACCGACGCTACTGCCGAAGCTGCAGACCAGTCAAGTGTTCCACCTGCATTCCAGGCGCTTAATGGCAAGAATGTGGCTGTGATTATCGGCAGCATACAGGACATTGCCGTCACCGATATGGCGCCCGATGCCAACATACTGCGTATGACCAGTCAGACCGATCTGCTGGCAGCCCTGGAGAACGGCAAGGTAGATGCGGCAGGCGGTGAAAGCCTGACGCTGATGTTCAATAAGGAGCTGCTTGAAAAGGTGGATTCTGTGGGTGCAGGGCTAACTCCGATTCCGATAGGAGCCTGTTACCGACTTGACAATACCGAATTACAGCAGGACTTCAACCGACGTGGCACGGGACGCACCCTGCGTGTGGCTACCTATCCGGCCATGCCTCCGTTCAATTTCATCAATTCCGGGAAGCCTTCGGGTCTGGAGCCGGAACTGCTGACGGAATGGGCCAACCGACGTAACTGGCAACTGGAGTACCTCATTATGGACTTCGCCGCGCAGATACCTGCTGTGCAGATAGGCAAGGCCGACATGGCCATGGGAGCTATCAGCATCACCGAAGAGCGACAGAAGCAGGTGCTGTTCTCCGACGGCTATATCGATTCGCACATCGTGCTG
>CADBAY010000039.1 GCA_902792815.1 uncultured Bacteroidia bacterium
AGAAGCTCGTAGTGCGGATGAAGGATGAATTGGAAAAAGTAAGGGAGCAATCCCTCAACATATTGTAATTATTGTAACTGAATTATGCTTGATTTCGAAGTTTGGTCACGGCGCGGAAGTACCCCACCTGGGGACATCAAACTTGGGGAAAAGTCCCCCAGTGGGGTACTTCCGCGCCGTGACGGCCGCTATATGAATAGTGACGGCCGCAGTATATGTCTGTATAAGCTGCTGCCGTGCCTGTTGATGATATTGCTGATCGCGGTGCCTGTGCGGGCCCAGATGCCGGATACCACCGGTATTTACGGGGAGAGAAAAGACACTCTTGACGCATCGGTGTTCACGGCACGGGGCAACGGCAATTTCCTTTCCAAGGGGAAGGACATTCGTACAGAAGTCATTACGGCTGCAGGACTTTGCAAGATGGCGTGCTGTAATTTGGCCGAGAGTTTCGAGAATTCGGCTAGCGTTACCGTCGGCTACAGCGATGCCGTAACCGGCGCCCGCCAGATCCGGCTGCTCGGACAAAGCGGTATTTACGTGCAGATGCTGGACGAAAACCGTCCCGTGATGCGCGGACTCTCAGCCCCTTGGGGACTTAATTATGTGCCCTCGCAGTGGCTGGAAAGCATTCAGGTGGCAAAAGGCGTAACGTCCGTTATCAACGGAGTGGAATCCATGACCGGACAGATCAATATGGAGCACCGCAAACCCACCGACGAGATTCCGCTGTACGTCCAGGCGTCGGTGATGAGCGATACCAAAGCCGACCTGAACGTGGCGAGTTCTCTGCAACTTGACGATATGGGGAAGTGGAGCACCGTGATCCTTGCCCATGGCAGCGGGAATTTCAAACCTATGGATCACAACGGCGACAGTTTTATCGATGATCCCTGGGGCGGTATGTTTGCATTCAGCAACCGCTGGCTGTATTATGACCCCAGCGGCCTGCAGGTCCGTTTCGGCGTCAGAGCTATACACGACGGAAAGAACGGAGGCCAGCAGATGGGCGGGATCCTGCCTCTCTGGAAGGCCGATGTGTACAACAACAGCCTTGACGGTTACGTCAAGGTGGGCGTTCCTCTGAACGAAGACAACAGCCGTAATATGGCGGTAGTAGCGGACTTTAATTATGTTGACCTGAATTCAAGTTTCGGTTCGAACCCCTACATTGCCGACCAGCGCTCTGCCTTCATTAACCTGCTTTATCAGGACCAGCACCTTGAATCTCATCACTTTACACTTGGCCTGAGCAATACTCTCGACGCGTATCGCGAGAAACTGACCTGGTCCCTCAAGCCTCTTGCCAAGACGAATCAGTTAAAGGGGGAGTCTTTGCTCAACGCCCTGGGCGCTTTTGCTGAATATACCTTTCACGCCGAAGACAAGTTCTCGGCGATAGTGAGCCTGAGGGGTGACTGGTATAATGGAGCAGGACTGCATCTCTCACCGCGTCTTACTCTCAAATGGGCTCCCGTCGACCAGCTTGTACTCCGTGCCAACGGGGGCAGAGGGCTTCGATACAGCACCCCGCTTATTGACAATATCGGCGTGCTGTCCACTACCAAGGCTCTTAACGGCAATCTTATGGATCACCCGCTTGAAGACGCCTGGACCTTCGGCGGCAACATTACCTGGTATCTGCCTTTCGACAAGTCACAGAAGACTTACTTGAGCCTCGATTATTTCGGAACAAGGTTCATGGAGCAGATGGTGGTGGATTACACGGCTACGGATATCTACTTTTATACTTTAAACTCTATCCAGGGAGGCCGCTCACAGACCGACAACCTGCAGATAGACTTCGGCGCCGAGCCGTTCAGGGGATTCACA
The DNA here is from genome assembly GCA_902792815.1 of uncultured Bacteroidia bacterium. Taxonomy (GTDB): domain Bacteria; phylum Bacteroidota; class Bacteroidia; order Bacteroidales; family UBA932; genus Cryptobacteroides. The sequence continues at coordinate 1,834 of CADBAY010000039.1, forward strand.
GTTACACTTACAGGCCGCTATACCGATGCCCGTCAGCCTCTTGTGCATCAAAGCAGCGATGTGAAGCCTATGACGGACAGGTATAAAGCAGTTCTTAACCTCCAGTACGCCACCAATCTGAACAAGTGGATATTTGACTTTACCGCTTCCCTTAACGGCCCCTGCCACGTATGGGATTTCATGCGTGATATCGATCCTGCGTATAAAGATGGTTGGACAAAGCCTTACCCACTGCTGTTCGCCCAGGTCACCAAGCGTTTCAAAGGCTTTGACATCTATGTTGGAGGAGAAAACCTTACCAACTTCACACAGCCCAATCCCATAATCGGAGCAGACAAGCCTTTCGATATGGGATTCGACGCCAGTTGCATCTGGGGCCCGCTGATGGGGGCAAGGGTTTATGCCGGAGTTAGAATGACAATTTGGAAAACAGAAAAAATATGAGACAGTTATTTATCGTTTTAGTGGCCTTGGTGCAAGTGGTTTTTGCCAGCACCATCCATTGTGCCAACTGCGGAAAGAAGGTCCAGGAAAACATCGCTTTCGAAAAAGGCGTAAAGGACCTGGCCATTGACGTTGAAGGCAAGACCATCACCGTTACTTTCAATCCCGCAAAAACCGACACTATCAAGCTTAAGAAGGCCATCAACAAGCTTGGCTATGAAGCTGTAGTTATTGATTATAAGATTATTAAATAGTTATTCACGTGGAAGAAGAGCGCAAACTTAACTTTCTCGAGGAGATTATCGAGAATGACCTCAAAACCGGTAAAGTCGACAGTATACTGACCCGTTTCCCGCCGGAGCCCAACGGATATCTGCATCTTGGCCATGCCAAGAGCCTTTGCATCAATTTCGGCCTGGCTCAGAAATATGGCGGCAAGACAAATCTTCGTTATGATGATACG
>CADBAY010000040.1 GCA_902792815.1 uncultured Bacteroidia bacterium
CTATCCGGAGGTCCGTGACGGCAAGTTCAAGGCCGATTTCAAGTTCGACGGCGAGCAGCCCGACAACATCCGCGCCGGCCAGACCTACTACCTGAACCTTCAGCTGGGCCAGCCCGAAGAGGCTGTGATTATCCCCCGTGGCACCTTCTACCAGAAGACCGGCGGAAAATGGATCTATGTTGTTAACAAAGACGGCACCAAAGCCGTCAAAAGAGAGATCCGCATCGGTCGCCAGAACCCGCAGTACTACGAGGTACTCGAAGGCCTGGAGCCCGGCGAAAGGGTGATTACCTCCGGGTATGACACGTATGGTGATAGTGATGTATTGGTATTTTAGGCTATGAAGAGTTTTTGGAATTTCCTTAAGAAGAACAAGTTATACGGGGCCATCAACCTCGTGGGTCTCACGGTGTCGATGGCATTTGTGCTCCTGTTGGCAGTGTATATCCAACGGCAGCTGTCCACGGATTCTTTCCAAAAGAATGCGGACCGGATCTATGTGATTGCCAATGAAGAGTCTGTCGATATGGGCTATTGGCTGGACAAGCACTTAAAGACTCAATTCCCTGAGATAGAAAAGGGTTGCTGTGTGGCAAACTTTGCGGGAGCAGCACCTTATACGATTGACGGCGAAATGGTCTATGGGAGCGCCATGACCGCTGACAGTACGTTCTTCGATATATTCAGCTATGATTTGGTGGCCGGAAATAAATCCGACTGGAACGTTTCCTGGGACCGTTGTATGGTGAGTCAAGAGTTTGCCAATGCTCATTTCGGAGATAAAGATCCTGTAGGACAAGTAATTATCTTCAACTGGGGCCAGGAGATTCCACTCACCGTCTGCGGCGTCTATAAGGATTTCGACAACTCCATCCTGAAAGCGCCGGATGTGCTGATGCGGGGCGAAATGATGCCGAAAACGAACACGGCCCACAATGAGTATATGAGTAACGCCGGAGGCGGCATCTGCTTCTTGATGACCTATCCCGGGGCGGACCTCCTGGCAAAAAAAGGTGAGATGCTTGACTGGATGGAGGAGAACTTCTGGATCTATAAGTACAGGTACGACAATGTCCGGATCATTCCGCTGAAGGATATATACTTCCTGGAAAACGGGAACCAGGATTGGACAGAGACCATTCAGTTTGGGAACCGCCGTTTCGTGAATCTGCTGCTGGCGATGTGCTTGCTGCTGCTGGCGTTCGCCGTGCTCAACTACATCAATATGACCACAGCCCTCACGGGCTTCCGGGCCAAGGAAATGGCCACCCGGCGCCTGGTGGGTGCCGACAAGCGCAGCATCTTCCTGAAAGTAATCTCCGAGAGCACCCTCATTTGCGGAATGTCCATGCTGCTGGCCATTTTGCTGGCCGAGGCTCTGTCTCCGCTTGCATCGCAGATCCTGGAGTATCAGGTGTCTATTTTCAAGGCCATTACTCCTGTGAATGTCTTGTTGGTACTGGGATTCATCGTCATTCTCGGTGTCCTTTCCGGGATCGTCCCGGCCCTCTTGATTCAACAGGCTCAGCCCATCGAAATTGTACGTGGTACTCTCCGGCTCAAAACCAAAACGGTCTATAGCAAGGTCATTATTGCTGTGCAGAATGTGGTGAGCGTGGTGATGCTGGTGAGCGCTTTGACCATGGGGCTGCAGATCCGTCACATGGTTACTGCGGATTTGGGTTATAATACCAAGGATATACTGGTTGTTGACAACGCTTATGGAAATGTCTCGCAACTTCGTCCGCTGCTGGACCGTCTCCGTGCAGAACCCTGTGTAGAAGAAGTGGGAATGGGCAACGGGACTCCGTTGGCTGGCACCAATAATGAAACGGTTGAAATAGCCGATAATCATTGGGTTTCTTTCCAGCAAATCCAAGGAGATGACGCCTATTTTAGCATTCTGGGCCTTAAACAAAAGCAGGACAATCACAGTAGAGGCTGGTGGCTGAACGAATACGCTTTCAAGCAGATTGGCATTGAGGAGTCGGCCCAGGAATTCACGGCGATTCATCACGAAGGAGCGATTGTTATCGGGGGCGTTTACTATGATTTCAAGATTCGTCCGCTTGAGGCCACACAAAGCGCAGCACTGATTATGAATTGGGGAGAAGCGCCTGAGGATCAATACCCTTGGACATTATTGGTAAAAACGACCGGCAACAAGCATGACGCCATCAAAAGAGTGGAAGCAATTGCGGCGGAGGTCTTCCCGGACCGGCTCTTCGAAGCCCAGTATATCGAGGAAATGATTGCAGATGGCTTTGCCGATGAGAGCCGGGTGCTGAATATCGTGCTCATCTTCACGCTACTGTCCATCCTGGTGAGCGCCCTAGGCCTCTTTGCCATGAGCTCCTACTATATGCAGCAGGAAATCCGCAGCGTGTCGGTGAAAAAGGTTTTCGGGGCCGATTATTCCGGCGTGCTGAAGGAACTGGTGCTGTCGTTCATGAAGATGGTGGGAATCGCATTTGTTATCGGCGTGCCCATTGCCTGGTTCATCATGAATCGCTGGCTCTCTGGCTACGGCCATCGAATCAACCTCAACTGGTGGATATTCCTCGTAGCCGGGGCTGTAGTAGCGCTGATTGCCATCGTCTCCGTCTTGTACCAGAGCATCAAGACTGCACAGACCAATCCCGCCGAGGCGTTAAAGAAAGAATA
>CADBAY010000041.1 GCA_902792815.1 uncultured Bacteroidia bacterium
GACCAAAGACCGGTACGGCCGCGACGTAGTGGATCCCGCCTACGGCATTTACATCCGCTTTGGCGACTTTGCGGACAGCGCCGTGGAGGTGGCCGTGAAGGCGTTCGTGCTGGTGCCGGAGCGCATCGGCTATGTGGACCGGTGCAAAGAACTGGTCTACAAGCTCCTGAAAGAGGGCGGCATCACCATCCCGTTCCCGCAGTGCGATGTACATATGATTAAAGACGACGACAAATAAAATCAACAATTTAATTGTAAGTTAGTATGAAAAAGTTATTCTATCTTATTCTGGCCGTTGTGCTCATGGCCGCTTGTAACCGGACTCCCGTGCCGGTGGAGCCCAAAGACGGAGGTGATTCTGAAGAAACCGCCGATGCCGGCATCAGAAGCTATTTCCGTGGCTCCGCCTATCAAGGCGACATCTCCGCCATGGACGATGACCTGGAAGATGCCATCAAAGATTTCTTCCCGCTGGGCGCCGGCATGGGTGAAGCCCAGATACTGTTTGTCGGTGAAAATGACATTAAGGCCAAATCTCCGGCCCTGTTGAGGGCCATCGCCAACGATGCTTTCATTGTGTTCCCTGCCTATGAAGGCGTTGCCGATGATTTTGCGCAACTGGGCGTAGATCTGGATATTGCAACCATTGAGGGAGATGAATATGCCCCGTTGTTCTACTGCTATTGTGGCTTTGGCCAGGGCTTTACCTACACCATGTGGGCCTCGGAGGCAGATATGCTGGAGCCGGAAGATGATGGTACGAGCTCCTGGACCGAGGCAGAGTGGAACAAGCTGGTGGAGGCCAACAAGCAATATGCAGACGAAGATGGCGCCCTGGATGAATTAGAGGATGACGACCTGAATTACTTTGAATCCCGGATGTCTGCCTTTGTCGGATGGCTGGAAGATGTTATGCAGGAGCAAATGGAGACCAAGTCGACCTATGCTACAGAGATTAAAGGCAAACTGGAGAATCTGGGTAAGCGTTATACGCAATCCTTCACTTACAGCCTGAATGAAAAGATTGACAAGGGTACCCTCTGCGACCCGGACTATCTGAATGCATCCTCTTCCCTGGATGTGGATATCCGCGTTTTCCCTGTTTACAAGCAAAGCTCCAATGGCGACCAATCCGGAGACTACTACATCATTGTCTCCAAGGTTATTCCGCACAACCAGGAAATGTGGCAGCCCAGGGCTAATTATCATGGCGCTTGCTGTAACCGTTTGTACGGCTTCTGGTTCGAGGAGATGAATGTGGCCACCAGCCTGTTAAACCGCGATGGAAGCAGCATCAGCGAGATTGACTACTTTGAACGTCCGATTCCTGAGAATAAGAATCAGTCCAAACAGTATTCCAATGGAAAGAGCATTTCGCTGGGCGGCTCGTTGAATGCCGGAGTCGGCGATGTCGCCGGACTCAGCGCAGGTGCCGGTTTTAGTGTTGGCGCTACCTGGAGCAGCTCCACCAGCTATGAGCTCAGCACCATCGAGTACACGGCCAACTCTTCCTCGCCTTCCACCGTCAAATATCGTTATTACACCAACAACATTAAGCTGAAGGATGACTGGGACAATCAGACTAAGATTAATGAGAACTTCCCGACGACAGCCAGAAGCGACTTCTATGCCAATTCCAACTGGACCTGGCACGTGGGTTCCGTCAAGGACAACGACACCAGCACCAAGTTCAAGCTCAGGACCAAGATTGACATCACCTTCGCTTCCTGGTATCACTGGCGTGCAGCTTCGGAATACGACTCCAACAAGAAGACGTACAAGAAAGACTTGCCTGCCGTGGAGTGGACTGTGGGTGCTCCCAGCCGCGTGTCCTGGGGTATCATCGCCCTCAAGAATGCCTCCAATTACGAGATGTCGCATGTGACGGTTTATGACCAGAACAACAAGGTGGTGGACGTCCTTTCCAACTCTTTCAGCAAGGATCAGGTGGCCAAGGTTTCCCTCCCCGTTGGCAAATATAGTGTCAAGTTCGACCTCATTGACGGCAATTCGCAGCGGAAGTTCGGTTCCTACGTTTACAACAATGTGACGGTGCATCAGGGTGCCGACGAAAAGTCGGCCTCTGTGGAAATTTCCACGATTGACGCTGTTAAACAATAATCTTTACCTATGCGGAAAGGACTGGGGAACCGGCCCTTTCCGCGAATTTCACTATGGAGCTCAGATTTAAAGACAAAGGAACCATCTTTAACGTGGCGGTGACCATCTTCGCCGCGGTTGTGTCCGTGGGGATGATGCTCTACGGCGTGTGGCACTTCGGCCTGCAGGAAACCTGGCCGGAACTGGTACTCAATGTATTCTACATTGCCTGCCTGGTGATGATGTGGATGTACTTTTTCAACTACAAAATCACTTCGCAGCAGTTTAACTACTGGTGCTCCGTGTGTGTGGGCATAACGGTGCTGCTGAGGGATATCCTGTTTGCACCCCAGCTGCCGTTTTACAGTCTCCGGCTTGCCTGCCTCACCCTGTCGGTGGCCATGCTGGTCCTGCTCACGTACTTCTATGCCCGCAAGGATTGGGAAACCTATTCCAAGAGCAACCTGTGGCTGATTTGCATCATTGACATCCTGATAGCCACGCTGTACAACATT
>CADBAY010000042.1 GCA_902792815.1 uncultured Bacteroidia bacterium
TGCTATCGTCGCTGTAGTTGCGGCGGTGATTGCTACGCTCCGTACCAGGCATAAGGACATCAAGAAGGTGGCCTATATGATGGATGCACTGGAAGACGGCGAACTGAACTTCCGCTTCCAGGAGAAAAACAAGTTCAACCGCACGCTGAACCGTATCCGGACCATCTTCGAGAAGCAGCGCCAGGCACACGAACAGGATTCCTGGACCAAGCTCATCCGCGTGCTCACGCACGAGATTATGAATACGGTGTCGCCGATTGCGTCTCTTTCTGATGCGATGGCCAAGTCGGTCGATGAGAACGGTCACAGCGAACTGGACATCAAGGCCGGGCTGGAAACCATCTCCGACTCCTCCAAGAACCTGATTGGTTTCGTGCAGACTTACCGGCAACTCTCGGGTGTGGCGAAGCCCATCCGCAAGGCGCTGGATTTGCGGGAGCTGATGGATAGTGTCATCGGCTTGAACAGCGAATTCGCCGCCAGCTGTGGTGCTACCTGCAAGTATCGGCCGGAGGAAGATGATTTAATGATTTACGCAGATGAGGGGCAGATCTCGCAGATCCTCATCAACCTCATCAAAAATGCCCTACAGGCGGGTGCGAAGCACATCGACATTACAGCGAAGATGGGCAAGGATGATGACGTGATTGTGCAGGTGGCCAATGATGGCGAACCGATTCCGGTTTCTGCTCAGGAGCAAATCTTCATCCCGTTCTATACAACTAAGAAGGAAGGCTCCGGCATTGGTTTGTCCATCTCCCGCCAGATTATGCGGAACCATAACGGCACCATTGAACTGCTGCGCAGCGATGCCCAGCAGACCGTATTTGAACTCCGATTCAGGTAGTCTCCGTAGGAGAAAACTGTAAAGTGTAAAGCCAGAAAGTGTAAAGTGTACTGTAAACCTTACACTTTTTTCATTTCCTGTCAAAATCATTTCTGCTTCATTATCAATGCTTTATCACATTTGGCACGGCGGGTGTTAGAATTTGGCACGGTGATAAATCATTGTATGATGAAGACACGACTTTACATATTCGTTTTTGTGGCGGCGATGGGGCTCTCAGCCGGAATAGCGGGAGCCCAGGAGCCGCTGGATGGTGTGGCCGACGGGCCGAGGGTGATGACGCTCCTGGACTGTATGGAGTATGCCATTTCCAACTCCACCAAGATCCGGATTCAGCAGGCGGCCATCGGCGACGCACAGATTGACCGGCGCGACGCGGCGCTCGCGCTCTTCACCCCGCAGATCAATGCGCAGACCTACGCCTACTACAACTTCGGCCGCAGCATCGACCCGCAGACCAATACCTATTTCAACACCACGTCGTTCCACAATAACTACGGCGTGAGCGCCGGGTATGATTTGTTTGACGGCTTCAAGGCGGTGAACAATTACAAGATCTCCAAAACCGGAATGCTCATTGCAGAGTCTCAAGAGAAGCAGGTTGAGGCAGACATTTGCCTGGCGGTGATGGAGGCCTACTACAATGTGGTCTACTACAAGCGCCTTTGCGATGTTTACGAGGAGCAGGTGGCGGTGGCCGAGCAAGCGCTGGCCAAAGCCCACCGTCAGGAAGAGCTGGGGCAGAAGGGACGCGCGGATGTGATTCAGATGGAGGCCGATCTGGCAGACCGTCAGTATGACCTGACGAATACCTTCAATATGTATCAAGACCAGAAGATGACGCTCTCCGACCTGATGTTCTGGCCGATGGATGAAGAACTTGTCATCGACACGTCGATGCCAGTGTGGCAGATTGAGCCGGTGGCCACGGAGTCCGTAGTGGACTTCGCTTTGGAGCATAATCCAGGCATCCAGATTGCAAGCTGGCAGGAACTTAACGCCAAGCGCGAGCTGAGCACGGCCAAGTGGTCGCTGCTTCCCACTCTTGGCCTGTATGCCGGCTGGAGCACCAGTTACTATACCTACCAGGGTTCCCAGACGGCCACGTTCCGTGACCAGTTCAAGAACAATGGCGGTGAGTATGTGGAGCTCTCGCTGTCGATTCCTATCTGGAACCGCCTCAGCAAGCATTCTGCAATTTCCCGGAAGCGGCACGCCTTGGACAAGGCCACTGCCGAACTGGACCAGAAGCGCCGCGATGTGGAGTCTGAGGTCAGAAGGGCCATCCAGGACCGAGACGGTGCCGCCACGGCCTACCAGCAGGCGCAGCGCAAGGCCGAAGTCCAGGCCGAGGCCTACACCCTGAACCTCAAGAAGTTGGAGCAGGGCCTCATTTCCCCGCTGGAATTTCAGACCGCCAACAATAACTTCCTCAAGGCCCAGGCCGATGAGATGAACAGCCTGTTCAAGTATCTCATCAAGCAGGCGGTGGTCCGCTATTACAATGGAGTAGAATACGTTAACCAATAAATAAGAGATGCCCGATCAGGTCGGGCATGACGAAAGAGTATGTAGCGTTCTCGAAGAAGGCCCTGCCCTGGTGGCTGGGAGCGCTGCTGCTGGTGTTTGTGATTTACCTGATAGCAAGGCCGAATAACAAGACCCTGCGCGTTGATAAGGACACTGTAACCATCTCCAGTGCAGTCAAGGGCGAGTTCAACGACTATATCCGCATCAGCGGGCGCGTGCAGCCGATGACGACCATCCAGCTGAGTCCGCAGGAGGGCGGCATCGTGGAGAAGATCCTCATCGAGGAAGGTTCCCCGGTGAAGGCAGGCGATGCCATCCTCATCCTCAATAACGATAACCTGGACCTGCAGATCCTGAACTCCGAAGCCGAGCTGGCCGAGAAGGAGAACATCTTGCGCAACACCCAGATCCAGATGGAGCAGCAGAAGCTGGACGTGCGCCAGAATGTGCTGGAGTACGGCACCAACGTGGAGCGCCTGCGCCGTGCTTATGAGCAGCAGAAGGCTCTCTACGAGGACAAGCTCATCGCCAAGGAGGAATACCTGAAGGCAGAAGAAGACTACAATTTGGCTTTGCAGAAATACAATCTGATGACCGAGCGTTCCCGTCAGGACAGTCTTTATAGAGGCACACAGATCGACCGTATGGAGGAATCTCTGGAGAACATGCAGCTGAACATGTCCATGATTCGCAGGCGCAAGAGCAACTTGATTGTAAAAGCGCCCATCGATGGAGAACTCGGCCTGCTGGATGTGGTTCTGGGACAAAGCATCGCCGCCGGGACCAAGATTGGCCAGATCAACAGCGTTGGCCTCTATAAGGTTGAGGCACAGATTGATGAGCATTATATTGACCGTGTGGTCGCAGGCCTGGAGGCCACCTTTGAGCGCCAGGGCGAGACCTACTCGACGGTCATCCGTAAAGTCTATCCCGAAGTCCGTGACGGCAAGTTCAAGGCCGATTTCAAATTCGACGGTGAGCAGCCCGACAACATCCGCAGCGGCCAGACCTACTACCTGAATCTCCAGCTGGGCCAGCCGGAAGAGGCCGTCATCATCCCCAGAGGCACCTTCTACCAGAAGACCGGCGGCAAATGGATATACGTTGTTAACAAAGAAGGCACCAAGGCCGTCAAAAGAGAGATACGCATCGGCCGCCAGAACCCGCAGTATTACGAAGTCCTCGAAGGCCTGGAGCCCGGCGAGCGGGTGATTACCTCCGGGTATGATACGTATGGAGATAGTGATGTATTAGTTTTCTAAGCTATGAAAGTATTCAGAAAGACAGGCGTTTCGACGCTGATCAATATCCTGGGAATGAGCGTCGCTTTCGCGGCGGCCATGATTCTGATGGTGCAGGTGCGCTGGGATACGACCTTTGACGCCAATTATGAAGGGCACAAGCAGGTGTTCCGGATGGAGAACAATTGGATGGACAAGGGACTCTTCAGCACGTCCATTTCCCGGCCGATGATAGAAATCGCCAAGACGGCCAGTCCCAATATCGAGGCGGTGGGGACTTATTGGACCATGCCCCACGAAGCTACATTAAAGAAAGACGGCGAAGAGACGGTGCTATCCGTTCCCTCTGGCAGAGTTGACAGTTCCATGTTCTCCGTATTCCCATTTGAGTGGGTCGAGGGCTCGGCACGGGAATTCACCGCCGGCGAGACGGCTGTCGTGAGCGAGGAATATGCGAAGAGCGCTCTTGGCAAACATTTCAAGGCCGGTAACGGAGTGGAGGTTCGAGTCGTTGGCGTTTTCAAGGATATGCCCAAGAATTCCAACATGAACTATGGTGTGCTTATAAATCTGGGAGACGATTACCTCAATAACTCCAATGAGTGGTCATTCGTTGCTTTTGTAAAGCTGAAAGATCCAACCCTGGCCAAGGAGACCGAGACTCAGATGGTGAACGCCTTGCTGGATTATTTAGGCGATAATGTGGACGAAGAAGATGCCGATGAATTCCGGAAAGGATTCCGTATCAGCAATTTGCACGATGCACATTTTGAGCGGGATGTAAGGGCCAGTATCGCCAGCGCCAACAAGGCGATTACCATCACGCTGGCCTCCATTGCCATTCTGCTGATTCTCATTGCCATTATCAATTTCATTAACTTTGCTTTCGCGGAGATTCCTTTCCGCATCAAGAACATCAACACGCGTAAGGTACTGGGAGAAGGTCGCGGTTCTTTGATCGTGCGCCAGCTGCTGCACGCCGGGCTTATCGCGCTCGTCGCGTTTGCGATAGCCTGCCTCATCATGCACGTGGTTGCAGGGACGTCCTGGGCGTCGTATGTGTCTGACAGCCTGGCGCTGAAGGATAACATCGGCATCTTGGCGCTTATGTTTGTGGTGGCTTTGGTATCAGCCGTAGTCGCCGGCATAGCCCCGTCACTGTATTCCACTTCCCAGCCTGCCGCACTGGTCCTGAAAGGGGCCCTTCGCAACATGCTTGTAGGGCTTCAGTTTGTGCTGTCGTTCCTTTTCATCCTAATGGCCCTGTTCGTGGGCGTTCAGACCAAGTATATGATGGGAAAGGATATGGGCTTTGACGAAGCCTGCGTCCTTCAGACCTGGTGCGGATATCCGGCCGGGAATCAGAAAGATGCCCTGAGGAGCCATTTGCTTCAGAATCCTTCGATTGAAGATGTGACTTTCTGCGACAGCCCTATTGTCTCCGACCAGAAGATGTGGTGGAGCCGTACCGTGGACGACGGCAATCAGGTATTTATGGAAGTGCTTCCCGTGGATGTAAACTTCATGGAATTCTTTGGACTGCAATTGGCGGAAGGCCGCAACTTCCGGGACTCGGACAACTTGAGCGAGACAGGATGCTTCATT
>CADBAY010000043.1 GCA_902792815.1 uncultured Bacteroidia bacterium
GTCTGGGTTCGAGTCCTGGTTAAGCAACACATTATGGGTAAAAATTCATAGTGAGTTAGTGTTAGTAAGTGACCTTTTCATATAAAAGGTTTTTAAATGGGTTAATAAAAAAGTGTATTAGGTCGCAAGACCTACAGGCAAGTGGAGACGGGAGTCCCTGCTTGTTTTTTTTGCAGAAACTCCCGTCCTCGTATTCAGATAGTGTGATAGTGCGGCTGACAAAGGGCCACAGCCTGACATTTTGCTGGGTGGCTTAGAACCGGCCTCCGGCTCCTCCGCCGCCGAAACTGCCTCCACCAAATCCTCCGAAACTGCTTCCTCCGCCCGACGAGCCTCCGAATCCTCCGGAGAAGCCTCCGCCGCGGCGGCCCCGTCCCGCTGACGTAAGGAACGCAGCGGCCATGGCTGCCAATGCAATGGCGGCTGCCTTGTCGATGGCGTCGTCGCTGTTGCCAAAAGCCTGGGCGCGACGTTTCTCGTTAGCAAGCGACGCATGCGTACGCGCGTCACGCACGCTTTGTAAGGTTCGCGCGGGCATATCCATCTCCAGTTGGGTAATCCACTCGACAGGTATGCCGGCCTTGATGGCTGCGGGCACCAATGCGGCAAACGCATCCGGCGTCGGGGCATTCCTGAGGGCGCTGCGGGCACGGCGTTTCTTCGTAGGGAAGAACGCAATGAGCAGAGGTATGCCGAAGAAGAGCAGGATAATCAGAAAATCCCATCCATCCAGATCAGGGTCCCCGTCGCCATAATCCATCTCTTCGTTGTACTCTCCCAGCATCACGGGCTCGATAGCCGAAACGGCCGCCTCGACTGCGCCGTAATAGTCGGGCGGATCCTGTCGCAGGCAGGGACCCATCCGGTCCTCGATGATACGCTTGCACAACGCATCCGGCAAGGCGCCCTCGATGCCATAACCCGTCGCGATGAACACGTCGATGTACTTCTCCGTGGCACTGCGGGGCTTGAGGAGGATAAGCACACCGTTATCTTTGGCCGAGCCCACGCCCCATTTCTGCCCGAGTCGCTGCGCGTAGTCCGCAGGCTCATAGTCCTCCAGGTCGCTGATGGTGACAACGCAAATCTGGTTACTGGTGCTATCGGAGAAAGCCTCCAGACGCGTTTCCATCTCCCTGACCTGCAGGCCCGTGAAAACGCCCGCAAAGTCGTTGACCATGCGGTTGGTGGCCTCAGGGAAATCCGCCCAAAGCAGCGTGGGCACACAGAAGAGTATGGAGAGAAGGAATCTTCTCATCGTAGCGGCGTTTTAGAATTGTACCGTAGGAGCCTTGTCAGCGCCTGTAGCGGCCTGGAAATACGGTTTCTTCTCAAACCCGAACCAGCCGGCATAGATCAGCGTAGGGAACTTGCGAATCTCAGCATTGTAATCGGCGGCCTTTTCATTGTATTTGCGACGAGCCACAGCAATGCGGTTCTCCGTGCCCTCCAACTGCGCTTGCAGTTCCTGGAAGTTCTCATTGGCCTTCAGGTCGGGATAGGCCTCAGCCACAGCCATCAGTCGGCCCAAGCCGCGGGACAATTCATCCTGAGCTGCCTGGAAGCGGGCGAAGTTCTCTTCGTTGAGATCGTCGGCCTGAATAGTGATAGAAGAAGCGTTAGAGCGAGCCGTGATAACCTCCGTCAGAGTGTTCTCCTCATGAGCGGCATAGCCCTTAACGGTATTCACCAAGTTCGGAATCAGGTCCATACGACGCTGGTATTGGTTCTCTACTTCAGACCAAGCCTGGTTGACTTCTTCCTGTTCCTCAACAAGGTCGTTGTAGTTGCAGCTGGTGAAAGCCACTGCGAAGCCGAGCATTACGGCAAATGTCAAAAGATGTTTCTTCATATTTTTAATAAATTAAAAATCTGGCAATCTTTACTTCGGCGAGTTGTGTAAGCGAGCTTACACTCGCCTTGCTAAAGATTTCATTGTTATATTATATAGTGTTATATTATATAGCACCAGTGGTGCTTGTCTTCAGAGCGGCCAAACTGGATGTCACGGAGGGTCTTGTAGAGCAACTGACACACAGGTCCCGCGTCCTCGCCGTAATCATAGACGACGCCGTTGTCAGGGTCGGTGATTCGGTTGATGGGACTGATGGCAGCGCCTGTTCCGCAAGAGGCGGCCTCCTGAAACTCACCCAGTTCCTCCACGGGTATATGCCGTTGCTCGACGGGTATTCCCAGGTCGCGGCACAGGTCCATCAGCGAGCGGTTGATGATACTGGGCAGGATACTGTCCGACTTGGGCGTGCAGTAGGTGCCGTTCTTCACG
>CADBAY010000044.1 GCA_902792815.1 uncultured Bacteroidia bacterium
TGGGTTCTGCAAATATATGAAGAAAAACTCAGATATTCTAATCAAAGTCCTCTCCCTGGGCATCGGGCTGGCCGTGGGCATCGTGCTCATTGCCAAGGTATTCTTCGAGCTGAGTTACGACAGTTTCTACAAGGACATCGACCGGGTGTACACGATTCGCACCTGGTACTCGCACCAAGGAGAGGAGAAAGATTATGGCCAGGTGAGCGGCGCTGTTGCCGTGGGCTTTATGGATGAAGTGCCAGGCGTTGAGGCTGGCACCCGCACCACATATGTGTTCAACGGAAATACCTATCTGGATGAAAATGGCAATAAATTGTCTGGTACCCTTGTCTGTGCCGACACCTGCTTCTTCCAGGTCTTTGACCGGCCGATTCTGGCCGGTGATCCCGTAAAGGTGCTGGGCAAATGGGGCTCGGTGTTGGTTAACCGGAGCTTCGCCGAAAAGATGGGCGGCGTTCAGGAGTGCATCGGCAAGCAGATATGCAATGCGGACATGGACGGCCTGAAGCTGACCATCGAAGGCGTTTTTGAGGACTTCCCGAAGAACGGCAGCCTGGACTACGATATCCTGCTGTCAATGGATACCTACGGCAAGAATAGCACGGATAACTGGCTGGGCAATGACCGATATAAAGGCTATGTAAAACTGATGCCTGGTGTGGACCCGAACACCCTTACGGATGCCATTCGGAAGATGCAGGAGGCCCACCAGCCGCTGGAGCGGATTGAGGCACAGGGAACCAGCTTGCGATACTTCCTGAAACCGTTCAGCTCGCTGCACACGTCCGATCCGGATGTGAGGTCGCAGGTGATTCTGCTTTCGATTGTGGCGGCCCTGCTCATCCTGATCTCCCTGCTGAATTACATCCTGATCGTCATCTCTTCGATGGTGAAGCGCTCCAAGGAAGTGGGCGTGCGCAAATGCTATGGCGCGGAAGGAAAGCACATCTATGGAATGCTTACCAAAGAGGCGCTGCTGCACATTGTGCTCTCTTTGGTACTGGCTGCGGCCATCATCTTTGCCGGCCGGAGCATCGTGGAGAATCTGCTGGGCGTGCCTTTCCAGACGCTGCTTGTGCCGCAGAGTATCATGGCCATAGCAGCCGTGATCCTGCTGGTGCTGGTCATCTCGATTGTCGTTCCGGCCGAACTGTACCAGCGAGTTCCGGTGTATGCGGCGCTGAAGAACTATACGGAGAATTCCCGCAACTGGAAACTGGGGCTGTTGGGTGTGCAAGTACTCATCAACGTGTTCCTGGTTGTGATGATGCTCATCATTGGCCGACAGTATCAGAAGGTATCCAACGCCGATACGGGTTACGACTACAAGAACCTGTATTACTTTGACATGTTCGACGGAGATAGGCAGTCTCTTGTCAGGGCAGCCCAGACGTTGCGAAGTATTCCGGAAGTAAGCGCTGTAGCAGCTGCCTACAATCTGCCCTTCCAGGGCTCCAACGGCGACAATGTTTATCTGCCGAATGATGACCGGGAACTCTTCAATATCGCCGACCAGTATGAATGCTCACCGGATTTCTATGATCTGATGGGAATTCAATTCCTGGAGGGCCGCGCGCCAAGAGATTCATCCGAAATTGTAGTGGATGAGAAGTTTGTAAAGAAAATGGCTGAGTTCGCGGATTGGAGCGACGGTGCTGTAGGCAAGCAGGTGTTCATTACCGGCCACGACCGTTCGGACGATACTGGAAGACGTTATTTCACCATTTCCGGTGTCTACAAGAGCTACTTGATCGGCAACCTGACCGGCGTGGACCCGCGTCCCAGCGCCCTGTTCTATGGTGAGATTGGCAGCATGAGTTCATGGATGCCGCATACCTTCTTCAAAGTCCGGCCGGAGGCACTACCAAAGGTTCGTCAAGCGCTGGAGAAGGCCTTGGAGGGCCGGGAAATCAACATCCTGTCCTACGAGGAGCAGATGCGGGCGGCATACGCCGACAGCAAGAAGATGCGGAATACAATGGCCATCGGCGCTGTGTTCAGCCTGCTGATCGCACTACTTGGTCTCATCGGCTTCATCCGGGACGA
>CADBAY010000045.1 GCA_902792815.1 uncultured Bacteroidia bacterium
GCGCCAGGAAGAGCTGGGCCAGAAGGGCCACGCCGACGTGATCCAGATGGAGGCCGACCTGGCCGACCGTCAGTACGACCTCACCAACACCTTCAACAAGTACCAGAGCGAGAAGATGAAGCTGGCCGACCTGATGTTCTGGCCGGTGGATGAGGAGCTGGTGATTGACACATCCATGCCTGAATGGGAAATCGAACCCGTTTCCACATCTTCTGTGGTGGACTTCGCCCTGGACCACAACCCGGGCGTGAACATGGCTTCCTGGAAGGAGCTCAATGCAAAGCGCGAGCTTTCCACCGCCAAATGGCAGTTGATGCCTTCCATCGGCCTGTATGGAGGATGGAATACCAACTACTTTACCTATCCGAATCAACCCACGGACCCTTTTGGCACCCAGTTCCGCAACAATATGGGTGAATATGTGCAGTTGTCCCTGAGTATTCCCATTTGGGACCGGTTGGCCAAGGCTTCCCGCATTTCCAAGAAGCGGAATGCGCTCCAAAAGGCCACGGCCGAGCTGGACCAGAAACGCCGGGATGTGGAGAGTGAGGTGAGAAGGGCCGTCCAGGACCGCGACGGTGCCGCCACGGCTTACCAGCAGGCCCTCCGCAAGGTCAATGTCCAGAATGAGGCCTATACCCTCAATCTCAAGAAGTTGGAGCAGGGCCTCATCTCTCCGCTGGAGTTCCAGACGGCCTGCAACAATTTCCTCAAGGCCCAGGCCGATGAAATGAACAGCCTGTTCAAGTACCTCATCAAGCAGGCAGTGGTCCGCTATTACAATGGTGTTGAATATGTAAATCAGTAAGAAACTATGGATAAGATTATCGAGAAGAAAACCGGGTGGCGCGTAGCGTTCACGAAAAAGGCCCTGCCCTGGTGGCTGGGGGCGCTACTTCTGGTGTTTGTGATTTACCTGATTGCCCGGCCGAACAACTTGTGATTTACCTGATTGCAAGGCCGAACAACAAGACCCTGCGCGTGGATAAGGATACCGTGACGATATCAAGTGCCGTCAAGGGCGAATTCAACGACTATATCCGCATCAGCGGCCGTGTGCAGCCGATGACCACCATCCAGCTGAGCCCGCAGGAAGGCGGCATCGTAGAGAAGATCCTCATTGAGGAAGGCTCCCCGGTCAAGGCCGGCGACGCGATCCTCATCCTGAATAACGACAACTTGGATCTGCAAATCCTGAATTCCGAGGCTGAGTTGGCGGAGAAGGAAAACATCCTCCGCAACACCCAGATCCAGATGGAGCAGCAGAAACTGGACGTGCGCCAGAACGTGCTGGAGTACGGCATGCAGGTGGACCGCCTGAGGCGCGCCTATGAGCAGCAGAAGGCCCTTTACGAGGATAAGCTCATCGCCAGGGAAGAATACCTCAAGGCAGAAGAAGACTATAAACTGGCCAAGCAGAAGTACGACCTTATGGCCGAGCGCTCCAAGCAGGACAGCCTCTACCGCGGCACCCAGATTGACCGTATGGAGGAGAGCCTGGAGAATATGCAGCTCAATATGTCCATGATTCGCAGGCGCAAAAGCAACCTCATCGTGAAAGCCCCAATCGACGGCGAACTGGGCCTGCTGGACGTTGTCCTGGGCCAGAGCATCGCCGCCGGCACCAAGATTGGCCAGATCAATTCCGTGGGGACCTACAAAGTTGAGGCTCAGATAGATGAGCACTATATCGACCGCGTCATCGCAGGCCTGGAGGCTACCTTCGAACGTCAGGGCGAGACCTATTCCACCGTCATCCGCAAGGTTTATCCCGAGGTCCGCGACGGCAAGTTTAAGGCCGATTTCAAATTTGACGGCGAGCAGCCGGACAACATCCGCAGCGGTCAGACTTACTACCTCAATCTCCAGTTGGGCCAGCCGGAAGAAGCTGTGATTATCCCCCGCGGCACTTTCTACCAGAAGACCGGCGGCAAGTGGATCTATGTGGTGAACAAGGAGGGCAACAAGGCCGTAAAACGGGAAATCCGCATCGGCCGCCAGAACCCGCAGTACTACGAGGTGCTGGAAGGCCTGGAGCCCGGCGAAAGGGTGATTACCTCCGGGTATGATACGTATGGTGATAGTGATGTATTGGTTTTTTAAGCAATGAAGAGTTTTTGGAACTTCTTAAAGAAGAATAAGTTATACGGGGCTATCAACCTTGTTGGCCTCACGGTGTCAATGGCATTTGTGCTCCTGCTGGCAGCTTATGTCCAGCGGCAGCTGTCAACAGATTCGTTCCAGAAGAATGCGGACCGGATCTATGTGATTGCCAATGAGGATAACGTTACGATGGGCTATTGGCTGGATAAGCACCTGAAAAACAATTTTCCTGAAATTGAAAAGGGTTGCTGCGTGGCTAACGTGGCTTCGGCTGATGCTTTTACCATTGGAGGAGAGTTGGTATATGGCAGCACGATGGCTGCGGACAGTACCTTCTTTGAGATGTTCAGCTATGACCTGGAGGAAGGCAACAAAGCCGACTGGCGTGTGTCCTGGGACCGCTGTATGGTGAGCCGGGAGTTCGCCAATGTCCATTTCGGGGATAAAGATCCGATTGGTCA
>CADBAY010000046.1 GCA_902792815.1 uncultured Bacteroidia bacterium
ATCAACATGACGACGGCCCTGACGGGTTTCCGGGCAAAGGAGATGGCCACCCGGCGCCTTGTTGGTGCCGACAAGCGCAGCATCTTCCTGAAAGTGATTTCCGAGAGCACCCTCATCTGCGGAATCTCGATGCTGCTGGCCATCTTGCTGGCCGAAGCGCTTTCTCCGCTTGCATCGCAGATCCTGAAGTACCAGGTTTCCATCTTCAAGGCGGTTACGCCCGTCAATGTGCTGCTGGTGCTGGGCTTTATCGCCCTGCTGGGCGTCCTGTCCGGCATCGTCCCGGCCCTGCTGATCCAGCAGGCACAGCCCATCGAGATTGTGCGCGGCACGCTCCGACTCAAGACCAAGACGGTTTATAGCAAAGTCATCATCATCGTGCAGAATGTGGTGGCCATCATCATGCTGGTGAGCGCCCTTACAATGGGGCTTCAGATCCGGCACTTGGTTACGGCCGACCTGGGCTACAATACTAAGGATATCCTCGTGGTTGACAATGCCTTCGGCCAGACTGGGCAGATTCGGCCGCTGCTGGACCGCCTGCGTGCTGAACCCTGCGTGGAAGAAGTAGGGCAAGGCGACGGCATTCCGCTGGGCGGAACAAATAACTGGACCATGGAACTGCCGGACGGGCGCTGGGTGTCATTCCAGCAAATACAGGGCGATGATAAATACTTCGATATCCTTGGTCTGAAAGTGAAGCAGGACAACCATCAGCGTGCCTGGTGGCTCAATGAGTACGCCTTCAAGCAGATTGGCATAGAGGAAACGGCCACGGAATTCCTGTCGGCCAAGAATGGAACCCGTCAGATTGGCGGTATTTATTACGATTTCAAGATCCGTCCCCTGGAGGCCGACCAGAGCGCCGCACTTATCTACAATCGAGGGGAGAATCCGGATGACGATTATCCTTGGGTACTCCTGGTGAAAACCACCGGCGACCAGGTGGAAGCCGCCTGCAAGGAAGTCTTCCCGGACCGGCTCTTCGAAGCCCAGTACATCGAGGAAATGATAGAGGACGGTTTTTCTGACGAGAGCCGGGTGCTCAAGATCGTCCTCATCTTCACGCTGCTGTCCATCTTGGTGAGCGCGCTTGGCCTCTTTGCGATGAGTTCCTACTATATGCAGCAGGAAATCCGCAGCGTATCGGTGAAGAAAGTCTTCGGGGCCGATTACTCCGGCGTGCTGAAGGAACTGGTGCTGTCGTTCATGAAGATGGTAGGAATCGCATTTGTCATCGGCGTGCCGATTGCCTGGTTCATCATGAATCGCTGGCTCTCTGGCTACGGCCATCGAATCAACCTTCACTGGTGGATATTCGCCCTTGCCGGACTGGCGGTTGCCATTATAGCCGCAATCAGCGTGCTCTACCAGAGTGTCAAGACTGCTCAGACAAACCCCGCCGAGGCGTTGAAGAAAGAATAGCAATGAAAGTATTCAGAAAGACAGGCGTTTCGACGCTGATCAATATCCTGGGTATGAGCGTCGCTTTTGCGGCGGCGATGATCCTGATGGTGCAGGTGCGTTGGGATACGACCTATGACGCCAATTTCAAAGGGCACGGGCAGGTGTTCCGGATGGAGAATAATTGGATGGACAAAGGGCTGTACGGCACCTATTTCTCCCGGCCGATCATTGAGGTCGCTAAGGCGGCCAGCCCCAATATCGAGGCGGTGGGAACCTTTGGATGGATGGCCCAGGAGGTTACATTAAAGAAAGATGGTGAAGAGACGGTGCTGTCCGTTCCCTCTGCCCCGGTTGACAGTTCCATGTTCTCCGTGTTCCCATTTGAGTGGGTCGAGGGCTCGGCACGGGAATTCACCGCCGGCGAGACAGCCGTAGTGAGCGAGAAATATGCGAAAATATTCTTTGGAGACGAAAGTGCCGTCGGCAAAACTTTCAAGGCCGGTAACGGAGTGGAGGTTCGCGTCATTGGCGTCTTCAAGGATATGCCCAAGAATTACAGTATGCATTATGGCGTACTTGTCAATCTTGGTGACCGATACCTTGACACGCCAAGTGA
This sequence comes from uncultured Bacteroidia bacterium, assembly GCA_902792815.1. Classification (GTDB taxonomy): domain Bacteria; phylum Bacteroidota; class Bacteroidia; order Bacteroidales; family UBA932; genus Cryptobacteroides. The sequence goes on from CADBAY010000046.1 coordinate 2,024, forward strand.
GTGGTCTTTCGCAGCTTATTTAAAGCTGAAAGATCCGTCCCGGGCCAAGGAAACGGAGGCGCTGATGGTGAATGCCGTTCTGGAACAATACGGTGACGATCACGATGCCGATGAGGCGGATGAATTCCGGAATGGATTCCGCATCGTTAAGCTGCATGATGCTCATTTCGAGCGCGATGTCCGGGCCAATATTGCCAGCGCCAACAAGGCGATT
>CADBAY010000047.1 GCA_902792815.1 uncultured Bacteroidia bacterium
CGATGGGCGCCGCAATCACATAACAGATGGCTACCGTCCTCAGATACAGCATCAGGCCTTCGCTGGTAATCTGGCCCATATCGGCCCCGAACACCCGCTTTACGGAAATCTCCATCCGCTTGTACTGCACGTCCATCAGCACCTGGCCCCAGATGCCCACCAGCGACAGCAACACCGCCAGCAGGGAAAACAGCCACACGGCCAGCCGCAGGCGCTCCTCGCCGCTGTACAGGTTCTTGCCGATGGCATCGTAGAACTGCACCTCGAAAGGCATCGTCGGATCCATATCCCGGAGGATGGTCTGGATCTTTTCGGTGGCAGCCAGGCGGTCGGAGCCTTCCGTCAGCCGGAGATAAGCGAACGGCATGGTGTGCCCCTTTGGGGTATGCACCTGGAACGCCACCGGAGAATCGGCCTTGCGCATGGAAGTGATATTCACATTCTTGATGAATCCCACAATGGGCGCTCCGTCGCCGAATTCATCGGCATATACCTCCATCTCGGCGCCGTGCGCCTTGAGATCCTGCGTGAACAGAATCGGGCCGAACTCGCCTTCATTGAAATCCCTTCCTTCGAGGAGTTCCAGCCCCAGCACCTGCGGCAGATTCCAGCTGCAGTAGATCATGCTCATCGACACCTGGCCGTCACCGAAATCCGCACCTTCCGTCATATAAGTATCCGAGCCGCCGATGAGATCATTCGCGTAGGCTACGTCCTTCACTTCAGGAAGCGCACACAGCTGTTCCCGCAGCCAGTCGGACTTCGCTCGGCCGTTCTCGCCGCCAATATTCACCACCGCCAGGTTATTCTTATTGTAGCCGCAGGGATACTCCTGCATGAACTTGCTCTGTCGCTGAACAAAAAGCACGAAGATGAGCAGCGCCGTAGAAATCACGAACTGCACGCCCACCAGAATAGTCCGCAGGTTCTTACCGGAGGCCGACAGGCCATAGTTGCCCCGCAGGATCATCGCCGGCTGGCCACTCGTGGAATAGATACCCGGCCAGATGCCGGCAATAATACCGGTAGCTACCGCGACCGTACCGACGAACAGCAGCAGCCCCCAATGCTTGCCAATCGAGAATGACTGCATCAGCACGCCCCGGGGGTCAGCAGTGCATCGGAAACCGGCCCCAGCAGCAGGGCGGCCACCACAAAGGCGCAGATGCACCAGATGACCGCCTCCGCCACCACCAGGGCACGCAGCCGCCGGGTAGAGGACCCCAGGATCTTCTGCAGGTTCACACTCTGGATACGCAGCGGAGTAAGCGCCACGTAGAAATTGGTAAAGTTGATTAGGCCGATACCCAGGATCAGGATGGCGATGGCAATGAGCAGGAGCAACTGCGAGCGGCTGCCGCTCTTATACACATTGCCTTCGTTCCGGAAATAGATGCTTGTCAACGGCATCAGTTCGATGGGTGTTAGCCAGTCTCCTTGCGGAGGAAAGTCGAAATGAGCATTGAATTCATCGGCCACCGCCTGCGCGTTGCCGGCATCGTCAAGCAGCAGATAGCATACAAAGTTGGCCCCACCGTAATTTCCTTTCTGAAGGTCTCCGACAGTTAGGTACAGGTCATTGCCCAACTGCGTATTCGTCGGAAAATCTTCATACACGCCCGTCACCGTGATTTCCCGGGGCAGTTCCATATATTTGGTATCCGTTTTCAGAAGCTTACCTGTCGCCAGCTCACCGGGGAAGAGATTCTCCGCCAGCGACCGGGGGATGATGACGGAATTGGGGCCCTCCAGCGCGTGTGAATCCCCCTCGATCATCTTGATACCGAATACATCGATGAACCTTTCCGATACAAAAACAAGGTCCCGCTTGTAGCCTGCAGGGGCCTTTCCGCCCTCTGCCACGGAGAAATAGATTTCCCCGATAAAAGGCATGAACGTACACCCCGCCTCAATATGGGCCGATGAACTGATGATATCATCGGCAAAGCCTCTCGGGAGGATATTCCTGAACAGCGACTCATCGCCCTTTTTGTCGGCCCGGAACACCCGGTCCGCCGTCGGATGGCACTTATCAAACGACAGCTCATAATCCGCTTGCAGGAAGATCAGGGCAAAGGCAACAAAGGCTGCCACCAGCCCAGTGAAGTTCAGGACCACCGCCACCGGATACCGGCGGATGAGGCTCTTTAAGTTTCGTAGAATCATATCACATTCGTCATCCCAGTTGGACCGGGATTATCAACATTATTCTTTTTTCAATTCAATTGCCGGATTCGTCTTTGCCGCCTTCAATACCTGCCAGATGACAGAGACAAACGCGATAAGCCCGGTGAGCAGCACGGCCACCACGAAAATCCACCAATAGCCTTCCAGCCTGTAAATGAAATCTTTGAGGTATTCCTGCGCGGCATAGACCGCAATCGGAATGCCGATGACGCAGGCAATCCCTACCAGCACCATGTATGACGCATGTTGTTGCGCGCTGGTTTCCATGCCTCGGCGATGTTCTCGTCAACCCAGAAAGCTAAGCTGCCGTAGATCTGCTTGCCCTTGATGCAGTTATCGTAAGCTTCCATGATCTGCGCTTTCGCTGCTTTCCGGTCCGGGGTGGTTTCTATGACCCACCCGGCGAAAGGGATGTCTTCAGAGCGCATTAGCGAAACGATGGCATAGTCTTCTTCCCCAATATTGGCATTATTCGTCGGGAAAGATTTGAAAACGCCGGCAACCTGTTCGCAGCCCTTCGTCCGTCTGCTCAGCGTGCCGCTGATGTCATGATAGTCCGAGTCGAAGCCGGTTGCGGCAAAACTCTTGTCCGAGAACCAGACGCTATTGAATTGCGGGGCATGGAAGTCTTCCAGAATCTCAAATCCGAACATCGAAAAAGCGGTACTGTCCATCCTGATCAGTTTGTAAAGGATGTCCTGTCCATCCCGGGTAGTGCTATACTGGCCCATATTAATACTGCCGGGCACTCCTGAACTTCTTCCGATTCGTTTTACGCACGGGAGAGCCTCAAGGGCATCTTTCAAAGGAGCATTGTCCTCACCGGAAAAATCTTTGAGGAAGAAGATGTTCTCAATGTTGCAGTTCATCGGTCGCTCCTGTGTCTTTCGCATCTGTGCCTCCATCGTGATGGCCAACGCTATCAGGATGACCGCCAGTGCATTCTGAAGCACAATGAATACCTTGCTGAATACCATTTTGCTTCGGCGCCGGTATCCACCTTTCATTACATCCACGGGTTTATAGCGGCCCGCCATCATGGCCGGGAAGATACCGCAGAGCACTCCCACAAGCAGAATGATGACGATATATGCAAATACATAACCAGGAGACCAGATGACTTTAATCGGGATATCCGGATTGTTCAAAAGCGCATTCATAGCCGGGCAGAAGGCTTCCGCAAGCAATAGACCGGCCGCAAAGCAAACTGCGGTAAACGCGATGGATTCGGCCACGTACTTCCAGATAATGCCGGCCCTTGATGCTCCGGACAATTGCCTCACGGCCATTTCCTTTGCCCTCTTTCCGGTGAGAGCGACAGACAGGTTGATGTAGTTCAGAATGGCCGAAAGAAGGAGCAGAAGCCCAACCAGCATCAGAATTCTGAGTGTCGCTTTGTCTCCATGTCTGAAAAATCCCTCCGTCTCCTTGAAAAACAATTCATCATATCCCTCCGTCTCCTTGAAAAACAATTCATCATATCGAGAGAGTTCCAGATGTTCAAAGAAAGATTGCCCATAGATACTTGAATATACATCCTTGCAAACACTCTCAAGTTTATCATATAGCTCTTTTCTGTCAGTTTCCGGCCGGACCTTGATCAGTGTGACCGTACTGCCGTAATTATCGAATGGCTGCCACTCGTCTTTGTAAACAGCAGCATTGAGGAATATATCATAAGGCTTGATGACCGTACCTTTAAGGTCCTCCAATATGGCACCCACCACATAGCTGCTCCCACTGATGTCAAGAGCTTCACCTACCGAAAGGCTGTGCTTTCTGGCAAAAGAGGCTGAAAGAATGGCATTAGTCGGAGCTGAAAGCACATCTGCTGAGCCTTTCACAAAGCGAAACTGAGGACATATCTCAAAGAACTCCGGTTCTACGCCAACGCTTTCTGCCTCCGTATTCTCTCCCCGAATGACAGGATGTACCACTACATTGCAGATCCTGGAAACGGACTCGATTCAGGCACATAAACCCGCTCCCGGTCTGGATTCTCCCACGTCACGGCATATTGCTGCCATACATAGGAACCTATGATGATTACAAACGCCAGACTCACGGCCAGCCCCACCGCCTCAATGGCGGTGTAGAGCTTGTTGCGGGACAAGAATTTTAGATAACTCTTCATACTACTCGTTCTTTAACGATTCCACGGGATTCGCCCGGGCAATCCTCAGGCAGTTCAGCACCACCACGCCCAGCACAATCAGCAGCACCAGGGCCGCTCCGCCGATGAAATACAGCGGATTCAGCGACACCTTCTCGGCAAACTGCTCCAGCCATTTGTGGGCCACGAAGTAGGCGGCGATGCAGGCGATGACGG
>CADBAY010000048.1 GCA_902792815.1 uncultured Bacteroidia bacterium
GTAAACTCCGCCATCTTGGCCACAAACTTCTCATCCACAACGATTTCTGAGGAATCCTTGGGTGCCCGGCCTTCCAGGAACTGGATTCCCATCAGGTCATAGAAATCGCTCGAGCACTCATACTGGTCGGCGATATTGAACAGTTCGCGATCGTCATCGGGCAGGTACACATTGTCTCCACTGGAGCCCTGGAATGGTAGATTGTAGGCGGCTGCCACAGCGCTTACTTCCGGAAGACTTTTCAGTGTCTGGTGTGCCCGCGTCAACGCCTGCCGGTCTCCGTCGAACATGTCAAAGTAGTACAGATTCTTGTAGTCGTAACCTGTATCGGCATGGGACACTTTCTGGTATTGCCGGCCCGAAATCACCAGCACAAAGAGGATCACAGCTACGATGGCCACGATGCTCTGCGGCACCAGCAGCGTCTGGAAAGGAACCCCAAGCAGGTTCTCTACGATGCTTCGGCCTGCAAAGATGATTGCCCCAGCCAGCACCAGAGAGAGCAGGATATGCAGCAGCGCTTCCTTCGTCAGCATTCCATAAATGTGCTTACCCTCTGCGCCGTAGCACTTGCGAACGCCCACTTCCTTGGAACGCTTCACCAGGGAGGAAATCACAATCAGGATGTAGTTGAGGAGGGAAATCAGGATGAGCAGCGCCGCCACAATGGACAGCAAAATCACCGTCTGGTGCACTTCTGGGGCCGATGTGTGCAGCTTGCTGAAGGGCTTCAGGAAATAACGGAAGGTGTTCCCCTGCGCCTCAATCATCTCCAGCGGCTGATGGGCTTCCTGCATCTTTCGGATACCATCGGCCAGAGTGTTCGGGTCCACGCCCGGCAGCAGCTTCACATAACCCTTATACCGGTCGTTGCCGTTCCAGTTGTCCGTGCTCTGCTTGCCGTAGGTCTCGATGGCCAGCAGGATATCGTAGTCCAGGGAGCCGTTCTTCGGGAAGTCCTCAAAGACCCCCTCAATGGGCAGTTTCAGACCTGCCATATCCTCGTTGTAAATCTGCCTGCCGATAACGGTGGAGATGTCATCCTGAGCGGAGCGAAGGATCTTCTCCGCAAAACTCCGGCTCACCATCACGCCGCCCCACCTACCGAGGATCTTCACCGGGTCTCCGGCCAGGATGGGCCTGTCGAAGACCTTGAAGAATACGTGGTACGCGTGCCACATTCAACGCCGGGGACCTCCTCCATGAAGCCCACGGCCACGGCGCCGCTCACCTGGCCATAGTCCTTCTCATTCCCCTGCATGGAGATCCAGGTATTGATGGTATACACCCGGTCGATGTCCTTGTAGAAGCTGTCATAACTCAGTTCAAAGAACACCTTGGCAATGAGCACAATTCCCACGGCCAACCCGATGCCCAGGGAGAGTACCTTGATCAGAATATCAGAACTACGTCTCATTAAAGCTCGTTCTTCACATCGCTGACTATCTGACCGTCGAAGAGGTCAATTGTCCTCTGGGCCTGAGCCGCATCCTTCTGGGAGTGCGTGACCATCACGATGGTGGTGCCTTCCTGGTTCAGTTCTTTCAGCAGGTTCATCACCTCCTTACCGTTCTTGGAGTCGAGGTTACCGGTGGGTTCATCGGCGAGGATCAGCTTCGGGCCGGCCACCACGGCACGGGCAATGGCGACGCGCTGCTGCTGACCTCCGGAGAGCTGCTGCGGGAAGTGCTGGGCGCGGTGACTGATGGCCATGCGCTTCATGATCTCCGTGACTTTCTGCTTACGCTCTGAGGCCGAAATGTTCAGATAGCGCAGCGGGAGCTCAATGTTTTCATAGACATTGAGTTCATCGATGAGGTTGAAGCTCTGGAACACGAAGCCGATGTTCCCTTTCCGGAACTTGGTGCGTTCCTTCTCCTTCAGGCCGCCGACTTCGGTGCCAAGGAGTTCATAACTGCCGCTTGTCGGATTGTCCAGTAGACCCAGGATATTGAGCAGAGTGGACTTGCCACAGCCCGAAGGGCCCATGATAGCGACGAACTCGCCGTCCTTGATTTCAAAG